>NZ_JAIUHS010000002.1:0-689001 GCF_020165235.1 Mesorhizobium sp. CA13 | reverse complement strand
TCGTGGCGCTCCCATGGAGAACCTGGCCCATAGTGCCTCCTTCGATTCGGAGGATAAGGATGCCCCATCAAAGCCTGGGATCAAACACCTAGCCCTGGGGCGTTTGGACGGCGTTACGTCCATTCTTCCCGCTCCGCCCTTGTTTATCTTCATGTACGTACGGAAAGAGGCCTTGCTGTCGTCCCAGATCGAAGGCACCCAATCGTCACTCTCCGATTTGCTGCTATTTGAGGCGGATGAGCTACCGCTGGTCCCTCTGAATGATGTCGAAGAGGTCTCCAACTACATCGCCGCTCTTGAACATGGTCTCGATCGCATGCGGGGAGGATTTCCGCTTTCTCTCCGATTGATCCGCGAAATCCATGGCGTTCTCCTTAAGGCGGGACGTGGCGCCTCTTCCCAACCTGGTGAATTTAGGCATTCGCAGAACTGGATCGGCGGAACACGACCAGGCAATGCCATGTTTGTCCCTCCTCCTCCTGACCAGCTAATGCAATGTCTCGACGCCTTTGAGAAGTTCTTGCACACCGATGATCGCCTGCCGAACATCGTCAAGGCGGCGTTGGCACACGTCCAGTTCGAGACAATCCACCCATTTCTTGACGGCAATGGTCGTCTGGGCCGCCTTTTGATCACATTGTTCCTTTGTGCCAACAAAGTGCTTAGGGAGCCTACCCTGTACCTCAGCCTCTATTTCAAAACACACCGCGGCACCTACTATGACCTGCTGCAACGAGTGAGAATGGCCGGCGACTGGGAAAGCTGGCTGTCGTTCTTCCTTGAAGGTGTCACGGAGACAGCCGATCAGGCGGCCAAGACCGCCCAGGACCTGCTACGCCTATTTGAGGCTGACGCCCACAGAATTCAGGATTTAGGCCGGGCCGCTGCCTCGGCAGGTATGGTACATGGACTCCTCCAGCGTCGCGCGATCGTGACTATCCAAAAGGCAGCCCAGGAACTGTCGCTGTCAGAGCCGACAATCAATTCCGCGCTTGGGCACCTGATCTCGATCGGCATAGTTCGCGAAGTGACGGGGAAACAGCGACACAGGGTCTTTGCCTATCAAGCCTATTTGGACCGCTTAGCAGAAGGCACCGAGCCGCGACGACCTTGACGATATACGAATTCCGCGCTGCGGCAGAGGCCGGTTTGGAATACGCGTTGGAGCGATCATGGTTTGTGTGAAGAGCAGTGCTTGCGTTCGCTGTCCTTGGCGGCGCGCTCGACGGCCGTCGCGACCAGCCACGGCAGGCTGTACTGCTTGCCCGTGATGGTCTGGGTGCGTCGCGCGATCGATCCCCTGACGACAATCTTGCCGGCATAGAGCGCATCCGACGCCTCGACCATCGCCTTGTCCTTCGTCGGCAGCCCGCCGGTGTCGATCGACACGCCCTTGATGATCTTGCCGGTGGCGAGGTCGAGCGCGCTGTTCGATGGGCAGGGAGCCTTGAAGCAGCGCAGCCCATTGTCGCAATAGACATAGCTGCTTTCGGCCGCGGCGAGCGAGGGCAGCGAGCCCGCTGAGGTGGTGGCAAGGCACAGCAATGCGAGGCGAAGAACGGACATGGCTCCAGCGTCGCGAAGAATTGGGGCGAAAAGGCGATGGTCTAGCTGTCGGCGGGAAACCGTCGCCGATAGTGCCCGACCACTTCCGGGTTGCGCAGATTGACCGGCAATTTGCCTGCCAGCACCAGGAGGGCCTCGCCGGCCGCGCCAACGCCCATGCGCATCATCGATTCCTCGGTGATGCCGGCCATATGCGGGGTGATGACGACATTGTCGAAGCTGAAATAGGGATGATCCGATGGCAGCGGCTGCGTCGAGAACACGTCGAGAGCGGCACCGCCGATGCGGCGCTCCCGCAAGGCCTCGATCAGCGCGTCGTCATCGACGACCGGCCCGCGCGACACGTTGATCAGCAACGCGTTGGGTTTCATGCGCGCGATGCGTTCGCGGCTGATCAGGCCGCGCGTTTCCGGCGTCAGAGGGCAGCACAGGACGATGATGTCGCTCTGCTCGACCAGCGCGTCGATCGAGAGGAAACCGACCTTGTCCGGCGCCGGCTGCATGCTGCGTGTCGTTGCCACCACGTTGAGGTCGAAACCGTGCACGGCGATATGGCCGACCGCCTGGCCGACGGCGCCGAGGCCGACGATGCCGACCGTCTTGCCGGCAAGCTCGACGTTGAAATTGGCGTGCTCGCGGCCGGCAAGCCAGCCCTTGGCGCGCAGGTCGCGGTCGACCACACGGAACTGCCGAAGCAGGGCGAGGGCTGCAAACATCACATGCTCGGCCACCGAGCGTGCGTTGACCGCCGGCACGTTGGCGACCAGCACACCTGCCGCGGTCGCTGCTTCCATCGGAATCATGTCGAGCCCGGCGCCATGGCGGATCGCCGCCCGCAGCCTGGTGGCACCCTCGAACAGCAGGGGTGGCAGGGGTGCACGCACAATGACGATGTCGGCATTCCTCGCCTCGGTGGCCAGCGTGCCCGGATCGAGGGCCGAGGCGACGACAAGCTCACCCGCCCCCGCCAGCATGGCCGCAGCGCGCGGATGCAACTTGTGCGTCGACAGGATGCGCGTCATCTCCGTCAGGCCTGTTCGAGCGTCGGGCTTTGCGGCGCCGCCCCGAGGCCTTCGATCAGGCCCTTCCAGTAGCTTTCCGCCCCTTGCAGATGGGCGCTCATCAGCGCCTGGGCGAGATTGCCGTCGCGCCGCAGCAGCGCCTCGTAGATCTGGATGTGTTCGGCATGCGAGCGCACGCTGCGCTCCGGATCGTTGAAATAGATCGGCAGGCGCTGCTCGCCCATCAAATAGTAAACGCTGCAGATGTTGTGGAAGACGCCATTCTTGGTGGCGCGCACGATCTCGAGATGGAACTCGCGATCCTCCTTGGCGAGGCCTTCGCCTGCCGCGATGCGTTCTTCCGAGGCCTTCAGGATCTCGCGCAGGCGCTCGAAATTCTCCTCGGTGGCACGCGAGCACGCAAGTTCGGCCGCCTTGATCTCATGTATCTTGCGCAATTCGACCGTCTCGTAGATCTGCAAGGGATCGAGCGGCAGGCCGGCGCGCGCGAACAGCGCCAGCGCCTCGACGCTGGCCTGCTTGGTGTCGATATAGATGCCGGACTTGGCCCTGCGCTCGACGATGCGCATGGCCTCGAGAATGGCCAGCGCCTCGCGGATCTGGCCGCGGCTGACGCCGAAATGCTCCGCCAGTTCGCGTTCCGACGGGGTTCGGCCCGTCTCCTTGTCGGAATGGGAGAACAGATAGGCGGCAAGCTCCGCGAGAAGGTTGTTTTCTTTCATCGTCAATTGCGTTGCGCGTGCGCCTCCAGGAACCGCTCCGAAATGGTGAACCCCAATCCCGGCTTTTCGGGGATCGCTATCATACCGTCCCTTGCTTCGACAGTCTCTTCGACAAGGTCGTGGATCATCGGATTGGCGCCGAGCGAGTATTCGACGGTGAAGCTCGACGGCGAGGCGGCGCAGACATGCAGCCCGGCGAAGAAGCAGGGCGCGCCGGCCCATAGATGCGGCGCAAAGCGCAGGTTGAAGGCGCTGGCGATGGTGCCGATCTTCATGGCCTCGCTTATGCCGCCGCAGAAAGCGGGATCGGGCTGGAAGATGTCGGCGGCCTTGAGCACGGCGAGGTCGCGGAAGGCATAGCGAGTCGCATCGCTTTCGCCTGTGGCGATCGGTATGGCGCCGGAGGCACGGACTTCGGCAAGGCCGGACTTGTCGTCGGCGATCACCGGCTCCTCGAACCAGGCAAGGTCGAGATCGCCGGCGAGATGGATGAAGCGCTTCGCCTCCGCCACCGTGTAGGTGCCATGGGCGTCGACCATCAACTCGACGTCGGGGCCGAGCGCCTCACGGGCGGCGCGAACGCGAGCAGCCGACACATGCGCGGCACCATCCATGGCGCCGATGCGCATCTTCAGCGCCTTGAAGCCGCCCCTGGCGACATAGGATTTGAGCTGGTCGCCGATCGCGTCGGCGGACGCCCAGCCGCCGGAGGCGTAGGCCGGCATGCGATCGAGCTTGCGGCCTCCGATCAGTCGCCAGACCGGCTGCCCGAGGGACTTGCCCAGGATGTCCCAGAGCGCGATGTCGACCGCGCTGATGGCGGCCACGCTCATGCCGCGCCGCGCCAGCTGCGGCATGGCATGGCCGGCGCGCGCCGCGCTGTCGTGGCGCACGCCGTTGTAGAGCATTTCCCAGATGATGCCGATATCGGCCGGATCGCGGCCGACGAGCTGCGGCCCGACTTCACGGTTCAGCATATGGACGAGCGCGCCATAGCTGCCGGCGCTGCCGGCGGCGTTCTTGCCTTCGCCCCAGCCGACCAGCCCGTCATCGGTTTCGATGCGCAGGATGGCGGCGTCGAAGGTCGTCACCTGACCGAAATCGCTGCGGTGCTGCTTGGCCGCCTCGATCGGTATGCGGATCCACCAGGCCTGGACGCTTTTGATGCGCATGGTCTTCCCCGGCCCTGCCGCCGGATGGCGGGAGGGCTCATTCCCAATCGGATCGGCTACTTGATCAGCGGCAGCAGCGTTTCGGCGGTGATCCGCATCTGGTCGGTGTAGAATTTTTCCGTCAGCACGCTGGAGCCGTGATCCTGGATGAATTTGAGCTGCTCGGGCGAGATGTCGACCGGGTGGCGTTCGACCATGTCGGGGTAGGGCGCGGCCGGGGTGCGGTCGACAGGCGCGACGAACTCGTTGGTCAGCGCCCCGTCATAGCCGACCTCCCGCAAGGTCGCGACGATCTTCGGCCAGTCGATCTGGCCAAGGCCTGCGGCGAAGCGGTTGTTGTCGGCGACATGGAAGTCGAACAGGCGCTTTCCGACCTTACGGATCGCGTCGTAGACGTTAAATTCCTCCATATGGATGTGGTAGGCGTCCAGGCAGACGCCACATTCCGGGCTGACAGCGTCGGCCAGCGCCAAGGCCTGGGCGCCGCGATTGAACAGGTAGGTCTCGAAACGGTTGAGCGGCTCGACCGCGATCTTGACGCCGACCTTCTTGGCGTGGGTGAAGCACTCCCTGGTGGCATCGACCACCCATTTCCATTCCTCTTCCTCGGTGCCGTCCGGCACGACCTTGCCGACGGTCGCGGGAACCAGCGTGATGATCTCGCCGTCGAGTTCGCTGACCATGGTCAACACGTCCTTGACGTATTGCACGGAGCGCTCGCGCTGGCCCTGGTCCCGGGCGGCAAGGTTGCGTTCGCCCAGCATCAAGGTCACTGCGCCCCAGCAGCGTATGCCGTGCTCCTTGAGGAGCGCGCGCGTCTCATTGGTCTTGTACTGGTCGGGCTCGCCGGAAATCTCGATCGACTCATAGCCGAATTTCTTGATGCGCTTGAGCGTCGTCTCCAACGGTTCCGCGCGCATCCAGTTGTGCGTCGAAAGATGCATGGTCTGTCCTTCCCGGATCGTCCCTAATGGTTCGCCTGCAACATGCCGTCACCGGATGTGACGGACGGTTCCTCCCCAAGGCGTTCCAGCATTTCTTCGCAAACTGGTTCGACCAATTGGGCCCAAGACGAGGTCTACAGCAATTTCCAACGCGCGGCAAGAACTGTGCGATGACAACCTAATGCCTGGATTACTCCGTTGATTATATTGGGCTATGCAGCCCTCCTGTGGCATGGCGGAGGGCTCTGAGTGTGAGTGGCAAGGCTTGACCAAATCGCCACGTTTGGTAATACCAGAATGACAATGCACGCAAGTGACCGTTGAGAACAGGCCAAAGTGGCTGGCCCTGTCTTCAATCGGCGCTATGCTCGGTCGCGACAACAATGAGGGAGGATGCCGATGCCGACGACGATGAAGGGCCCTGGACTGTTCCTGGCGCAGTTCGCGGGCGATGCAGCGCCGTTCAATTCGCTTGCATCGATCACAAAATGGGCGGCTGGCCTCGGCTATAAAGGCGTGCAGATCCCGACCTGGGACGCGCGCTTGTTCGATCTCCAGAAGGCTGCGTCTTCCAAGGCCTATTGCGACGAGGTGAAGGGCATCTGTGCCGACGCCGGCGTCGAGATCACCGAACTGTCGACGCATCTGCAGGGGCAATTGGTGGCGGTCCATCCGGCCTATGACGCGCAGTTCGACGGCTTTGCGCCGGCTTCGGTGCACAACAACCCCAAAGCGCGGCAACAATGGGCGGTCGAACAGATGCAGTTCGGGGCCAAGGCGTCGCGCAATCTCGGGCTCGACGTCTCGGTGAGCTTCAGCGGCGCGTTGGCCTTCCCCTATCTCTATCCCTGGCCACAGCGGCCGGCCGGATTGATCGAAGAGGCATTCGCAGAACTAGGCAAGCGCTGGAAGCCGATCCTCGACGTCTACGAGGACAATGGCGTCGACGTCGGCTACGAAATCCATCCCGGCGAGGATGTGTTCGACGGGGCGACGTTCGAGATGTTCCTCGACGCGGTTGGTGGTCACAAGCGCTGCAACATCAATTACGATCCGTCGCACTTCCTGTTGCAGCAGCTCGACTATCTCGAATTCATCGACATCTATCACGAGCGCATCAAGGCCTTCCACGTCAAGGACGCCGAGTTCAACCCGACCGGCCGGCAAGGCGTCTATTCCGGCTACCAGAGCTGGACGAACCGCGCCGGCCGCTTCCGCTCGCTTGGCGACGGACAAGTGGATTTCGGCGGCATCTTCTCCAAGCTGACGCAGTACAACTATGATTCCTGGGCGGTGCTGGAGTGGGAGTGCTGCCTGAAGCATCCGGAGGATGGCGCCGCCGAAGGCGCTCCCTTCATCCAGCACCACATCATCCGGGTGACGGAGAAGGCGTTCGACGATTTCGCCGGCGGTGCCACGGACAAGAAGGTGCTGCGCGCCATGATGGGAATCTAGCGCGGGTTTTCCCGCTCCCTCGAGGGGGAGGGGTATCTCAGACACGAGGGAGACGACATGGTCGGTGCATCGAAGTCGGAAGCGGGGGGCGGCCCGATCCGCTATGGCATGGTCGGCGGCGGGCAAGGCGCATTCATCGGCGCGGTGCACCGGATCGCGGCGCGCATGGACAATGAGTTCGTGCTGGTCGCGGGCGCGCTGTCGTCCGATCCAGCACGCGCCAAGGCCTCTGCCGCCGAGCTCGGGCTCGACCCCTCGCGCAGCTACGCGTCCTTTGCCGAGATGGCCAAGGCCGAGGCCAAGCGCCCGGACGGCATCGAGGCGGTGGCCATCGTCACGCCGAACAATGTGCATGTGCCGGCGGCCAGGGCCTTTCTCGAAGCCGGCATCCACGTCATCTGCGACAAGCCGCTGGCGACGACGCTGGCCGAGGCGAAGAAGCTGGCCGCCCTGGTCGAGAAGACCGGCAAGGTGTTCGTGCTGACCCACAATTACACCGCCTATCCGATGATCCGCCAGGCACGCGAGATGGTGGCCAAGGGCGTGCTCGGCGACATCCGCATCGTGCAGTCGGAATATCCGCAGGACTGGCTGACCGAGGACCTTGCCGCCACCGGTCAAAAACAGGCGGCGTGGCGTTCCGACCCCAAGCAGGCCGGCGCCGGCGGCGCGCTCGGCGACATCGGCACGCATGCCTACAATCTTGCCCGCTTTGTCTCCGGGCTGGAACTCGACACGCTGTCGGCCGATCTCGACGCCTTCGTGCCGGGACGGCAGCTCGACGACAATGTCAACGTCATGCTGCGCTTCAAGGCGGTCGGCAAGGCGCATGCGGCAAAAGGCATGATCTGGGCAAGCCAGGTGGCGCCCGGCCATGAAAACGGGCTGAAGCTGCGCATCTATGGCTCGAAGGGCGGGCTGGAATGGGTTCAGGCCGACCCGAACTACCTCTGGTACACGCCGTTCGGCCAGCCCAAGCAGCTGATCACCCGCAACGGTGCCGGCGCGCTGCCGGTGGCGGGCCGTGTCAGCCGCGTTCCCTCAGGCCATCCCGAAGGCTATCTCGAAGGCTTCGCCAACATCTACCAGGAGGCCGCACGCGCCATCCGCGCCGCGCGCAGGAAGGGCGGCAAGCCTGCCAAGGACGTCGTGTTCCCGACCATTCAGGACGGCGTCGAGGGCATGGCCTTCATCGAGGCCTGCGTGAAATCGTCGAAGAAGAATGGAGCGTGGACGAAACTTTAAATTTGATCTCGCGGGGGATCATTTGGGGGAGGGGCGTCGATGAAAATCGGCATGTGCATGTTCTTGTGGACGACCAACGTCTCGAAAAAACACGAGCCATTGCTTCGCGACATCAAGGCCACCGGCTTCGACGGCGTCGAGATACCGATCTTTGCCGGCATGCCGGACGACTACAGAAAACTCGGCGAGCTGCTCGATCGCATAGGGCTTGAACGGACCGCCGTTTCAGCGATGGGCGATCCGGCGATGAACCTGATCTCGCCGGATGCGGCAACGCGCAGGGCCGGCGTCGACTACATGAAATGGGCGATCGATTGCGCAGATGCCCTGGGCGCCCGAACTTTGAGCGGCCCGCTGCATTCGACGCTCGGCGCCTTTTCCGGATCCGGCCCGACCGCGGGTGAGAAGAAACGCTCCGTCGCCTCGCAGCGCGCCATCGGTGATCATGCAGGCAAGAGGAACGTCACCATCGGGCTCGAGGCGCTCAATCGCTTCGAATGCTATCTGCTCAACACTATGGCCGACCTGTCGGAGCATATCGATGCCATCGACCGGCCGCACATCAAGGCGATGTACGACACCTTCCACGCCAATATCGAGGAGGCCGACCCGATCGGCGCCTATACGAAGCATCGCAGGAATGTCGTGCATATCCACATATCGGAGAATGATCGCGGCGTGCCGGGACGCGGCAACATCCCCTGGAAGGAAACATTCTCGGCCATCCGCAAGAGCGGCTATGACGATTGGCTGACGATCGAGGCGTTTGGACGTTCGCTGAAGGATCTCGCGGCGGCGACCAAGGTGTGGCGCGATTTTTCCGAGAGCCCGGAAGCGGTTTACCGGGATGGGTACAGGCATATCAGGAACGGGTGGAGGAAGGCGGCTTAGGGTCGATTCGCCGTCGACGAACGCCGGCATTCCTTCGCGCCCCCCTCTGTCCCGCCGACTTCTCGCTTGATGCTCCACCCCAAGGCTATCCCCGCTCGGCCTGCAACCTGTTGTAATCATGGATCGTGCGGCTCAGCCGGCGGCGCAGGAAGTTGGATATGTTGTCGAAGATGAAGACCACGACCAGCGTCAGCAGCACCATGTAGAAGACGTTGGCCCAGTTGGAATTGGTGCGCATCGCTTCCCACAGTTTCAGGCCGATGCCGCCGGCGCCGACGGCGCCGATAATGGTTGCGCCCCTGGTGTTGGATTCCCACTGATAGAGCGTCTGGCTGATGAACACCGGCACCACTTCCGGCAGCACGCCGTAGCGCTGCACCAGAAGACGGTTGGCGCCTGTCGACACAACACCCTCGCGCGGCTTGTCATCGATGTTCTCCAGCGCCTCGGAGTAGGTTTTGCCGAGCGTGCCGATCTCGGTGAAGAAGATCGCGGCGCTGCCGGCCAGCGGACCGGGGCCAAAGGCGCGCGTGAAGAACAGTGCCCAGATCAGCATGTCGATGGAGCGCATGAAGTCGAAGAAGCGCTTGAGCAACTGGTTTAACAGCCGGTTGGGGGTGATGTTGCGGGCGGCGAAGAAGGCGAGCGGGAAGGCGACGATGCCGCCGAGCGCCGTGCCGAGAAAGGCCATGACGATGGTCTGCAACAGCTTTGTCCAGACATCGCCATGCTGCCACTGCGCATTGTTCCAGATGTTGTCGCCGGCGAGCGCCAGATTGGAGGTGCCCGGTTTCAGCTCGGGCCCCGATGTGATCAGCGATATCACCTCGCCGGGCGATTTTCCGAAGAAGGGCGAGCGTGTGTCGAAGACGAAGTTCGCCCAGCCGAGAAAGCGCTTGCGGATCCTGACGCGGTCGGGAGCAACGCGGACTTCGCCGGCGAAGCCCATGTCGGCGACGACCTCATCCTCATGCACGGTGACCCAGTCGGGAACAGGTCCCGAGACCAGCGGTTTGCCGCTGTCCAGCGCCACCGGCACGCTCTTGCCAGCGGCGATGATCGTCGCTCGTGTCTTGTCGAAGGTGACCGACTTCGCCGTGCCGTCGATCAGGACCGTCACCGAACCGTCGGCGTTGGTCCTGACCCAAGCCGGGTCGGGATTGGGGCCAAGTACCGAAAAGCGGGGGTATTTGGCCGTTATCTCAGGCTCGTCGAGGCGGAAGATCGGCTGCACGTCGTAACTGATCCACTGGGTCAGGAACAGCGGCAGCCGCTCCCAATGCGATTCCCTCATGACCTGCGGCAGATTGAAGAACCACAGCGCATAGAGCAGGTAGAGCAAGATGCCGCCGAGCAGCAGCAGCGGCGCGAAGCGCTTGTGGAACGGCCGGCGGAACACTTGCGGGAAGCGGTCCTCGATCGACTGAATTTCGGCGGCGGTCATGATCAAGCGCTCATCACAAAGGCCTGTTCGCCGACCAGCTTGCGGCGCAGCCAGGCGGAGAACTGGTCGACGATGAAGATGGTCGTGAACAGGAGCAGCACCAAGGCTATGGTCTTGGCGCCGAAGCCGCGCGAGATCGACAGCTTCAGCTCCTCGCCGATGCCGCCGCCGCCGACCGCGCCCATGATGGTGGAGATGCGCACGTTGATCTCGATCCTGAGCAGCGTATAGGACATGAAATTGGGCAGCACCTGCGGCAGACCGGCAAAGCGCACCCGTTCGAACCAGTTGGCGCCCACGGCCCGCAGGCCTTCCTCGGCGCGCATGTCGATGTTCTCGTTGATCTCGTAGAACAGCTTGCCCAGCGCACCGATCGAATGCAGGCCGATGGCGATGATGGCGGCGATCGGGCCGATCGAGACGATGGCCGCGAACAGGCCGGCGATGACGATCTCGGGAAAGGCGCGCAGCAGTTCCATGACGCGCTTGACGACAAGCCGCAGCAGCGGATGCGGCGTCAGGTTGCGCGCCGCGATGAAGGAGAACGGCACGGCGAAGACGAAACCGATAAATGTCGAGACCAGCGCCACGTTAAGCGTGGTCAGCATCAGCTCGAAATATTCGGGGATGTAGAAACCGCCCCAGACATAGGCGCGGCCGAGCGGAAAGTTGAATTCCTGCGTGCCGGTGTCATGCGGCGAGGCGATGTCGAACAGCGCCCGCCAGACATCGTTCCAGTCCTTGGGAACGAGCCAGCTCAGGAAATCCAGAATGTGCGGCAGCCGGTCGAAGAAGTGCCCGGCATTGGCCTCGTCGGCGAACCACATGGTGCCGCCAAGTGCGACCAGCAGCAGGCAGACGCCGATGGCGGTGTAGAGCCGGCGCAAGGAGGTCTGGCGACGCCAGGCGTCGGCCATCTGGTGCGTGGCGCCGGAAGGAGCTGTCACGGAAAGGGTCATGATCGGACATGCAGGAAGGGCGGCGTTTTCTCGACGCCGCCCTTCCTGATTTTTGCCCTTAGCCGCCGATGGCCGCCTTGCGGGCTTCGACGATGACGTTGTAGAAATCCGCCTTCACAGGAACGTAGCCGGTAAAATCGCCGCCTTCCACGCCTTCGAAGCAGGCCTTGTCCTTCTTGGGCAGGTCGGTGAAGAAGGCGGCCAGCTTGGCCGCCATCTCGTCGCCGAGCACGGTGCGCACGACCAGCGGGCCGTTCGGGATCAGACCCGAGCGCCAGACCTCGACGAAGTCGTTGGGGTCGACGGCGCCCTTGGCGACTTCCTTGTGGAAGGTGCCGGAGGTGTAGCCGTCCTTGAAGTCGCCGATGCCGGAGGAATCATCCACCGCCACGTCGACCTTGCCGTCACGCACGGCGAGCACGTTGTTTTCATGGCCGCCATTGAACTGGGTCGAGGCGAAGAATGTTTCGTTCGACGCGCCCGTATCCTTCGGAATCTGCGTCAGCGGGATCAGATAGCCGGAGGTCGAATCCGGATCGGCGTAGCCGAGCTTCTTGCCCTTGGCCGACTTGATGTCGGTGATGCCGGAGGACTTCAGCGCCAGGCCGATCGAATAGTAGCCGGTGGCGCCGTCGGTCTGCTGGGTGGTGAGGATCGGGGTCACCGCCTTGGGGTCCTTGAGGACGACGCTGGCGTAGCCGGAAGCGCCGAGCTCGGCGAAATCGAGCGTGCCACCGAGCAGGCCCTGGATGACACCGTCATAGTCGGCGGCCGGGAACAGCGAGACCTTCTCGAAGCCGAATTCGGCCTTCAGGTGATCGGCCAGACACTGGTAGTTGCGCAGCCGGTCGGTTTCGTTCTCGCCGCCGAGGATGCCGACGCGGAATTCCTTCATATCGGCGGCATGCGCCGCGCCGGTGGCCATTGCGAGCACCGAAACGGCGCCAAAAACCATTTTCCTGAACATCTGATTTCTCTCCTGTGGGTTCCGGCCCCGCGCCGGCGGCGTTGGTGATTTTGACGGGTGCCCTGACGCGGGCTGGCGATCCAGGTCGCTCTCAGTAACCAGGGAATGCGGGTTCGAGCGGTCCGGCGGATGCGGCGATCTTTTGCTTGAAGGCAACGCTGGTCGAGGTGATAGCCTCGGAGATTTCGCCGCATTGCTGTCGGCGCCGTAGACGAGACGGACGGCCTCGCGGTTAAGCTCCTCCGGCGGCCCGTCGAACACGACCTTGCCCGCGGCCATGCCGATGATGCGGTTGCAATAGGTGCGGGCGGTGTCCAGCGTGTGCAGGTTGGTGACCACGGTGATGCCCTCGCGCAAATTGATGTCCTGCAGCGAATCCATCACCACCTTGGCGTTGAGCGGGTCGAGCGAAGCGATCGGCTCGTCGGCCAGGATCACCCGGGGCTGCTGCATCATGGCGCGGGCGATGGCAACGCGTTGCTGCTGGCCGCCCGACAAGGTGCCGGCGGGCTGCAGCGCGGTGCGGGCGATGTCGAGCCGCTCAAGGGCGGCGACCGCCTGCGCACATTCGGTCCGCGAGAACATGCCGAAAAGGTTCGACAGGGTCGGGCGATGGTTCAGCCGGCCGAGCAGCACATTGGTCAGCACGTCGAGGCGCGGCACAAGGTTGAATTGCTGGAAGATCATGGCGCAGTCGCGCTGCCAGCGCCTGAGCGGCGAACCGCGCAATTGCGAGACCTCGGCGCCGTCGAAGAAAATCGATCCATGGCTGGGATCGATGAGGCGGTTGACCATACGCAGAAGGGTCGACTTGCCGGCGCCGGAACGGCCGATGACGCCGACCATCTGACCCTGCGGGATCGAGATGCTGACATCGTTGACGGCGGTGTTCTTGCCAAATCGTCGGGTGACGCCGCGGATTTCGAGCGTGGCTGACATGGTGCGTTCCCGTCCAGTCGCGGTTGAAGGTCCTGTTGACCCTCGCTAGCGCAGCGCCATGAACCTGCGGTGTCGGATTGATGTCAGTTTTGTTACCACCCACAGCCGTTTCGTGCGCGATCAGGCCAGGACCATCAGTTCCTCGAAATGCTTCATGTCCCTGAAGCTGCAGAAGGCAGGCGGCTTGAGAAGACAGCCTCCTGTCCGAGTTCAATGTCAGGGGTGTGAATGGTGAACGGCCCTATTCCATTCACCACCGTCATCCGCCGTATTTTTCCAGGAAAGCCTCGGCCTCGAGCTGACGGAAATCGTCGAGGGCGGCGCGCAGCCTTGCATGGTCCCAATCCCACCAGGCAAGCGCCTGATAGCGCTCGGCGGTGCGGCGATCGAAGCGCTCGCGGATCGACTTTGCCGGCACGCCGGCGACGATGGTGTAGGGCGCGACATCCTTCGATACCACCGCACCGGCGCCAACCGCGGCGCCATCGCCGACGGTGACGCCGGGCAGGATTGTCGAGCCGTGACCGAGCCATGTGTCGTGGCCGATTGTGACGCGCCTGGCGCGGCGCTCAGCGAAAAATTCGCTCTCGTGTTCGGCATCGTCCCAATAGTCCGATGCGCGGTAGGTGAAGTGGTGCAGCGTCGGCCGCCAGGTCGGGTGGTTGGTGGCGTTGATGCGCACGCTTGCCGCGATGTTGGCAAATTTGCCGATCGTCGCACACCAGACGGCGCAGTCCTGCATCATGTAGGAATAGTCGCCGAGTTCGCTTTCCGAAACCCGGCTGCGGTCTGCGATCTCGGTCCAGCGGCCGAGCGTCGAGTTCTGCACCTCCGCCGTGGGATGGACCAGCGGCGTCTCCGACAATTTCCTGCTCATGCGGCGAGCTTTCCCGGGGCGAAGGCGGTGACGTCGATGATGCGGTCGGCCACCGCTTCGCGCACGTCGTGGTCATGGAAGATGCCGAGCAGGGCGACGCCGGCCGCTTTCTTGGCGGCGATGAGTTCGATCACCACATCGCGGTTCCTTGCATCGAGCGAGGCGGTGGGCTCGTCGAGCAACAGGATCGGGTGCCCGGTGATGAAGCCGCGCGCGATGTTGACGCGCTGCTGCTCGCCGCCGGAGAAGGTCGCCGGCGGCAAGGCCCAGAGCTTTTCCGGCAGATTGAGCTGCGCCAAGAGCGCGCGTGCCTTTTTCCGTGCCGCCTCGCGCTCCTCGCCGCGCTCGACCAGCGGCTCGGCGACGACATCGAGTGCGCAGACGCGGGGCACGGTGCGCAGGAACTGGCTGACATAGCCGATCGTTTGCCGGCGCACGGCAAGCACGGTGCGCGGGCTGGCGCTGGCAAGATCGATCAGCCCGGCTTCGTGCGCGACGATGATCTGGCCTTCGTCGACGGCGTAATTGCCGTAGAGCATCTTCAGGATCGAACTCTTGCCGGCCCCGGACGGGCCGCCGAGCACGGTGCATTCACCGGCGCGGATCGAGAAGGAGACACCGGCGACGACAGGCAATTTGATGCCGTCGCGCAGATGCATGGTGAAGCTCTTGGCGACGTCGGAGACAACGAGCGGCGTTGGCATCAGAAGATTCTCCTGTTGTCGTATGTTTGCGGGCCGGCGCCCCCCTCTGGCCTGCCGGCCATCTCCCCCTCAAGGGGGGAGATCGGAAGCTTTTGCGTCTCGCACATTCCGCGAGGTCGAAAATTGGCGAAAGCGGAGGTGACAGCCAATCTCCCCCCTTGAGGGGGAGATGGCCGGCAGGCCAGAGGGGGGTGACTTGGCGCCATCGTCAAACCTGCAAAATGGAAGAAACTAGCAACTGCGTATACGGCGCGCGCGGGTCGTCGAGCACGCGGTCGGTGAGGCCGCTTTCGACGACGCGGCCGTCCTTCATCACCATCATGCGCTGCGACAAAAGCCGGGCCACCGCGAGGTCATGGGTGACGACGATGGCAGCGAGGCCAAGATCGGTGACGAGGCCGCGCAAGAGATCAAGCAGTCGCGCCTGCACCGATACGTCGAGGCCGCCCGTGGGTTCATCCATGAACACCAGCCGCGGGCCGGTGACGAGGTTGCGGGCGATCTGCAGGCGCTGGCGCATGCCACCTGAAAAGGCGCGGGGTTCGTCATCAATGCGGTCTTGCTCGATCTCGACGCGCGACAGCCAGTCGACGGCGGTGGCGCGGATCTTGCCGTAGTGGCGGTCGCCCACCGCCATCAAGCGTTCGCCGACATTGGCACCGGCCGACACCGTCATGCGCAGGCCGTCGGCCGGATTCTGGTGGACAAAGCCCCAGTCGGTGCGCATCAGGAAGCGGCGCTCGGCCTCGCTCATGCGGTAGAGTTCACGGAACTGGCCGTCGCGCATGCGGTAGCTGGCGGTGCCGGATGAGGGCAACAGTCGCGTCGACAGGCAGTTGAGCAAAGTCGTCTTGCCGGAGCCGGATTCGCCCACGACAGCCAGGACTTCGCCCGGCCACAGATCGAAGGTGACGTTGTCGCAGCCGACGCGCGAGCCGTAGAATTTCGAGAGCGTCGAAACGCGCAGCAAGGGTTCGTCGGTCATTGTATCTCCTTACCCTCCCCCTTGTGGGGAGGGTCGGCGCGCAGCGCCGGGGTGGGGGCTGCCGATGGGTCGCTAGCCCCACCCGCGCCTTCGGCGCGACCTCCCCACAAGGGGGAGGTTGGGGTGCTGCGTCGCTTCTCGCAGTGGTCGGTGTCCGAGCAGACGAACATGTGGCCGCCATGGTCGTCGAGGATGACCTCGTCGAGATAGACGTTCTCGGCGCCGCACAGCGCGCAGGGCTGGTCGAAGGTCTGCACCTCGAACGGATGATCCTCGAAGTCGAGGCTGACGACGTCGGTGAAGGGCGGCAGCGCGTAGATGCGCTTCTCGCGGCCGGCGCCGAACAGTTGCAAGGCCGGCGAGCGGTGCATCTTGGGATTGTCGAATTTCGGTGTCGGCGACGGGTCCATCACATAGCGGCCCTCGACCTTCACCGGATAGGCATAGGTGGTGGCGATGCGGCCGTGCTTGGCGATGTCCTCGTAGAGCTTCACATGCATGAGGCCGTATTCCTCCAGCGCATGCATCTTGCGCGTTTCGGTCTCGCGCGGCTCGAGGAAGCGCAGGGGCTCGGGGATCGGCACCTGGTAGACCAGTACCTGGCCCGCGGCGAGCGGATGTTCGGGAATGCGGTGGCGGGTCTGGATGATGTTCGCGCTGGCGGTGTCGGTCGTCACCGCCACATTGGCGACCTTCTTGAAGAAGGCGCGGATCGAGACCGCGTTGGTGGTGTCGTCGGCGCCCTGGTCGATGACCTTCAGCACATCGTCGGGGCCGATGATCGAAGCGGTGACCTGGACGCCGCCGGTGCCCCAGCCATAGGGCATCGGCATTTCGCGGGAAGCGAACGGCACCTGATAGCCGGGAATGGCGATGCCCTTGAGGATCGCACGGCGGATCATCCGCTTGGTCTGCTCGTCGAGATAGGCGAAGTTGTAACTGGCGATGTCGGTCGGTTGCGCGCTCATTCCGCGGCCTCTCTCTTGTCTTCAACCTTGCCGCCGTTTTCGCGGGCGTCATGCTCGGCGCGCATCCGGCGCACGAGGTCGAGTTCGGCCTGGAAGTCGACATAATGCGGCAGTTTCAAATGTTCGACGAAGCCGGTCGCCTGGACGTTGTCGGAGTGCGAGATGACGAATTCCTCGTCCTGGGCGGCGGCGACAATGTCCTCGCCGAGTTCGCTCGCACGAAGAGCGCGGTCGCAGAGTGCCATGGCCATCGCCTTGCGCTCGCTCTGTCCGAAGACCAGGCCATAGCCGCGGGTGAATTGCGGCGGCGCCTTGGCCGAGCCCTTGAACTGATTGACCATCTGGCATTCGGTGACGCGCACCGTGCCGAG
The DNA here is from genome assembly GCF_020165235.1 of Mesorhizobium sp. CA13. Lineage (NCBI taxonomy): Bacteria > Pseudomonadati > Pseudomonadota > Alphaproteobacteria > Hyphomicrobiales > Phyllobacteriaceae > Mesorhizobium > Mesorhizobium sp. CA13. Next base: position 671,770 of record NZ_JAIUHS010000002.1, on the reverse strand, counting down.
GGGCACCGCGAAAGGCAGTTCGGGCACGTCGAGTTCCAGCTCGACCTCGCCGATGCGGATCTCGCCGACGAAGGGATGATTGCGGGCATAACCGCGCTGCGTGGAATAGCCGAGCGCCAGCAGGAACCCCTCGTCGCCGCGCGACAGCGCCTGCAGGCGGATGTCGCGGGCCATCGGGAATTCAAGTGGCTCGCGGGTGATGTCGCCGGGTGCATGGTCCTGCGGCATGTCTCCGTCCGGCTCGATCAGCCCTTCGCGAGCGAGGATCGCCGAGACGCGCGGCATTGCCTGCGCTTCCGTCTCGCGCCGCAAGGGCGCGGGGACATCGGCGCCGGCGGCAAGCTCGGGATCGAGCAGCCGGTGCGTGTAGTCGAAGGTGGGCCCAAGCAACTGGCCGCCGGGCAGGTCCTTGTAGGTCGCCGAAACGCGACGTTCGACCAGCATGGTGGCGGTGTCGATGGCATTTGTATAGCCAAAGCGCGGTAGCGTGGTCCGGTAGGCCCGCACCAGGAAGATCGCCTCGATCATGTCGCCACGCGCCTGCACGATGGCGAGCGCGGCGAGTTCGCGGTCGTAGAGCGAGCCTTCGCTCATCACCCGGTCGACGCCGAGCGCCAGTTGTTCGACGATCTGGTCGAGGCGCAGCGCCGGCACCGAGCGATCCCCGCGCCGACGGTCGGCGAGCAGGCTGTGAGCATTGGCGATTGCCGCTTCGCCGCCTTTTACCGCGACATACATGTTAGGCCTCCATCGTCTTGATGCGTGTCGTCCGCGGCAGGCAGGCGAGGCTGTCATGTGCCGCCAGGATGATGTCGACGCCGCGCGGAAAGCGCCTGATATTCTGCTTCCACTGCTCGATGAAATGACGCGGCATCAGTGCCGGCGCTATCGCTGCCGTGTTCTCGATGCCGGGACCTTCGAGCAGCAGCGGCGTGCCTGACGTGAGATCGCCGACCTGCAGGATCAATGTGGTCGAGCGGTCGGGATAGTCCTGTGTGCCCTGCGAGAAACCATCGAGCGCCATCATCTCGGCCGGCGAGGCGATCAAAGCGAAATGCGCGTCGGCCGGGGTGTTGGCCAGCGGCGCGCCGCTGTGAAAGCCGAGCCAGGATATGACCGCTGCCGAGGCGTGCAGGGCCGGGTCGAGCCAGAGCGGCGTATCGTTGTCGCACAGTGCCAGCGCGACCGCGCCGGTTGTCGCCGAAAGAGGCGCGGGCGGGCGGGCCAGGGCCGGCAAGGGCTGCACGCTGCCCGGCCGCGCCATCGCGTCCATGACGGCGCGAAACACCGTCTGGGCGTTGAACACCGGATCGGCGAACCCGCCCTCGATCGATTGCGCTGCGATGTCCATCAGTCTTCTCCGCGAACCATGGTGAAGAAATCCACCTTCGTCGCCGCCGTCTCGGCGCGGCGCTTATCTCGTGCCGTGGTCAGGGCGGCCCGCAGCGGCGCGAGAAGGCCCGTTTCGACCGCCTGCCGGTGAGCGGGGTCCTGCCACAGCGCGTCGGCGATGGCTGCCAGCTTCGCCTTCTGCTTGTCGCGTCCGAGCGCATAACAATGGCCGACCTGTCCGGATGGCAGGCGCACGGTGGCGCGGGTCACGGTGGCTTCGCCAACATTGAAGGGCGCGCCGCCGCCGCCGATGCGGCCGCGCATGGTGACCAGGGCGGTCTCTGGACCGCGCAGCAGTTCGGCCTCGGCAGGCAGGCCGGATTCATTCCAGAAGCGAACGATGTCGTCGCCGCTGGACTGCGCCAGGGTTGCCATGGCCGCCTTGCGTTCGGCCTTGTCGCGGGCTTCCTGTCCTCGCATGAGCAACATCCCTTCGGTAGTAATTTGTCTATTGATATAGACAACTATACAAATTATAATCCATATGTAGCGCGAGTCCATGACGGGCGCGTGACAAATGCGGGTACGGGTGAGACCGGGGATATGACGGGGGGTTCCGACAGCATCGAGCGGCGCAGCGGCGTCTCCCTGTGGCGGCAGATCGCCGACAGGATCCTGCATGCGATCGCCATCGGCGATTTCGCCGAGAATGCCGCGCTGCCGCCGGAGATGGCGCTGGCCGAGCGCTATGGCGTCAACCGTCACACGGTGCGCAGCGCCATCGCGGCACTCGTGCAGGACGGGGTGCTGCGGGCCGAGCAGGGGCGCGGCACTTTCGTGCTGTCGCGCAGGCGGCTGTCCTATCCGATCGGTGCGCGCACGCGATTCTCTACCGGCTTGCAAGGCCAGGCCTCGGAGCGGCACATCGTGCTCCTCGCCTCATCGGTCGAGCCCGCCAGCCGGCGCGTCGCCGAAGCCTTGGGCCTTGCCAGGGGATCGGATGTCATTCGCCTGGAGACGCGCGGCGAGGCCGACGGGCAGCCGGTGTCGCGCGCCTCCGGCTGGTTCGACGCCAAGCGCTTCGCCGGCATCGATGCCGCCATGGCCGAGACCGGATCGATCACCGCATCGCTCAAGCGTTTCGGCATAGACGATTATCTCAGGCAATCGACGGTGCTGTCGGCGCGTCATGCCGATGCTTCCGACCTTGCCGACCTAGATCTGCAGCCGGGCGGCATCGTGCTGGTCACGGTGGCCGTCAACATCACGCCGGACGGCCAGCCGATCCAGTTCGCCGAGGCGCGCTTCCCGGCGGAGCGGGTGGAGCTGAAACTGTCGGCATTGTGAGCGCGGGACGGTTGTCTATCCGATCTCTATCACGGCCTTGATCAGGCCGGATTTCTCATGCGCCCAGCGGGCGAGGTCATGGGGCGTGTCGGCGAGCGCGGTGCGGTGGGTGACGAGCTTGGCGAGCGGCACCGCGCCATCGCGGATCGAGGCGGCGACGTGGTCGAAGTCGGCCTGCAAGGCGTTGCGGCTGCCGACAAGCGTCATCTCGCGCTTGTGGAATTCGGGGTCGGAAAAGGCGATGTCGTCCTTGACGACGCTGACCAGCACCAGTGTCCCGCCATGCGCGACATGGGCAAAGGCCGACTGCACCGAGGCGGTGTTGCCGGTGGCGTCGAAGACCACGTCGAAACCTTCGCCTGATGTCGCTTCGCTGACCAGATCGGATGCCGCGCCGCGCGACCCGTCGAGGGTCTTGAAGCCGAGTTCATTGGCGGCGAAGCCAAGCCTCTCGCTGCTCATGTCGAGCAGCGTCACGTCGAGCCCGGCGATGCGGGCGAAGATGGCGGTGCCGAGCCCGATCGGCCCGGCGCCGATGACGAGCGTCCGTGCGCCGGGATCGGCACGCGAGCGCCGCACCGCATGGGCGCCGATGGCCAGGAATTCGACGGCCGCGGCATCGGCCAACGACAGGCCGTTGGCTGGATAGAGGTTTTGTGCCGGGACAAGGATCTGTTCGCACATGGCGCCGTCCCGATGCACGCCGAGCACTTCGATCCGGACGCAACAATTGGGCTTGCCGTGCCGGCAGGCGATGCATTTGCCGCACGCCAGATAGGGATTGATGATGACCGGCTCGCCCTTGGCAAGAGCAACGCCTTCACCCGCCTCGACAATGGTCCCCGACACTTCGTGGCCCATGATGCGAGGGTAGGCGAGGAAGGGATGCTTGCCCTCGAAGATGTGGTAGTCGGTGCCGCAAATGCCGACATGGCTGACCGCCACCAGCGCCCAGCCGGCAGGCGGTGATCCAGGGGCGGGACGGTCTTCCACGACAAGGTCGCCGGGCGAACGGCAGACAACGGCTTTCATGCTTCAATCCAGTCGGTTTCATGAAATCGCCGGCCGATCTTCCGGTCAGGCGATCGATTTCAGTGGTTACTTGCCGCCGCGGCGGCGCAGGCCATCGAAATAGACGATGACGATGATCAACATGCCGGTGATGACGCGCTGCCAGAACGTGTTGACGTTGAGCAGATTGGCGCCGTTATTGATGGTGGAGAGGATGAACGAGCCGATCAGCGGCCCGTGCACCGAACCGATGGCGCCGAACAGCGACGTGCCGCCGATCACCGACGAGGCGATGGCCTGCAGCTCGTAGGTGTCGCCCTGCGTCGGATTGCCGATGCCGATGCGCGACGCGAGCAGCACGCCGACAAAGGCCGCGCACAGGCCGGACAGCACATAGGCCATGTAGATCGTGCGCGGCACGTTGACGCCGGAGAGACGCGCGGCTTCCGCGTTCGAGCCGACGGAGAAGAGATAGCGTCCCCATCGCGTGTGATGCAGGAAGACGTAGGAGGGCAGGGCAACCACGATCACCATCCAGAACAGATAGGGGATCCCCAGCAGCGAGCCGCGCGAAAACGCCTGGAACGCGTCGCTGTTGATCGATATCGAATTGCCATTGGTCATCAGGAGACCGATGCCGCGCAGCGAGGTCATGGTCGCCAGCGTGATGATGAAGGGCGGCAGGCCCATCCTGACGATGCCGAAACCGTGGAACAGGCCAATGGCGACTCCGACCAGCAGCGTCGCCAATACCGCGATCCAGACCGGCCAGCCGGCATTGATCAGCAGCGCGACGATGACGGTGGCGAAGCCGACGATGGCGCCGACGGAAAGGTCGATGCCGCCGGTGATGATGACGAAGGTCTGCCCGACGGCCAGGATGGCGATCAGAGAACCCTGGCGCAGCAGGTTGGTGATATTGAGCGCCGAAGCGAAGGACGGCGTGGCGACCGCCAGGATGACCCACATCAGAAGCAGCAGGCCAAGCAGCGTCAGCCCGAACAGGGCATTGTAGTTGCGCTTCGGCTTTTCGGCAGGGATCGCCTCGGTGCTCATGTCTGTCCTCCCGTCTTTTCTTGTTTCTCGGCCAGGGCCTGGCTCAGAATGTCCTCGTGATCGGCGGTGCGGAAACCATGCGTGGCCACCAGCTTGCCGCGCCGGAACACATGCAGCGTGTCGGCCAGTTCGTAGACCTCAGGCAGATAGGACGAGATCAGGATGATGCCCGCGCCCTTGGACAACAGCACACTGAACAGCCGGTAGATCTCGGCCTTGGTGCCGACATCGACGCCGACCGTCGGCTCGTCGAAGATGAACAGTTTGGCGCCGTGCGCCAGCCATTTGCCGATGACGATCTTCTGCTGGTTGCCGCCCGACAGGCTGGAGGCCAGCGCGCCGCGCGTCGGCGTCTTGATCCTGAGGTCGGCGATCTGCCGGTCCGCCTCGGCCTTCTCCTGCGCAGACGAGATCAGCAGATTTTTCGATATGCGCTTGTAGATCGGCAAATTGAGATTCAATGCGACCGGCAGGTTGAGGCACAGGCCCTGGTCGCGGCGGCTTTCCGGCGCCAGCGCCATGCCGAGCTTGATGGCGTCGTGCTCGGAGTTGACCTGCACCTCCTTGCCTTCCCACAACACTTGGCCGGCCGATTTGCGGTGGCGGCCGTAGAGGGTGGTGACGAATTCGCTGCGGCCGGCTCCGATCAGGCCGTAGAGCCCGACGATCTCGCCCGCGCGCACCGACAGCGAGACATTCTCGAAACCCTTGCCGGACAGGTTCCGCGCCTCGGCGATGACGGCGCCCGGCGTGAAATGCTCCTTGTGGTAGATCTGCTCGATCGAGCGGTTGATCATCAGCTTGACCAGCTCCGGCTCGTTGGTCTCGGCGATGTTTCTGGTACCGACCAGCATGCCGTCACGCAGCACCGAGACGCGGTCGGCGAGTTCGAACACCTCCTCCATGCGATGGCTGATGTAGATGATGGTGACGCCTTCACCCTTCAGGCGGCGGATCAGCGTGAACAGCTGGTCGGCCTCCTTGCGGGTGAGGTAGGCGGTCGGCTCGTCGAAAATCAGGAATTTGGTGCCGCGCACGGTGGCGCGGGCGGCGGCGATCAGCTGCTGCTGGCCGATGGTGAGATCGCCGAGCACGACATGCGCCGGCAGGTCGAAGCCGAGACCGTCGATGATCTTCTGCGCTTCCCTGACCATGGCCCGCTGCTGGAGGATGCCGAAGCGCGAGTTCTCCTCGCCGAGGAACATATTGGCGGCGACGGTCAGGTGGCGGCAGAGCACGACTTCCTGGTGCACGGCGTTGATGCCGAGGGCCATGGCTTCGTGCGGCGTCGCCAGGGCAGCCGGCTTGCCTTCCCACACAACCTCTCCGGAGGTGCGCGGGATGACGCCGGTCAGGAGTTTGATCAGGGTCGATTTGCCGGCACCGTTCTCGCCGACAATGGCGTGGATCTCGCCCGCCTTGAAGGCCAGGGTCACCGGCTTCAGCGCATGCGTGCCGGGATAGCGCTTTTCCAGACCCTGCAGCTCGAGGATCGTCCTGCCGGGCTCCAGCACGGGGGCCGGATGCAGTTCCTGCGCGGTCGACGTCATGGCAATCCTCCCTGTTGTTTCCGGGGCGCGGAGGCCCCGGAAACAGTTGCGCGTGCCTATGCTCAGTTGAGCTTCGGGTTGAGCAGCGCGTCGATCTTGGGATCCTTCATGTTGGCCTTGGTGACCAGGTTGGCGCCGGTGTCGACATTGGTCTCGACCTTTTCGCCCTTGGAGGCGGCAAGTGCGGTCTTGATGCCGTCATAGCCCATCCGGTAGGGATCCTGGACGACGAGGGCGGAAATGACGCCGTCATTGAGGAACTTGATCAGCTTCTCGTCGCTGTCGAAGCCAACCAGCGCCAGTTTGCCGCCGAGGCTGTTTTCGGCGACAGCCTGCCCGACGCCCTGCGCCATGATCAGGTTGGAAGCGAAAATACCCTTGAGGTTCGGATTGGCCGTTATCAGGTCGGTGGCGATGTTGAGGCCGGTGGTGGCCTGGCCGTCGGCATATTTGTCGGCGACCAGCTTCAGGCCTGGATACTTCGCCTTGAGCTGTTCGATGAAGCCCTGCTTGCGCTGTTCGAGCGAGCCGGCGCCAGGCGTGTTGGTGATCAGGGCAACGTCGCCCTCGATCTTGCCGCCATTGGCTTCGCCGATGGCCGCTGCGAGGCCGTCAGCGGCAACGCGACCGCCCTGGACGTTGTCGGTGGTCAGGAAGGAGGTGAAGGCCTTGGAGTCGGCGCCGGAATCGATGCCGATAACCTTGACCTTGGCCGCGGCTTCGTCGATCGGCTTGCCGAGCGCCTTGAACTCGGTCGGCGAGATGACGATCGCCGCCGGATTGCTGGCGACGGCGTTTTCGAGGATCGAGATCTGGCCGTTGACGTCGGTCTCTGCCTGGGCGCCGAGCTCCGGCACGTTGACGCCGAGATCCTTGCCGGCCTTGCGGGCCCCGGCCAGGACGATCTGCCAGTAGAAGGACGTGGTGTCCTTGACGATGATCGGAATGGTCACGTCCGCCGCCGAAACCGGCGCCGAGTGCATGACGCCGGCAAGCATCGACGCGGCCGCCAGCGCCATGACTGCGCGGCGATTGAGAATGCTGGTCACGAATTTCATGGAATTCCTCCCTAGGTCGCCCGGTGAACGATACGGAAGCTCGGTTCGGATAGGCGTGGCCAAACAGAACTTTATCAATAAAAAACAGTTACGCTGTTTTGATAGTGCATCGATCCGGTCGATGCAAGCGGTGTTTATGCCATCCTCCGGGCCTGGCGGCATGAACTCACTGGCGCCTTGCTATCCCGCGCGGCCGACGCTTCCGTTTCGCCTGACTAGCGTATGGAATATTAATTCCATAAATTAGTCAATGTAGAATGCCCGTTCCTTCTTCGGTTCGCGGGATCGTGAAGCCCCCGCGATCGCGCGCCTTCAAAGGACCCGCAGCTTCACGCCAATTCCTGCACCACGGTGTAGGGGCGATATCTGGCGTAGTCCGCCTGAGGCACGTCTACATCGAGCAGTTCGAGATTGCGGGTCAGGTTCGCCAGCTTGGCGGTGCCGGTCAGCACGGTGGCGACCGAGGGTTCCTGGAGGGGGAACTGGAACGCGGCGGCGGCAAGCGGGTAACCACCTTCGGCGGCGATCCGCTCCATCGCGCCGACGCGGTCGAGCACGTCACCGCTGGCGGGCTTGTAATCGAAATGGGCGCCCTGCACCGGTCCGGTCGCCAATATGCCTGAGTTGAACACACCGCCGATGACCAGCGAGGTCTGTCGGGAGCGGCAGAGCGGCAAAAGTTCGGCTTCTGCGCTGCGATCGAGCAAGGAATAGCGGCTGGCGAGCAGGATGCAGTCGAGCGGCGCGCGACGCATCACGTCGAGGCAGATCCGGACTTCGTTGACGCCAAGCCCGTAGGCGGAAATGACGCCGGAGGTTTTCAGTTCCTCGAGCGCCTTGAGGCCGCCGTCCATGAGCTGGCGAAAATGCAGCTTGGTCTTCTCGACGCCATGCGTGTAAACGCCGATGTCGTGCACAAACAGGATGTCTATCCTGTTCAGCCCGAGCCGCGCATAGCTGAAGTCGACCGAGCGCATGATGCCGTCATAGGAATAGTCGTAGTCGAGCGCGAAGGGCAGCGGATCGACGTAGGAGTGATCGGGAACCTGATCCTCCGGAACGGGCCGGAACAGGCGCCCGACCTTGGTCGACAGCACATAGGAATCGCGCGGCTTATACCGCAGGAAGTCGCCGAAACGCCGCTCCGAGAGGCCGAAACCATAGAAGGGCGCGGTGTCGAAATAGCGCAGGCCCGCTTCCCAGGCGCCTTGCAACGTTTCCATCGCCGCCTCGCGCGAACAGGCGCGGTAGAGGCCGCCGATCGCGGCGCCGCCGAAGCTGACTTCGGTGACCTCGAGCCCTGTCTGGCCGATGCGGCGTTTTTCCATGCACAACCTCCCCATTGCCCGCCATCGTCCGGCGCGGCGGATTCCAAGCGTCAACCCGCAGCATTCCAGGAAAGTTCGTGGCCACCTTCCGGACTGCGCGAACTCAAAGAGCTAGAGCGTCGCGCCGAGATGCCAGGGCACGAACTCGTTGTCGCCATAGCCGAAATCCTCGCTCTTGGTCTTGCGGCCGGAGGCCGTCTCGACGATCAGTTCGAAGATCTCGCGTCCCATGCCGGCGATGGTCTTCTCGCCGGAGGCGATGACGCCGCAATTGACGTCCATGTCCTCTTCCATCTGATGATACATGGTCGAGTTGGTTGCGACCTTGATCGACGGCGTCGGCCGGCAACCGAAGCAGGAGCCGCGGCCGGTGGTGAAGACGATGATGTTGGCGCCGCCCGCCACCTGGCCGGTAGCGGATACCGGGTCGTAGCCGGGCGTGTCCATGAACACCAGCCCGCTGCCGGTGACCTTTTCGGCATAGCCGAAGACGCCGTTGAGCGGCGTCTGGCCGCCCTTGGCAACGGCGCCCAGCGATTTCTCCAGGATGGTGGTGAGGCCGCCGCGCTTGTTGCCGGGCGAGGGGTTGTTGTCGATCGAGGCGCCGTGCTTGGCGACGTGGTCTTCCCACCATTTGACATAGCCGTCGAGCTTCTTGGCGATCTCGGGCGTCGCGGCGCGATACGCGAGCAGATGTTCGGCGCCGTAGATTTCCGTCGTCTCGGAGAGGATACCGATGCCGCCGACCCCGGCGAGGATGTCGACGGCTGCGCCCAGCGCCGGATTGGCCGTGATGCCGGACATGCCGTCGGAGCCACCACATTGCAGGCCGACGACGATCTCGCTGACCGGGATCGGTTCACGCTTGAGCTGGCCGACTTCCTCTGCGATCTCGGCCAGCACACCCATGGCCTTCTCGACCGATTTGCGCGACCCGCCGGCGTCCTGGATGTTGAAATGGCGCTTGCCGGCGGCCGCACCCTTCTGGCCGTACAACGTGAGCTGGTTGACCTCGCAGCCGAGCCCGACCATCAGCACACCGCCGAAATTGGGATGGCGGGCATAGCCGGCCAATGTGCGGTGCAGCACCATCATGCCGTCGCCGGTGGCGCTCATGCCGCAGCCCTGGCCGTGGACGATCGGGACGAAGCCGTCGATGCCGGGATATTTCGGCAGCAGCGTGCGGTTGGCCGCGTCGGCGATGGCGTGGCAGACGGTCGCCGAACAGTTGACGCTGGCGATGATGCCGATGAAGTTGCGGGTGCCGGCGCGGCCGTCGGCGCGGCGATAGCCCATGAAGGTGCGGGCGCGGTCAGCCTCGGTCGCATGCTCGGCCTCGCTTGGCGGCACCACCGGCAGGCGGCCAGCCTCGAACACCAGATTGTGCGAATGGACATGCTCGCCGGGCGCGATGTCCTGCGTGGCGCGGCCGATCGCCTGGGCATACTTGACCACGGCGGAACCGGCGGGAATCGGCTTGATCGCCACCTTGTGGCCGGGCTCGATGACGGCAGCGGCAAGCGCACCGCCCGGCAGCGCGGTGCCGATCTCGATGCGACCGTTGGCGACCGCGACATTGTCGGCTGGGGACAGAAGAATGGAGTTGGAGGCGTTCACGGGCGTTTCCTGGGGTGATCCTGGGCGGCGCGCGGATTGACACGCGCTTGTTAAGAGTTAATGTCTTTTATCGTGAAAAAACAGTTTTGCGTCAATTGTTTTTTCCCCGGCAGTTCCTGTGCCCGTGGATGAGTAGCGGCGCTGCAACCGGTAAGCGAGCTCCTCGGCAAAGCGATTCCGCTTTCAAGGGTGACGGGAACGTCATATTTGCGCTTCAAGTCGGCCGCCGCAAGCGCCGGCCAGCGATGGGTCAGGGCATGTCGAAGAGCAACAACGTCTACAAGGATGCCTACAACAGGTGCCTCAGGCTGCTCGACGAGACGCGCAGCCTGCCTTCGGAACCGGAGCTGGGTACGCTGCTCGGCGTCAGCCGCACCACCGTGCGCAGCATCCTTGCGCGCATGGAAGAAACCGGGCTGATCGCCTGGAACAAGCGCGCCAAGACGGTGCTGCGCGAAACGCGCCCCGATGATTTCTTCCCCGAGGAAGAGACCGACACGCTGGCCGAGATCATCGAGCGGTCTTTCATGCGCAGGCTGCTCGCCGGCGGCGCCGAGGCCGGCATGCAGATCAACGAGCTCGAACTGGCGCGCGAGATCGGCGTCGGCACCACCAGCGTGCGCGAGTTCCTGATCCGCTTCTCCCGCTTCGGCCTGATCGAGAAGCGCCGCAACAGCCATTGGGTGCTGAAGGGTTTCACTCGCGCCTTCGCGCTGGAGTTGACGGAAATCCGCGAGATGTTCGAATTGCGCTCGGCATCGGCATTCACCGCACTGCCGCAGGACAGCGCGGTGTGGGCCGATCTCGACAATCTCGAAGAGGAGCACCGCGGCCTGGCCCGCGACATCGCCACGCGTTTCAACGAGTTCTCGGAGCTCGACGAGCGCTTCCATCGGCTGATCCATCGTGCCTCGCACAACCGCTTCATCGTCGATTTCTATGATGTCATCGCCATGATCTTCCACTACCACTACCAGTGGAACAAGGCGCAGGAGCGCGAGCGCAACGAAATCGCGATCGGCGAGCATCTGGCCTATATCGCGGCGCTCAAATCACGCGACCTGGGCAAGGTCGATGCCGCCTGCCGCAAGCATTTGAAGTCGGCGCGCCAGACGCTGCTGACCTCGATTCCCGAGAGCCGGCACCCACAGAGGCCCTGATCGCGCCGCGTTGCCGCAGCACCGATTTGCCGATTTTCCGTCTCTTGCTGCCGTGGTAGACATCTTCCGATGATCGCTTGAAGAAGCAGATGGTTTGAACAGGCACGTCATTTGAACAAGAAGGGGAGACGGTGGAGCATGCCGGTCGCGCTTGTCGCGGCCTACCTGCTGCTGCTTCAGTCGACGCTGAGCGCATTCGCCTTCGCCACCGGGCCGGCCGCCTCGCAAATCGACGCCTTCGGCAACGTCATCTGTACCCACGAGGGCACTGCCCAGCTTCCCGATGGCGGCCCGCATCCGTCGCATCTGCCGGCATGCTGCATGCTGGGCTGCAGCATGGTTTCAGCGGCCTTTGCGCCGCCACCCGATGCCGGGCTTGCGCTGGCCTCGCTTTCGTTCGAAGCCGTCGTTTTCATCTTTCCGGCGGCGACGCATCTCGATTTCGCGCGCCAACGCTCGCCGTCGAACCCGCGCGCGCCGCCGCTTTAGGCCTGAGCCTGCTGTACGCTCGGCGGAACCTTCCGCCGGTGCTTTCATCCAAAGAACGGATCTTTCGCGACCGGCCATCGGCGCGATTCCCTATTCATGGAGCAAACCATGTCCCAAGCTTTTCATATCGCGGCGCCTCCTTCGGGCGACCGCATCAAGTTCCTGCGCAGTTTCAATGAACGTGCCGGCCTTGCCGTGCTGGCGTTCGTGCTTTTGTTCTTCGGTGCCCAGGCCGTCTGCGCGCATGAATTCAAGGCCGGCGATCTCGAGATCGAGCATCCCTGGTCGCGCGCGACACCTACCGGCGCCAAGGTGGCCGGCGGCTATTTCACCGTCACCAACAAGGGCAATGCACCCGACCGGCTGCTGTCGATTTCCTCCGACGTCTCCGAAAAGGCAGAGCTGCATGAAATGGGCGTCAAGGACGGCGTCATGACCATGCGGCCGGTGACGGGAGGCCTGGAAATCCCGGCCGGCGGCAAGGTGGCGCTAGCACCCGGCGGCTATCACCTGATGTTCATCGGCCTGAAGCGGCAACCCAAGCAGGGCGAAGAATTCGCCGCCACGCTGACCTTCGAAAAGGCTGGCGCCGTCAACGTCGAGTTCGCTGTCGAAGGCATGGGCGGCGGCATGGACGACCACGCCAATTAATCACGCCCATTCCGGATTTTGAAATCAGAGGGACCATCATGAACAAGTATCTTTTGTCGGCCGGCGCGCTCCTCGCGCTGGGGACCGGTGCCGCCTTCGCGCATGTCACGCTCGAAACCCAGGAAGCGGCGGTCGGTTCGACCTACAAGGCCATCCTGCGGGTGCCGCATGGCTGTGACGGCAAGGCGACGACCGCCGTGCGCGTGCAGATTCCGGAAGGGGTGATCGCGGTGAAGCCGATGCCGAAGCCCGGCTGGACGCTGCAGACCAAGAAGGGCAAGTACGAGAAATCCTACCAGCTCTACGGCCAGGCGGTGGCCGACGGCGTCAAGGAGGTCGATTGGAGCGGCGGCAATCTGCCGGACGAATTCTACGACGAGTTCATCTTCCGTGCGATGCTGACGGCAGACCTCCCGGCGGGTCAGAAACTCTATTTCCCAGTGGTGCAGGAGTGCGATGGCGCCGCCGACCGCTGGATCGAAATCCCGGCGGCCGGGCAGGACGAAGACTCCCTGGAGAACCCCGCGCCCGGCATCAAGCTCACGCCGAAAAAATAAGCTCTCGCGGCGCGCTCCATGTCAGGAGCGCGCTGCATTTCATGGCAATGACATGACGGTGATATTCCCTTCCAGGACGGTTCGTGCGGCCGGCAAGCTCATCGGCCGGGTTTCTACTGGGCTGCTGGTCGTGGCCGTGCTGCTGATTGCCATGGCGGCGACAAATCAGGCTTCCGCCCACGCCGCGCTGATCAAGACCGATCCGGCCGACGGCGCCGTGCTGTCGCAGGCCCCGGCGCAATTCGCGCTGACTTTCAGCGAACCGGTCTCGCCACTGGTGCTGACGCTGGTGAAACCCGACGGCACGGCCGTTCCGCTGACGTCCTTCCGCCTCAGCGACCAGACCGTCGTGATCGACGATCCGCAGGCACTTGGATCGGGCACGCATGTGCTGAGCTGGCGGGTCATTTCCGCCGACGGTCATCCGGTCGGCGGCTCTCTGCTGTTTTCCATCGGCGCGGCGAGCGAGCCGCCGGCCGTTTCCGAAGCCGTCGACTGGCAGTTGCGCTCGGCGATCTGGATCGGCAAGGTCTGCCTCTATATCGGCCTGTTCCTCGGCGTCGGCGGCGCCTTCGCCCTCGCCTGGCTGGCGCGGGGTGGCCGCGCCGGACAGCGCTTCGTTGCCGCCGCAATCCTGTGCGGGCTGGTCGCGGCACCCCTGTCGCTTGGCTTTCAAGGGCTGGATGCGCTCGGCGCGCCGCTCACGCATCTGGCGCAGCCGGCCATCTGGACCGCGGGTCTCGGCACCAGCTTCGGCTGGACGGTGTTGATCGCGCTGATCGCGCTGGGGCTCGGTCTTTTGTCGCTGGCCGGGCCGCGCGCGGCCGCCAGGCCCGTAGCGCTCGCCGGCCTGGCCGGAACGGGTCTCGCGCTCGCCGCCAGCGGCCACGCAAGCGCTGCCGAGCCGCAATGGCTGACGCGGCCGATGGTGTTCCTGCACGGCGCCGGCATTGCCTTCTGGGCCGGTGCGCTGGCGCCGCTCGGGCTCGCGCTGAAACGGCAGGATGCCGAAGCCGTCGCGTTCCTTCGCCGGTTCTCCGCCGCTATCATGCCGGTGGTGGCCTTGCTTGCCGCCGCCGGCGTGGTGCTGGCCGTCATCCAGGTGCAAACACCCACAGCGCTGGTCAACACCGCCTATGGCCGGCTGCTGCTGGTCAAGCTCGCGCTGCTGGTCTTCCTGTTCACGCTCGCCGCCGTCAACCGCTGGAGATTGACGGCGATGGCCGAGGCGGGGGCAACGGAGGTGCGGCGCAGGCTCACCCGTTCGATCGGCGTCGAAATGCTGATCGTGCTCGCCATCTTCGGTGTCGCCGCCGGCTGGCGCTTCACGCCGCCGCCACGGGCGCTGGCGATTGCAGCGGCGCAGCCGGTTTCGGTTCATATCCACGCGCTGAAGGCGATGGCCGATCTCAGCATCACGCCCGGCCATACTGGGCCGGTCGCCGCCTCGATGATCATCATGAGCGGCGATTTCGGGCCGCTCGACGCCAAGGAGGTGACGCTGGTGCTGTCGAAGCCGGACTCCGGCATCGAGCCGCTGAAGCGGGCGGCGACCAAGCCCGGCGACGGCAGCTGGCGTGTCGACGATCTCGTCATCCCGGTCCCTGGCCGGTGGACGGCGCGTATCGACATACTGGTCTCCGACTTCGAGATGGTGAAGATCGAGGCGCCGGTAGACATCAGGCCGTGATGGCTCTCCAACACAATTCGGCGAGGCGGTTGACGCGAGCCTGAAGGCTCGTCAATCATCCTGGCAGGATGCGTCTTGGAAAAACCCGGGCAATCGCGGCTCGAACAAACAAGATCCGAAAGCAGGGAAGAAACATGGAAAAAGCCGAAATCGGCCTGATCGGCCTTGGCACGATGGGCTCCAACCTGGCGCTCAACATTGCCGAGCACGGGCACCGCATCGCTGTTTTCAATCGCACCAGGGCGCGTACGGATGCCTTTGTCGAGAATGCCGGCGCGCTCAGGGATATGGTTGTCCCCTGCTACAGCCTGGAGGAACTCGCCGCCGCGATCCGGCCGCCGCGGCCGATCATCATCATGGTGCTGGCCGGCAAGCCGGTCGATGAACAGATCGCCGCCTTGCGCGGCGTGCTGTCCAACAACGACATCGTCATCGATGCCGGCAATGCCAATTTCCGCGACACGATGCGGCGCTTTTCCGAGCTGGCGGGCTCCGGCCTCACCTTCATCGGCATGGGCGTGTCCGGCGGCGAGGAGGGTGCGCGCCACGGGCCGTCGATCATGGTCGGCGGCACCGAAGAGTCCTGGAAGCGCGTCGAGAAGGTGCTGACGGCAATCTCCGCCAAGTTCAAGGACGAGCCATGCGCGGCCTGGCTCGGCACCGACGGCGCCGGCCATTTCGTCAAGACCATCCACAACGGCATCGAATATGCCGACATGCAGATGATCGGCGAAATCTACGGCATCCTGCGCGACGGCCTGGGCATGGGACCAAAGGAGATCGGCACCGTGTTCGCCGGCTGGAACAAGGGCCGGCTCAACTCCTACCTGATCGAGATCACCGCCAAGGTGCTGGCGTCAGATGATCCCAGGACGGGCAAGCCGGTGGTCGACATCATCCTCGACCGCGCAGGCCAGAAGGGCACCGGCAAATGGTCGGTCATCGAGGCACAGCAACTCGGCATTCCGGCGACCGCCATCGAGGCGGCGGTGGCGGCACGCGTCCTGTCGTCGATCAAGGACGAGCGGCTTGCGGCGGAAAAAGCCTATGGCAGCATCGGCGTCACCAGGATTTCGGGCGACAAGGCGGACCTGCTCAAGGACCTGGAATTGGCGCTGTTCGCCGGCAAGATATCAGCCTACGCGCAAGGCTTCGCAGTAATGAGCGGCGCTTCGAAGGAGTTCAACTGGAACCTGCCGATGCCGACCATCGCCAAGATCTGGCGCGCCGGCTGCATCATCCGATCGCAGATGCTCGACACCATGGCCGAAGCTTTCGGCAGCGGCGGCGCTTCGACCAATCTCCTGATGGCGCCGGCCTTCATCACCATGATGCAGGAGGCGCATCCGTCACTGCGGCGCGTCGTGGCCAGGGCTTCCGAAGCTGGATCGCCGGTGCCGGCGCTGTCTTCGGCCCTTGCCTATTTCGACAGCTATCGCCAGGGCCGTGGAACCTCGAACTTGATCCAGGCACAGCGCGACTTCTTCGGTGCGCATGGCTTCGAGCGCATCGACGACAAGGGCGCCTTCCATGGACCCTGGGGGAGCGGCGCGGCCGGCTGACGGCTCGGCTTCAATCAGCCGCGATAAGCCACAACCCCGCCCGGAGCGCTGAGCGACTGCAGCGAGCCGGGCGCCGCGCCGCCGATCCAGCCGAGCACGGCGCGGGCGAGTTCGGAACCGGCCAGCCGGAAGTTCTCGTTGACGATCAGCAGTTCCCGGCGGAACAGATGCAGCAGTTCCGACGACTGTTTCGACACAACGTCGATGTCGCGGCCGAGCTTCAACCCGGCGTCCTCGATGCCGGCAACAATGGCGAGTGTGGCGGCCGCGGCGCTGCTGACGATGCCGTCCGGCCTGATGTCGCGCCGCATCAGCTGCGCGGTTCTCATCCTGATCTGCTCGATCGAGTGGTCGATCGAAACGGTGTTGAACGGCACCTCCGAGGCGCCGACTTCGCTCAGCGCGTCGGCAAAGCCGTTCACGGTGTGCCCGTGATAGGTCAGGCCGACCGGCGGCGTCACCAGGGCCAGTCGACGCCGGCCCAAGCCGGCCAGATGGCGCACCGCCTCGGCCGCGAAGGCGTAATTGTCGAAATCATGATAGGGGTGCACGAGCCCCATATCGGTGCGGCCGTGCGTTGCAAAGGGTATGCCGCGCTCCAGCATGTAGCGGGCCCTTGGGTCGTTGGGCTGGGTGCGCGAAATGATGACGCCGTCGGCGGAGCCGGTCTCCACGAGATAGCGCACCGGGTCCAGCGGATCCTGCGAGCGCGAGTAGGGCGTGACGATCAGATGGTAGGGCGTATCGGCGATGACTTCGGTGACGCCGTAGATGATGTCGGAGACAAAGCTCATGATTTCGTGCTCGGTGTTGAGCACGAGGCTGATGACGTTGGTCTTGCCGGTTCGCAGGCGCACGCCGGCGCGGTTCGGCCGGTAACCAATCTGCTTGGCCACGAGCTGGACGCGGCGCCTGGTCTCGGCGCCGATCTCCGGCGCATCCTTCAGCGCCCGCGACACGGTGGTGACGCCGAGCCCGGTCATGAAGGCGAGCGTCTTCAGCGTCGGCCGCTCCCTGGCCGACGTCTCGTCATCGCTGTCCGTGCGCCGTCTGTCCATTCGTCCCGCCCCGTCAGGCGCTTAGCAGCCGCTGGGCAAGCCGGCAATCGCCGCCGTCGCTCCCATGGCGCGTCTCCTTAGCTGAACAAGCCTATACTGAAACGTTACAGCTTGTCACGATCGGTGTGTAATCAGGGCTGTGGCCGAGGTCGAAAGCCCGCACGGGCTCGCCGCCGAAAAGCGTTGGGAATCAGCAGGTAGGGCCTTGCGGACAAGCTTCTTGCGGGTTTTCCCCTTTGCTCAGAGCGATTTTGCATATTGCGATGCACAATGGGCCCACTGCCAAAGGATTTTGTTCGCAGCCCGAAAAATATCGGACTGACTTTCAAGGGAAGGGTTGCGCAGGCCTTGCAATTGACGTATCGAAAATCTGTAACGTTTCAGATTCTGGGAGGAAACCGAAATGCGATACAAATTCCTGACCGCCGCGTTCGCGGCGACGGTGGCGTTGAGTTTTGCCGGGCCGGCGGCCGCAACCGATCTGGAAGTCACCCATTGGTGGACATCCGGCGGCGAGGCGGCGGCGGTCGCCGAACTCGCCAAAGCCTTCGACGCAACCGGCAACCACTGGGTCGACGGCGCCATCGCCGGGTCCGGCGGTACGGCGCGGCCGATCATGATCAGCCGCATCACCGGCGGCGACCCGATGGGCGCCACCCAGTTCAATCATGGCCGGCAAGCGGAAGAGCTGGTGCAGGCAGGCCTGATGCGCGACCTCACCGATGTCGCCACCAAGGGCAAGTGGACCGAGGTCGTGCGGCCGAAGAGCCTGCTGGACGGTTGCACCATCGACGGCAAGATCTATTGCGTGCCGGTCAACATTCACTCCTGGCAGTGGCTGTGGCTGTCGAACGCGGCCTTCGAGAAGGCCGGCGTGCCGGTGCCGAAGAACTGGAACGAATATGTTGCCGCCGCCCCGGCGCTGGAAAAGGCCGGCATCGTGCCGCTCGCGGTCGGCGGGCAGGCCTGGCAGGCGTCGGGCGCATTCGACGTGCTGCTCGCCGCGGTGGGCGGCACCGACACTTTCCTCAAGGTCTACAAGGACAAGGATGCGACGTTCGCCGCCGGCCCCGAAGTCGCCAAGGTCTTCAAGGCGGCCGACGATGCGCGCAAGATGGCCAAGAACACCAATGTGCAGGACTGGAACCAGGCCACCAACATGGTCATCACCGGCAAGGCCGGCGGCCAGATCATGGGCGATTGGGCGCAAGGCGAATTCCAGGTCGCCGGCAAGACAGCCGGCAAGGACTACACCTGCCTTCCCGGGCTTGGCCTGAACGAGGTCATCGCCACCGGCGGCGACGCCTTCTACTTCCCGCTGCTCAAAGACGCCGACAAGTCCAAGGCGCAGGAAGTGCTGGCCGAGACCTTGCTCGATCCCAAGACCCAGGTCGCTTTCAACCTCAAGAAAGGCTCGCTACCGGTGCGCGGCGACGTCGACCTCAACGCTGCGAACGATTGCATGAAGAAGGGGCTCGACATCCTGGCCAAGGGCGCCGTCATGCCCTGGACGGACCAACTGCTCTCGCAGGACAGCCAGAAGCAGAAGGAGGACCTGTTCTCGGAGTTCTTCGCCAAGCCCGACATGACGCTCGAAGAAGCACAAAAGCGGTTCGCCGACATCATCGCCTCGGCCGACTGACCGCCGACGAGCCGCCTCGCTCCCGACCCGGCCACCCGCAGGGCCGGGAGCGAGGCGTGCCGACCTTGCCGCCCTTACCCGATCCAGCATGGCTGCACCGATGAGCAAGAGCGAACGCCCGAGCCAACTCTTCCGCAACCTCAATGCGAAGGTCGCCTCGATCCCGATGATCCTTACCGCGCTGGTGGTGTTCGTCGGCGGCACAGCCTGGACGGTGCTTTATTCCTTCACCAATTCGAAGCTTCTGCCGCGGCTGCATTTCGTCGGGCTCGACCAGTACTACCGGCTGTGGGCGACGCCGCGCTGGCTGGTCTCGATCGAGAATCTTTTGATCTACGGCGTGCTGTCGCTCGTCTTCTCGCTGGCAATCGGGTTCCTGCTTGCGGCACTGCTCGACCAGAAGATCCGTTTCGAGGACACGTTCCGCACCATCTTTCTCTATCCCTTCGCGCTTTCCTTCATCGTCACCGGACTTGTCTGGCAATGGCTGCTCAATCCCGATTTCGGCATCCAAGGCGTGGTTCGCGACCTCGGCTGGACAAGCTTCAATTTCGATCCGCTCTACAATTCGAGCATCGTCATCTACGGCATATTGATCGCCGCGCTGTGGCAAGGCACCGGGCTGATCATGTGCCTGATGCTGGCGGGTCTGCGCGGCATTGACGAGGACATCTGGAAGGCTGCCCGGGTGGACGGCATTCCCACCTGGAAGACCTATCTCTTCATCATCATCCCGATGATGCGGCCGGTCTTCATCACCACGCTTGTCATCATCGCGTCGGGCATCGTCAAGGTCTACGACCTCGTCGTCGCGCAGACCAGCGGCGGGCCGGGCATTTCCTCTGAAGTGCCAGCCAAATATGTCTACGACTACATGTTCTTTGCCCAGAACCTCGGCCAGGGCTTTGCCGCCTCGACCATGATGCTCTTGTCGGTGATGATCGTCATCGTGCCGTGGGCGTATCTCGAATTCGGAGGCCGCAAGCGTGTCTGATCATGCCGTCTCCCTGGCCGCATCCCACGCCGCCATCCGCGCCGATGCCTCGGGACCGAGCGGACCGAAGCCACGGCACATGTTCTCGCGCCGCAACATCTTCCTGTATGGCACGCTCATCGTGGTGGCGCTCTATTACCTGCTGCCGCTCTATGTGATGGTTGTCACCTCGCTCAAGGGCATGCCGGAAATTCGTCTCGGCAACATCTTCTCGCCGCCGCTTGAGATCACGTTCGAGCCCTGGGTCAAGGCATGGTCGCAGGCCTGCACCGGCCTTAACTGCGACGGTCTCTCTCGCGGCTTCTGGAACTCGGTGCGCATCACCGTGCCCTCGGTTATCCTGTCGATCGCCATCGCTTCGGTGAACGGCTATGCGCTCGCCAACTGGCGCTTCAAGGGCGCCGACACGTTCTTCGTCATCCTGATCGTCGGCGCCTTCATTCCCTATCAGGTGATGATCTATCCGATCGTCATCATCCTGCGCGAGATCGGCCTCTATGGCAGCCTCAGCGG
Source organism: Mesorhizobium sp. CA13 (assembly GCF_020165235.1). Lineage (NCBI taxonomy): Bacteria > Pseudomonadati > Pseudomonadota > Alphaproteobacteria > Hyphomicrobiales > Phyllobacteriaceae > Mesorhizobium > Mesorhizobium sp. CA13. The sequence continues at coordinate 651,155 of NZ_JAIUHS010000002.1, read as the reverse complement.
CCTGGTGATCGTCCATTCGATTTTCGGCATGCCGATCCTGACGCTGCTGTTTCGCAACTATTTCACCTCCATGCCGGAGGAGCTGTTCCGGGCGGCGCGCGTCGACGGCGCCGGCTTCTGGGGCATTTATCTGCGCATCATGCTGCCGATGTCGCTGCCGATCTTCGTCGTCGCCGTCATCCTGCAGGTGACCGGCATCTGGAACGACTTCCTGTTCGGCGTCGTCTATACGCGCCCCGACACCTATCCGATGACGGTGCAGCTCAACAACATCGTCAACTCGGTGCAGGGCGTGAAGGAATACAACGTCAACATGGCCGCCACCATCCTGACCGGACTGGTGCCGCTGGTCGTCTACTTCATTTCCGGCAAATTGTTCGTGCGCGGCATTGCCGCCGGCGCGGTGAAAGGGTGATGTCGATGGCGGCAAACGGCACCAGCGTTTCGATCCAGGACCTGTCGCTGAACTTCGGCTTGGTCTCGGTGCTGCAGACGCTCAACCTCGACGTCGCCGAGGGCGAGTTCATCGTGCTGCTCGGACCCTCTGGCTGCGGCAAGTCGACCTTGCTCAACTGCATCGCCGGACTGCTCGATATTTCCGACGGCCGCATCTTCATCAAGGGCAAGAACGTCACCTGGGAAGAGCCCAAGGACCGCGGCATCGGCATGGTGTTCCAGTCCTACGCGCTTTATCCTCAGATGACGGTGGAAAAGAATTTGTCCTTCGGGCTGCGCGTCGCCGGCGTGCCCAAGGACGAGATCGCGAAGCGCATCGCGCGCGCCGCCGAGATCCTGCAGATCGAGCCGCTGTTGCAGCGCAAGCCCGCGGCCCTCTCCGGCGGCCAGCGCCAACGCGTGGCGATCGGGCGCGCGCTGGTGCGCGACGTCGACGTGTTCCTGTTCGACGAGCCGCTGTCGAACCTGGACGCCAAGCTGCGCTCCGAACTGCGCGTCGAGATCAAGCTTTTGCACCGTAAGTTGCAGAATACCATGATCTACGTCACGCATGACCAGATCGAGGCGATGACGCTGGCCGACCGTATCGCGGTCATGCGCGGCGGCGTTATCCAGCAGCTCGACGCGCCCCAGACCATCTATAACAAACCGGTCAACCGCTTCGTCGCCGGCTTCCTCGGTTCGCCGGCGATGAACTTCATCGACGGCAGGCTCGAAAAAGACGCTGGCGACTGGTTTTTCGTGGCCGATAATCTCAAGGTTCCGCTCGGCACCTATCAATTCGACAAGCAACCGGACGCCGGCCCTGCCGTGTTCGGCATCAGGCCCGAGCATGTCAGCCTGAACAGCGGCACGGGCTGGCCGTTCTCGACGGCGGCCAATGTCCAGGTGGTCGAACCGATGGGTTCCGACACGCTGGTGTGGCTGAAGCTTGCACAGCAGAATTTCAGCGTCCGGGTGACGTCCGAACGCACGCCCCAGAATGACGAGGTGGTGACCGTGGGCTTCGACCCGATGCGCGCCTCGCTCTTCGATGCCCAAACCGGCAACCGCATCTGACGCCGACAACATCCCCAAGCAGAACGGACAAGACGATGAACTGGTCATTCCAACTTTATAGCGCCCGCAATTTCCTGCCGTGGGAAGGCGTGCTCGAGATGCTCGGCAAGCTCGGCTACACAGAGGTCGAAGGCTTCGGCGGCGTTTATGACGATCCCAAGGCCTTTCGGGCGGAACTCGACAAGAACGGCCTTGCCATGCCGACCGGACATTTCTCCATCGATGCGCTGGAGAAGGATTTCGACGGCGTGCGCAGGATAGCCGAGGCGCTCGGCATCAAGCTTTTGATCTGCCCCTACCTCATGCCCGAGGACAGGCCATCGGAGGCTGCCGGCTGGCGCGGCTTCGGCGAGCGTCTGGCCAAGGTCGGCGAGACGGCGAAAAAGGCCGGCTACGGCTTTGCCTGGCACAATCATGATTTCGAGTTCAAGGCGCTCGCCGACGGCTCGCTGCCGCAGGATCACATCCTGGCTTCAGCGCCCGACATCGGCTGGGAAATGGACGTCGCCTGGGTGGTGCGCGGCGGCGCCGATCCGCTGCCCTGGATCGAAAAGCATGGCAAGCGCATCGTTGCCGTTCACGTCAAGGACATGGCAAGGCCGGGCGAGGGGCTGGACGAGGACGGTTGGTCCGATGTCGGCCACGGCACGATCGACTGGGCCGGCCTGATCAAGGCGCTGCGGGCCAAGAGCGCGGCCAAATACTTCGTCATGGAACAGGACAATCCCAACGACATCGAGCGCTTCGCCCGCCGTTCGATCGCAACCGTAAAGGCCTACTAGGAACAAGCATCATGGCAAACAAACTTGGCGTCGGCGTCATCGGCTGCGGCAACATCTCGAAGGCATATTTCTCGCTGGCGCCGCTGTTTCGCGGCATCAAGATGCGGGCTTGCGCCGATATCAACATGGACGCCGCGAAGGCGCGGGCGAAGGAGTTCAAGCTGCGCGCCGAGACGGTCGAGGACCTGCTCAAGGCCGACGACATCGATATCATCGTCAACCTGACCATTCCGGCCGTGCACTACGAAGTATCGAAACAGGTGCTCGATGCGGGCAAGCATGTCTATTCGGAAAAGCCGTTCGTGCTTTCGGTCAAGGAGGGGCTCGACCTGAAGAAGCGGGCGGAGAAGAAGGGTCTTCGCATCGGCTCGGCACCCGACACCTTCTTCGGCGGCGCGCATCAGTTGGTGCGCAACCTGATCGACACCGGCAAGCTCGGCAGGATCACCAGCGGCACCTGCCATGTCATGGGGCACGGCATGGAGCACTGGCACCCCAATCCGGACTTCTTCTTCCAGCCGGGCGCCGGCCCCGTGCTCGACATCGGGCCGTACTACATCACCAATCTGATCCAGCTGATCGGACCGGTGAAACAGGTGGCGGCCTTCGCCACAACCCCGGCCAAGGAACGCACGATCAGTTCGAAACCGCGCGCGGGCGAAAGGATCCCGGTCAACACGCCGACCACCATCCATGGCCTGCTGGAGTTCGAGAACGGGGCCGTGATCACGCTCAACACCAGCTGGGACGTCTGGAGCCACGGCCATGCGCCGATGGAGCTCTATGGAGAGATGGGAAGCGTGTTCGTGCCGGATCCGAACTTCTTCGGCGGCGACGTGCGCTTCACTGAAGCCGCCAAGCCGGTGAAGAAGCTACCGAAATGGCAGCATCCGTTCGGCGTGCCCAATGAGATGCATTCGCAGGGCATGATGGCCAATTATCGCACCGCCGGTCTCGCCGACATGGCGATTGCGATCTCCGAGGGCAGGCCGCACCGCTGCTCGATGGAGCTGGCGCTGCATGCCGTCGACGTCATGACGGGCATGCTGCGCTCGGGTGAAACCGGCAAGTTCGTCGCCATGCAGACCACCTGCGAACGTCCAGCCGCGCTCGGCATCAAGGAAGCCAAGGCGCTGATGGCGAAGAAGAGCCAGATCGGGGATTATCGATAATTTTGATGAACCCTCTCCCGGTTTTCGCCGGGAGAGGGTAAGGATTGGGGCGCAGGGCACGCGCGTCGCGTTCGCGATGACAGTGCCCAGTCATCCAGCTTCGAGGATTTTCCCCATGCCCTATGTCGCCGCCGAAAACCGCTATGAGAAAATGGTCTACAACCGCTGCGGGCGGTCCGGCCTGAAACTGCCGGCGATCTCGCTGGGGCTGTGGCACAATTTCGGCAACGACACGCCGCACAGGACCAAGCAGGCGATCGTGCGCAAGGCTTTCGACCTCGGCATCACGCATTTCGACCTCGCCAACAATTATGGGCCGCCGCCCGGCTCGGCCGAGATTGCTTTCGGCGAGATACTGCGCACCGACTTCGCCGCCTATCGCGACGAGCTCATCATCTCGACCAAGGCCGGCTACGAGATGTGGGCGGGGCCCTATGGCCAATGGGGCGGACGCAAATATTTGCTGGCCAGCCTCGACCAGAGTCTGAAGCGGATGGGGCTCGACTATGTCGACATCTTCTATTCGCACCGCTTCGATCCGGATACGCCGCTGGAGGAAACGATGGGCGCGCTCGACCATGCGGTGCGCTCGGGCAAGGCGCTCTATGTCGGCATCTCGTCCTACAATTCCCAGCGCACGCGCGAGGCGGCCGATATACTGAAGCGGCTCGGCACGCCTTGCGTAATCCATCAGCCGAGTTATTCGATGCTCAACCGGTGGGTCGAGGATGACGGGCTGCTCGACACGCTCGATGGGCTGGGCGTCGGCTCGATCGTGTTCTCGCCCCTGGCACAGGGCATGCTGACCGACAAATATCTCGGCGGCATCCCCCAGGGCAGCCGTGCCTCCCAGGGCAAGTCGCTGCGGCCGGCCTTCATCAACGACAACACCATCGCCAACATACAGGCGTTGAACGCGATCGCGGGCCGCCGCGGCCAGACGCTGGCGCAGATGGCGCTGGCGTGGGTGCTGCGCAAGGGCAAGGTGACATCGGCGTTGATCGGCGCCAGCCGGCCGGAGCAGGTGGAGGACTGTGTCGGCGCGCTGGAGGCGCCCGATTTCAGCGACGCCGAGCTTGCCGAGATCGACAATTACGCGCGCGAGTCCGACATCAATCTGTGGGCGGCCTCGGCCGAGCGCAACGGCCCGCCAAGGAAGTAGGCATGGAAGCCGGTGAACGACAATGGCGGGAGCCCTCCCGCCATTGTCGTTCGCGGAATGCCGCGCCAGCGCGTTTCAACAGAAGAGTAGCAAAGACGGCGGTTCGTCGCTATCTGAATGGGCAGCGGGCCGTATGCGTGTTGAAACGACCCGCATGTGACGCAAGACAGGTCGGAAACGGATCATGGCGGCAAGGGATGTGCTGACGAAGAACCAGCTGTGCGTGCTCGAGAAACTCGAGGCCGCCAGCGGGCCGCTCAGCGCCTACACCTTGCTTGACCAGCTGCGGGAGCGGGGATTCCGGGCGCCGCTGCAGGTCTACCGTGCGCTCGACACGCTGGTGAAGTCCGGCTTCGTGCATCGGCTGGAAAGCCTCAATTCCTTCGTCGCCTGCGTCGAGCCGCACGACCACAGCCATTCGATGACCGCTTTCGCCATCTGTGACACATGTGGCCAGGTGACCGAAATGTCCGACCACGATGTCGGACACCGGCTGGACGAATGGGTGCGCTCCTCAGGTTTTGCCGCCAAGAAGGCGGTGATCGAGTTCCGTGGGACCTGTGCCAAGTGCTTGTCGGAAGCTGCCTGACGCGTTCTCGCAATCCGAGATATTCGCTCCACGACGACCAAGTCCACGCTAATGCGCCTCGTCCCAATTGTCAGCAGCGCGCGCATCGACATGCAGCGGCACCGACATCGAGACCGCCGGCATGGCCGCGTTCTCCATGACGTGGCGCACGACGGGAATCGTCGCCTCGACCTCCGCCTCGATCGTCTCGAAGATCAGCTCGTCGTGCACCTGCAAGAGCATGCGGGCCGAAAGCCTGGCCTTCTCCAGCGCCTCGTCCATGCGCACCATGGCGCGGCGGATGATGTCGGCGGCGGTGCCTTGCAGGCGCGCGTTGATCGAGGCGCGCTCGTTGAAGGCGCGGATCGAGGGATTGGAGGACCGGATCTCGGGGTAGTGGATGCGGCGGCCGAAGATGGTTTCGACGAAACCGTGCTCGCGGGCATAGGCCTTGGTCTCTTCGATATAGTCGCGGATGCCGGGAAAGCGCTCGAAATATTTCTTGATGTAGTTGCTGGCCTCCTCGCGCGGAATCGACAGCTGGTTGGCGAGGCCGAAGGCCGAGATGCCGTAGATGATGCCGAAATTGATCGCCTTGGCGCGGCGGCGCACTTCCGAAGGCATGCCCTCCACGGGCACGTTGAACATTTCCGAGGCGGTGATGGCGTGGATGTCGGCGCCGTCGGCGAAGGCCTGCCGCAGTTGCGGGATTTCGGCGACATGAGCGAGCACGCGCAATTCGATCTGGCTGTAGTCGGCCGAAACCAGCCGGTTGCCCTTGTCGGCGATGAAGGCCGTTCTGATCCTGCGCCCTTCGGCGGTGCGCACCGGGATGTTCTGCAGGTTCGGTTCGGAGGATGACAGCCGTCCCGTTGTCGTCGCGGCGAGCGCGTAGGAGGTGTGGACCCGCTTGGTGTCCGGGTTGACGAAGCCGGGCAGCGCATCGGTGTAGGTCGATTTCAGCTTGGTCAGCTGGCGCCAGTCGACGATCTTGCGCGGCAGTTCGTGGCCTTCGGCGGCGAGGTCTTCCAGAAGCTGCGCCGAGGTCGACCATTGGCCGGTCTTGGTCTTGGAGCCGCCGGGCAGGCCCATGCGGCCGAACAGGATATCGCCGAGTTGCTTGGGCGAGCCGATGTTGATGCGCTCGCCGACGAGCTGGTAGATTTCTTCCTCGAGCCGGGCCGCGCCCTGCGCCAGTTCGCCCGACAGCCGCGACAGGATCTGCCGGTCGACCGAGATGCCGCGCTGTTCCATGCGCGCCAGCACCGGCACCAGCGGCCGTTCCAGCCGCTCATAGACCGACACCAGGCCCTTGGCGGCGAGCCGCGGCTTCAGCACCTGCCAGAGCCTGAGCGTCACATCGGCGTCCTCGGCGGCGTGGGCGGTAGCCTTGTCGACGTCGACCTGGTCGAAGCCGACCGAATTTTTCCCGGAGCCGGTCACGTCCTTGAGCTGAAGCGGACTATGGCCCAGCCATTTCTCGGCGAGCGCGTCCATGCCGTGGCCATGCGAGGTGCCGGCATCGAGCACGTAGGAGATCAGCATGGTATCGTCAAAGGGGCCGACCTCGATGCCGTAGCGGCTCATGATGACGAGGTCGTATTTCAGGTTCTGCGCGATCTTGAGGACAGACTTGTCCTCGAGCAGCGGTTTCAGCACGGCCAGCGCCTCGCGCAGTGGGATCTGGTTGTCGACCGGCCCGCCGCCGAGCAGGTCGCCATTTCCGCTCCTGTGGGCAAACGGCACATAGGCGGCGCGACCCGGCGCCGTCGCCAGCGACAAGCCGATCAGTTCGGCCTGCATCGGATCAGGCGACGTCGCGCGGGCATCGAAGGCGACGATGCCGGTCTCCAGCGCTTCGGCGACCCAGGCCTTCAGGCTGGCGACGTCGCGGATGCACTGATAGGCCGAAATGTCGATCTTGCGGGCGGTGGCGGCCTCCAGGCGAAGCGCCGACAGAAGCGAGGGGGTGTTGCCTTCCTTGGTGGCGCCAGCTGCGGCCAAGGTCGCCTCGCCGTCCTGCTCCGCCTCGGCGCTGGGCGCGACCGGCGCGCCAGCGCCGACATCGGGTCCATGCGCGGAGTCCGCGCGTTCGACCGTCACCGCGACAGCCTGCACGTCGCTTGCCTCGGTTCCCGTCGTTTCCGCCACGCGGCGGGTCAGCGAAGAGAATTCCATGGTCTTGAGGAAGCCGATCAGCTTCGGCCCGTCCGGCGCGTGCAGGACGAAATCGTCCAGCCCGTCGGCCACCGGCACATCGTTTTTCAACGTCACCAGCTGGCGCGAGATGCGCGCCTTGTCGGCATTGGCGATGATGGATTCGCGTCGTTTCTCCTGCTTGATCTCGCCGGCGCGCTCGAGCAGTCCGTCGAGATCGCCGAACTGTTCGAGCAATTGCGCCGCGGTCTTCGGTCCGATGCCCGGCACGCCGGGAACATTGTCGACGGAATCGCCGGTCAATGCCTGCAGGTCGATCATCTTCTCCGGCGGCACGCCCCATTTCTCGATGACCTCGGGAATGCCGATCTGGCGATCCTTCATCGGATCGTACATGCTCACCGTCGGGCCGACCAACTGCATCAGGTCCTTGTCGGAGGAGATGATGGTGGTGTCGCCGCCGGCCTCGCAAGCCAGCCGGCAATAGGTGGCGATGAGGTCGTCGGCCTCGAACCCTTCCATCTCGAGGCAGGGCAGGTTGAACGCCCTGGTCGCCTGCCGGATGAGGCCGAATTGCGGGATCAGGTCTTCCGGCGGCGCCGAACGGTTGGCCTTGTATTCGGGATAGAGATCGTTGCGGAACGTCTTCGACGAATAGTCGAAAATGACCGCGAAATGCGTCGGCACGATGCCCACATCGGTGTTGCGGGCATCCTGCATCAACTTCCACAACATGTTGCAGAAGCCGGACACGGCGCCGACCGGCAGGCCGTCGGACTTACGGGTCAGCGGCGGCAGCGCGTGATAGGCACGGAAGATGTAGCCGGAGCCGTCGACAAGAAAGAGATGATCGCCTTTTTTCATGCCGGCAGGGATAGCGCGGCGCGGCGGCTTGGTCCATGCCAAAGGCACCGCTTCCAGCAACACCCTGACAGGCAGGCGACAGGTTGGTTGGAAAGAGGTGAAATCGGCATTATTTTCGCACGCAGGGCTGCCTGGCTCCGCCTGTCCGACGGCACCTCACGGCCATGTTACAAAAGTGTAATATTCGTGCCCTTGAATCGCCACGTTCGAGGACACAGATAAATGTCATCGGCAATTTTCGCCGACGTCCGGAGCAAGGCCCGTCCCCCGCCTATCCCGGACACCTGCGGCAGCCTATCCCCCCTCTCCGGGCTGCCGCATCGTTTCGAGTAGAAGGGCCGCCGTGGTTCCCCCTCCACCACGGCGGTCTTTTTTGTTCGAATACGCGCTTGGAGCCCGTGGTCCAATGGTCCCGGGCTTTTCGTTTGTCCGCTCTGCCTTTAGGGTTCCGGCACTGAATCGAAAGGCTCGCCAAATGTCCGTTTCCCCCGTTCTCGACCGTCTCGACAAGAATCTCGACCAGAGCTTGGAGCGCCTGTTCGGGCTGCTCCGGATCAGGTCGATCTCCACCGATCCGGCCTATGCCGCAGACTGCCGCAAGGCGGCCGAATGGCTGGTGGGAGAACTCAAGGTGATCGGCTTCGATGCCAGCGTGCGCGACACGCCAGGCCACCCGATGGTGGTTGCGCATCATGACGGGCCGGCCGGTTCGCCGCATGTGCTGTTCTATGGCCACTATGACGTACAGCCGGTCGATCCGATCGAGCTTTGGGAAAACGACCCGTTCGCGCCGGCGCTCAAGGACATCGGACCCGGCCACAAGGTGATCACCGGGCGCGGATCGGCCGACGACAAGGGTCAGTTGATGACCTTCGTCGAGGCTTGCCGGGCCTGGAAGCAGGTGCATGGCAATCTGCCGTGCCGTATCACCATCCTGTTCGAGGGCGAGGAGGAGTCGGGCTCGCCGTCGCTGAAGCCGTTCCTCGAAGCCAATGCCGATGAACTCAAGGCCGATTTCGCGTTGGTCTGCGATACCAGCATGTGGGACCGCGACACGCCGTCAATCTGCGTGGGACTGCGCGGGCTGGTCGGCGAGGAGATCACCGTGAAGGCCGCCGACCGCGACCTGCATTCGGGTCTCTATGGCGGCGCCGCCGCCAACCCGATCCGCATCCTGGCCAAGGTGCTGGCCGACATTCACGACAAGGACGGCCATATCACCATCCCGGGCTTCTATGACGGCGTCGAGGAAACGCCATCGCAGATCCTGAAATCGTGGGAAACGCTGGGCGAAACGGCCGAGACGTTCCTTGGCCCCGTCGGCCTGTCGATCCCGTCGGGCGAAAAGGGCCGCTCGCTGCTGGAACTCACCTGGGCACGGCCGACGGCCGAGTTCAACGGCATCACCGGCGGTTACACCGGCAAGGGCTTCAAGACGGTGATCGCGGCGCAGGCCTCGGCGAAAGTATCTTTCCGCCTCGTCCACAAGCAGGATCCCAGGAAGATCCGCGCCGCCTTCCAGCAGTTCGTCAAGGAGCGCATTCCGGCCGACTGTTCGGTAGAATTCCACCCGCATGGCGGCTCGCCGGCGATCCAGCTTTCCTACGACTCGCCGTTCCTGGCGAAGGCCAAGACGGCGCTGTCGGACGAATGGCCGAAGCCGGCGGTGACGATCGGCAGCGGCGGCTCGATCCCCGTGGTCGGCGACTTCCAGACCTATCTCGGCATGGAATCGCTGCTGGTCGGGTTCGGCCTCGACGACGACCGCATCCACTCGCCCAACGAAAAGTATGAGTTGAGTTCCTTCCACAAGGGCCAGCGCTCCTGGGCGCGCATCCTGGACGCCCTGACGCGCTGAGCCGCGAAATCACGAAAGGCGGGAAAATCAAGTTTATGTTGATTTTTCCGCCGATCACGGCAAGGACGGGGTTGCCAGCGCAACGTGCTGGAGCGCGCGTGTCCGCCTGAGGGATGCGCGACGCAAGGCGCGACCCGGAGAAGACGATGAGCGACATCCGTTTCCACAGACACGATCTGCCCGACCTCTCCCGCTACAATGTCGGAGCGGTTGCCATCGATACGGAAACGCTGGGCCTGAATCCGCATCGCGACCGGCTGTGCGTGGTGCAGATTTCACCCGGCGACGGCAGCGCCGACGTCATCCAGATCGCGCCGGGCCAAAAGGAGGCGCCGAACCTTGTCAAGCTCTTGGGAAACCACAGCGTGACCAAGCTGTTCCACTATGGGCGCTTCGACCTTGCCGTGCTCTACCATGCGTTCGGGGTGATGCCCGAGCCGGTGTTCTGCACCAAGATCGCCTCGCGGCTGACCCGCACCTACACCGACCGGCATGGGCTGAAGGACATCTGCTTCGAGCTTCTGGGCATCGGCCTGTCCAAGGCGCAGCAATCGTCCGACTGGGCGGCTGAAACGCTGTCGCCCGAACAACTCGAATACGCCGCTTCCGACGTGCTCTATCTGCACCGGCTGCGCGACGTGCTGGCGTCGCGGCTTGCGCGCGAGGATCGCACGAAGGAGGCCGACGCCTGTTTCCGCTTCCTGCCGACACGCGCCAAGCTTGACCTCATGGGCTGGGACGAAGAGGATATTTTCGCTCATAGCTGATGGCGTCGCGGCGCCCTGCCGCCGATGGCCGTCTGGGACAGATGCCGGCCGTCGCGTTCCGTCGGCTCGAGAAGAGGGATGACATGGCCGACAGGAAGCCCATATCGACCGCGCCCACCGACGGTTCCAAGGTCACCGTGACCTGGAAGGACAGCGACGGCGTGCTCAACGAATCCATCGCCCAATACCGAGACGGCGGCTGGTGGGTCTACATCGACAGCAACACGCAGAAGAAGGTCGAGCCGACCAGCTGGCGGCCCGCCGCGAGCGACGACGGCGACCAATGACTAGCCCGCTGGCGAGGCGGGCTGCTTTCGCATAGCGTGAAGCCGTTGATCGAGGCCGATTCGGAGCCTTCCGCTCCGCGCTCGCCCTCTTGCTTGGAGGAAGTCCCTATGGGTGTCGAAAGCCTGCTCGTCTTCATCATCATCGGTGCCGTCGCCGGCTGGCTCGCCGGTCTCATCGTCTCCGGTTTCGGCTTCGGCCTGATCGGCAACATCATCGTCGGCATTATCGGCGCGTTCATCGCCGGCTGGCTTTTCCCGCGGATCGGTTTCTCCATCGGTGGCGGCATTCTCGCCTCGATCATCCACGCCACCATCGGCGCCATCATCCTGCTGGTGCTGGTCAGGGTCCTGAAGCGAGCCTGAGGCCCGGCACAGAGGAGCGCGCCATGAAACAGAATCCGCTCTATCTCGTCATTGGCGCGCTCGTCGTCGTGGTCATCGCGCTCGGCATCTATGTCTATCGTGAACAGACCAAGCCGAAAGGCGTGGAGCTCAAGATCGACGACAAGGGCATCTCGATTCAGCAGAACTGAACGGAGCCCTCGCCATGCTGTCACGGGAGGGCCGCCGGAACACCCCTAGTTGTTCCTGGCCTCGGTTTCAAAAAATGCATGGCAAAATCTGAGCCTGTAGCGACCGCCCGTCTAAAGCTCGATCGTTTGCCATCTTGCGTCTTTATTATTTTTGCGTGATCCTCCTTGAATATTTGGGAGGGGACAATGAGCGTTGAAGAAAAACTGCGTGTACTGGCGGACCGGATCAGGACCCATTCGAGCGCAATGCTCACAGAAGAAGCACTTAAAACGGCAATTATCCTGCCATTCTTATCTGCCCTCGATTATGACGTGTTCAATCCGGACGAGGTAATCCCTGAATTTTGCGCAGATGCTGTTGGGAAAAAAGGGGAAAAAGTTGACTATGCAATCAAGTTAGACGGAGAGATCCGGATACTTATTGAATGCAAACCTATATCTATGGCGCTTGAAAAGGTGCATTTAGCTCAGCTCTATCGCTACTTTTCAGTGACGAACGCAAAATTTGCAATTCTCACAAACGGTCGAACGTTCCATTTTCATACCGATTTGGTTGCGCCCAATCGCCTCGACGACCGACCGTTTCTCACCTTCGACTTGTCCGACATGCAGGGGCAGCTCGTTACTGAGCTAAAAAAATTCGCCAAAGCTGAATTCAATATCGACGGGATTCTTCAGTCGGCACATAGGCTGAAATACACGTCTGCGATCAAGAAAGAGATCGCGAACGTCATGGAAAACCCTCCCGAGGACTTTGTTCGGATGGTGACGGGAGGACTCTACCAGGGTCGCTTTACGAGCCAGGTGAAAGAACAGTTCACGCCTATGGTGAAGGCCGCGTTTCGTGAAATTGTGAGGGAGTCTGTTCAATCAAGGTTGTCAACGGCGTTAGCGGAAACGGAAGTTTCCGAGATCGGCGTCGAGGGAGAAGAGACCGAGGAGGTCGTTACAACGGAGGAGGAGCGCGAGGGGTTCATGATCATAAGAGCGATCGTGCGAGACACCTTGAAGCCTGCCCGTGTAGTGATGAGGGATCAGAAAAGCTATTGCGGCATCTTGATCGATAATAACAACCGTAAGCCACTCGCGCGGTTGTGGTTCAATCGCTCCATAAAGTATCTTGGGCTTTTTGATGGTGAAAAAGAGAATAAAGTCAAGATCGATACACTTGACGAGATATATGATTATTCAGATCGCCTGAGGGCTACCGCGAAGGAATACACGGCTCCTGTACATATTTTGGCGCCGACAGTTATTTCGTAGAGAATAGTACCGGGGGTCCTCTCTGAAAAACTATGCCGAGGGTCGTGGTTCGACAAGTCTGCCGAATGTGGGGCGTGCGCTGTGACAAGCACTGCGGTGGGAGAGCTCTCGCCACCCGATAGGGCATTTTGCGCAGAAGCGGGTGACTTAACCCGCCTTTAAACCGCCGCATCTACTCTGCAACCCGAACGCCATAGGCATCGGGATATCAAGCGCAGCGCATGGCGAACCGCAGAGACAGCCGCATCGAACCCAGTTTCGAGGGACCGCCGCAAGCGAGATCCCAGACAGGTCTTTCGGTGAGCGAGGAGGACCGCGTCGTGCCCAGCAACCGCAAAGCCTCCGCCAAACGCAAATCGCCGAAGGCAAAATCGTCGCATGCCAGGCGCGCCAAGAGCCGGCGCGGCCTGTTCGGCGTGCTCGGCCGGCTGGTCTACTGGTGCTTCGTGCTGGCCATCTGGGGCGGCATCGCCGTGGCCGGCGTCGTCGTCTACTACGGCGCCAAGATGCCGGCGGCCACGACCTGGTCGATCCCCGATCGCGCGCCCAATATCAAGATCGTCTCCGCCGACGGCCAGTTGCTCGGCAATCGCGGCATGAGCGGCGGCGAGGCGGTCGGCCTGCACGAAATGTCGCCCTACATCCCCGAGGCGGTCATCGCCATCGAGGACCGCCGCTTCTATTCGCATTTCGGGGTCGATCCGATCGGCCTGTCGCGCGCCATGGTCGCCAACCTCGCCGGCGGGCATTTCTCGCAAGGCGGTTCGACGCTCACGCAGCAACTGGCCAAGAACCTGTTCCTGACGCCAGACCGCACGCTGGAACGCAAGGTGCAGGAGGTGCTGCTGGCGCTGTGGCTGGAGCACAAGCACACCAAGGACCAGATTCTCGAAATGTACCTCAACCGGGTCTATTTCGGCTCCGGCGCCTATGGCGTCGAAGCGGCCTCGCGCCGTTATTTCGGCAAGAGCGCGCGCGACGTCACGTTGCCGGAGGCGGCGCTGCTTGCCGGTCTCCTGAAGGCGCCGTCGCGACTGTCGCCGGCGCGCGATCCCAAGGCCGCCGAGGAGCGCGCGCAACTGGTGCTCGCCGCCATGCGCGACGAGGGCAAGATCAGCGCCAAGGAACTGACCACGGCGATGAGCGCGCCGGCGACGCGCGCGCCGTCCTACTGGACAGGCTCGGAAAACTACGTCGCCGACACCATCATGGAAGAGCTGCCCGATCTGATCGGCGACGTGCGCGGCGACATCGTCATCGATTCCACCGTCGACCTGAACCTGCAGAAGCTCGCCGAGCAGTCGATCCGCAGGCTGATCGACGAAAGCGGCAAGAAGCTCAACGTCACCCAGGGCGCGCTGGTGTCGATCGACGATTCAGGTGCGGTGCGCGCCATGGTCGGCGGCTACGATTATTCGACCAGCCAGTTCGACCGCGCCTCGGAAGCGCGCCGGCAGCCCGGTTCGGCGTTCAAGCCGTTCGTCTACATGGCCGCCCTCGAGGCCGGCCGCACGCCCGACAGCGTGCGCAACGACGCGCCGATCAAGATCGGCAAATGGACACCCGACAATTACGGCGGCAAGTATTTCGGCAAGGTGACGCTGGCCACCGCGCTGGCGAAATCGCTGAACTCGGTGGCGGCTCAGCTGACCATGGAAGTCGGACCGGACGCAGTGGTCGAGGCGGCGCATCGCATGGGCATCCAGTCCGATTTGCAAGCCAACACCTCGATCGCGCTCGGCACGTCCGAGGTGACGCCGCTGGAGCTGACCTCGGCCTATGTGCCTTTCGCCAATGGCGGCTACAAGCCGGATATCCATTTCATCCGCCGCGTGACATCAGCCGAGGGCAAGGTGCTGTACGACGCCGGCAGCGGCAGCGCGCCACGCGTGGTGAAGCCCGAGATCGTCGGCATGATGAACTCGATGATGACCGGGACGGTGGAGATCGGCACGGCCAGGAAGGCGGCCTTCACCTGGCCGTCGGCCGGCAAGACCGGCACCAGCCAGAATTCGCGCGACGCCTGGTTCGTCGGCTACACCGCCAATCTCACCACCGGCGTATGGTTCGGCAATGACGACGGCAGCCCGATGAAGAAGGTCACCGGCGGCGCGCTGCCGGCGCAGGCCTGGCACGAGTTCATGGTCGCCGCGCATGAGGGCGTGCCCGTGCGGCCGCTGCCCGGCACCTGGAAGTCGACGCCGGCCGATAGGATCGTGCCAGACGAAATCCCGTCGGCCGATGCGACGCAGCCGGCTCCGAAGCCGCAAGCGCCTGTCGGCCAGTCGGCGCCCGCTGCCGTCGCGGCGCAGCCAGCGCCGGTCCGCGCGCCCCGCCCGGCCCAGACGGTCGACGCCGACGGTTTCGATATGCCGGGCGACTCCGGAACCACCGCGTCGGTCGGACATCCGGTGCCGCCGGGCAGTGTCGGCGGTCCGCTCAAGAAGCGGCAGACCTCGATCCTCGATATTCTCGGCGGCGGCTAGCGGCAACTCGCCTCTCGCCAGCGCCACAGCGTTCGGCTACACCTCCCGACATGGCAGAGATCGACACCAGGAAGACCATTGTGCTGACCGGCGCCAGCCGTGGCATCGGCCATGCCACGGTCAAGCGTTTCTCGCGCGAGGGCTGGCGCGTCATCACCTGCTCGCGCCAGGCATTCGCCGAGGATTGTCCGTGGCCGGCCGGGCCCGAGGACCACATCAAGGTCGATCTCGCCGACCAGGAGGATGTCGGCATCGCCGTCTCCGAAATCCGCCACCGGCTCGAGGCGCATGGCGGCCAGCTGCACGCGCTGGTCAACAACGCCGGCATTTCGCCGAAGCTCAAGGACGGCAACAGCCGCATGAACTCCATCGACACGCCGATGCATGTCTGGCGCGACGTGTTCCAGGTCAATTTCTTCGCGCCGATCATGCTGGCGCGCGGCCTGTTCAAGGAACTGGCATCGGCGAAAGGGTCGATCGTCAACGTCACCTCGATCGCCGGGACCCGGGTGCACCCCTTCGCCGGCACCGCCTATGCGACATCGAAGGCGGCGCTCGGCTCCCTGACGCGCGAGATGGCGCATGATTTCGGCCCGCACGGGATCCGCGTCAACGCCATTGCGCCAGGCGAAATCGACACCGCGATCCTGTCGCCGGGCACGGACAAGATCGTCGAGACCATTCCGCTCAGGCGGCTGGGCACCACGGCCGAGGTCGCCGACATCATCTTCTTCCTGTGCTCCGGGCAGGCGTCTTATGTGACCGGCTCGGAAATCCACATCAATGGCGGCCAGCACGTGTGATGGGGCTGATCTCAGGCTGGGGATCGCTCATCCGGTCATGGTGAGAACGGCCTTGCCGCTGAAGCTGCGCTGTCGCAGCGCGTCGAGGGCCTGGGCGATGTCGGTCCATGGCATGGTCAGGGCGACGCGGGTTTCCAGCCGGCCGGCCGCAACGAGAGCGAGCAGCGAGGCGATGTCCGAGCCAATGCCCGCGCCGGACGTGTAGTAGGCGAAAGTCTGAAGCCTCGCCCCCTCGTGACCCGGAACGAACTGGCGGAACCCAATTGGCGTGAGTTCGCCACTGCTCGAGCCGAACATGACGATCGTCCCGCCAGGCGCGACGCGTTCGATCGCGTGGGCGAGGCTTTGGCCGCCGACCGACTCGGTGATCAGCGAAAACGGCCCCTCAGCCAGTTCGATCGCCTCGACGACTTGCCCGGCACCCAGGCGGCGGAGATCCTCGCCATGCCGGGCGGCCGCGACCGCGGTCACGGACGCGCCCTGCTCGCGCGCGATCTGGAGCTGGAAACGGCCGACCGCACCGCTTGCGCCGGTGATCAGGACCCGTTGGCCGGCAAGGTCGCCGCCATGGCGCAAAGTCCTGAGCGCGGTGGTGCCCGCGACCGGAAGCGTGGCCGCGGAAACGAAGCTGACGCCATCCGGCAGGACGGCGAGGCGGTCGGTCGAAACCGCGACGCGTTCGGCCCAGCCCGCCTGGTCCACCAGAGCCGCGACCCGGGCGCCCGCGGCTGGCCCGGAGCCATCGGTTGCCGCCTGTTCGACGATCCCGACGATGTCCTGGCCGGGTATCCAGCCGTCCGGGCGTATGGTGAGCAGGCGCAATTCGCCGCGATTCAACGAGGTTGCATGGACCGAGACAAGCGCCTCGTTTGCGAGAGGCCGAGGGTCCTCGACCTCGGCAAGCGCCAGTCCGGCGGGGCTGTCGGAAGACATGACTAGGGCGCGCATGGGACGTACCTTCCTGATGGTTCGTGGCTGCAAAGCGCGGCGGCATCCTGATCAACCGGGTGCATGGGCAAGCTGGAACCTATCGACTTCCCAACTTGAAGAATTTAGCTATCATGGCGTTTAATCGCTAAAAGCCGTCAATCATGAGACAACCTCTTCGCTACCCATGGCTCGATTTCAATGTGGATGACGTCCTCGCACCGGCAATCGCCGTGCGCGTCGACGTTACCGAAACCAGGGCCGAAGTCCCCTCCCATCGGCATCGCAAAGGCCAACTCGTCTTCGCGCTCGGCGGTGGCGTCACATGCCGCGTCCCGAGCGGCCTGTGGATGGTGCCGCCGCATTGCGGGGTGTGGATTCCCGGCGACATGGAGCACAGCAATGTCGCGACGGCCAACGCCCGGATATTCTTCGTCTACATCGAGCCGGGAGCCGCCGAATTGCCGGACCGGTGCTGCACCCTTTCGGTCTCGCCGCTGCTGCGCGAACTGATCATCGAACTGTCCGATGGCGTGGGGGATGATGAGGCGAGGGATGCGCTTTTGATCAGGACGCTGCTTGCCGAACTGCCGCGCATGCCTGTCCAGCGGCTGCATCTGCCGATCTCATCGGAGCCGCGATTGAGGCGGATCGCCGAAGCGTTGGCGCAGGACCCCGCCGACCGCAGCACATTGTCGGAATGGGCCAGCCGGGTTGCGCTCAGCGAGAGCAGTCTCGCCCGTCTCGTCGTGAAGGAGACTGGCTTAAGCTTCGGACGCTGGCGCCAGCAGTTGCACCTGATCGTCGCAATTAGAGAACTGGCTTCCGGTGCGAGCGTGCAGCAGGTCTCCGGCGATCTCGGCTACGATTCCGTCACCGCCTTCATCACCATGTTCAAGAAGGCGCTTGGCAAGCCGCCGGCAAAATACCTCGGCAGCGTCGCGCAAAATGGCGGCTCTGCCTTTGTGGTGTGATCAGCCTGACTGCGGGCGGGGCACCTCGAACATACATTGTTAGAGCAGGCGACGCCTTGTAGATTCGAACGCCACCTTGGAGATGGAAAACATGGCGCTCAAGCGGATGGACAACGTAGGAATCGTCGTCGAAGACCTCGGAGAGGCGATTGATTTCTTTCGCGAACTCGGCCTCGAGCTTGAAGGACGGGCCACGATCGAAGGAGAATGGGCCGGACGTGTCACCGGACTGGGCGATCAGCATGTCGAGATTGCCATGATGCGCACACCGGACGGCCATAGCCGGCTCGAGCTCTCCCGCTTCCTCATGCCGCCTGTCGTCGCAGATCACCGGAACGCGCCGGTCAACGCCCTAGGCTACCTCCGCGTCATGTTCGCCGTGGACGACATCGACGAGACGCTTGAAAGGCTCCGCACGCGCGGCGCGCAGCTCGTAGGCGAAGTAGTCCAGTATAAAGACGTGTATCGGCTCTGTTACATCCGTGGGCCTGAGGGGTTGCTCATCGGACTCGCCCAAGAACTCGGTTGAGCGCGATACGAAGACAAATGGCAGGGGTGACCGATGTCAGCGGGCGCGTCCAAGGCCGCCCCACCTGTCCGAGGTCCAGACCTCCACGGTCGGCCGCGTTCTCGCTAGGCGCGGATTAGGTCCGTGCAGGATCGGCTCAGGCGGCGGACGGTTCAGCCGCCCGCGGCTTGTGACCAAGCACCTCTTCCACTATGCCGCGCGCGATCTCGCGTTCGCCCATGATCACCGTATCGGCGCCGAGCCCCTTGAGATGCTCGACCTCGGCATCGGAATGGGCGCGGGCGACGACGTTGATGGCGGGATTGGCGGCGCGCGCACGCAGCACGATCTGACCGGCCTCGAAGGCATTGGGGATGGCCAGGATCAGCCGTTTTGCGCCTTCGGGATTGGCGGCCGCAAACACTTCGGCATTGGCGGCGTTGCCGGCCACGGTCTCGATGCCCTCGGCCCTGAGCTTCACCAGTGTCTTGTCGGCATCCTCGACCACCAGGAAGGGCAGGGCGGCTTCCTTCAACGCAGCGCCGACGAGACTACCGACACGGCCGTAGCCGATCAGGATCGCGTGGCCGCTGAGGGCTGTTCTTGGCGGCGGTCCATCTTCCTGTTTCGCCGCCGAGGCGACTGAAGCCACCTGGCCGGGCTCCGTCGCCGGGCCGACCGGTTTGGGCTCCACAGGCGGCGCCGTCCTGGCGGCGCGGGCCTCGAGCCATGGCTTCATCCAGTCGATGACCAGGAACATCACCGGGTTGAGCACGATCGACAGGATGGCGCCCGCCAGGATGAGATCTCGCCCCTGTTCGGGCAGCAGTTTCAGCCCGACGCCGAGTTCGGCCAGGATGAAGGAGAACTCGCCGATCTGGGCAAGGCTCGCCGAAATCATCAGCGCCGTCGCCAGGGGATAACCGAAGGCGACGACGATGAGGAAGGCCGCCAGCGACTTGCCGACGACGATGATGGCGAGCGTCGCCAGGATCGGCAAGCCGTTGCTGAACAGGCTGAACGGGTCGAACAGCATGCCGACCGAGACGAAGAACAGCACCGAGAAGGCATCGCGCAGCGGAAGCGATTCCTCCGCAGCGCGGTGGCTGAGTTCGGATTCACTCATGATCATGCCGGCGAAGAAAGCGCCCAGTGCCAGCGAGACGCCGAACAGCTTGGCCGCGCCGAAGGCGACGCCAAGCGCTATCGCCAGCACCGAAAGCCGAAACAGCTCGCGCGAGCCGGTATGGGCGACATAGTGCAGGATCCAGGGAATGACGCGACGGCCGACCACCAGCATGACGATGACGAAGGCTGCGACCTTGGCCAGCGTGATGCCGACGACGCCCCAGATGCCGTAGCTCGCGGGCAGGGACAACAGGCCGCTCGCATGCGCATCCGCCTGCCCCTGGCCGCCAAGCACGCCGGCAAGCGCTGGCAAAAGCACCAGCGCCAGCACCATGGCCAGGTCCTCGACGATCAGCCAGCCGACGGCAATGCGGCCGCGCTCGGTCTCGATCAGTCGACGCTCCTGCAGGGCGCGCAGCAGCACCACGGTAGAGGCCACCGACAGCGCCAGGCCGAAGACCAGCCCTGCTCCCGCCGACCAGCCGAGCATCCAGGAAAGCCCCGCGCCGAGTGCCGTGGCAAAGCCGATCTGGACGATGGCGCCGGGCACGGCAATGGCGCGGACCGACAGGAGATCCTTCAGCGAAAAATGCAGGCCGACGCCGAACATCAACAGAATGACGCCGATTTCGGCGAGTTCATTGGCAAGGCCGGCGTCAGCGACGAAACCGGGCGTGTTCGGCCCGACCAGCACGCCGGCCACGAGATAGCCGACCAGCGGCGGAATGCGGAAGCGGTTGGCGAGAGCGCCGAAGACGAAAGCGAGCCCCAGACCGGCTACGATGGTGGCGATAAGGGGAGTGTCATGCGGCATTGTCTATGGAGCGCCTTTCAAGCCAGCGATGCAGGATATGCGCCGCCCGAAGCCGCCGCTTGTTTGCAATATGGTGGATTGAGTGTCGGCCATGCAACCCCACAAAACCGGAATTGCCGGTGACGCGACAAATACCTCGCCGGTGGGCAAGCAAGCCGGAATTCGAGATCAGCCGAAATCACGCGCCGCAATGGCGGCGCTCGATAGCCAACGATCAAGCTGCCCGCAACAGAGCCTCGATCTCGAACACCGCGTGGTTGGTCAGCGTCTTGGGAATTTCCGCGCTGACCTTGTCGCTGACTTCCTTGTGCAAGGCCTTGCGCATCGCGCCGAGCACGAGCGGTGGCGCGATGAGGATGATTTCATCAAAAGAGCCTCGATGAGCCAGCTTGTAGAGCCGTTCGGCGAGTTCGTCGGCAAAGCGCTCCTTGCCGATCCGATGCCAATCCGTCTCCTCAACCGCGCTGCGGTGGACAGAGGGACCGTCATTGTAGCGACCGGGACTGTCGCTGCCTTGCTCGCGCGTTGGCGGGTTGTCCTGCCTCACTTCCTGCACCACTTCGAGGTTCGGAAATTTGGTGTCACCTGCATTTCTGAGGAAGAGCGCTTTTTCTCCGTCGGCCACCATGATCCAGATGCCGTGCTTCAACTTGATCGCGCTCATGACGCCGGGCTCCTTCCTTCGCTGCCGCCACGCTGGGTTCACGCCGCGGCCAGGTATGATTTTGCATTGCGCATGCGGAAGGAACGCGCCTCGATCCGGTAATGTTCCAGCCAAAAAGCCAGGTCATACAGGGGCTCCGTCGAGGCTGACGCGCGCGCACGAACGCCAGGCGGCTTTAATCTACTAAGTTAGTAGAATTTAGAAAAAACTGTTTTGTCATGAAGCGCGTTCGGCCCAAAAAAGAGGAGAAATCAAGGCCCTCGACAGCGGCTGGACGTCGGTCTCCGCAGCAAGGTGGAATATTTTTCTCTTGGCCGCGGCGCTTTAGAAAAAGCGATTGCATCCCGGGAGGCGATGCGCGAGTGGGTTTCTTCAGCTTTTTCGCGCCCACGCGTAGAAGTGAAGACCAGATCAGGATTCCGTTCGTATCCATGCCGCAGCCCGCCCCCAAGCTCAATGCCTTCCCCGTCTTCGTACGGGTCGAAGACGAAGCCGTGACGATCGTCGGCGGCGGCGACGAAGCGTTGGCCAAGGCACGATTGCTTGGGCAGTCTAGCGCTATGCTGCGCATCGTCGCGGAGAGCGCCTCACCGGACATGCTCGGCTTCATCGCGCAGAGCGGCGCCACCCACTTCGGGGCCTATGAGGCGAGCCGGCTGGAAGGCTCGGTGATGGTGTTCGCTGCGAGCGGCGATGAGGCGCTCGACCGGCGCGTCGTCCAAGATGCGCGCCGGCTCGGCATTCCCGTCAATGCGGTGGACCGGCCGGAGCTTTGCGATTTTTTCACCCCGGCGCTGGTCAATCGCGCACCGGTCGCGATCGCCATTGGCACGGAAGGCGCCGGGCCGGTGCTGGCGCAGATGCTGCGTGCCCGCATCGACCGCATGCTGTCGCCCTCGTTGGGCAGGCTGGCGGCTCTCGCCGCGTCCTTCCGGGCCGCCGCTGAAAGCCTGCCCAGGGGCAATTCCCGCCGCCGGTTCTGGAGCGAGTTCTTCGGCGGTGCGCCGGCGCGCGCTGTCGAAGCTGGCGAGCTTTCGCAGGCGCATGACGCAGCCGCCGATCTTCTGCGTTCGGATGCATCCGCTTCAGGCCATATCGCCCTGGTTGGCGCGGGCCCCGGTGCCGAGGACCTTTTGACGCTGCGCGCGCATCGGCTGCTGATGGAGGCCGATGCCATCGTCCACGATGCGCTGGTGCCGGAGGCTGTCGTCGCCATGGGCCGACGCGACGCCGAGCGGCTGGCGGTCGGCAAACGCAAGGGCTGTCACACCAAGAGCCAGGCCGAGATCAACGCGTTGCTGGTCGAGCTTGGCCGCGAAGGCAAGCGCGTGGTGCGGCTGAAGTCGGGCGATCCCCTGGTGTTTGGCCGGGCCGGCGAGGAGATGGCGGCGCTGCGTGATGCGGGCGTAGCCTATGAGGTGGTTCCGGGCGTCACCGCTGCTTTCGCCGCCGCCGCCGATTTCGAATTGCCGCTGACGCTGCGCGGGGTTTCCTCCTCGATGGTGTTCACCACAGGTCACGATCTCAAGGGCAATTCGCTGCCCGACTGGGCCAAGCTTGCCATTTCGGGTGCCACCGTTGCTGTCTACATGGGCCGCTCGGTGGCCGCGGAGGTTGCCGGCCGGCTGATCGAGGCCGGGCTTTCGCCGGATACGGCGGTAGCCGTGGTCGAGAATGCCAGCCTCGGCAATCGCCGCCGTTTCCACGGCACGCTTGCCGACCTGCCGTCGCTCGAAGCGCGCGCCGACCTCTCAGGTCCGGTCATGACCATCATCGGCGATGCGGTCGCCGGCGCCAATTTCGAACGGTCCGAACCGCTCGCGGCACACAGGCATGAAGGTGCGCCCATAGCTGCCACCGAGGGAGTTCAGCAATGAAGATACTGACCGCCAACCGGCTCGCCGACGGTATCGCCGTCTGGTACGCAGACGGCGGGTGGGCCGAGACGGCGGACCATGCCGACCTCGCCCATGACAAGGCGGCCGAGGATCGTCTGGAAGCGATCGGTGCCAAAGCCCACGCCGACAACGAAGTCGTCGACGTCAACCTCATCGATGCCGAAATCGTCAATGGCGTTGTCGAGCCGGTGCGGTTGCGCGAGAAGATCCGCGCCGCAGGCCCCACCATCCGCAACGATCTCGGCAAGCAGGCCTCCCGGGCGGCGTAAGCCCAGACCAGAAGTGAACACGGGCGGACGCGCCCTGAAAGACGAAGCATGTACCGCTACGACGAGTTCGATCACGATTTTGTCCAGGCCCGCGTCGCCGAGTTCAGCGATCAGGTCCAGCGCCGGCTCGCCGGCGAGATCACCGAGGACCAGTTTCGGCCGCTCAGGCTGATGAACGGCGTCTATCTGCAATTGCACGCCTATATGCTGCGCATCGCGGTGCCCTATGGCACGCTGAACAGCAAGCAGTTGCGCATGCTCGGCCATATCGCGCGCAAATACGACAAGGGCTACGGCCATTTCACCACGCGCCAGAACATCCAGTTCAACTGGCCGGCACTGTCCGACCTTCCTGCGATCCTGGCCGATCTGGCGAGTGTCGAGATGCACGCTATCCAGACCAGCGGCAATTGTATCCGCAACGTCACCGCCGACCATTTCGCGGGTGCGGCCGCCGACGAGGTCGCCGATCCGCGTCCCTACGCGGAAATCCTGCGCCAGTGGTCATCGGTTCATCCGGAGTTTTCCTACCTGCCGCGCAAGTTCAAGATCGCGGTAACCGGCGCGGAGCGCGACCGCGCCGCCATCCAGACCCACGACATCGGCCTGCACCTGAAGAAGAACGCGGCCGGCGAGCTCGGCTTCGCCGTCTATGTCGGCGGCGGCCAGGGCCGTACGCCGATGGTGGCCAGAAAGATCCGCGATTTCCTGCCGGAAGCCGACCTTTTGTCCTACTGCACGGCGATCCTGCGCGTTTACAACCTGCATGGCCGCCGCGACAACAAGTTCAAGGCGCGCATCAAGATCCTGGTCCACGAGACCGGCGTCGAGGAGATCACGCGCCAGGTCGAAGCGGAATGGCAGCAATTGAAGGACGCCGAGTTGAAGCTGCCGGAAGCAGACATCCGCGCCATCGACGCCTATTTCGCGCCGCCAGCGCTGACCGCGCGGCCGGACGGCGACGAGGCTGTAAAGCTGGCACGCCTCGATTCCAAGGGCTTCTCGGATTGGCTCGACCAGAATGTGGTGACGCATCGCCACCCCGACTATGCGGCGGTGACCATCTCGCTGAAGGGTATCGGCGAAGTGCCGGGCGATGCGACCGACAGCCAGATGGAAGCGATTGCCGATATCGCCGAGAAGTATGGATACGACGAGTTGCGCGTCAGCCACGAGCAGAACCTGATCCTGCCGCATGTGGCGCGCGCCGACCTGAAGGCAGTCTATGACGCACTGGTCGATATCGGCTTGGCGACCGCCAATTCCAACCTGATATCGGACATCATCTCGTGCCCGGGCCTCGACTATTGCGCGCTGGCCACGGCGCGTTCGATCCCGATCGCGCAGGAGATCTCGCGTCGCTTTGCGTCGCTGGAGCGGCAGCGCGAGATCGGCGAGTTGAAGCTGAAGATCTCCGGCTGCATCAATGCCTGCGGCCATCACCATGTCGGACACATCGGCATTCTCGGAGTCGAAAAGAAAGGCACCGAGCTGTACCAGGTGACGCTTGGCGGTTCGGCCGACGAGAACACCTCGGTGGGCGAGATCATCGGCCGCGGCTTCTCGTCGGAAGAGATCACCGACGCCATCGAGCAGATCGTCGAGACCTATCTCGGCCTTCGGCTCAATCCACAAGAGAAATTCATCGACGCCTACCGCCGTGTCGGTCCCGCGCCGTTCAAGGAGGCGCTCTATGCTGGCGAAGCCAAGGCCGCTTGACCCTATCGTCGACGTCGATGACGGCATCGCCGCCAAAGCGGCGGGGCTTGACGCACTCTATGGTCATCTGAAGCCGCTCGAGATCATCGAACGCGCGGCCAATGAACTGTTCCGCGACGAGATTGCCGCGGTCTCGTCTTTCGGGGCGGACTCGGCGGTGCTGCTGCACATGATCGCCGAGATCGACCGAACGCTGCCGGTCATCTTTCTCGATACCGGCAAGCATTTCGAGGAGACGCTCGGCTATCGCGACGCCTTGGTCGCCGATTTCGGGTTGACCAACATCCAGGTGATCAAGCCCGAGGAAGCAGCACTCGAACGGATCGATCCGACCGGCAATCTGCACCAGAGCGATACCGATGCCTGCTGCAACGTGCGCAAGGTCGAGCCGCTGGCGCGGGGCGTGGCGCCTTTCCGCGCCTGGTTCACCGGCCGCAAACGCTTTCAGGCTTCGACGCGCGCAGCACTTCCGGTGTTCGAGGCGGTCGGCCCACGTATCCGCATCAATCCGCTGGCGCACTGGACGACGTCGGACCAGGCGGACTACATGCGTGCGCATGCGCTGCGCGAAAATCCGCTGGTCGCCTATGGCTATCTGTCGATCGGCTGCTTCCCGTGCACGCAACCGGTGCAGCCGGGCGAGGACGCGCGCAGCGGTCGCTGGGCCGGTCATGCCAAGACCGAGTGTGGCATTCACCTGTCGGGACTGGAGAAGTCGCTGACCGACGCATCGCTATAGGGTATGCTGATATTCAGGTGAGGCCAGCCTGCAAACGGCGGCTTCGGGGGCTCACGTACTACAAGTGCGCTCCGCTCCGGCTCTCGGAAGCTAACGTTTTCGACTCGGGCCTGCTTGAATCTCCACACACCCTTGAGCCCTTAAATTTTTAGGAAATTTCGATGACTGAACCGACGATACCGGAGACCCGCCTCTGGACCCCGAAGGGTTTTCGGGAGGATGAGTGGGCTCATGCCGAAGGCGCGGAAGCACTGTCCGGCAATGGCCGCTTCATCCTGCCGCTGCAGGCGTTTCTCGATCTCGATCCGGAGGTGCGCCGGTCGGCCAAGGAAAGGATCGGTGTCGTGCTGCAACCCGGCGATCAGCTCGAAAGGATCGCCGGCCTGCTCGACCAGCTGTCGCTGGTGGCTCTGGCATTTCCGTCGTTCAGCGATGGCCGCTCCTTCTCAAAGGGCGAATTGCTGCGCAGCCGACATCATTTCGAAGGTGCCGTGCGCGCCACCGGCCAAGTGCTGGTCGACCAGCTGCCGCATATGCTGCGGCTCGGCTTCGATGAATTCGAGATTTCCAATCCCGTGCTCTTGAAGCGGCTGGACGAAGGCCGCACCGGCGGATTGGGACTCTACTACCAGCCTGCCGCCGTGCCGAAGCCCAAGGGACCGAAATACTCCTGGCGTCGGCTGCGTGCCGGCTGACATCACGATACTTCCTGGCGACAGGTTTACGCCGCCTGTCCTCTCCCGTCACGACGGCGGGAAGGCGCCGGTCGGCGGATCGGGGACCAGCAGAGCCAGACAGAAAATGGCTACGCCGCCATCCGTGCCTGACGAAACGATACCAGTTTCCCGCTGTTTTCATCCCACAGCGCCAGCTTGACGCAGCGCAGGCTCTCAAGAAGGGTGATGCGGCCTATGCCGCGCAATTCCGGATAATCGCGCAGCACTTCCTGCAGGCGGTAGCCTGGCACCTTCGCGGAGAGGTGATGGACATGGTGGACACCGATGTTGCCGGTGAACCAGTTCAGCACCGGCGGCAGGTCATAGTAGGAGGATCCGTGCAAGGCGGCGCGCTGGAACTCCCATTCCTCGTCCTTCGCCCATTCGGTCTCCTCGAACTGGTGCTGGACATAGAACAGCCAGATGCCGGCCGATCCGGCGAGGATGACGATCGGCAGGTGGACCACCAGGAAAGCGCCAATACCGACGAACCATATCAGGATCGACGCCGCCAGCACGATGGCGAGGTTGGTGGCCATCGAGGACACCCAGGGCTTCAGGCCACCGCGCATCATCCCGATCGGCAGCCTTTGCTCGAAGATGAAGAGCCATATCGGCCCCAGTCCGAACATGACCAGGGGATGACGATAGAGACGATAGGCGAGGCGACCTCTCCAGGACATCCGCCGGTACTCCGCGACCGTCAACGTCTTGATATCGCCAACGCCGCGCTCGTCGAGATTACCCGCGCTGGCATGATGGGTGGCATGAGCACTCCGCCAGCAATCATAAGGCGTCAGCGTAAGCACGCCTAGAACGCGGCCTATCCAGTCGTCGGCGGTGCGGTTGGCGAAGAAGGATCCGTGCCCGCAATCGTGCTGGATCATGAAAATCCGCACCAGGAAGCCCGCTGCCGGCAAGATCAGCACCAGCCCCCACCAATGGCCATAGGCAAAGGCGATCGAGGACAGCGCCCAGAGCGCTGCGAAAGGGATGAGGGTGATCGCCAGTTCGACGGCACTGCGCCGCCTGTCCGGCTTCTTGTAGCGCGACAATATCTTCAACCAGGCGCGCTTGCTATTGGCGGCAGTCTCAGGGGAAATCATGTTCATCAGGGACCATAGACGGAGCCGGCCCGCTCCCGCAAGGCTGCACTCACGCAAAATTACCGCGTGTAATTGTCGCGACGGGCGAGGGCCCGTCCAGCCATTGGGCCGGTTCCATCCGAATTTTCGCCAGCGCGCCTACTGACGTCCGCCGCCAACCATCCCGCTTTCCATGCCGTCGAGGCGATCGAGCAGGTCGCGGAAGCGGTCGGGAATGTCTTTCTCGGCGCGAAAGGCCGGCAGCGCATGCAGAAAGCGTGTCATCGCCGCGGTCCCCAGCTGGCGCCGGATTTCGGCGGCGATCCGATCTCTCTTTTCGCCTTTGTCGCGGAGTGTCATTTTCAAAAATCCTGTGTCGGTTCGAAAATCCTCCAGCCAGCAAATGGTTCCCCGTTCACGACGTCGGGGCAAGCAAAGGCGATAGCTATGGTAAAGTTTGAATTAAAATCGAAGCAACGCCTTGGCAGCCATCCGGTTCGAGCGGCTGGCCTTTGCCATCGCTTACCCCTTGATTTTTGCCCACCAAACCTCGATATCGGGCTCAAAATCCACACTATTCGAGATGACGGGAAACGGCATGAGCGACCAGGCAAAAGACGAACGCGCGCCCGACGAAATCGAGGCGACCGAGGCCAATGCCGAGCGCACGGAAGGTGGCGTCGATGGCGATTATGAAGCGGTTGTGCGGCTGCTGAAGGAGAATGAAGAGCTGAAGGATCGGGCGCTTCGCGTCGCGGCCGAGATGGAGAATTTGCGTCGCCGCACCGCGCGCGACGTGCATGACGCGCGTACCTATGCGGTTGCGAACTTCGCCCGCGACATGCTGTCGGTTTCGGACAATCTGCGCCGCGCGCTGGACGCGATTCCCGCCGAGGCCAAGGCGTCCGGCGATGCGGGTTTCAAGGCGCTGATCGACGGCGTCGATCTCACCGAGCGTGCCATGCTGTCCGCACTGGAGCGGCATGGCGTCAAGAAGCTCGCGCCGGAAGGCGAGAAGTTCGATCCCAATTTCCACCAGGCCATGTTCGAAGTGCCCAATCCCGATGTGCCGGCCAACACGGTGGTGCAGGTCGTGCAGCCGGGCTATTCGATCGGGGAGCGGGTGCTGCGCCCGGCCATGGTCGGCGTCGCCAAGGGCGGCCCTAAACTCGCTGCCGGCGAAGCGCCGGTCGAGCCGGGGCCCGTCAACGAGCAGGCGGAGAAGGATGCTTGATCGTGAGTAGCGAATAGGGAGTAGCGAGTAGGGACCAGATACTAATCTGCGGCTTCGTGCTATTGCCACTACTCACTACTCACTCCAGCCCATGCATCCCATCGCGCTTCTCGACTATGCCGGCGTTGCGGTCTTCGCGGCGACAGGTGCGCTTGCCGCGTCGCGCAAGCAGCTCGACATTATCGGCTTCCTTTTCCTGGCGTGCGTCACCGGCATCGGCGGCGGCACTCTTCGCGACGTCATCCTTAACCTGCCGGTTTTCTGGATCGCCAATTCCAGCCATGTGCTGATCTGCGCGGCGGTTGCGGTGCTGGTCTTTTTCAGCGCACACCGTGTCGAATCCCGCTGGAAGTGGCTGCTCTGGCTCGACGCCGTCGGGTTGGCCGCTTTCTCGGTGATGGGTGCGGCCAAGGGATTGGCCATTACCGGTTCGCCGGTCGTTTCCGTCGTCACCGGCGTGCTGACCGCTACATTCGGCGGCATCCTGCGCGACGTGCTGGCAGGGGAGCCTTCGGTGCTGCTGAGGCCGGAAATCTATGTCACGGCCGCTCTGGTTGGCGCGTCAATCTTCACATTGGGCGATGTCGCCGGACTGCCGCAGATCGTCTCAGGCTTGGCCGGTTTCGCCGCGGCATTCGCCGTGCGCGGCGGCGCGCTCAAATTCGGCTGGTCGTTTGCGTCCTACAAGAGCCGGCCCGGCAGACGGCCAGAGGATATTTCGTGAAGTAGGGAGTAGTCAGTAGGGAAATAGTCAGTAGGTGTGAATTATGGTGTCTTCACTACTCACTACTCACTACTCACTACTCACTATTGCTCACGCCGCGAAGCGTTGCGCTTCCCCGCCGTAATAATTGACGTAGCGGGCGCCGATCTCCTTGACCGGCATCACCACGAACACATCGACCGTCGAGAATTCACGATCGATGACGCAGCCGTCGCCGATGCGGGCGCCGACCCTGAGATAGCCCTTGACCAAGGGCGGCATAGCCGCGATCGCCGCCTTGGCATTGACCGCCTCGATCGGCATCAGATCCATGGAACAATAGCGCCCGGCGACGGCGCGCACGTCCCAGGCCGAATTCGTGCGGCAGTGATGCGCCAGATAGGTGAGTGCCTCGGCATGGGCCGCCGGCACGGTGCCGTGGAAGGACGCACAGCCGGTCATCACGCCGATGCCATAGTGGTTGATATACGCCCAGATGCCTTGCCACAACGCCTCGATGGTGCGCTTCGAACGGTATTCCGGCAGGACGCAGGAGCGGCCGAGCTCGAGAAAGCGCTGCCCCGGGTGACGGGCGATGAGCTTGGTCAGCTCGAATTCGCCTTCGGAATAGAAGCCGCCGGCGGCGGCAGCGATCTCTTGCCGCAGCAGCCGGTAGGTGCCGACGATGCGGCGATGTTCGGGGCCGGAAAGCGAGGTATCGAAGACGAGCAGATGATCGCAGTGCGGATCAAAGCGGTCGGCATCACGGCGGTCCTGCACCTGAAACAGGTTCTTCCTGGCGCCAAGCTCGTCATAGAATACCCGGTAGCGCACTTCCTGCGCGGCCGCGATCTCGGCCTCGTTGCGGGCCAGCCGCACTTCGAGGTTGCCGATACGGCCGAGCGCTGCGCCCTTTGTGACGGAATCGACGTTGCGCCCGGCAAGCAAGGCGCCGCCGGCGTTCGGCCGAGTGTCACATTCCGGCATAACTGTATGCACGAGTGATTCTCCTTCGAGCCATCCCTCTTGGCACGGGGATACGGTGTAGGTGCAACAGGATTGTGACAGTACCGTGATACGGCGTCGCGGGCAATACTTCGTCGGCTGGCGAATACGGTCAACCGGCTACCTTGTGCAGGGCAAGGTGGCGGCGCTCGGCAGGAGATCGATGGAAAAAAGCTCAGGCGGCGACCTGCCCCTCGATGGCGTCGACCAGCGCATCGGGGTCGAGCGGCTTGGTGACGAAGCCGCTGGCGCCGTGGGCGAGCACGGCATGGCGGGTCTTTTCCTGGCTATCGGCCGACAGCACCATGATGGGTACGGGCGGCACGGCCGTCTCCTCCTCATGGCGGCGGATGGCGGCGATGGCGTCCATCCCATCCATCACCGGCATGTGCAGGTCCATCAGCACCACGTCGAAGCGGTGCTTGTGTCCGGCACCGGTAACGGCCTCGACCGCCGCCTTGCCGTTGCCGACAACCTTGACGCGATGACCGGCCTTCAGCAGCGTGGCGCGAGCGAGCATGGCGTTGATGTCATTGTCCTCGGCGATCAGCACCGACAGGCCATGCTGGAGGTCACCGGCGGCGCGAAGCGCCGGCGGGTGGGGCTTTTCCGGCCGTGTCGGGGCAAGCGCCGGCGCATGACTGCTCAGAAGCACACGCAAAAGTGTTCCGCCTCGCACCGGTCTGGCGAGGAAGGTCGCGTAGCCGCTGGCGCGGAACTCGCCGAGCATGCCGCGATCGGTCGGGGCGATCAGCGTGATGGCTTCGCATTCGGAAAAACCGCTTTGGCGCAGCCGCTTGAGCAGTCTACCGTCGCCCTCTTCCATGGCCGCGTCGACCAACAGCACGTCGCAACCGCCGGAGAACGATGCCGCCTGCGCCACGGTGGTGGCGATATCGACCGCGCCGCCATTGGCGCGGATGCTGCGGGCGATGGCGTCGGCTTCGACGATGTTTCTCGACAGGATCACCGCGCGCCTGCCCTGAAGTGCGTCCGTCCGGCCCGGCGGTGGCTCGCTCGCGGATATGGCCGGGATATCGAAGACGAATTCCGAACCCTGGCCCAGCCGGCTGGAGACGGAAATCGTGCCGCCCATGGCGGTCACCAGGCGCCTGGAGATGGCAAGACCGAGACCGGCTCCGCCATGCGCGCGCGTCGAGGTGCCGTCGGCCTGCTCGAACTCCTCGAAAATGCGCTCCATGTCCTCCTCACGCAGGCCTGGCCCGGTATCCGCGATGGTGAAGCATATGCGGTCGGTGGTTTCGGTGCGGGCGCGCGCGATGCTCACCAGCACGCCGCCGCTGTCGGTGAACTTGATGGCGTTGCCGATCAGGTTGAGCAGCACCTGCCTGACCCGGCCCGGATCGGCGGTGATCAATTGCGGCACGTCGGGCTCCACATGACAGCCGAGGCCTATATCCTTGGCGAAGGCCCGCGCGGCCAGGAGCTCGACGATGTTGTCGGCGATCTCGCGCACGGACATTGGCTGCGGTTCGGGATCGAAGCGCCCCGCCTCGATCTTGGAATAATCGAGCAGGTCCTCGATGAGAGCCAACAGGGCGCTGGCCGAGGTCGAGATGGCGCCGACATAGGTCTGCTGCTCCGGCGACAGGCTGGTATCGGCCAACAGCCTGGCCATGCCCATGATGCCGTTCATCGGCGTGCGGATTTCATGGCTGACGGTGGCGAGGAAGCGCGATTTGGCCTGGCTCGCGTATTCGGCCCGCTCGCGCGCGGTGATCAGCGAGGATTCGGCACGTTTGCGGGCGGTGATGTCGCGGGCGATGGCGCGATGCGAGACGGCGCCGCTGTCCTTGTCGCGCACCGACAGTTCGATCCACGAGAACCAGCGCGAACCACCGGGCGTGCGGATGGCGACGTCGGTGGAACTCAGGCATTCATGGTCGGAAAACGCGGCGTCGGGAACGATACCGACTTCGATGCCGAGTTCCGCCAGGGTCTTGCCGGCGAGGTCGCGCTGATCGATCTCGACCAGATCGGCGAACACCTTGTTGGCATAGACGATATGGCCGTCGCGGTCGCGATGGATGACGAGATCGCCAAGCGCGTCGATCAGGCCGCGAAAGCGCTCTTCGCTCTCCTGCATCTCCCACATGCGATCGGCCAGCGTCTCGATCTCGGCACGGCTGCGGGCCGTGGTTTCATCAAGCAGCGCGGCGGTGCGGTATTCGTTCCTTCTGGCGCGCAGGTGCAGGCCGAAGCCGGCAAGGCCGGTCGCCAGCAAAGCGAGGCTGATGAAGATCGGCGCGCCGGTCAGGTGGGTCAGCCCCGCCAGCATGATGATGGCGACCAAGGTCAGCAGCGGCAAGCCTTCGCGGCTGGCCAATCGCGGCTCATGTCGGGCCTGTTGCGGCTCAGGCGCCAGCGGCGGTGCGGCGACGAACCGCCGCGCCGACGCCGGCGGGGATACCGCATCGACGTCTTCGCCAGTCTCCGCTTCCTGGATGCCGGATTCCGCGACCATGCGAAAATCCTACCGGACAGAAATTATGGAAGCCTGCGGGGGATCGTTCGAATTTTAGCGGATAGGTTGTTTTACCCCGGCGAACTCACTGCATGTCGACGACGACGCGGCCGCGGATCTTGCCGTCGACGATGTCTCGCGCGGCGCCGATGATGTCGTCGAAGCCGATGGTCTTGGACAGCCTGGCGAGCTTGCGCAGATCCAGGTCGGCGCCGATGCGGCGCCAAGCCTCAAGCCGCACCGGTTTCGGCGCCATCACCGAATCGATGCCGAGCAGCGAAACGCCGCGCAGGATGAAAGGTGCCACGCTCGACGGCAGGTCCATGCCGCCCGCCAGGCCGCAGGCCGCGACGGCACCGCCATAGGAGGTCATAGAGAGCACATTGGCCAGTGTGTGGCTGCCGACGGAATCGATGCCGCCCGCCCAACGCTCCTTGGCGAGCGGCTTGGTCGGCTGGCTGAGTTCGTCGCGCGATATCACCTCCGCGGCGCCGAGATCGATGAGATACGGGCTTTCGGCATTGCGCCCGGTCGAGGCAATGACGTGATAGCCCAGGCTGGACAGGATGGAGACTGCGACCGAACCGACGCCGCCGGCCGCGCCCGTCACCACCACGGGCCCGCGATCGGGCACGATGCCGTGCCGCTCCAGTGCCATGACGCACAGCATGGCGGTATAGCCGGCGGTGCCGACCGCCATCGCCTCATGCGCGCTGATGCCGTCGGGAAGCGGCACCAACCAGTCGCCATTGACGCGGGCGCGCCCGGCATAGGCGCCAAAATGCGTCTCGCCGACGCCCCAGCCGTTCAGGACGACCTTGTCTCCCTTGCGCCAGTCGGGATGGGAAGAGGATAAGACCGTTCCGGCGAAATCGATGCCTGGCACCAAGGGCCAGCGGCGAATGACCGGCGCCTTGCCCGATATTGCGAGCCCATCCTTGTAGTTCACCGTCGTCGCCTCGACGGCGACGGTGACGTCACCCTCCATGAGATCGGCTTCGGTGAGGTCGGTCACCGCCACCGACTGCTTCTTTTCGGCGTCGCGCGAAACGAGGATGGCTTTGAAGGTTTCGGGCATTTTTCTCTCCTCGATCTATCGACGTTTGGACTCTGCTGCGGCGGCCGCGCCGGGTCAATCGCTCAGGCGTCGGGACCCTGGGGCTTGGGCTGGCGCCGCCAGCCGAAAACTTCGTCAAGGACGACCAGCGCGGCGCCAACCGAAATGAAGGCGTCAGCGAGATTGAACACGGCAAAGGACCAGACCGGAGTGTGGAACAGGATGTAGTCGATGACGTGGCCGTAGACGGCGCGGTCGATCAGATTGCCGAGCGCGCCACCGATGATCAAGGCAAAGCCGGTGCGGGCAACCACATGGCCCGCGGGCGTGTGCGTGGCCAGATAGAGCACGAAGGCGACGACGAGTACGGCGATGACCACCAGGCCGGTATCGCCGAAGGATGAGAACATCGAGAAGGCGATGCCGGTGTTGTAGGTGCGAAACAGCGCCAGGAAGGGCAGGAGATCGAGCTTTTCCTGAAAGGGAAGGCCGGTCTCGACCAAGTGTTTTATCCATTGGTCGAGCGCGATGGCCGCAACGACCAGCAGCGCATAGGGAGACCATGATTTCACGATCGGGCAACCCTCATTGTGGATCCACCATCGGGTCCAGTTTCAGCGCGCCGCGGCGGATCTCGAACAGCATGACGCCGGTGGCGACGGCAAGATTGAGCGAATCGGCACGGCCTGCCTGCGGAATCCGGAGCAGCCTGTCGCAACTCGCCGCCAGGCTTTCGGGCAGGCCTTGCTGTTCATTGCCCATCATCAGCAGCACCGGCCCCCGGGAAAAATCGACCGAGCGGTAGTCGACCGCGCCTTTGAGGTGCGTGCCGGCGACGAGA
Source organism: Mesorhizobium sp. CA13 (assembly GCF_020165235.1). Lineage (NCBI taxonomy): Bacteria > Pseudomonadati > Pseudomonadota > Alphaproteobacteria > Hyphomicrobiales > Phyllobacteriaceae > Mesorhizobium > Mesorhizobium sp. CA13. Next base: position 616,172 of record NZ_JAIUHS010000002.1, on the reverse strand, counting down.
CCCGAGAACCCGCCGCGCCAGGCGAGGAATGCCTCGGTCGTCGCCTTGGCCACCGGAACGGCGAAGATCGAGCCCATGGTGGCGCGCACCGTCTCCACCGAAAAGGGATCGGTGGTGTCTCCGACCAGGATCACGCCCTTGGCGCCGACGGCGTCCACCGTGCGGATGACGGTGCCGAGGTTGCCGGGATCGCGCACCCGGTCGAGCGCCACCCAGACATCGCCATTGTCGGCGCGGATATCCTTCAGCGCCAGGAGTTTCTGCGAGAAAACGCCGATCACCATTTGCGGATTGTCGCGGCGGGTTATGGCGACAAGCACTTTTTCCGAGACTTCGAGCACGGTGCCGCCTGATGCAACCGTGCGCGCAGCGACCTTCTCAACCGCCGCGTTGCCGCGTCCGGCCTTGGCGAAGACCAGGGTCCTGATCTGCCAGCCGAGGTCGAGCGCATCGATGACCAGCTTCAGTCCCTCGGCCATGAAGGCGTTCTGCTGGTCGCGGAATTTTTTCAAGGCCAGCGCCTTGATGTCCTTGACCAGCGGATTGGCGAGGCTGGTGACCTCTTTCACCTGCCCGACCGGACGGGCGCCGTCATATCCACTCATCAGGCCACCCAGCGCGAGAACAGCGAGGTCGACAGCGCGCGGCCCGCCGATTTTTCGCGGATGATCAATTCGCCCGATTCAACCCTGCCGCCCATGCCGGCAAAGGTGTCGCGCATGAGGGCATGGATGGCGAAGAAGGAGGCGCGGATCGAATAAGCAGTCAGCACCACGGCAAGCGGTTTCGGAGTCAGGATCGATCGGCAGAGATCGGTCAATGCCGGCAGGTCCTCGAACAACTGCCAGACCTCGCCCTTGGGGCCGCGGCCATAGGCGGGCGGGTCGAACAGAACGATGTCATAGCGGCTGCCGCGGCGCTCCTCGCGCTCGGCGAATTTCACCGCGTCTTCGACGATCCAGCGGATCGGCTTGTTGCCAAGCCCGGCCATCTCCTGGTTTTCGCGGGCCCAGCCGATCGCCTTTTTCGAGGCATCGACATGGGTGACCTCGGCGCCGGCGCGCGCCGCCACCAGCGAGGCAAGGCCGGTATAACCGAACAGGTTGAGCACTTTGACCGGCCGCCTGGCCGCCGCAATCAGTCCGGCCATGTGATCCCAGTGCGAGGCCTGCTCGGGAAACACGCCCACGTGGCGAAACGAGGTGAAGCGGCCGAGATAATCGATGCCGTCGTGCTTCATCGGCCAGGTCTCGCCGAGCGGCGTCCCGGGGAAGCGCCAGCGACCAATGCCTTCCTCGTCGGTATCGCCGGTGAAGACAGCGTCGGCGCGGTCCCATTCCCTTGCCGGCAGCGCCTTCTGCCAGATCGCCTGGCCCTCTGGGCGGACGATCCGATAAGGACCGTATTGTTCGAGCTTCTGGCCGGCGCCGCTGTCGAGCAGCGCATAATCGGCATTGGGTGCCACTTCGAGGATCAGCGGAAGCTGTTCGGCCGGAAGAGCGCCGTCGCGACGGGCCAGGATGCGGGGCACCGACTTCGGTTCGGGGCGCTCCTCGGTGCCGGCGCCGGGCCGCTCATGCGGCCTGGTATCCGGCCTGGCCGTTCCACGACCTTCATGCGGACGCGCCTGTTGTGCACCGCTTTTCGCGGGCGGACGGCTGTCGCGGCGTTTGTCGCGAAAAGATTTCAAGCAGGAGCATCTCCGAGGCGTGGCCGCTTTTGACATAGGGCAACCGGCTTCGCAACCAAGTCCGCCGCTCAGGCGTCGCCTGGTCATGTCGGCTTGCGATGGACCAATGTCAAAGAAACAGGCAAATCTTCGATATGTCCCGCTCCGAACGCCTGCTCGACCTGATCCAGACATTACGCCGGCATCGTATGCCGGTGAGCGGGCAGTCGCTCGCCGACGAACTCGGGATTTCGATTCGCACGCTTTACCGCGACATCGCGACGTTGCAAGGCCAGGGGGCGCCGATCGAGGGCGAGGCTGGGCTCGGCTATGTGCTGAAGCCCGGCTTCATGTTGCCGCCGTTGATGTTCAGCGACGAGGAGATCGAGGCTGTCGTGCTCGGTTCGCGTTGGGTCGCCAAGCAACCGGATACGCGACTTTCGGCAGCGGCCGTCAACGCGCTTGCCAAGATCGCGTCGGTGCTGCCGGATGATCTGCGCGAGGATCTCAACGCCACCGCACTGCTGGTCGGGCCGCCCGCCGCGACTGTCGAAAGCATCGATCTCGGCTTGGTGCGGCAGGCGATCCGAAACGAGCGCAAGCTGGACTTCTTCTATCGCGATGCCGGTGGCGCGGGCTCGCGGCGCGTGGTGTGGCCGTTCGCGCTTGGGTTCTTCGACAAGGTGCGGGTCGTGGTGGCGTGGTGCGAAATGCGGCAGGATTTCCGGCATTTTCGCACCGATCGCATAGCCGAGCTCAAGATGACGGGCTTGCGTTATCCGCGCCGCCGTCAGGCGCTGCTGAAGGAATGGCGGGCGACGCTCGACACTCCACGGCGTTAGCGGTGTGTAAGCTCTCCAGGGCGCCTCCCACGACGGATACTGCCAGAATCTGACAGTGGCGCGCTTTATGTCTGTCCCGGTCCAAACCCTGGAGAACAGACATGGTCACCCCCAATTTCGTCATCCTCTACGTCGACCAGCCGCAGCGTAGCGGCGCCTTCTACAGCGCGCTGCTCGGCCGCGAACCGGTCGAAAGCGCGCCGACATTCGTGCTGTTCGTGCTCGACAACGGTTTCAAACTCGGTCTGTGGTCGAAGCATACGGTGGAACCGGCGGCGGCAGTGGCCGGTGGCGGCGCCGAGATCGTGTTTGCGCTGGATACGCCCGAGGCAGTCGACGCCGCCCATGCCGACTGGTCGGGGCGCGGGCTGAAGATCCTGCAGACGCCGACCGACATGGATTTCGGCCGCACCTTCGTTGCGCTCGATCCCGACAACCATCGCCTGCGGGTCTACTGGCTTTCGGACGGGCAGCAGGCCGGCGGGGAGCAGGAATGAGCGCGTATTGGATCGCGGTGGCGTCGGCGCAGCACGTCCGGCGCGGCCGTGAGGGCGGCTTCATGCAGGTCAACCACGGCAAGGCGGCGCCGCTGCGGCGGGTCCAGCCCGGGGACGGCATTGTTTATTATTCGCCGACAACGATTTTGGGCGAGAAAGACGGGCTGCGGGCGTTCACGGCGATCGGCACGGTGCGGGAGGGAGAGCCCTATCAAGGCGACATGGGCGGCGGCTTCACGCCCTTTCGCCGCGATGTCGACTGGGCGGCGGCCGGAGAAGCGCCGATCAAGCCATTGCTCGACAGGCTGGACTTCACGGCCGGCAAGCCGAATTGGGGGTATCAACTGCGCTTCGGCCTGTTCTCGGTAAGCGCGGCCGATTTCGCCGTAATCGCCGAAGCAATGGGCGCTAAGCCAGCCGAGACAGTAAACTAGGTCCTGAGCGCCTTGTAGACGGCAATGCCGGCGGCAAGGTCCTCGAGCGCGGCGCCGACCGACTTGAACAGCGTGATCTCGTCGGCGCTCCCGCGCCCTTGCTTCTGGCCGCGCGCCAGCTCGTGCAAGTCGGCTATGATGGCTTCCGGTTTCAGCACGCCCGAAGCGAGCGGTATGATGATGTCGCCCGCCTCTTTGGTGGCGCCGGCGCGGGTGTCGACATAGACGTGGGCGCGCCTTATCGCCTCGTCGTCGCTTTCGCGCATTGTCGGGGTGAAGCCGCCGACCATGTCTACATGGCTTCCCGGCTTCAGGCGGGCGCCCTTGATCAGCGGATCGGTCGCGATCGTCGCCGACGAGACGATGTCGGCCTGGCCGAGCTCGGCATCGAGGTCGGTTGCGGCACTTGCCGGCAAGCCGTCGGCGCGCAAAGCGGCCGCGACCTTCTCGGCATTGGCCAAGGTGCGGTTCCAGATGCGGATGGTCCTGATCGGCCGCACGGAGGAATGCGCCTTGGCGAGGAAGGGCGACAGCGCGCCGGCCCCGATCACCAGCAGCCGGGAAGCGTCTTCGCGCGCCAGATAGGATGCGGCGAGCGCCGAGGCGCAGGCCGTGCGCCATTGCGTCAGCCGCTGGCCGTCGATCAGGGCCTCCGGTTCGCCGGTGGCGCCGTTGAGCAGGAGATAGAGCCCCATCACCGCCGGTTTGCCGATGGCATTGTTGTCGGGCGAGACGGTAACGATCTTGACGCCGATATGCCCCCCGGCCGAGATGCCGGCTGCGTTGAAATCGGTCCAGGCCGGCATCAGCAGCAAGGTCGAGGCCGCACCGTCCGGCCGTTCGACCGTGTGATGGTGCCGGACGGGTTGCACCGCGCCGTCACGGAAAGCCACGCGCAGCGTCTCCACCAGCCCTGGGAACGTCAACGCCTGGTCGACCTCTGCGGCCGAAATGGTCAGCATGGGAAACTCCGTGAAGAAAATCGCGGGCCCGAGAGGACCCACAGCGCCGTGCGGCGGTCAGTTGGTCGGCTTCGGCAGCACCGGTCCCTGCGGTGTCGACGGGGTGCGGCCGATCGCCTGGCGCAGGTTCTCGGCCTCGACGCCGCGCTGGCGCGCCAGCTTGCGGTAGCGTCCCTGCTTGACCCAGGTCGCCAGGCTGCCGACGACCATGCCGACGGCGAGGGCCAGGAACAGGAAGATGAACAGCGGCAAAGTGAGCGTCAGCGCCGGATTGCCGGGATTGAACGGATCCAGCGTGAAGGCGACGAGTTCGCGATTGGCGACGGCCAGCGCGATCAGGATGATCGCCAGGGGCACGAAGACCACGATGAGCATGAAGCGATTGAGCATGATGTTTTCCGTCGGAAACCGGCCTCCCGGGAAGGGCCGGTCTGGCGTCGCGCCTACTTTCCGCCATTCAGCCTTTCGCGCAGTTCCTTGCCGGTCTTGAAGAACGGCACCCATTTCTCCTCGACCTCGACGGATTCGCCGGTGCGCGGGTTGCGGCCGGTGCGGGCGGGGCGGTTCTTGACCGAAAAAGCACCGAAGCCGCGCAGTTCGACCCGGTTGCCTTCGGCGAGCGCGTCGGTGATCTCGTCGAAAATCGCGCCGACGATGTTTTCAACGTCGCGCAGGAAAAGATGCGGATTGCGCGTGGCAATAATCTGCACAAGTTCGGACTTGATCATCGGACGGGTCCCCTGAAATCAGTGCGGTCGAAATTATGAGGATGATTTTGTTTGCTTTTTCATCCACCCCAAACGGCATCTCAAGGGTGCCAGACGGAAACGAGACCGTCAAGAAACAAGCGGTCGGCGCCAAGTTCATGGATGATATCGCCGCTGTAGTCCGGCAGGCCGAGCGCGCCGGCGATCGTTCTCACCATCGCTTTGGACAACAGGAAGCCGCCGCGCCGCTCCGTGTTCTTCCATTCGACCACGTTGAGTTTCGAGTCGACGCCCTTGGTCGCCAGCCAGTCGATCGCCTCGGTCTCGCCGCCAACGGCGTCGATCAGGCCGTTGGCGACCCCTTGGCGACCGGTGAAGATCGATCCGTCGGCGAGCGCCAGCGCTTGCTCGCGGGTCATCTTGCGGCGTTCGGCGACGATGCCGACGAACCAGTCGTAGCTGTCGAGGATGAGCTTGCGGACCATGGCGCGCTCGTCGTCGTTGGTCGGCTTGAAAGGCGAGGGCGAGGCCTTGAGCGGCGAGGATTTCACTTCCTCCAGCTTGACGCCGAGCTTGTCCATCAGACCGCTGACATCAGGATACTGGATCAGCACGCCGATCGAGCCGACGATCGAGGTCTTGCGGGCGACGATGTGATCGGTGGCGCTCGCGATCATGTAGCCGGCCGACGCGGCGAGCGTGCCGACCTCGGCCGCGACAGGCTTGTCGGCGGCGAGCTTGCGCACCTCCTCATAGATCGATTCACCGCCGACCGTCGTGCCGCCGGGGGAATCGATGGCGAGGATCACGCCTTTTACTCTTGACGATTTGCGGATGGTTTCCAGCCGCTTGATCAACTCGTCGTCCTCGGTGATGGTGCCTTCGATCCTGACCTTGGCGATATGATCGACGGCCGAGCCGCTGAAATCATCGCGATAGAACCAGGCCGAGATCGCAATGATGCCGAGCGCAACGATGGCGATGGCCGCAACGCGCCAGAAAGTCAGCTTACGCCGCAAGCGGCGGCGGTCGATCAGGTCGTCGGCTCTCAATGCCATGGTCAGCCTCACGGTCGATGGAAAGAGATGCTTTTAGACCATGACGTCCCGGTCTGGAAGCAATTCCGTCTGCGCATGACGCGGCAATCCGCGCGCGGCGCACGCGAGGCAAGTGCGCGTCAGCGTCCGCCAAGACATCGGTTTCGTGATTGGTCCGCGAAACGAACGGCAGGTAAAGGGGAGAGCCGGCGGTAACGAAAAATGTACGCTAGACGTCTATTTCTGCTATGAAGCAGGGCTGTCGGTGTCGATCCGTTCTGATCTGCACGGCCGTAACTGTCACATTTTCGCGGTTTTCGTCGGCTTGTGCTTGCTTGAAAGCGCCGACGTCCCACCTATAGGCGGTGTTGCCAGGCGGGCAGGGGTTTTTAGAAGAAAGCAGTTATGTTAGCGCGAACGAGTGAAGCGAGCAGCACCGAGACGGAGTTGGCTCCCCCGGCGGACGGCCCGGCGAGGGGGGACGCGTTCGATCGCGCACGGCGGCATTCGCGCCGCGTGCGCGTGCTCAAATTCGCCGTGCCGGTGCTGGCGGCGTTGATCGCCATCGCCTTCCCGGTCTATTCCTACCTCGCCGCACCGGTGTCCGTCGCGGTCCAGGCGGAAGGCACCGCCTTTTCCAACGGCAAGCTGGTAATGGCCAACCCCAAGCTCAACGGCTTCACCAAGCAGAAATTGCCCTATTCCATGACGGCATTGCGCGCCATACAGGACGTCAGCACGCAAGGCATCATCGAACTTGACGGCATCGACGCCAAGGTGCCGATCGCGGCCGACAATGTCGCTGCGATCAAAGCCACGCATGGTACCTACGATCGCGAAGGCAATACGATGCACCTGACCAGCGACGTCACGATCGCCACGACCGACGGCCTTCAGGCCAGGTTCAAATCGGTCTTCCTCGACATGGGCAAAGGCACTATGAAGACGGATGACCCCGTGGACGTCAGCCGTGACGGGTCGCAGATCACCGCGAATTCCTTGTCGGTGCAGGACAATGGCAAGGTTCTGGTGTTCGAGAACAAAGTGCGCGTCAATATCGATCCCGCCAATCTGAAGGCGGCAGAGGCAAAGGGCGAAGAAGCGAATGTGGCTCATTAGTTCGACACGGGTTGCCGCCGCAGCTTCGGCGCTGCTTTTGCTGGGGCTTGCGCCGGCGCTGGCGCAATCCAGCGCCGAGAGCGCGTCCGGGCTCAAACTATCGGGGGACAAGCCCATCCAGATCGAGAGCGACAAGCTGGAGGTCCGGCAGGCGGACAACGTCGCCGTGTTCACCGGCAACGTCACGGTCGTGCAGGGTCCGACCCTGCTCAAGTCCGGCAAGATGATGGTCTACTACGTCAAGGACCCGAATGCGGCCGCAAAGGGGACGGAAGCAGCCGGAGCGGCGATGACCGGCTCGGCCAACATCGACCATCTTGAAGTCAGCGGAAAAGTTTACATCAAGTCGAATGACCAGATCGCGACCGGCGACAATGGCACCTTCGACATGAAGACGCAGGTGCTGGTCCTGTCCGGCAAGGAAGTGGTGCTGTCGCAAGGCCCCAATGTCCTCAAGGGCTGCAAGCTCACCGTGCAGATGAAGACCGGCCTCGCCAATGTCGACGGCTGCGGCGGACGTGTCATCATGTCGATGACGCCACCGCCGAAATCGGGAGCGACGAACCCCTGATGGCCAGCCTGTCGTCGCTGACGGCGCGTCTTCCGGGGCGGGCCGCCGGCAAGGTTTCGGCTCCGGCCACGGTCACCGCCGATAAGGCGAAGTTCAAGGGAACCTTGATCGCCAAGGGCCTGACCAAGAGCTACAAGGGTCGCAAGGTGGTCAGCGGCGTCACGCTCGGGGTGCGTGCCGGCGAGGCCGTCGGGCTGCTCGGTCCCAACGGCGCCGGCAAGACCACCTGTTTCTACATGGTCACCGGCCTTGTGCCGGTGGACGAGGGCACGATCGAGATAGACGGCTTCGATGTCACCTCCATGCCGATGTACCGGCGTGCGCGTCTGGGCATCGGCTATCTGCCGCAGGAGGCCTCGATCTTCCGCGGTCTCAGCGTCGAGCAGAACATTCGCGCCGTGCTGGAAGTGGTCGAAAAGAGCCGCAAGGAGCGCGAGCGCAGCCTCGACGAACTGCTCGAGGAGTTCCACATCAGCCATCTGCGCAAGGCGCCGTCGATGTCGCTTTCCGGCGGCGAACGTCGGCGCCTGGAGATCGCGCGTGCGCTGGCCACGCGCCCGGCCTACATGCTGCTCGACGAGCCTTTCGCCGGTATCGACCCGATCGCCGTCGCCGACATCCAGCAATTGGTGCGTCATCTGACGGCGCGGGGCATCGGCGTGCTCATCACCGATCACAATGTGCGCGAGACGCTCGGCCTGATCGACCGTGCCTACATCATCCATGCCGGCCAGGTGCTCACCCATGGCCGGGCCGACGAAGTGGTCGCAAATCCCGATGTGCGGCGGCTCTATCTGGGCGAGGGATTCACGCTTTGAGCGTGAAATTTGTTTCCTGACGCGATTTTTTGCCTGTCAGGGGCTGTTTTCTCGCGATTTTGCTCCGGGATAACGCTCCGGTAAGCGGGTTTTGCTAGCGTTTGCCTTGACAAGCAAAAGCCGGGCCAGTTTCTATCGGTTCGCGAAAATTCCTTCCGGCAGTCCGGATGCAGACGAGGCGTTTGAAACCGAACCATGGCGTTGGCGGCGAAACTACAGCTACGACAGTCGCAGTCGCTGGTGATGACGCCGCAGCTGATGCAGTCGATCCGGCTGCTGCAGTTCACCCATGCCGAACTCGAGCACTTCATCGACGAGGAGATCGAGCGCAATCCGTTGTTGGAGCGCGCCGAGCCGCACGACGATGCCGCCGGCGACCAGGTGCCGAGGACCGAGGCGGCACCGGAAACGACCACCGACGGCGACTGGTTCGAGACCGAAGCGGGATGGAGCGCCGAGGCGATCTCGGAAAAGCTCGACACTTCGCTGGAGAATCTGTTCCCGGACGACCCCGGCACCAGCGAGCGGCTCGGACCAGACCTCACGGCGCAGTGGAAATCGGCGACCGGCAATGGCAGCACTTCCTCGTCCGATGGCTTCGACGCCGGTGATATGGCGGCGACCGCGATCACGCTGCGCGATCATGTCAGCGAGCAGATCGCGCTCGCCTTCGCCGATCCGGCGGCGCGCCTGATCGCCGGCGAACTCGCAGACGGCCTCGACGAGACCGGCTATATGCGCGCGGATACGGCCGAGATAGCCTCGCGCCTTGGTAGCGGCGCCGACGCCGTGGCCAAGGTGCTGTCGGTGTGCCAGACCTTCGAGCCGGCAGGCCTGTTCGCCCGCGACCTTGCCGAATGTCTGTCACTGCAGCTTGCCGTGCGCGACAGGCTCGATCCGGCGATGAAGGCGCTGGTTGCCAACCTCGAACTCCTGGCGCGCCGGGATTTCCACACGCTGAAGCGGATCTGCGGCGTCGACGAGGAGGACCTGCTCGACATGCTGGCCGAGATCCGGGCGCTCGATCCGCGGCCGGGCATGGCATTTTCGGGCGGCGCCAGCGACGCCGTCATTGCCGATGTCGAGGTGCGCGCGGCCAATGACGGCAGCTGGACTGTCGAACTCAACGCCGAAACGCTGCCGCGCGTGCTGGTCGACCACATCTATTTCGCCCAGGTTTCGCCGCACGCCAAGAACCAGGCCGAAAAGGATTTCCTGGCCGAGTGCCTGCAGAACGCCAATTGGCTGACGCGAAGCCTCGATCAGCGGGCAAAAACCATTCTCAAGGTCGCATCGGAGATCGTGCGCCAGCAGGATGCCTTCCTCGTCCATGGCGTGCGCCAGCTGAAGCCGCTCAACCTGCGCACGGTGGCCGACGCGATAGGCATGCACGAATCGACCGTCAGCCGGGTTACCGCGAACAAGTACATGCTGACGCCGCGCGGCGTGTTCGAACTGCGCTATTTCTTCACCGCCTCGATAGCCGCGTCGGGCGGTGGCGAGGCGCATTCGTCGGAAGCGGTGCGCGACCGCATCAAGCAATTGATCGACGAGGAAAAAACCGTCGACGTCCTGTCCGACGACGCGATCGTCGACATGTTGCGCGAAAGCGGCGTCGACATCGCCAGGCGCACGGTCGCCAAATACAGGGAAGGCATGAATATCCCGTCCTCGGTGCAGCGCCGGCGCGAGAAGCGGGCCCTTGCCAGCGCCGGGCGCTAGGTTCGGCGATTTTCCACAGCCTTCGCGCTTCATTGACAAGCTGCGGTGAAGTGGCTAGAAGCCCGCCCGCATGAGACGGGCTCGACGCCCGCTAGCGGATGGTCCGTCACGACAATGGCCTAGGGATGGTCAAGAAGGCGGCTTGTGATCAACCGGAAAGTTTGGATTTAAATCGGCGCGAGTGACGCCGCAAAGCTTGTGCGCACGGACCACGAGTATAAACTCCGGCCAGTTTGAAGCCTGAGCAAGGAAGGTCAGTTTTCAGATGAATCTGCGCATATCGGGAAAACACATGGATATCGGCGATGCGTTCCGTACGCGCATCAACGATCGTGTCGGCGAGGCGATTGGCAAATATTTCGACCGCGGCTTTGCCGGACATGTCACCGTCATCAAATCGGGCTCGCGCTATTCGGCGGATTGCATGATCCGGCTGGATTCCGGCGCTTCGCTGCAGGCGACCGGCGATGCCCAGGACCCGACGCTGGCTTTCGAGGCCGCGGCGGATCGTCTGGAAACCCGGCTTCGGCGCTACAAGCGCCGGCTGAAATCGCACAATTCGGGCAATGGCGAACTCACCGATATCGCATACACGGTGATGGCGCCGCTTGCCGATGACGACGAGGACATTCCGGAGGATTTTGCGCCGGCCATCGTCGCCGAATCGACCATGACGCTGAAGACCATGTCGGTGGCGTCGGCGGTCATCGAACTCGACACCAAGGACAGTCCGGTCTTCGTCTTCCGCAACGCCGGAAACGATCACGTCAACATCGTCTATCGCCGGCCGGATGGGAACATCGGCTGGATCGACCCGTCCACGACCAAGGTCGCACAGGGATAAAACCGGCCGCACGAGGGGTGGGGACTGGTGACGGCAGGCGAACAAGGGATTTTCAAGCATGGATCTGAGCGATCTCATCAACGTTCCGGCGATATTGCCGGCGTTGAAGGCCAACTCCAAGAAGCAGCTTCTGCAATTGCTGTCGGAGAGGGCGGCCGCGATATCAGGCATTCCGGAGCGGGAGGTGTTCGACACCATCCTGCAGCGCGAGCGGCTCGGCTCGACCGGAGTCGGCAACGGCATCGCCATTCCGCACGGCAAGCTGGCCGGCGTGAAGCGCATCGCCGGCGTGTTCGCCCGCCTGGAGACGCCGGTCGATTTCGAGGCGCTCGACGACCAGCCGGTCGACCTGGTGTTCCTATTGCTGGCCCCTGAAGGGGCCGGCGCCGATCATCTGAAGGCGCTGTCGCGCATCGCGCGGGTGCTGCGCGATGCCGATACGGTGGCCAAGATCAGAGGAACGCGCGACGCCGTGGCGATCCACGCGCTTTTGTCGGACACCCAGGCCTCGCACGCGGCCTGACGTTTTCTGGATGAACGATGGTCGAGGGCCGCCACGGGCGGCCCCGTTCGTTTTCAGCGGGAAATCGCCTTAATGAATGGCGACCGTGGTCAGGTCGTTTTCCATGGCGCCGGCCAGCGCGCGGTCGCGCGCATCCGAAAGCAGGATCGGCTGGCCATTAGCGGCAAACAGCGCCCACAATTCCATGCCGGGCGCGATTTCGCCAATGCCCGGGAAACGGCCGAGCAGTTCCTCGCTCGTGACCTTGCGCAGATAAGCGACAGAGCCCTCGCCGAGATGGGCGAATTCACCGCTGGTCATGGTGGGATTTTGGTCAGTTCTGGTCATTTCAAGCCTCCTTGGCGCGAGACGCCGCCCTGGTCCTGGGCAGTAGGCCATCCCGCATGAGAGCCATCGGCAAAGATCAGTCTTTCACCGATATGTTTATTTTCCGTACCAGCCGCTCGGCTTCGGGCCGATCGAGATCGATCGACAAAAGGCCGTTCTTCAGCTCCGCCGCGATCACCCGCATGCCATCGGCCAGCACGAAACAGCGCTGGAATTGGCGTGCGGCGATGCCGCGATGAAGAAATTCGCGCTCGGTATCGTCGGTCTGACGACCGCGCACGACCAACTGGTTTTCCTCCGTGGTGACATCGAGATCGCTTTCGGCGAAACCGGCGACAGCGAGCGTGATGCGCAGCCTTTCGGCCTTGCCGTCGGCGCCGCTGAGCCGCTCGATGTTGTAAGGAGGATAGCTGTCGCCGGACTTCGCCAAGCGCTCCAGCGTCTTTTCCATGGCGTCGAAACCCAGGAGAAGCGGGCTGGAGAAAGGCGTCATTCGGCTCATGTTACATTGTCCTCTCAAGAGCGACATAAACTGGAAAAACCCAGATGGCATTTTTCCCGATGCTCTTGATATGGTCCGCCCCACGACCAAGTTCAAGCCATCAAAACACCCGCCCAAAAAGACCACGTCGTGGACTCACAAGAATGATCGACATGGCGCTTGAAACGGCAGTGAGATGCAAGGAGAAGCGCTGCGCCGGGATTCGTCCCCCGGACGGAGCGGTTCGGCAGCTCAAGGCCGGTTCGGTGCGTTTCGCATGCTCGCTCGGACGCATGAGCTCATGGCCAAACAAGGAATTGAAATGCCCCAGACACGCAAGATCATCATCGACACGGATCCTGGCCAGGACGATGCCGTCGCCATATTGCTGGCGCTTGGCAGCCCCGAGCTGGAGATCGTCGGCATATCAGCCGTAGCCGGCAACGTGCCGCTGAAGCTTACCGAGAAGAACGCCCGCAAGATCTGCGAACTGGCCGGCCGACCCGACATAAAGGTCTATGCCGGCGCCGTCCGTCCCCTGGCGCGTGAACTGGTTACGGCCGAGGCGGTGCATGGCCAAACCGGCCTCAACGGGCCGCAATTGCCCGAACCGACGATGAAGCTGCAGGATAAGTACGCCGTCGATTTCATCGTCGAGACGCTGATGAAGGAAGAGAGCGGCAGCATCACCCTGTGCGCTCTCGGGCCGCTCACCAATATCGCGCTGGCGCTGATCCGCGAGCCGAGGATCGCGCCGCGCATCAAGGAAATCATCCTGATGGGCGGTGGCTTCTTCGAAGGCGGCAATGTCACGCCGGCGGCCGAATTCAACATTTATGTCGATCCGCACGCGGCCGAGGTGGTGTTGAAATCCGGCATTCCGATCGTGCTGATGCCGCTCGACGTCACCCACAAGGCGCTGACCACCGCCAAGCGCACCCAGGCCTTTCGCAAGCTCGGCACCAAGGTCGGTACCGCAACGGCCGAGATGCTGGAGTTTTTCGAGCGTTTCGACGAGGAGAAATACGGCACCGATGGCGGGCCGCTGCATGACCCCTGCGTCATCGCCTACCTGTTGAAACCGGAGCTGTTCAAAGGCCGCAACTGCAATGTCAGCGTGGAAACCAGCTCGGAACTGACCATGGGCATGACCGTGATCGACTGGTGGGGCGTCACCAAGCGGGAAAAGAACGCCAAGGTGATGGGCGACATCGACCATGACGGCTTCTTCGCGCTGCTGGTGGAAAGGCTGGGGCGGCTTTAGATCCGCCTCCTTACCTTCTCCCCTTGCGGGAGAAGGCGGCCTCGCAAAGCGAGGTCGGATGAAGGTGTTCCAGGGAACGCCAAACTCCGTCAGGCATCCTCAACCGTCTCGGCGCTGCGCACCGATCCACCTTCCCCCACAAGGGGGGAAGGAAAGGCGGCGGTGCTCACTTCGACCGCGAAAATGCCAGCCACAGGCCACCGCCGACCATGAAGCTGCCGCTGATCCTGGACAGGAGCTTGACGCGGCGGGCGGACAGGATGCGACCGGCGCGGCCGGCGGCCAGCGCATAGGTCGAATCCGACATGGCGGCGAAGATCATGGCGGTGAGGCCCATGACGACGATCTGCAGCGAATAATTGCCTTGCGGCGCGATGAATTGCGGAAAGAAGGCACCGAAGAAGATCAGCGTCTTCGGGTTGCTGAGCGCCACCAGCAGGCCCTGCAGGAAAAACCCGCCGCGCGGCTTCCGCGCTGTTCCGTCGGCGTTCAGCTCGCCCTTGGACCGGAACATCTGGACGCCCATCCAGATCAGGTAGGCGGCACCGATCAGCCGCACCCATTCGAACCAGTGCCCCATGCCCGATATCAGCGTGTTGAGGCCGATGCCGACGATGGCGATCATGACCGCCAGGCCGGCCTGCGTGCCGGCGACATTGGCCAGGCCGGCGCGGGAGCCATGGCGGATGCTGTTGGCGATGATCAGCGTGACCGTCGGCCCAGGCACCAGGATGATGACGACGCAAGCGAGGACATAGGCGGCATAGAGTTCCAGCGACATGATTTTCCCTCGGGCAGAATGCCGCCTGCGCGGCGTCCTACAATCAATGCATGACGACGATGCCGGTGCAAGCCGGCACATGAAGCCGCGACACCGCAACGAACCGGTTCAGGCCCCGGGCGGCCACGGCAGCGTCGCTTCATAGGCCGCCGCCGCCTTCAGCACGGCCATGTCGCCGCGCGGCCTGCCGATCAGTTGCATGCCCATCGGCCGGCCTTTGGCGTCGAAGCCGACCGGCACGTTGACGGCCGGGCAGCCGCCCATGGTGGCGAGCGCCGAAACCTGCATCCAGCGGTGATAGCTGTCCATCGGCCGGCCGGCGATCTCGCGCGGCCAATGGGTGCCGGCGTCGAACGGAAAGACCTGCGCGGTCGGCAATGCAATGAGGTCGAAGCGGTCGAACAGCGACAGCAGCGTCCGATGCCAGGAGGTGCGGACGACCGAGGCGGCGCGTATTTGGGGCGCTGTCAGGAGTTGCGCGTTCTCCACCTCCCAAACGGCTTCGGGCTTCAACAGGGCGCGCCTGGCGGGGTCGTCATAATGCACTTTCAGCGCGCAGCCGCTGCTTGCCTGGCGCAACGTCACGAAAGCCTGCCACAAGGCCTCGAAATCGAAGTCCGGCATCAGTGCCTCGGCCTTGAAGGACGCCTCCTCGAAGCGCTCGAGCGCGGCCTGGCAGAGCTCGAGGATGCCGGGCTCCATGGGCAAATGTCCGCCCAGATCGCCGAGCCAGGCGACACGGCCGCCTTTGGCGGGCATCCGCAGGCCTTCGAGGAAGGAGCCTTGTTTCTCATAGGACAAGGGTGCGTGCGGATGATAGCCCGCCTGCACGTCGAGCAGCAGCGCCATGTCGCCGACATTGCGCCCCATCGGCCCATCGACGCCCATCTGGGCATGAAAGGCCTCGACGTCCGGGCCGCCGGGGACGAGCCCCTGCGATGGCCGGAAACCATAGACATTGTTCCAGGCGGCTGGATTGCGCAACGAGCCGCCGAAGTCGCTGCCATCGGCGACGGGCACCATGTCCAGCGCCAGCGCCACCGCGGCGCCGCCGCTCGAGCCGCCGGCGCTCAAATCTGGATCAAACGCGTTCAGCGTCGGGCCGAACACGGGATTGTAGGTGTTGGAGCCGAGGCCGAATTCGGGAACGTTGGTCTTGCCGATGATGATGGCGCCAGCCTTGCGCATGCGCTCGACGAAGAAATCGTCCTCCTGGGGCACGAAATCGGCGAAGATCGGCGAGCCAAAGGAAGTGCGCAGGCCGCGGGTCATCGCGAGATCCTTGACCGCGATCGGCAGGCCGAAGAGCGCACCGGCCCGGTCCGGACGGGCATCGGCTGTGTCGGCCTCGCGCAGGATATCGCTACGATCGCGCAAGGAAACGACGGCGTTGACGAGCGGATTGACGGTTTCGATGCGGTCGAGGAATGCCGTCACCACCTCACGGACCGAAAGTTTCCTCTGCCGGGTCGCATCGGACAGTTCGACGGCGGACAGGCGGCATATGTCGCCGGCCGGTGGCGCGGCATGCTTCGTCTGGGGGCGCATTCTGGTTGTCTCAGCGGGATTTCAGGGGTGCCTGGTCGACATCGGCGGCCAACGGGATGGCCGGCTGGGCGCCCGGCTTCAGGCATGCCAGCGAGCCGGCCGCGCCGGCCCGGGCGAGCGCCTGCTCGAGGGGCAGGCCCGACGACAGGCCGGCGGCGAAATAGCCGCAAAAGGTGTCGCCGGCACCAACGGTGTCGACCGGGGTGATCTTCAATGCGGGAACGGTCAGGGAATCGGTCGGCGTCGCCGCCATCACGCCGTCGCCGCCGAGCGTGACGACGATGGTGCGGCCGGTTTTCCCGGCAAAGTCGCCCATCCGTGCCGCGCGGTCGCGCCCGCTCAGCGACAGCACCTCGCCATAGAGGTCGAACTCGGTCTCATTGGCGACGACATAGTCGGCCTTGCCGAGCAAGCCGGCTGCGTCGCGATGGAAGGGCGCGGTGTTGAGCACGGTGACGGCGCCGGCCGCGCTTGCCTGATCGAGCGCGGCTTCGACGGTCGCGAGCGGGATCTCGTGTTGCAGGAGCACGACATCGCCCTTTTTCAGAAAGGCCTTGGAGAGGTCTCCGGGCACCACGGAAGCATTGGCACCCGGCACCACGGCGATAATGTTCTCGCCATCGTCGCCGACCATGATCAGCGCGGTGCCGGTCGAGGCAAAAGTTTCGCCCACGCCAGACAAATCCACCTTGGCCTGGCGCAGCAGCGCCAAGGCCTCGCCGGCGAAATTATCCTTGCCGACGGCTCCCACCATGCGCACCCTGGCGCCGGCGCGCGCGGCGGCCAACGCCTGGTTGGCGCCCTTGCCGCCGGGCGCGGTGGCGAAACCGGAGCCGCTCACGGTCTCGCCAGGGCTCGGCAAGCGGTCCACATTGGCGATAAGGTCGAGATTGATCGAGCCGACGACGATGATCAAGGAATGCCTCCTCATGAATGAGCGGGAAGCTATCCTGTAAGATCGTTGCTTTCCAGTGCATGTCGATAGGGCAAGCGCCGTGGCGCCGTACTGTGCGAGTCAGCGGGCGTCGTCGTATTCGGCATGACAATGCCGGCGGCAGGTTCGCCGGCGTTCCCGATTTCAAGAGGTGACCTGTCCAGCCTCCCAGCCCAGAATGGCGCGCTTGCGGGTCAGGCCCCAGTGGTAGCCGGTGAGGTCGCCGGACTTGCCGATGGCGCGGTGGCAAGGCACCACGAAGGAGAGCGGGTTGGCGCCGTTGGCGGCGCCGACGGCGCGGCTGGCGCTTGGCGCGCCGATGCTGGCGGCAATTGAGGAATAGGTGCGAGCCTTGCCCATCGGAATCTGGAGCAAGGCCTCCCAGACGCGAACCTGGAAGTCGGTGCCGATCATCACGACATGCAGCGGCTGGTCCGGGCGCCACAGCGTCGGGTCGAAGATACGCGCGGCGTAGGGGCCGGTCGCGGCCATGTCTTCGACATAGACGGCATTCGGCCAGCGGCTGGACATATCGGCGAAAGCGGCGCGTTCCTCGCCCGGATCGCTGAAGGCGAGGCCTGCAAGCCCGCGGTCGGTGGCCATGATCAGGGCGGTGCCGAATGGCGAGGTATGATAGCCGTAGCGGATGGTGAGCCCGGCGCCGCGCGTCTTGTAATCGCCCGGCGACATCGCCTCATGGGTGACGAACAGGTCGTGCAGCCGGCCGGGGCCGGACATGCCGAGCTCGAACGAGGTTTCGAGCAGCGGCATGCCGGAATCGAGCAGCCTGCGGGCATGGTCCAGCGTCACCGCCTGCAGGAATGCCTTGGGCGACAGGCCTGCCCAGCGTGTGAACAGCTTCTGCAGGCCGGTCGGCGTCTCGCCGACCTCCTCTGCAAGCTCCTCGAGAGAAGGCTGGTCGCGATAGTCGAGGCTGATCTTCTCGATGGCGCGGCGCACGATTTCGTAGTCGTTGCCTTCGGGCGTGATGTCCTTCTTGAGGACTGCTGTCTGTGTGCTCATGGGACTTCTCCTTGAGCCGGAATATCAGCCCTTGGGGCGCCGATCGCCACCCGAAACTTGCCTTCTTGCGCCGCATACCCAGATAAACTCTGGTTTTGAGCCCAGGAGTCGCCATGGCGGGCGAAAAGGTAAATCTCGCCGGAGCGAAAGAAACCTTGCTGATGACGCTCTACGGCAAGGCGCTGGAAAGCCGGATGCCCCATTCGCTGCTTGGGGATTGTTTCGCCGACGAGGCGGTGCGCAAGATCGACTATGATTTCTCTAGGCTCAAGGTCGACAGAAATCTCGGCATCGGCCTGGCGATCAGGGCAAAGGCGCTGGACGTCCGCGTCGAAGAGTTTCTGGCCAGAAATCCTGGGGCCATCGTGCTGCATCTGGGGTGCGGGCTCGACACGCGCATCTTCCGGGTCGATTCGCCACCAGGCGTTGACTGGTTCGATGTCGACTATCCGGAAGTCATTGAACTCAGGCGCAAGCTTTATCCGCCGCGCGACCGCTACCGCCTCATCGCTTCGTCGGTAACCGAACCGGACTGGCTGGCTGAAGTGCCCCGCAACCGACCGGCCATCGTGGTGGCGGAGGGGCTGACGCCCTATCTCCCGGCCGAGGAAGGATTCCGCCTGTTCTCGCGCCTGGTCATACATCTTGCCGGCGGCGACCTGATTTTCGACGCTTACAGCGGTTTCGGCCTGAAGCTGCTGCGCCTCAATCCGGCCGTCAAGGCGACAGGCGCCGAGGTCCACTGGGCGATCGAGGATCCGCACGAACTGGAACTGGCTGTCCCGAAGCTGCGATTCATCGAAGACATTCCGGCCTATAGACCTGAACATGCCGCCCGCATGGGCTGGTCCGCGCAGCTGTTCGTTCGGCTTTGGAAACACATTCCCGCACTGCGCAAGATCGGCAGGCTTTTACGCTATCGCTTCTAAGTCGTCGTACCACTTGTTCGAAGCGGTCCGGACGCAAACCGTTTCGGCTAGCGCGCCTTGGCGGTGGCGAGCGCACGTGAAAAGGCGGTGGCGAAGCTTTCGCGGGAATCCGGGTCGAGGAAGCCGCCGATGGGCACGGTTTGTCCCTGCGCCTCGACCGCCATCCGGGTGATGCCGATTTCGGCGTGGCGGGCGACCGAAAAGCGCGCCCAGAACGGGTTGAAGCGGTGCGCTTCCGATTTTCCCGACGGCGCGATCTTGCGGATATCGAGGCTGGTGCGCGAGATCGACACCTCCTCGCGGGCGCGGGCGGCACGATAGTTGATGCGGAAGGCAATATAGACGGCGACAACGTCCAGACCGAAGAAGCCGAAAACCGGCCAGGCGCCGCGCGACAGGAAAAAAGCCCCGGTCACCAGCCAGCCGAACAGCAGCGCGCCCATCAGCACGGCGAAGCCGGTCTTGCCCAGCGACCGGTGCGGGGTCAGCAAGGCGCTGAAGAAGGGTTCGTCCGCCTGGAACGAGGCGTTTGTGTCGTCCATATCTGGATATTATAGGAAGGATATGGCAAGCCCCAAGTCCAAAGTACCAGCACAATCCGAAAAGAAGCTACTGCCTGGACGGCGCGACGGCTCGAACGCCGAGCCGCGTCCGAGGCCCGCCCGATCCAGGCCGCTCTACAGTCCGGCGGAGGTGCACGAGATTTTCCGACGCTTTGCCGTCCAGCGGCCGGAGCCGAAGGGCGAACTCGAACATGTCAACGCCTTTACGCTGCTGGTGGCCGTCGTGCTGTCGGCGCAGGCGACCGACGCCGGCGTCAACAAGGCGACGCGGGCGCTGTTCAAGGTCACCGATACGCCGAGCAAAATGCTCGATCTGGGTGAGGCCAGGGTCGGCGACTATATCAGGACCATCGGTCTGTGGCGCAACAAGGCCAAGAATGTCATCGCGCTGTCGCAGGCGCTGATTCGAGATCATGGCGGCGAGGTGCCGGACAGCCGGGACGAACTGGTCAAGTTGCCGGGGGTCGGGCGCAAGACCGCCAATGTCGTGCTCAACATGGCCTTCGGCCAGCACACGATGGCCGTCGACACGCACATCTTCCGCATCGGCAACCGCATAGGACTGGCGCCCGGCAAGACGCCCGAACAGGTCGAGCAGGGGCTGTTGAAGATCATTCCCGACGAATATATGCGCCACGCGCATCACTGGCTGATCCTGCATGGCCGCTACGTCTGCAAGGCGCGCAAGCCGGATTGCCCGGCCTGCGTCATCGCCGACCTCTGCAAGGCGCAGGAAAAGACGACCAGCGTGCCGGCGCCGCTGGTCGAGATCGCACCGCTCGAGGAAGCCAGCGGAATTCAATAAGTTAACTCTCCTCGACAAACACCTCTTCGCGCTTCTTCTTGACCGCGGGCAGGAAGACGATCACGAGCACGGCGAGCGCGATGAGGAGCAGGCCGGCGCTGATCGGTCTCGTCACGAAGGTGCTGGGATCGCCACGCGACAGAATCATGGCCCGGCGGAGATTTTCCTCAAGCAGGGGGCCAAGCACGAAGCCGAGCAGCAGGGGCGCGGGTTCGCAGCGCAGTTTGGTCAGGAGATAGCCGAGGAAGCCGAAAAAGGCGACGGCGTAGAGGTCGTAGACATTGGTGTTGACGCTGTAAACGCCGATCGAGCAGAACGCCATGATGATCGGGAAAAGCACGTAGTACGGGATGGTGAGCAGCTTCACCCAGAGCCCGATCAGCGGCAGGTTCAGGACGATCAACATCAGGTTGCCGATCCACATGGAGGCGATAATCCCCCAGAAAAGCGCCGGCTGTTCGGTCGCGACATTGGGGCCGGGCACGATGCCCTGGATGATCATCGCGCCGATCATCAGCGCCATGACCGGATTGGCTGGAATGCCGAGCGTCAGCATGGGGATGAAGGAGGTCTGCGCGCCGGCATTGTTGGCCGATTCCGGCCCGGCGACACCTGCGATCGCGCCCTTGCCGAATTCTTGCGGGTTTTTCGATACACGCTTTTCGACCGTGTAGGAGGCAAAGGCCGCGAGGATCGCGCCGCCTCCGGGCAGGATGCCGAGCGCTGAACCGATGATGGTTCCGCGCACGATGGGCGCCGCCATGCGCCTGAAGTCGTCGCGGGTGGGCATGAGCCCTGAAACCTTTCGGATCATCACCGAGCGCTCATGCTCGTTCTCGAGATTGCGCAGGATCTCGGCGATGCCGAAGACGCCGACGGCCACGGCGACGAAATTCAGTCCGTCGGCATATTCGGGGATACCGAGCGTGAAGCGCGGTGTGCCGGTGTAGATATCGGTGCCGACAATGCCGAGCAACAGGCCGAGCACGACCATCGCCAGCGCCTTGACGATCGAACCGTGGGCAAGCGCGACCGACGAGACAAGGCCGACGACCATCAGCGAAAAATATTCGGCCGCGCCGAATTCCAGCGCGATCGAGGTCAGCGGCGGGGCGAAGATGGCGACGAGGAAGGTCGACACCGTGCCGGCGAAGAACGAACCGATCGCCGCAATCGCGAGTGCCGCGCCGGCGCGGCCGTTCCTGGCCATCTGATAGCCGTCGATCGCGGTGACCGCCGAGGACGATTCGCCGGGCATGTTGATGAGAATTGCTGTGGTCGAGCCGCCATATTGCGCACCGTAATAGATGCCGGCGAGCATGATGAGGGAGGAAACCGGGTCGCCGATCTGAAAGGTGATCGGCAAGAGCATGGCGATGGTCGCGGTGGCGCCAATCCCGGGCAGGACGCCGATCAGCGTGCCAAGAAGGACGCCGATCAGGCAGAAGCCAAGGTTCGTCAGCGATGAAGCGGTCGAAAAGCCGAGCGCCAGATTGTCGAGGAGCTCCATGCTCATCTCCTCACAATGGCAGCCACGGAGTGAGCCATGGGCCGAAGCGCCGGAACGGAAGGCC
This sequence comes from Mesorhizobium sp. CA13, assembly GCF_020165235.1. Lineage (NCBI taxonomy): Bacteria > Pseudomonadati > Pseudomonadota > Alphaproteobacteria > Hyphomicrobiales > Phyllobacteriaceae > Mesorhizobium > Mesorhizobium sp. CA13. Next base: position 594,198 of record NZ_JAIUHS010000002.1, on the reverse strand, counting down.
GAGCGCGTAGCTGAAGACGAGGAATGCAAACAGGGTCAGGCCGGCCGACAGCACGAACGCGGTCAGAGGTTTCATGCGGCCGCTGGCAAACGATGCGATCAACGCCGTCAGGAAGATTGACGGAATGAAGCCGAGGCCGCGCACTGTCAGGCCGAAGAAGATCGGAGCGGGAAGGATGAACAGCGAGCCGCGCCAGGCAATGTAGCCGATCGGATCGCCCTTGAATCGCATCGCCTGGATGAGGATGACGAGGCCAAGCAGGATCAGCACGATCGCCAGCACCAGCGGGAAATAGCCCGGCCCCATGCGGAAGGCGGTGCCTATTTCGAGGCCGAGCGACTGCAACGCGAAAAATGTGCCGAAAACGATGAACAGCGCAGCGCATATGCCGTTCGTCCTGTCGATTGCGAAAGCCTTCATGACGTTCCTCCCAGGCTGCGGGCGTGCGACGATGTCGAAGCGAAAGCGGGGCCGAAGCGAAAACGGGGCGCCGGCGGCCCCCCGTTCAAAACTCAGTCGGCGTACTGGCCGGCAGCTTCGATTATCGGCTTCCAGCGCACGATCTCGCTTTCCAGCTTGGCCTTCAGCGCGGCCGGCGTCGCGTCGGCCTCGGGCGACGGCCTGGTGCCGAGCTCGGCGAAGCGGGCGGCGACGTTCTCGTCCTTCAGCGCGACCTGCAGGGATTTCGACAGCCGTTCGGTGATCGCCGCCGGAGTGCCCTTGGGGGCATAAAGGCCGTGCCAGATGCTGACCTGCACGTCGGGAAGGCCGGCTTCCGTCGTCGTCGGGACATCGGGCAGCACATCGAGGCGCTCCGGCGAGGTGACGGCGTAGGCCTTGATCGTGCCGCCCTGGATCTGCTTGGTGGTGTTGGTCGTCTGGTCGCACATGATGTCGACCTGGCCGCCGAGGAGGTCGGTCATGGCCGGGCCGGTGCCCTTGTAGGGGACGGTGACCAGGGGCGTCTTGATAGCGCTCATGAACAGCATGCCGCAGAGATGCGAGGCAGCACCTATGCCGGCATTGGCTACGGTGACGCTATCCTTGTTGGCCTTGGCATACTCGACCAGTCCCTTCAAATCGGTCGGCTCGAGCTCCTTGCGGCCAACGATGGTCATTGGCACCTCGGTGACGAGGCCGACATATTCGAAGGCGTTCAGCGTGTCATAGGCGAGCTTTCGGTAGAGTGTGGCACTGGTGGCCATGCCGATGTGATGGAGAAGCAGAGTGTAGCCATCCGGCTCGGCCTTGGCGACGCGGCCCGCGCCCAGCGTGCCACCGGCGCCGCCGACATTCTCGACGATGACCTGCTGGCCGAGATCCTTCGACATGGCTTCCGCGACGAGACGCGTGACCGTGTCGGTCGGGCCGCCGGCCGCAAACGGCACCACGACGGTGATGGTGCGTTCGGGATAGGTTTGCGCGCCTGCGGCGACCGGATAAAGCGTGACGGCCACGGCGGCAGCCAGAGCGGCGACAAATCTTCTCATCGTGATTTCCTCCCAGAGCTTAAATCTTCAACCGCTGCGCGGAGTTCTCCTCGACACCGGCTGCACGGGTACAACTAGGGCAGGCTAACAGATTGCAATCGTACTCAAATGGCAAAGTGCTGATATCCGCAACCGTTCTGGCTGGCTGCCCATGAGGCGCGGCCGGACCATCGGAGGAACGACTGTTCCGGCTGGATCGGGCCACCCAAACGAGCGCGCATTCTGTCTGGAAGATGATCCGCCCCGGCCTGGCCCTTGTTCGCGGCGGGTGATTTGCTAGGTGCTTTGCAGGTTTAAGCGAGGGCGACCCATGAACCATCACACAAGCGGCGTTCCGGTTATCGAAACGGCGCGCGCCATCCTGCGAGCGCACCGGCTGGAGGATTTCGACGCCTATGTCGCCATGTGGGCCGATCCGGTCGTCACCCGCTTCATCGGCGGCAGGCCGCGCACTCGGGAAGAGAGCTGGATGCGCTTCCTGCGTCACGCCGGGCTCTGGTCGCTGCTCGGCTACGGTTTCTGGGCGATCGAGGACAAGGCGACGGGCCGGTTCGTCGGCGAGGCCGGCTTTCACGACCTCAAGCGCGATATGGACCCGCCAATAGAGGGCATTCCGGAGGCCGGATGGGCGCTCGCCCCGGCCGCCCACGGCGCGGGCCTCGCCACCGAGATCGTCAGCCGCGTGCTTGGCTGGGGCGACGAGACCTTCGGACGTGGCAAAACCGTCTGCATCATCGACCCCGAAAATACCGCTTCCTTGAACGTGGCGACGAAGTGCGGCTACCGGGAGGTGACGCGCACCGTCTATCACGAAACCCCGACCATCCTGCTGGAGCGGTTGGCCTGAGCATTCGGCAAGTGTCTAAATTAGCGGTCGTTCCGCAAGGGCGTCGAAATGATCCGAGAACGCCGTCTGCTCCTGATCACCGCGCCTGGACTGGCCATATCTGTTTGCACCGCGGCTTCGCGAGCCGCTTCATCGAGCATCGAGGCATCCTCGCCGAAGGCGCGGGTGGCGCGGGCCGCCGCCTCGAGCAGCGGCCGTCGCATGCGCCGCAGGAAGGCCGCGTCGACGCGTGTGCTCGGGCCGGCCAGGGTCAAGGCGCCAATCAGCACGCGTCCGGGCCCGAACACCGGCGCCGACACGCCTCCCGTCTGGGGGTCGCGATCGCCGATGGCGAGGCAGTTGCAGGTCTTGCGGATGGTTTCGTAGGGTTCGCCCGGCTGTCCGGAAAACGCCGCCAGCACACGCCCGCCGGAGCCCACCAGCAACGGCAGGACGTCACCCTCGCGGATCGTGTAGCGGATAGGGTGCTTGGACTCGACGCGATAGAGGCAGGTGCGCACGTCCCCCGAGCGGACATAGAACGCAACGCTTTCCCAGCTTAGCTCGCAGAGATCGCGCATGATCGGCAGCAGGATGTCGACCGCCACGACCGACCGCTGATAGAGCGCGCCGAGCCGGAAGCTGGCCGGTCCGATGCGGTAACGGCCGTCGTCCAGGCGCTCGAGCAATTGTCCGCGCAAAAGCGAATTGGCCAGCCGCAGAATGGTGCTCTTGTAGAGGCCGGTTCGGGCCGCGATCTCGGAAAGGCTGAGCGAGCGGTCCGCCGTGGTGAATGCATCGAGGATGGCAATGGCCCGGTCAAGCGCGGCAACACCATCGGCTGACGTGCTCCGGATTTCGATGCCAGCTGGTTTGCCTGCCGAATTCATTGGTCCCCGTCGAACAAAGGTCGAGTCGAACAAAGGTCGAGCGGCGCGATTGTGTCGCGCAGCTCGAGCATTCTGTCCAGCAGAATATCGTTCCTGTTGACGGAACGCGGTAAAGTCTGCTTGAACTCAAGCACGGGTCTGGTTTCAGGCGCGTTTTTGGCGGGCACCGGAGGAGGTGTCGTGATTTGGAGGAATCCCATGCTGAACAGACGCAGATTTTTGATGAGCACCGCTGCCGCGGGGGCCGCCGGGCTGGTGGCGTCGCGTCTTTCTCCCGCCCTTGCCCAAGGCACGCCGCAGATACAGATTTTCGTGCCGGCGGCGCCCGGAGGCGGCTGGGACCAGACCGCGCGCACGATGGACCAGGTGATGCGCAGCGAGAAGCTGATCTCCGGCTCGCAGATCACCAATGTCGGCGGCGCCGGCGGCACGGTGGGGCTGCCGCAATTCATCAGTCAATGGAACGGCAAGGGCAATTCGCTGATGGTTGGCGGCATGGTCATGGTCGGCGCCATCATCGCCAACAAGGCTGCCAACAATTTGACGCAGGTCACGCCGATCGCCCGGCTCACCGGCGAGTTCGAAGCGCTGGTGGTGCCGGCGGCCTCGCCGTTCAAGACGGCCGCCGATTTCGTAGCCGCGCTTAAAGAGGATCCGACGAAGGTTCCCGTTGCCGGCGGTTCGGCCGGCGGCTCCGACCACATCCTGTTCGGCCTGATCGCCAAGACGGCGGGCGTGCCGGCGACAAACCTGTCCTATGTGCCGTTCGCCGGCGGCGGCGAGGCCCTGTCGGCGCTGCTCGGCAACCAGGTGGCGGCGGGCATTTCCGGCTTCGGCGAGTTCTCCGAACAGGTCAAGGCAGGGGCGCTCAGGCTGCTCGCCATTTCCGCCGACAAGCGGCAGGAGGGCATCGATGCTCCGACGCTGAAGGAAGCCGGCATCGACGTCGAACTGTTCAACTGGCGCGGCGTCTTCGCACCCCCCGGCGTCTCCGATACCGACAAGGCGGCGATGATCACGCTGGTCGAGACCATGGCCAAGAGCGATGCCTGGGCCACGGAATGCAAGAACCGCAACTGGACGCCCATCCTGCTCACCGGCGACGACTATGCGAAGTTCCTCGCCGAGGATACGGCCCGCATCGAAGCCATCCTCAAGGATCTCGGGCTCGCCTGATTTGCCTGAAGGGGGCGGTCACGGTCCGCCCTTTTTCCTCCCGCCGTTCGCATGGACATGCGATCCACCGGGGATGAAGATAGGATGAAAGCTGGCCATGGAACGCCGGCTGTCTTGGGAGGACATTCATGAGCACCAGCGACCAGCAGGCTGCGTCCTCGCGCGTTGCCGTGCCCGAACTGCTGATCGGCATCGGGCTTCTGGCCTGTGCCGGGGCGGTTGCCTGGCAGACGCTGGCGATCCCGGTGTCGCCGCTCTACTCCAAGGTCGGCCCGACCGTCTTTCCCTACCTCACCATGTTCGGCCTGGTGGTTCTTTCGCTCCTGCTCATCGTCGCCGCACTGCGCGGCGGCTGGCAGCCGGAAGAAGAAAGGGAGACGCCGACCGACTGGAAGGCGATGGGCTTCGTCGTCATCGGTCTTATCGCCAACCTGCTCCTGATCCAGCCGCTCGGCTTCACCGCGGCATCCGTCATCATGTTCGTTCTGGTCTGCTACGGCTTCGGCAGCCGGCATACGCTGCGCGATGCGCTCACTGGCCTCGTGCTGGCGCTGGCCGCCTATTTCGGCTTCGCCAAGGCGCTCGGTGTCAATATCGGCGCCGGTTTCATCGAGAACCAGCTGAATACGGTGATTGATGCGTTCACCAGCACGCTGGGAGGCTGACGCCATGGAAACGCTAGGCCATCTGGCACACGGTTTCGCCGTCGCCTTCACCCCGGTCAATCTTCTGTGGTGCCTGCTCGGCACCACGCTTGGCACCGCAATCGGCGTGCTGCCCGGCCTCGGACCGGCACTGACCATCGCGCTGCTTCTGCCGATCACCTACCAGGTTGCGCCGGAGGCTTCGTTCATCCTGTTTGCCGGCATCTATTACGGCGCCATGTATGGCGGCTCGACGACGTCGATCCTGCTCAACACGCCAGGCGAAAGCGCCACCATCGTCACTGCGCTGGAAGGCAACAAGATGGCCCGGTCCGGGCGCGGCGGCGCTGCACTTGCCACCTCGGCGATCGGCTCCTTCGTCGCCGGCACGCTCGGCACGCTGGGCGTCGCCTTCCTCGCGCCTATCGTGGTCAGGTTCGCGCTGGCCTTCGGCCCGGCCGAGTATTTCTCGCTGATGGTGCTTGCTTTCATCACGGTTTCGGCGGTGCTCGGCTCGTCCTCGGTGCGCGGCCTGACCAGCCTGTTCGCCGGCTTTGTTATAGGCATGATCGGGGTCGACCTGCAGACCGGCCAGCCGCGCTTCACCTTCGGCATGACCGAACTGCTCGACGGCGTCGACGTCATCATCGCCGCCGTCGGCCTGTTCGCCGTCGGCGAGACGCTCTACATGGCCTCGCGCCGTTATGCCGGCAAGGACGAGATCGTGCCGCTGAAGGGCTCGCTCTACATGACAGCGGCCGAATGGGGGCGCTCGTGGAAGCCCTGGTTGCGCGGCGCCGCGATAGGCTTCCCGATCGGCGCGATGCCGGCCGGCGGCGCCGAGATCCCGACCTTCCTGTCCTATGCCATCGAAAAGAAGCTGTCGAAGCACAAGCAGGAATTCGGCACGGTTGGCGCCATCGAGGGCGTAGCCGGTCCGGAGGCCGCCAACAATGCCTCGGCCGCCGGTGTGCTGGTGCCGATGCTGACGCTCGGCCTGCCGACCTCGGCGACGGCGGCAATCATGCTATCGGCCTTCCAGAGCTACGGCATCAATCCAGGCCCGCTGCTTCTGACGACACAAGGCAATCTGGTCTGGGGACTGATCGCCAGCCTGTTCATCGCCAACGTCATTCTCGTCATCCTCAACCTGCCGCTGATCGGGCTTTGGGTGCGGCTGCTGAAGATCCCGGCGCCGCAGCTCTATGCCGGCATCCTGGTTTTCGCCACCGTCGGCACCTACGGCATCTCGCAGTCGCCGATCGACCTCGCCATCCTCTATCTCCTCGGTGCGGCCGGCTTCCTGATGCGGCGCTTCGATTTCCCGACCGCGCCCGTCATCATCGGCATGATCCTGGGACCGCTCGCCGAAACCCAGTTCCGCCGTGCCATGACGATCTCGAACGGCGACTGGTCGGTGTTCTACAAGCACCCGCTGTCGCTGACCCTGCTGACGCTGGCCTTCATCGGCCTGGTCGGGCCGCATATCTGGGCCTACATCGAACGCCGCCGGTTGCGCGGGCCGGAGCATGTGCCGGGCGATGCCTGATCGATTTGAAGTGACATGACAGACCTGCTTTCCGGTATTCGCGTGCTCGACCTGACCAACGTCTTGGCCGGGCCCTATTGCGCCTACCAGTTGGCGCTGCTCGGCGCCGACGTGATCAAGGTCGAGGCGCCGCAAGGCGGCGACCTGGCGCGCCAGCTCGGCGGTTCCCCGGAACTCAACCAGGCCGGCATGGGCGCTTCGTTCCTGGCGCAGAATGCCGGCAAACGCTCCGTAGTGCTCGATCTCAAGAAGGAAGCCGAGCGCGAACGCTTCCTGGACCTGGTTGCCAGCGCCGATGCGCTGGTGGAAAACTTCCGCCCCGGCGTCATGGACCGGCTTGGCCTCGGTTACGAGGCGCTGAAGGCGGTCCGCCCCAGCCTTGTCTACTGCGCGATATCAGGCTTCGGTCAGACCGGGCCGATGCGCGACAATCCGGCCTATGACCAGATCATCCAGGGCCTTTCCGGCATTATGAGCATCACCGGCACGCCGGAGACAGCACCCTTGCGGGTCGGCTATCCCGTCGCCGACACGCTGGGCGGATTGGTCGGGGCCTTCGCCATCGTCTCGGCGCTGGTGAGGCAGAAGACGAGCGGCGAGGGTGCCTTCCTCGACGTGTCGATGCTTGAATGTACGCTGTCGGCGCTTGGCTGGCCGGTTTCCAATTATCTGACGGCCGGGGTTGATCCCAAGCCGATGGGCAATGAGAACATGACGGCGGCACCGTCGGGCGCCTTCCGCACCGGCGACGGCCTGCTCAACATCGCCGCCAACAAGCAGGAGCAGTTCGTGACCCTTTGCCGGCTTATCGAACGGTCGGAGCTGGCGTCGGATCCGCGCTTTGCCGAGCGCGAGACGCGCAAGAGGAACCGTGCGGCGCTGAAGATCGAGATCGAGGAAGCGCTGGCGAATGGCCCGGCGGCTGCGTGGGAAGAAAAACTGAACCGCGCCGGGGTGCCGGCGGGCAGGGTGCTGACGATCCCGCAGGTGCTGGCCGAACCGCAGGTGCTCGAGCGCCAGATGACCAGGGATTTCGACGGCGTGGCTGACATGGAGAGGCCGCTGACGGTTCTGCGCGGCGGCTTCACGGTCGATGGTGCCGCGCCCTTGCCGACGCTACCGCCGCCGGCTCTGGGCGAGCATATGGACGAGGTGTTCGCCGGCCTGTCGCCGCGAGCCAAGGCAAAGGCACTGACATGAGCGGGACGGACGAGAAAACCGGCCGCGAGCGCGGCGAGGAGTGGTGGCAGACTGGCATTATCGAAATGCGGCCGGGCGTCATCCGGCTGCGCGGCTATGAAATCCAGGACCTGATCGGCCGCGTCAGCTTTCCGGCTGTCATCTGGCTGATGCTGCGCGGCGAATTGCCCAGCGAGGAAGAGGCCGCGCTGCTCGGCATCGCGCTGGGCGCCGCAGTCGACCACGGGCCGCAGGCGCCGTCGATCGCCATCGCCCGCATGGCGGCGACCTGCGGTATCGGCATCAACAGCGCCATGGCTTCGGCCATCAACGTGCTTGGCGACGTGCATGGCGGCGCCGGCGAGCAGGCGCTTGCCTTCTATGGCGACATTGCCGCGGCGCTCGATGGCGGCACGACGCTGAAAGAGGCTGTCTCGGGGCGGCTTGACCGGTTCTTTGCCGGGGAAAAGGGCTACGTGCCGGGGCTGGGCCATCGCTTCCATCCGGTCGACCCGCGCGCGCCGCGCCTTATGGAACTGACTCGGGAGTTTGCCGCGCGTGGCGTGATCAATGGCCGCTTCGCCGACATCGCCGAGGCGATCGAGGCGGAGGTCGCGCGACGCAAGGGCAAAAAGATACCGCTCAACATCGATGGCGCGACCGCCGTCATTTACGGCGAGCTCGGCTTTCCGCCACCGCTGACGCGAGGGCTTTTCGTGCTGTCGCGCTCGGTCGGCATTCTGGCGCATGCCTGGGAACAATCGCAGCAAGCCGAGCGGAACAAGGGTCCGCTGCCACGCGAATGGCTATGGGCCTATACCGGTACGCCGGTGCGATCGCTCCCCGAAGAGGACGGCGCCGGGGCGTGAGGCCCTTACGCGGGGCCGATTTATGCGGGCTGGGGAAGCTTCAAGGTCCTTACCAGCGTCGAAAGTTCGGGTTCGTCGATGAGCATGGCCGCATCCGCCGGCGCCAGCCAGGCCCGTTGCCGCCGTTTGGCTTCTTGCCAGTCGGCAAGCTCTTGCGTTACTTCCAACAGATAGACGATGACATCGACGCGGACGAAACGGTTGGCCAACCGCTTCCAATAGGAATAGGTGCCCGCCGGCTGCTTCAGGGTCTTGCCGAGTACGCCGGCTTCTTCCTGCGCCTCGATGGTGGCCGCCTTGCGTCCGCTCTTGCCTTTCATCGGCCAGCCCTTGGGTACGATGAAGCGCCTGGTGGTGCGCGAGGTGACCAGCATCACCTCGATGTCGCCGCGCTGGTCCAGCCGAAAAGGGATAGCCGCGACCTGGCGGATCGTCTCGCCCTTCTTGGCCTTGCGCACGGCCTTTTTCTTGGTGGCTGCCATTCGTAAAATCCAGTCGGTGCAGTGCCCATACCGTGACGCGGTGTCGTTGCAAAACCCAAACTGCCGCAGGGGCACCGGAACGCCCCTACCATGTAAGTCGGCTAAATAAAAGGGAAGCCCGCCTCAGCGGCAGGTGCTTACGGCGGTGTTGCCGATTATCTGCGTCTGGCAGTTTGGCCTGACCCGCGGCACAATGGGTGGCGGCTGTTGCACGATCACCCGGTCCTGAGCCCGATTCTGTTGCTGCTGTTGCTGAAACTGCTGCCGCTGGACACGGTTTTGCAAGGCCTGCAGATCGTTCTGCTGGATCAGGGCGTTGTTGTCGACGGAGGGAATGAGCACCTGCGCGGAAGCAGGCAGGCAAATGCCCGCCAGCGTCGCGGCTGACAATGCCGCCGTTATGAAAACCGTCGATGGCCGAAGCGCCAACATCTGCTCATTCCCGCACAACAAAATTTCACCCTACATATAGTGCGTTTGTCCCCTCGTGCCACGCCAGAGTGCCGATTAACAGGAAATCGCGTGATCGCGCCCCCTTCGCGGCGGAGGAGAATCTGCCCCGCCGCCCGCATCGCACTTGACGGAGGCGATCGATTCGCCGCTCTATCGGGTTGACGCCGGCCTCGAATCCATGGCGTCAACGGCGTCGGCATGTCCGTCGGGATGTAACGGCGCCTTCGGGGAAACGGTCAAACAGAACGCCGACAGTGCGTCCCTCAAGGTCAGCTTCCAGCTGGCTCAGGATGGAGCCAGGCAAAAGGGGTCCTTATGAGGAAGCATGCGTATCTGATGGCGTTGCTGGGGGCTGCCTGCATCGCCGGTCTGCCGGCCGCGGCGGCACAGACAAAAGGCGCGGCAGCGGCGCCCGCCGCCAATGCCGTCAACCCGCCGCAGCTGCCCGGCGGTGCATCGGCCCTGTCCGAAACCCATGGCGACTGGACGGTCAACTGCCAGGTATCGGGCGCGGCCAAGGTATGCAGCCTGTCGCACCAGCAGTTCAATAAGCAAAGCAACCAGCGTCTGCTGGCGATAGAGCTGTCGAGCAAGACGGGCGAAGACGCGACCGGCACGCTCGCCTTGCCGTTCGGTCTGGCGCTCGCCAAGGGCGTCAGCCTGACGATCGACGACCAGAAGCTGGACGGCAGCTTGCAGTTCAACACCTGCCAGCCCGTCGGCTGTCTGGTGCCGGTGGCGTTCGATGCCAACGCAATCCCAATGCTCAAGGGGGGCACCACCTTGAAGATCGATGCCTTCGCAGCGGATACGGGGCAAGCGGTCAGCTTCTCCATTCCGCTCAACGGCTTCGGCAGTGCGCTCGCACGGACTGCGGAGCTTCTTGCCGACTAGCGGTTCAGCGTTCCACAGAATCCCGCTAAGCCTTTGTCTTAGGAATTCCGACGGTCCAGCTCGTCACGCTACGGTCGTTTTTAGCCGTTCTGCGATCAGGGTGGCGAGCCGGGCCGCCACTTCGTCCTTGCTCATCTCGGGCCATTCCTCGGCGCCGGTCTTCGAGACGATGCGAACCCGGTTGCGGTCGCCGCCCATCACACCGGATGGACCGATGCCGCTTTCGCGCGAGACGTCGTTGGCGACAATGAAATCGGCGCCCTTCTTCCTCAGCTTGGCTTCGGCGTTGCGCAAGAGGTCCTGCGTCTCGGCGGCGAAGCCGACCACCAGCGCCGGCCGCTGCCTGTGATGCCCGACGCCCGCAAGGATGTCGGGGTTTTCGACCATGCGTAGCACCGGCGGGCCTTCGCCCGGCGCCTTCTTGATCTTCTCGCCGGCTGAGTTCTCGGTGCGCCAATCGGCGACGGCGGCAACGAACACCGCCGCATCGGCGGGCAGAAGCTGTTCCACGGCATCCCGCATCTCCTGCGCCTGCTCGACATGGATGGTTTTCACGCCGACCGGATCGGCGATGCTGACGGGCCCGGAGACCAGCCTCACGTCGGCGCCAAGCCTCGCAAGTGCCGCCGCTATGGCATGGCCCTGCTTGCCGGACGAGCGGTTGGCGATGTAGCGCACCGGGTCGATCGGCTCGTGCGTCGGGCCCGATGTGACGATGATCTTCTTGCCGGCCAGCGGCTTCGGGCCGGTATCGAGCAGCGCTTCGATGGCGGCGACGATCTCCAGCGGCTCGGCCATGCGGCCTTCGCCGGCTTCGTTGCTCTCGGCCATCTCGCCTTTGGCGGGGCCAACGAAGGTGATGCCATCCTTGTGCAGCGCCGCACGGTTGCGCCGCGTCGCCGGATGCGCCCACATTCTGGGGTTCATGGCCGGCGCCATGAGCACCGGCTTGTCGGTGGCCAGGAGCACCGTGGAGGCAAGATCATCGGCATGGCCGTTGGCAAGCTTTGCCATCAGGTCGGCGGTGGCGGGCGCCACCACCAGCAGATCGGCCTCGCGCGACAACCTGATGTGGCCGACATCGTGCTCGTCGTTGCGATCGAACAGATCGGTGAAGACATGGTCTGCCGAGAGCGCGCCGGCCGACAGCGTGGTGACGAATTCCCGCGCAGCCGACGTCATGACCACGCGCACCGCCGCACCCCTTTCACGCAGACGGCGGATCAGGTCGAGTGCCTTGTAGGCGGCGATGCCGCCGCCGATGATGAGCAGGACGCGTCTGTTGGAGAGGCTCATGTGGCTTCCCAAGGATTGACTATGTTGACGCCGCAATCGGCAAAGTCGGCAACGTTTCGCGTTACGACCGCAAAGCCCCGCGACCTGGCGACCGAAGCGATCTGAGCGTCAAATTCGCGGATAGGACGTCCCAGAAACCGTCTCCTTGAAACAATCTCCGCATATGCTTCTGCCTCGCGGTCACCGAACGCGAGCACCGGGGTCTTGAGCCATGTGGTGAAAAAGGCCCCGATGACACTGCCCAGTGCAGCTTTGCGTTTTCCATCTGGCATGTACGCAAGCCCCAGGAGCAGCTCTGCTTTGGTCATCGCAGTGATATAGGAGCGGATCGCGGACGGGCTATCCATCCAGGCAGCCACTCCTGCATCAGGCAATGGCTTGAAAGTTTCCGAAACAACATTCGTATCCAGCACGAACATGTCAGTCGAATTTCGGTGGCTCGCGCGCTGGGCCGCGCTCCGGCAAGTCGATATCGAAACCACCATGCGGCTCAACCAGCCTACGAATAGCAGCATAAAGGGACTCTCCCCGAGCGCCTTGATCCGAGTCGTCCGAAAGGACACTCCTGGCGAGAGCGCTACGCGCTTCCTCTTCCATTGAGACCCCCTTCACGGCAGCCCGCTCACGCAATTTCTGCTTCACGCCGGCGTCGAGATTGCGAATGGTAATGGTGCTCATATTTTGCTCCTTACCCTCCATATAGTTCCGAAGCGATCTGCATGCAATGACAGCAGTGCTGTCATTGCATGCAGATCGCTCAGAGCAGCTTCCAGGCGATGTAGACCAACGTCAGCGCGATCACCCACAGCGCCAGGCGGCCGGAGCGGGTATAGCGTGCTTCGGCCTTGCCGATGGCGCGGGCCGTCGCCTCGTCGAAGCGCAGGCCATGCTCGGCCATGAGGTCGATCTCGCGCGACAGCCGCTCGGTTCGCGCTGCCAACTCGGGGGCTTGGCGGATCAGCGTCAGCATTGCCTTGCCGCCGTCGCGGGCGTCGGCCAGCAGGCCGCTCGGCCCGAGATTTCCTGATATCCAGCCGCTGACCACAGGTTCGGCGGTCTTCCACATGTTGAAGGCCGGATCGAGCGTGCGCGCCACGCCCTCGACCACCACCATGGTTTTCTGCAGGAGGATCAGTTCGGGCCGCGTCGCCATATCGAAGAGTTCGGTCACCTCGAACAGCAGCGTCAGAAGCTTGGCCATGGAAATGGTCTCGGCCGGCTGGCCATGGATCGGCTCGCCGATGGCACGGATCGCCTGGGCGAAGGCCGCGACATTGTGCTGGCGCGGCACGTAGCCGGCCTCGAAATGAACCTCGGCGACGCGCAGATAGTCGCGCGTGATGAAGCCGTAGAGGATTTCGGCGAGGAACCGGCGCTCCTTCTTGCCGAGCCTGCCGGCAATGCCGAGATCGACGGCGACGATCGTGCCATCAGCCTCGACGAACAGGTTGCCCGGATGCATGTCTGCGTGGAAGAAGCCGTCGCGCAGCGTATGACGCAAGAACGACTGGATCAGGTTGGCCGCGATCGCCCTCAGATCGTGTCCCGCGGCGGCGAGTCCGGCGATGTCGTTCATCTTGATGCCGTCGACCCACTCCATGGTCAGCACGTCGCGGCCGGTGCGCTCCCAGTCGACGGAAGGGACGCGAAAGCCCGGATCCTCCCTGGTGCCTTGACCAAGTTCCGAAAGCGCGGCCGCCTCGAGGCGCAGGTCCATCTCGATCTTGGTGGTCTGCGCCAGCGTCTCGGTCACCTCCACGGGCCGCAGCCGGCGTGAGGAGGGGATGTATTTCTCCTGCAGGCGGGCGGCGAGGAAATAGCTTTCGAGATCCTGGAAGAAGCGGCGGCGCACGCCCGGCCGGATCACCTTGACCGCTACCTTCCTGGCGACGCCGCCATCGACCGTTTCAGCGGCATGAACCTGGGCGATGGAGGCCGCGGCGACCGGGTCGCCGAACTGCGTGTAGAGGTCGCCGAGCTTGCGCCCGAGCGAGCCCTCGATGGCCGCCACCGCCTCGGCCGTCGGGAAGGTGTGCATCTTGTCCTGCAGCATGGCGAGATCGAGCGCCATGTCGTTGCCGACGACATCGGGTCGTGTCGCCAGAAACTGGCCAAGCTTGACATAGGAGGGCCCAAGCCGGACCACCGCCTTGGCCAGCCGGTCGCTGCGCTCATAGGCGAGTGCGCGGCGGCGGGTAAACAGCCGCGCCAGCCGCCAGCCCAATTTCGGCAGGCCGGACAGTTCCTCGCCAGGCAAAGCGGCGACGACGCCCTCGCGCACAAGCACCCAGCCGGCCCGCATGAGCCGAAATCCAGCGCTGACGGTGCTCATGCCCGGGCCTGCCTCAAAGCTTCCAGCCCGAATGAAGCGCGGCGATGCCGCCGGAATAGTTGCGGAACGAGACCCGATCGAAGCCCGCGCGGGTTATCATGGAAGCAAAATTCGCCTGGTTGGGGAATTTCGCGATCGACTCGACGAGATAGGAATAAGGCTCGCCGTCGCCGGTGACGGCCTTGCCGATCTTCGGAATGGCCTTGAACGACCAGGCCTCGTAGACCTTGTCGAGCAACGGCATCTCGACCTCGGAAAATTCCAGGCACAGGAACCGCCCGCCGGGCTTCAGCACGCGGAATGCTTCGCTGAGCGCGACGTCGATCCTGGGCACGTTGCGGATGCCGAAAGCGATGGTGTAGGCGTCGAAGGTGGCGTCCGCGAAGGGGAGTTCCTCGGCATTGGCTTCGACGAAGTCGGTGTTGCCGGACATACCTTTCTTTTGCGCCCTGTCGCGACCGACGGCGAGCATCGAGCCGTTGATGTCGAGCACGGTGGCATGAGCATGCCCATGGCTGGCATCGACGATGCGAAAGGCGATGTCGCCGGTGCCGCCGGCGACATCGAGCACGCGCCAGCCCGGCCGCTTCGGCGGATTGAGCCAGGTTACCATGGCATCCTTCCACAGCCGGTGCAGGCCGCCCGACATCAGGTCGTTCATCAGATCGTAGCGGTTGGCGACCTTGTGGAAAACATCGTTGACCAGGGGCTGCTTGTCGCCTGCCCCTACACGCTTGAAACCATAGGAGGTTTCCATGCCGCCGGCGGCCGTGGTTCTCTCAACTGACATTTTTTTGATCCGTCATAAAACCGGCGGGACCATAGCCGATCGATGGTGCGGGCGCTATTGTTTAAGGCGCGGTGTTCAGCCGCGCTTCCAGGTGGCGGGTTTCGAGACCTGGACTGACCGACGGGATGTTTGAATGCCTTTGAAAGCGGAACTGCACTGCCACATCGAAGGGGCAGCGGCACCGGAACTCGTCATCCGCCAGGCGCAGAAATACGGCAAGGACACCTCGCCCTATATCCAGAACGGCTCTTTCGTCTGGCACGATTTCACCTCCTTTCTCGCCGCCTATGATTTCTCCTCCGACCTGTTTCGGACCGAGGAAGACTATGCGCGGCTGGCTGACCATTATCTGACCAGCCTGGCTCGTGACGGCGCCATCTACTCAGAGGTCTTCACCTCGCCGGAACATGCCACGAAGGCGGGCCTGTCGCCCAAGGCCTATACTGACGCGCTCGGCGAAGGCATGGCCCGCGCCAAGGCCAAGACCGGCATCGAGGGCCGCATGATCGTCACCGGCGTGCGCCATGCCGGCGTCGAGTCCATCGAGCAGGCAGCGCGCTTCGCCGCGCGCTGCGGACATCCGCTGGTAACCGGCTTCGGTGTCGCCGGCGACGAGAGGGTCGGCGACTTGGAGGACTATGTCAGGGCTTTCGAAATCGCCCGCGAAGCCGGGCTCGGCATTACCGTCCATGCCGGCGAACTGACGGGATGGGAGACGGTCCAGGCGGCGCTCGACCACATCCGCCCGTCGCGCATCGGCCATGGCGTGCGCGCAATCGAGAACCCCGATCTTGTCCGGCGCATCGCCGAGGAGGGGGTGGTGCTGGAATGCTGTCCCGGCTCCAACATTGCGCTGAAACTGTTCGACAGTTTCGCCGCTCATCCATTCCCCGCGCTGCTCGCGGCCGGCTGCAAGGTCACGCTCAACTCGGATGACCCGCCCTATTTCTGGACCTCGCTGAAACGCGAATACGACATCGCGGCGGAATATTTCTCGATGAACGAGAAGGCGCTGGCCGCCGTCACCCGAACGGCCATCGAGGCCGCTTTCGTCGACAGGAAGACCAAGGCGACGCTGCTCAGCCGGCTGGATGCGAAGGCCAGGTGACTGGTCAGCAGTGAGCAAGTTGGCCGAGCGCGCATCGGGACTCGCAAATCGGCTCACTATTCACTACTCACTATTGGCTACTCACCACGAACCACGTCGGAGCACATCATGAAGGGCGTCACCGTCGTCGACCACCCGCTTGTCCAGCACAAGCTGAGCATCATGCGCAAGAAGGAGACCTCGACGGCCGGTTTCCGGCGGCTGCTGCGCGAAATCTCGTTGCTGCTCGGCTATGAGGTGACGCGCAATCTCGAACTCACGACGACGACCATCGAAACGCCGATCGAAAGGATGGAGGCGCCGACGCTGGAAGGCAAGAAGCTGGTATTCGCCTCCGTGCTGCGCGCCGGCAACGGCTTGCTCGAAGGCCTGCTGGACCTGGTGCCGGCGGCCCGCGTCGCCCATATCGGCCTCTATCGCGACCATGAGACGCTGGAAGCGGTCGAATATTTCTTCAAGGCGCCGAGCGACCTCGCCGACCGGCTGGTCATCGTCGTCGATCCGATGCTGGCCACCGCCAATTCCGCGATCGCGGCGATCGACAAGTTGAAGGGGCGCGGCGCCACCAACATCCGCTTTCTGTGCCTGCTAGCGGCGCCCGAAGGCATCGAGCGCTTCACCAAGGCACATCCCGACGTTCCCGTCTTCACGGCTTCCATCGATCGCCAGCTCAACGAGAAGGGCTACATCATGCCCGGCCTCGGCGACGCCGGCGACCGCATGTACGGGACAAAGTGATTTACCGAAAGTTTACGCAACGAAGCGGTTTCGAGCGGCGTTAAAACGGCAAACACCATCCCGGTGTTAAGGGTTGGCCTTCACGACAGCGCCGCGCGTCCTGTCGGACGCCGCAGCACTTTGATTTGCGCGTGATCCCCCCGAAAATCGAACCCGATTTTCGGGGTCATGCGCCGGGGCCGATCCATGCTGCGCAAGCTACTTATCCTCAGCGTCTTTGCCGGTACATCGGCTTCCATCCCGATTGTCTATCAGTCGAATCCGCAGATGTTCGAAAGCCTGCTGAAAAAAGCGATGACAGCCAAGCCGGCGGGCGACGCCCGTCCGGAGGTCGCCCTGGCAGCGGCTCCCGACAAGCCGGTGGCGCCGTTGCCGATGGGCCGCAAGGTTGTCGTCACGGCCGACGCGCGAGGGCATTTCTCGTCGGCCTTCAAGCTCAACGGACGCCAGATCGACGGCATGATCGATACCGGAGCGACACTGGTCGCCGTCAACACCTCGACGGCGCGCAGGATCGGATTGTCGCTGAACCCGTCGGATTTCAGTCATGAGGTCAATACGGCCAACGGCACGATCAACGCGGCGGTGGTGATGATCGACCGCTTGCAGATCGGCAGCATCACCGTCAACGACGTGCAGGCCATCGTGCTCGACGACAAGGCGCTGCGCACCAATTTGATCGGCATGAGCTTTCTCAATCGGCTGGGCAAATATCAGGCCGAAAACGGCACGCTGCTTCTTGTCCAATGAGCGGACACGGCCGGTCGGAGCTGTACGCACTTTCCTGGAATTGCTTTAGCCACGCGGCAGGATGCGCCGGATGACCGATTTGTCGGCAGGCGGCTTGGAAGCGCCGATCGCATAGGCCGAAAGCACCGTTGCCGCCGCGGCTTCGGCGTCGGACACCGAGCGGGCATGGACCAGCGCCAGCGGCTCGCCAGCTCGAACCTCGGCGCCGACCGGCAACAGCCTGGTGATGCCGACCGCAGGGTCGACCTTGTCGTCGGGCCGGGTGCGGCCGCCGCCCAGCCCGACCACGGCAAGGCCGATATCGCGCGTGGCAATGCCGGTGACGAAGCCGTCCGCGGTCGCTCTCACCGCGTGTTCCGTTGGCGCAACGGGCAAATATCGTTCCGGCTTGTCGATGAAATCGGCAGGTCCGCCGAGCACCGTCACCATGCGCGCGAAGGTGGCGGCGGCGCGGCCGCTGGCAAGCGTTTCGGTGGCGCGCCGCATGCCGTCCTGGTTGGACGGCACCAGACCAGCCGCCTGCAGCATTTCGGCGGCGAGCGCCAGTGTCACATCCTCCAGGCGCCGGTCGCGAAGGCGGCCGGTCAGGAAATCGACGGCGTTGCGCACCTCGACCGCATTGCCGGCAGCCGAGGCCAGCGGTTCGTTCATGCCGGTGATCAGCGCCGAAACTTTCAGTCCGGCGCCGCTGGCGACTTCGACCAGGCTGTTGGCGAGCGCCGTCGCGTCGCGCGACTTCTCCATGAAGGCGCCATTGCCGACCTTGACGTCGAGCACCAGCGAGCCCAGGCCCGCCGCCAGTTTCTTCGACAGGATGGAGGCGGTGATCAGCGGCACCGACTCCACGGTTCCGGTCACGTCACGGATGGCATAGAGCCTGCGGTCGGCCGGCGCGAGGTCCGCGGTCTGGCCGATGATGGCGCAGCCGGTTTCCAGCACCGCCCTGCGAAACAGCGCGATGTCGGGCTGGCTGGCATAGCCGGGGATGGAATCCATCTTGTCCAGCGTGCCGCCGGTGTGGCCGAGGCCACGGCCCGATATCATCGGCACATAAGCGCCACAGGCAGCGACGATCGGCGCCAGCATCAGCGAGACGTTGTCGCCGACGCCGCCCGTCGAATGTTTGTCCGTGACCGGGCCGGGCAGGTCCGACCAGTCGAGCACGTCGCCGGAATCGCGCATGGCCAGTGTCAGCGCCACGGCCTCGTCGCGGCTCATGCCGTTGAAGAACACCGCCATGGCGAAAGCCGCGACCTGGCCGTCGGTGACGGCGCCGTCGGTTACGCCGGCGATGAAGTCGGCGATTTCGCGCGCCGGCAGCCTGTGGCCGTCACGCTTGTGGCGGATGATTTCCTGCGGAAGCATCAGTCCAACAGCCCGTCGCGGAACACACGCTTCAGGATCGTCGCCAGCCGCGCGCCGCCGACCGGAGCCATATCCTTGGTCTCCTGGTGCGAAAGCTCGGCTCCGGTCATGCCGGCGGCAAGGTTGGTGATGATCGAGCAGGCGGCGACGCGCAGGCCAAGGAAACGGGCAAGGATGACTTCCGGTACGGTCGACATGCCGACGGCGTTGGCGCCCATGATGCGCGCCATGCGGATCTCGGCCGGCGTTTCGAAGCACGGACCGGAGAACCACATGTAGACGCCCTTGTGCAGCGCCGTGCCGGTCGCCTTCGCCGCCTGTTCGATCGCCTTGCGGATGCCCGCATCGTAGGCTTCGGTCAGTCCGACGAAACGGCGGTCGCTCGGCTCGCCGATCAGCGGGTTGGTGCCGGAGAAATTGATGTGGTCCGATATCAGCATGACCGAACCCGGCCCCATCTCCGGATCGACCGAGCCGGCGGCATTGGTGAGGATCAGCTTGGTGATGCCAGTGCCGGCAAGCACCTCCAGCACAGGCCGCATCGCCGCCGCGTTGCCGTGCTCGTAATAGTGGGCGCGGCCCGACAGCATCAGCACCGGCGTGCCGGCAAACAGTCCGGCCATCACCTCTCCGGCATGGCCGGAAACGCCGCTTCTGGGAAAGCCGGGCAGATCGGCATAGGAAACACGGATCGGGTTCTCGACCTGGCTGACCAGCCCACCCAGGCCAGAACCCAGCACCAGCGCCGTGGTCGGCGCCAGGCCATCCAGCCGTTCGATCAGATGGTCGAGCGCTTCCTTCATTTCAGCATGTCGCCACGAAAGCCGTAAGGCAGCATGTCGCCCATGGTCACGGTCTCGGCGACGCCCGCATTGTCGCAGAGATAGAGTTTCGTTTCCGGACGGCAGAATTCGGCCAGCCGCTGCCGGCAGCCGCCGCAAGGCGAGCATTTGGCCATGCGCTCGGCAATGACGGCGATCTCCACGATCTTGCCGCCGCCGCCCATGATGTAATGGCCGAGCGCCGTCGTCTCGGCGCACCAGCCTTCCGGATAGGAGGCGACCTCGATGTTGGCGCCTGTGAAGACGCGCCCGTCCTCGGTGCGTAGTGCCGCACCGACCGGAAATTTCGAATAGGGGGCATAGGCCTTGGCCATGGCTGCCTTCGCCGCTTCGAACAATTCATGCGACATTTCAGTGTTCTCTCCGATGATCTTGTTCAAAAGCCGGCGCTTCTTTTGCGCCAGGCCGCGCCCTCGATGCTCAGCGTTCCTTGACATAAGGCACGCCGCCGGCGCGCGGCGGGATCGCCTTGCCGATGAAACCGGCGAGCAGGATGACGGTGAGAATATAGGGCAGGGCCTGCATGAACTGCACCGGCACCTTGCCGATGAGCGGCAGCGGCGAGCCTTGCAGGCGGATCGACAGGGCGTCGAGGAAGCCGAACAGCAGGCAGGCGAACATGGCGTTGACCGGCTTCCACTTGGCAAAGATCAATGCGGCCAGCGCGATGTAGCCCTTGCCGGCCGTCATGTCCTTCACGAAGCCGCCATTCTGCACCATCGACAGATAGGCGCCGGCGACGCCGGTCAGGATGCCGGTGCAAATCAGCGCCCTGTAGCGCAGCCAGGCGACCGAGATGCCGGCGGTGTCCACCGCGGCCGGGTTTTCGCCGACCGCGCGCAGCCTGAGGCCGAAGCGCGTGCGAAACAGCACCCACCAGGTGAACGGCACCATCGCGAAGGCGAGATAGACCAATATCGAGTGGCCCGACAGCAGTTCCGAATAGATCGGCCCGAGAAACGGCACGTCGCGGAGCGTCTCGGCGCCGGGCCATGTGATCGCCTCGAACCGCTCGGCTGGTTCCAGAGCCGGCGTGCGCCCGCCTTGCTGGAACCAGGCCTGGCCGAGGATGATGGTCGAGCCGGCGGCGATGAAGTTGATCGCCACGCCGGAAACGATCTGGTTGCCGCGGTGGGTGATCGAGGCAAAGCCGTGGATCATGGCGAACGCGACCGAGATCAGGATCGCCATGCCCAGTCCGAGAAAGGCCGAATGGAAAACCGACGCGGCCGCCGCACCGGCGAAGGCGCCGACCAGCATCTTGCCTTCGAGGCCGATGTCGAAGATGCCGGCGCGTTCCGAATAGAGGCCGGCCAGGCAGGCTAGCAGCAGCGGCACCGAGAGGCGGATGGTGGAGTCCAGCGTCTGGACGATGGCGTTGAAGGTGTCCATTCAGGCGCCTTTTCCCTTGACCGCTTCCATGCCGACCGACCTCGGGCTGAGCGAGGCGAACAGCGCCTGGATGTAAGGCCTGAACATGTGTTCGAGAGCACCGGCGAACAGGATGACCAACCCTTGAATGATCACGATCATGTCACGGCTGATCGCAGGCATCTCGAAGGCGAGTTCGGCGCCGCCCTGGTAGAGCATGCCGAACAGGATGGCCGCCAGCACGATGCCGACAGGGTGCAGGCGACCCATCAGCGCCACGGCGATGCCGACGAAACCGGCGCCGCTGACGAAGTCGATCGCGACATTATGCTGGTCGCCCATCACCGGATTGAGCGCCATCATGCCGGCGAGCGCGCCCGAGATCATCATGGCGGTGATGATGATGCGGGTTTCCGAAATGCCGGCATAGCGCGCCGCCTTCGGGCTGTGGCCGTACGTGCGCATCTCATAGCCGAGCCTGGTGCGCCAGATCAGCAGCCAGACCAGGAAGGCCATGAGCAGCGCGAGCAGGAAGGTGACGTTGAGCGGCGCCGAGCGGATCTTGGCGCCGAACAGCTCGATGACCCAGTTGAGCTTCGGCAATTCCGCGCCCGCCAGGAAGTTGCGCGTCTGCGGCGCCTGCGAGGCTGCCGGTTTCAACGGGCCGACCAGCAGGTAGACCATGATCGAAGCAGCGATGAAGTTGAACATGATGGTGGTGATGACGATGTGCGAGCCGCGCCTGGCCTGCAGATATGCCGGGATCAGCGCCCACAAGGCGCCCACGGCCGCCGAAGCCACGATGGCCAGCGGAAATGTCAGCCACCATGGCAGCACGCTGTCGAAGGAAAGACAGACGATGGCGATGCCGAGGCCGGCGATGTAGGCCTGCCCCTCGGTGCCGATGTTGAACAGGCCGCAATGCGCTGCCACCGCCACCGAAAGCCCGGTGAAGATGAAGGTGGTGGCATAGAAGAGGGTGAAGGCGATGCCTGTTCCCTTGCCGAAGGCGCCCTCGACCAGGATGACGGCGGCACGGAACGGGTTCTCGCCGACCAGAAGCACGACGAAGCCGGCGACGATGAAGGCCACCGACAGATTGATCAGCGGGATCAGCCCATAGTCGGCCCAGGTCGGCAATTTGGCATAGGGCGTGCTCATTGCGCCGCCTCCTGGCGCTCAACACCCGCCATCAGCAGGCCGAGCTCGCCCTCGCTCGCCTCCGGCCCGCGCTCGCCGACGATGCGGCCGGCAAACATCACCAGGATGCGGTCGGAGAGCGAGCGGATCTCATCGAGCTCGACCGACACGACCAGCACGGCCTTGCCTTGATCGCGCATGGCGATCAGGCGCTTGTGGATGAATTCGATGGCGCCGACATCGACGCCGCGCGTCGGCTGGCCGACGATGAGAACGCCGGGGTCCTGTTCGATTTCCCGCGCGAGCACGATCTTCTGCTGGTTGCCGCCGGAGAAGTTGGCGGTCTTCAGCCGAGGATTGCCGGGGCGGATGTCGTATTTCTCGATCTTGTCCTTGGCATCGGCCATGATGGCATCGATGTTGAGGAATGGCCCTTTCAGATACCGGGGATCGTCATGATAGCCGAGGATGGAATTCTCGTTCTCCTCGAAGGCCAGCACCAGCCCGACATGATGGCGATCTTCAGGCACATGGGCCAGGCCGCGGTCGCGCAGTTCGCCGGGATCGGCTTTACCGGTGAGATCGATGGGCTTGCCCTCGAGCATCACCGAACCGGAAACGGCGTGCCTGATGCCGGAGATCGCCTCGAGCAGTTCGGACTGGCCGTTGCCGGCGACACCGGCGATGCCGACGATCTCGCCGGCGCGCAGGTCGAAGGAGATGTCGTCGACCATGGTGACGCCGCGGGAATCCTTGACCGTCAGGTTCTTGACCGCGAGTTTTACCGCGCCGGCTTCCGCTTCGCCCTTCTCCACCCGCAAGAGCACGCGGCGCCCGACCATCAGTTCGGCCAGTTCCGCGACGGTGGTCTTCTTCGTTTCCCTGGTTGCCACCATCGTGCCCTGGCGCATCACCGAAACCGTGTCGGTGATGGCCATGATCTCGCGCAATTTGTGGGTGATCAGCACCACCGTCTTTCCCTGCTCCTTCAATTGCTTGAGGATGCGGAAGAGGTGGTCGGCCTCGGCCGGCGTCAGCACACCCGTCGGCTCGTCGAGGATCAGGATCTCGGCGCCGCGATAGAGCGCCTTCAGGATCTCGACGCGCTGCTGCAGGCCGACCGGCAATTCCTCGATGATAGCGTCGGGATCGACCTCAAGGCCGTATTCGCGCTCCAGCCGCTCCAGTTCGGAACGCGCCTTGGCGATGCTTTTCTTCAGCAAGGCGTCGCTTTCGGCGCCGAGGATGACGTTCTCCAGGACCGAGAAATTGTCGACCAGCATGAAATGCTGGTGCACCATACCGATGCCGAGCGCGATTGCGTCGTTGGGCGTGCTTATCGATGCCGGCTTGCCGCCGACGCGGATCTCGCCGCTGTCGGCCTGGTAGAAGCCATACAGAATCGACATCAGCGTCGACTTACCGGCGCCGTTCTCGCCGACGATGCCGTGGATGGTGCCGCGCGCGATTTCCAGGTTGATGTCGCGGTTGGCGCGCACGGCGCCAAAACTCTTGTTGATGCCGATCAGTTCGATTGCAGCCAGTTCGATCGCGGCATGCGCCATGCAGCCTGTCCCACTCTTATTTTTTTATCGCTTGGTCAAAATGCCTAGCATGACGCTCCGCCCGTGCCAATTGGCCGGAGCAGCGTCCACTCTCGACAAATCCCGGCGCGCTTGTCAATTTCGAACGTGGCCGAAGCTCTCATATTCGCTAATATGGGCAAGCCGATTTGACGCTGCGGCGCAACGCCTGAGGACTTCGCATGACCATGCCCGCCGACCGGCTGACGACGCTGGAGATCCGCTCCGCCGAGCAGGACAAGACCATCGAGGAACTGTCAGGCCAGATCGCCGAGCAGTGGAAGGTGATCGAACGCATGCAGCGCAAGCTCGATGCGCTGACCGACCGCTTCCTGGCGCTGGAGGAACAGGCGGCACCGGACGTGCCGGTGACCAAACCGCCGCACTGGTAGGGAAGGGAGCGCGAGCGATGGCCAGCGACCGCATCGCAAGGGCCGGCGACTACGTGCTTGGCCTGATGAACGATGCAGAGCGCGAACGGGCAGAGCGCGATCTGGAGATCGATCCCGCCTTTCGCGATGCCGTGGTCCAGCTTGCCGAGCGCATGCATATTTTCGACCGGGCTGAACCTTCCGGCGACGATCGCTGGCGGCTAATCTCGCAACGCATCGCCGAACTGCCGCAGATGCGCCCGCCCGGCGGTGACGAGGCGAAAACTTCGGTGGCAATCCGCAAGCTGGAACGCCAACCCTACGGCGTCGGCGTACACGCGCTCGGCGGCCGCCGCGGCGCGGTTGTCGCCATCTTGCTGATCGCGGTCTTTACCCTTGGCTACCTCGTGGGGGCTTGGTCGACGGGCGGTGCGCTCCTGCCCTGACGTCCACGACAATCTCACAGGCGCTCCCCCACTGGCGCTGTCCTATGCGACCGGGCCGACCTCCGGCCCCAAAAACAAACCGCCGGACTTTCACCCGGCGGTTCGAAACTTAGTGCTTACCGATCAATACGGGCAGGCGTTATCGGTGGTGTAGTCGTGCACCTCGACCTTGCCGGCGATGATGTCGGCCTTCGCCTTCTCGACCGCCGCCTTCATCTCGTCGGTTACCAGCGCCTTGTTGTTGTCGTCCATGGCGTAGTCGACGCCGCCTTCCTTGAGGCCGAGATTTTCGACGCCACCCTTGAAGGTGCCGTTCTTGCCGTCCATGAAGGCGGTGTAGACGGCAACGTCGACGCGCTTCAGCATGGAGGTCAGAACCTTGCCGGGCTGAAGGCCGTTCTGGTTGGAATCGACACCGATGCCGAGCTTGCCGGCATCAGCCGCCGCCTGCAGCACACCGACGCCGGTGCCGCCCGCGGCCGCATAGACCACGTCGGAACCCTGGTCGATCTGCGTCTTGGCGATCTCGCCACCCTTGGCCGGGTCGTTCCAGGCGGCCGGCGTGTCGCCGGTCATGTTCTGGATGACGTCGGTCGCGCCTGCCGATTTAGCGCCGCCTACATAGCCGCATTCGAACTTGCGGATCAGCGGAATGTCCATGCCGCCGACGAAGCTCACCTTCTTCGTTTTGGAGGCCATCGCCGCCATGATGCCGACGAGATAGGAGCCTTCATTCTCCTTGAACACGAGCGAGCGGACATTGGGCAGGTCGACGGCATCGTCGATGATGGCGAAGTTGAGGTCAGGATATTCGGTCGCGACCTTCTTCAGCGCATCCTCCCAGGCGAAGCCGGCCATGACGATCGGGTTGTGGCCGTCCTCGGCGAAGCGGCGCAACGCCTGCTCGCGTTGCGAAGCGTTGGAGACCTCGAACTCGACATAGGGAACGCCGGTCTCTGTCTTGAACTTTTCGGCGCCATGGTAGGCTGCCTCGTTGAAGGATTTGTCGAACTTGCCGCCGAGATCATAAAGGATGGCCGGCTGCACATCCGCGGCGAAAGCCGGAAGAACCATTGCAGTTGCGGCCAGAAGGCCGAGAACGATACGTTTCATGTGATCCACACCCTGTCGGTTATTTTTTTCCGTTACGCCCGCCCGCCTGCCCGGTTCTCCGGCATGCGCGCGACGTCAGCCAGGAGTGTATATTCCCCTCCCGCTCAGCGGCAATCTGGCACGGCCCGAAACAAAATTCACGTGGAATTTTGACCTTTTGGAAAAGCATGGCGGGTGTGACGCCCGTGCCCTTCAGGCGAATTGCCCCGTGCGCCGCTGCCGCCTGTAGCCGATGGCGTAGAGCAGCAAGGCCAACACCGCGAACACGGCAAAGCCCGGCTGGTCGAGCACCCAGGCGATGGCGCCGTCCCATAGCAGCGGGCCGGCCTTGGCGCGAACGAAGCTTTCAAAGGCGGCGCGCGTGTCGGGCGACACGGCCAGCCAGCTTGCATTGAGCGGGGTCAGCACCAGTGCCGAGGCGGCGACCGTGCGTGTCGTGTCAAGCACCGCCATGATGACCGAAATCGACAGCGCGACCATGGCCGCGAGACGAAAGACAAAGCGAAACATCAAAGACCTTTCCCCTGGCCGATCCTCGACATCCTCCCGAGGATCTCCGGCGGTATTCCGAACGAGAAATAGAGCGCGCAGGCCCTATTCGCAATCACGGCACGCGAATTGAATCGCGGCCGACGCAGCCTAGCCGGCCGGCCTGCGCTTGCGCCGGTTAACGAGCCAGACGGCGAGAATGCCGCCGGCAATGGCGCCGACCACCAGCCCGGCCAGGCCGATGAAGGCGGCGAAGTAGCCGCACCCACCCTCGAAGCAACTCACATCGGTGACATCGGCGATGAGCGAACCGGCGAGGAATCCGCCCACCGCGCCGACGACCGCGCCGAGGATGATGCCGAGCAGCGCGGCGACAATGGAAACGAAGACCGACGGCGCTTCGGCTCGCGGCTTGGCATAAACGGTCTCGGCGCCGGAGCCGCGGCGCAAAAGGTAGATGCAAAGCAGGCCGATGGCGATCTCGGCGGCGGTGATGGCCAGGCTTCTAGCGGAGAAGACGAAGCCCGGCACGGCAAGTGCGTAAGCGTGACTTGCCAGCAGCCATATGATCGTGGCGGCCTGCCAGACGATGAAGTGGCTGGGGAAGCGCGCCGAACGGCCGAAGGCGAGGCCGAGCAGGTAAAGTCCCCATAGGATGGTGATGACGTCGGCGACGAGCCCGCTGAAGAGGAAATAGAAAACGGTGTCCGGCAGGCCTGAACTCCCCACCAGCCACAAGGCCGACGCCAGCCAATAGACCGACAGGGCCATGACGATGACGAGCCAGCCCACCGGGACGTAGGAAAGTCCGCTGTCCGGCCGTCCGGCCGGGACATTTCCCTCGGCCGGCGGCTGTCCATTGTGCGGCGTACCGCCTGGAATTCCGCTGTTTGACGCCATATCGCGACGATGCCCCCGCAAAGCCTTTCGGACACTCGACAGGCCGCTCGGGACGGAGTCAAGCGCGGCTGGCCTCGCAGCCCATGCCTGCGCACATCATTCAAGCAGCGATTCAAATAGCGGGAGCCCAAACGGATGTTAACGGGAGCCCCAAATGGATGTGCCGGCGGCCCCCATGAACGCCGTGTGGCCGGCAAAGCGAATTGGCCGCCGTTATGGCTTGGCATTCGGCGCCGGATCGACTAGATGAGCCCCGCGCCTGTTGCTTTGACGGCTCAGGTGCGGGCAGGGCGTCCGCTGGTTGGCGGCGCCCGGTGCGGAAGTTCCGCATCCCCAAAGGGAGAGCATCTCCCCAACCCGCGCGGCGAAACCGGCCGGCGCGAAAGGCAAGGACGGAGAGGTGGCCGAGTGGTTGAAGGCGCACGCCTGGAAAGTGTGTTTACGGGAAACCGTAACGCGGGTTCGAATCCCGCTCTCTCCGCCAGACTCTTTTGCTCCAAAAAAGCCGACGATTTCAGTGTCTTATAGCCTCCCCTAAGGCTACTCTCCCGAGACTAGCTCCTGAAGGGCACTTGGATTTGGAGGATACGACGAAGATGTTCCGGGTGTGTGGGGTGCCTACGTCCCTCTGTCAGGAGCCCGCGCCCCAAAGCGTGTAGATGCGCTTAACCTTGTGGTGGTGATGGTATCATTCCCGCAACGAGGATGAGTCGAATGCTGAGAGATGATTTGCCTGACCTAAGACGGACAGTGAAGGGGGCATTAATCCTCCCTGCCCCCGGTGTCGTGTCTAGTGCTGATCTGGTCGCCATGCCGGAAGATAACTGGCGAACACTACGGAATCGGATTTCGGATGGGCATAATGGAGATTCCAACGGCCTCAAAGCCGTCTGTATGTTTCCTGGATGCGGAGGGTCGGTATATGTCTCTGAGAAGCCGAAGGGGAGCCGCCGCTATCCCTACTTCGCGCACCGCCAGGGAGAGGGCCTGGGGGGTGTCCCTGGCACCCCGGCTCTAAGCTGACCCCCGATGAAGCCCGAGCGGCGCAATACAAAGGCAACCAGGTGTCTGCCGCCCATGAGTTCCTGTGCGCGGAGCTAGCTCGCCTAGTGAGGCTGGACACCCGGTTCCAGGCGGTGGAAATCGATAGGACCTACATTGGCGGGGACGATGGGAAGGGGGGGCGCTATCCCGATGTCCGCTTCCGCTGGGAGGGCTTCCCGGAGAGCGTCTTAGAGGTCCAGCTCTCCAATACCTTCCAGCCCGAGATATCCGAGCGGGGAATATTCTATGAGAGTAAGGGCATGCCGCTGCTATGGATACTGCATGGCGTCGAGCCGCGCCTCGACGCCAACATACTGCTGCCAATAGCCGTACTGGGGATTGCGTATGTTGGTGGTGCCGTAGTCCGCTTTCCCCTTCATCCGCTCTACGGGAGTAGGCATGCCCCACAGTAGTTTGCGAGCTCCCGCTCCCCATCCGGTGCATTGCGGACCACCGGGCCGGGGCGGTTGGGATAGGTATCAATGGACGGCTCAAGGTTGCCTAGGATGTCCCGCAAGGTCCGGGTCCACTGGCGGACGGCTTCTTGCGACGTGGTGATGTTGTAGAGGTTGCACATCCTATGGAACGGCAAGCTGATCTCTTGCTGCCAGCATCGAAAGCGCCTTGTCTTTGATAGCTTTCGCCACTTCCGTCAGAGCGTCATCACGATCCGTAAAGCTCGTAATCGACTTACCGTCGGTCGGCGTGGCCTTAACAGAACCGAACACTTCGTCCTGCCAAAGACAATTTCTTGCGATAACCGGGATAACGACTGCTGAACCGCTAACGTCCCTTTCCATGGCGCGTTTTAGCTCGATCTCATTGCAATAGTCCGAGTTTATGAAATCGACACTCACCAACAGGACAATGATATCTGCTGTATCTAAATTGCTTTTTATCGCGTCTGCCCATTTTTCCCCACTCTTAATTCGCCCATCGTGCCATGTCTCCACAATGCCAAGACGATTTAGAGGCGTTAGGTGCTTCAGCAAATCCGCTTTTATGCTGTCATCAATGTGCGAGTAAGAAATGAATGCTTGCAGCGCTTTTGGCTTAGCCCGCGCATCGTGCACAAGACTGATAGTCCCACCCGGCCCCCCTCGCTCAGCCTTTATTAGCCCCTGCTTCCTCAACAGCTCTTTGGTTTGCGTATAGCGTTGTTCCAGCCAACCCAGTTCATCCCGAAGTGCAGCGTTTCGGACAGCAATCTTACCGCCACCCGACATCCTCGTAAGGCACTCAAGAAATCGCTCTTGAAAGGTCCGCCCGGGCCGCCTGACTGTCGTTTGCTTTGCTTTCGCCTGCTTCGCCATCTAACGAATCCCCCCAAATACGAGTCGAACCTCCTGCGAAGACTTTAGGCCGTCAAGGAGAATCGTACTGGATTTAAGCGAGAATGGTGAGGAACGTGGCTTGTGGTCGAAACCTTAAGTTCCAGATTGGCCCGCCAGAATACGGAAGACACTTGCCCGGCTGATTCCAAGCGCTGCCACGATGTCCCCCGCAGACTTTCCCTCAGCCCTGAGGCGCAGCACCTCGCTAGCTTGGGACCGAGCCGTGGGCTGCCTGCCAGCATACTTGCCTTCTGCTTTAGCTCTCGCGATCCCTTCGCGTTGCCTCTCAAGCATTAGCTCCCGTTCGAACTCTGCGATTGAGCCGAGCAAGTTCAACATCAGCTTTCCGGTGGGAGTGGCGGTGTCGAGGTTCATCGCCAGGATGCGAAGGCCTGCCCCCTTCGCCTTCAGGGCCGCTGTGATCGACAAGAGGTCGGCCACAGCGCGTGCCAGCCGGTCCAGCTTGGTCACAACCAACATGTCGCCTTCACGCACCCATTCAAGCACGGCAGCAAGCTGGGGCCGATTGGCCGCCACAGAGGAAATCTCTTCGCGAAACACCTTGGTGCATCCCGCTTGCTCAAGGTCGCGAAGCTGGGCCTCAAGGCCTGCCTTTTGGTCGGTTGTGGAGGTGCGGGCGTAGCCGACTAGTGCGCTTGTGGTCATAACAGTGGTCTCCCATTGGCGATCATGTGAGATCATTATGTGAGACTATCGGACGAGCCGTCCGGTGGAGCTTGTCGCCGGCCTCCCTCATCGTGGGCGAAGGGGATGTGGGCTAGTCAACGTCAATGAGCTTGGGTGAAGACCTTTGATCCTATAGCTGCTAGGAGCGGGCAGGCTCTAAGTCAGCGCTAGGCTCGCACAGGTCAGCAAGCGCTGCGGCGGGAGGGGGCACGGGGGGGAAAGGTCGCCGACGCACTCACGATATGGGGTCTCAAATGTGTGCCCCATTTTTCCTTGGGCAAAGACGATGACGTTTTCCAAGCGGATGGTCTACAGTGGATGGAGGCGACTCGAAGGCGACATGGATGCCCCCAAAGATTAAACCAAAGGTCTTCATCGGATCATCAACCGAAAGCCTGCGATTAGCTGCTGCTCTGCAAGACGCGCTTGACTACGAGACCGAAGCCTTTGTCTGGCACCAAGATGGCTTCCCTCCGTCTAAATATCCCTTGGAGGCGCTTGAAAAGCATCTTGAACAAGTCGATTTCGCTGTTTTCTTTTTTACTCCCGAAGACGTAACATCAACCCGTGGAGCAGTTCGGAGTACCGTTCGCGATAATGTCCTATTTGAGCTTGGGCTATTTATTGGCCGTCTTACGCGCCCCCGAACCTTTATTGTGAAGCCTCGTGGCCTACAACTTGATTTTCCATCTGACCTGTACGGTATTACGCCGGTTGAATATGAGCCAGCTCGCAGCGACGACAATCTTCTTGCCAGCCTCGGACCGGCAGCCCGGAAGATCTTGGAACAGATGCGTATTGAAGGCTCTCGGCTAATAACCTCTGAGGTCGGCCCTGTTGAATCCGATACAAAAGAGGTGACAGCAGCACCGAACGCAGATGGTCCTGGTCCAGACCCTCTAGATGAGCACTCCACGCTTCAAGATTACAATTTTGCCTATTGGGTAGCCACAGCCCAGAAGGACCACGCAAGGCGGCGCAAGGTGGAAGACGCTTTCCTCAAGAGTCCACTCAATGATGCCGGCGAATCTCTGGCCAAATGGGAGGCTTGGGGGGCGTATGTCCGGATGCTTGAAGGAGAGTCTGTGAGTCTGCAAGCCATTCGGGATCAGGTCGCCAAGTTCCCGAATGTTTTGGACCTGCACCGTATTTTGGGTGATGCGCTGAAGCATTATGGGGACGCCGAAGAGGCAATCGGGATTTATCTTGCGGCCTTCGATCGTGCAGGGGATATGGGGCAAGCGACATCCTTTGCTGTCCGGTTGATTGAGACCGCCTCCAAGGCCATGGCCGGCCTTGACTACCTTGGGCTTACTTCTCGACTGCTAACACTCCCGAGAAATGGCCCGAACGCTGAGGCCTCCTTTAGCTACGCGATGAGAGGGGTGGCAGAGGCAATCGGCCTATCACAGATCACACAGGCAATTGACGAGGTGCGTATCAAACTGAATCCCAGCGACAGTAACCTCAAGTTCAGTCTGGCGCATAGCTTCGGCCAAGTGGACGCCGACTTGACCATGCTCTACTATGAGAACATACCGAACCAAGAGCGCAATGCAACGGCGTGGAATAACCTCGGAGTTGCTTATTCCAACCTTCATATGCCTGGGCTGGCCGTTTCGGCTTACGAGACTGCCTCAGACAACGGCGAAACTATTGCGGACGGAAATCTAGCTAACAAGTTGCTAACGGCCGGCTTCTTCGAATTGGCTCGCAGCCAAGCGCAGAAAGCAATCGCCAAGCCAAACCCTCATAACAATGCCGTTGTCGTGCTCAGTTCGATCGCGGAGGCTCAAGCCGAGGAAGAAAAGAAGCGATCAGCCGCCAGAACCAGCGCAGAAAAGAAACAACGCTTTATTCGACAGCTTGGCTTTGCCGCTCTTCAACCAGCCGATGCAACCATCGTTGGTATTTGGCAAACTCCCGATGGCATTCTAGAAGTTGTCGCTGAGACCGATGGCACTTTTGTTGCGCAGGGGGAGTTCGTTAGGGACCTAGGCACGAATGCCATGGGGCTGGGTTCTCTATTCCAACCAGTCGTAGCGCCAAATCTTGAGAAAACCAGCGTTATTGTCCGGCTAACGCGATTTGGCGATGCGTTCGAAGGGACGATCGTCCGGAAGCCAGTGGGGCGAACGACGGCCATTGGGATATTGGGGGCATATAATCAAGAAGATACCATCGCGCTCTTTCCAAAGGGAAATGAAGCACTTCAGGTGTGCATCAAAGGATACAAGCGAGAAGAAGCGGAATGGAGGCGTGTTCCTGCGATCGCTGGCTAGCGAGGCAGCTTGACGGCCTCCACAAGCGCTCTCTTGGCTTTCTCCGGGTCCTGCCCCGCATGCCCTCCGAAGCTTCAGCGTAGGAGGGCGAAATCGCGGCATAGCATCGAGTGATCCTTGGGCGTTCCATGAAAATGCCGCCTCCGAGCCGGTTTTGGAATTCCTGGTGATCTGGTAGTGGTGATCCCGATCACAGGAGATGGCATGCCGGACGATGTAATGGTGCGCGACAGCAACGGCGCTCAGTTGAAGGACGGCGATTCCGTCACCCTGGTCAAGGACCTCAAGGTCAAAGGCACTTCGGAGACGATCAAGCGGGGCACGTTGGTGAAGAACATTCGCCTTAACGGCAATCCCGGTGAGATCGAATGCAGTACCAGGCAAGTGAAGGGCCTGGTGCTCAAAACCGAGTTCGTAAAGAAGGCGTGACCCTCAAGGCCGTTGAGCCGCAGGGATAAAATTGCGTTTGCCGGCGACGAGGCGCGTCGTCGGCCAACCTAGCCACCCCTTACGACTGGAGCGCTTGGGCGCATTCACAACTTCAAATTCATTCCGCCGAAAATCTTTATAAAATTCCTATTTCTTTCCGCTTTGCCCCGTCTCGAACCTTTATGGCGATCGGGTCCATATTCCGCTTTGAGAAAAAACGTCGGACGCCGTCACCAATCCAAGTGGGCGGGCCGTTTTTCATGTAATCGCCAAGCTGCTTCGAGCGGGCGCAAAGTGGAAAAATGGAAGCAAGGACAAGCACAATGGACATCATTGTTCTCGGGATAGGGGTTTTGTTTTTCGCCGTGTCTTTCGCTTACGTCAAAGCCTGCAACAGAATTTGAGCGAAGGGATCGAACCATGCTTGTCGATTACATCCTCGGTGGCGGCGTGACGTTGTTCCTGCTCGCCTACCTGACATACGCCCTCATCCGCCCGGAACGCTTCTGACCGGCGCATGGAAAGCCACATCATGACTATAAACGGATGGATACAGATCCTTCTCTATTGCGGGATCCTGGTTTTGCTCGTGAAGCCGCTGGGCGGCTACATGCATCGCGTCTTCAGCGGCGACCGCACCTTGCTGTCGCCGGTGCTCGGCCCCGTCGAGCGCGGTCTTTATCGCTTGGCTGGAACCGGCGACCACGAGCAGCACTGGACGGGCTATGCCGCCGCCATGCTGTTCTTCAACCTTGCCGGCTTCCTGGCGCTCTATTTCCTGCAGCGCCTGCAAGGCGGCCTGCCCTACAATCCGGCCGGCATGAGCGCGGTCGAACCGGGGCTCGCCTTCAACACCGCCGCCAGCTTCATGACCAACACCAACTGGCAGAACTACGGCGGCGAGAGCACGATGTCCTATCTCGTGCAGATGGCCGGCCTCACCGTGCAGAACTTCCTGTCGGCGGCCACCGGCATCGCCATCGCCATGGCTCTGATCCGCGGCTTTGCCCGCGCCTCCGGCAAGTCGATCGGCAATTTCTGGGTCGATATGACCCGTGCCACGCTCTACGTGCTCTTGCCGCTCTGCGTCGTGCTCACCCTGGTCTATGTCTGGCTCGGAATGCCGCAGACGCTGGGAGCCTATGTCGGCGCCACCACGCTCGAAGGCGCGCAGCAGACCATCGCCGTCGGGCCGGTCGCCTCGCAGGTCGCCATCAAGATGCTCGGCACCAATGGCGGCGGCTTCTTCAACGCCAATGCCGCGCATCCCTTCGAGAATCCGGACGCCATCTCCAACCTGATCCAGATGCTGTCGATCTTCGCCATCGGCGCGGCACTCACCAACGTCTTCGGCCGCATGGTCGGCAACCAGCGCCAGGGCTGGGCAATCCTGGCCGCCATGGGCGTGCTGTTCATCGCCGGCGTCACCGTCTGTTACTGGGCGGAAGGCGCGGGCAATCCGCTGGTCCATGCGCTTGGCATCGACGGCGGCAACATGGAAGGCAAGGAAACCCGCTTCGGCATCGCGCTTTCGGCGCTGTTCGCGGTCATCACCACGGCGGCTTCCTGCGGCGCGGTCAACGCCATGCATGACTCGTTCACCGCGCTCGGCGGCATGATCCCGCTCATCAACATGCAGCTCGGCGAAGTCATCGTCGGCGGCGTCGGCGCCGGCTTCTACGGAATGCTGATGTTCATCCTCATCGCCGTCTTCGTCGCCGGCCTGATGGTCGGGCGCACGCCCGAATATCTCGGCAAGAAGATCGAGGCCAAAGAGGTCAAGATGGCGATGCTGGCGATCCTGTGCCTGCCGCTGGCGATGCTGGTCTTCACGGCCATCGCGGTGCTCCTGCCGAGCGCCGTGGCATCGATCGCCAATGGCGGTCCGCACGGCTTCTCCGAGATCCTCTACGCCTATACGTCTGCGGCGGCGAACAACGGCTCGGCCTTCGGCGGCCTCACCGGCAACACGCCCTGGTACAACATCACGCTGGGCGTCGGCATGCTCATGGGCCGCTTCCTGGTCATCATCCCGGCGCTGGCCATCGCCGGATCGCTGGCGGCGAAGAAGACCGTGCCCGCCTCGGCCGGCACGTTCCCGACCGACGGCCCGCTGTTCGTCGGGCTGCTGGTCGGCGTCATCGTCATCGTCGGCGGCCTGACGTTCTTCCCGGCGCTCGCCGTCGGGCCGATCGTCGAGCATCTGGCCGCCATCCACGGGCAGACATTCTGAGACGGAAGACTCTTGGCTGAAACGGAAATGTCCTGGTTCAACAACAGGCATCGCAACGATCACCATCCCGCCGACAACGGAAAGGAGGAACGGCCTCCTCCTTTCCCCACGATGTCGACATTCCTCGGCATCGCCGGCGTCATGATCGTTCTGTGGTTGCTAGCCTACGGGCTTCCGCATCTTCTTTCGGCATCCGACCGCTCGGTGCCGCCCACCAACACCGAAGCTGGAGCTTCAAAATGAGCCAGTCGAAATCAGCCAGCATCATGGATGCCGGCATCCTGTGGCCCGCCATCGGCGGCGCCTTCAAAAAGCTGAACCCACGCACATTGGCCAGGAACCCGGTAATGTTCGTCGTTGCCGTCGTCTCAGCGCTGACATCAGTGCTTTTCATCAAGGACCTCGCCAGCGGCGGCGGCAATCTCGGCTTCACCATCCAGATCATCATCTGGCTGTGGTTCACCGTGCTGTTCGCCAACTTCGCCGAAGCCGTCGCCGAAGGCCGCGGCAAGGCGCAGGCCGATTCGCTGCGCAAGGCGCGCACCGAGACCCAGGCCAAGCTGCTCGCCGGCGAGGACCGGACGAAATTCAAGCTGGTGCCCGGCACCAGCCTGAAGGTGGGCGACGCCGTGCTGGTCGAGGCCGGCGACATCATCCCCTCCGACGGCGAGGTGATCGAAGGCGTGGCTTCGGTCAACGAGGCGGCGATTACGGGTGAATCTGCCCCCGTCATTCGCGAATCCGGCGGCGACCGCTCCGCGGTCACCGGCGGCACGCAGGTGCTCTCCGACTGGATCCGCGTGCGCATCACCGCCGCCGCCGGCCACACCTTTCTCGACCGCATGATCTCGCTGGTCGAGGGCGCCGAGCGCCAGAAGACGCCGAACGAGATCGCGCTCAACATCCTGCTGGTCGGCATGACGCTGATCTTCGTTCTGGCCACCGCTACCATCCCGAGCTTCGCTTCCTATTCGGGCGGCTATATCCCGGTCACGGTGCTCGTCGCTTTGTTCGTGACCTTGATCCCGACTACTATCGGCGCGCTTTTGTCGGCCATCGGCATCGCCGGCATGGACCGTCTGGTGCGCTTCAATGTGCTCGCCATGTCCGGCCGCGCCGTCGAAGCGGCCGGCGACGTCGACACGCTTTTGCTCGACAAGACCGGCACGATCACGCTCGGCAACCGCCAAGCGACCGAATTCCGGCCGGTGAAGGGCGTCACCGAGCAGGAACTGGCCGACGCGGCGCAGCTTGCCTCGCTCGCCGACGAAACACCGGAAGGCCGCTCGATCGTCGTGCTGGCCAAGGAGAAATACGCCATCCGCGCTCGCGACATGGCGACACTGCACGCCACCTTCGTGCCCTTCACCGCGCAAACCCGCATGAGCGGCGTCGACATAGACGGCTCCTCCGTGCGCAAGGGCGCGGTCGATTCCGTGCTCGGCCATGTCAACCAGACGACATCAGCCAGCCACGCGACGCGCCCGAACAGCGATACGATCAGGGATTTGCAGGCGATCGCCGACGAGGTCGCCAAATCGGGCGGCACGCCGCTTGCGGTGGAGCGCGACGGGCGCCTGCTCGGCATCGTGCACCTCAAGGACATCGTCAAGGGCGGCATCCGCGAGCGCTTCGCCGAGCTGCGCAGCATGGGCATCCGCACGGTGATGATCACCGGCGACAACCCGATGACGGCGGCGGCGATCGCAGCCGAAGCCGGCGTCGACGACTTTCTTGCCCAGGCGACGCCGGAGGACAAGCTGAAGCTGATCCGCGACGAGCAGGCCAAGGGCAAGCTCGTCGCCATGTGCGGCGACGGCACCAACGATGCGCCGGCCCTTGCCCAGGCCGATGTGGGCGTCGCCATGAACACCGGCACGGTGGCCGCGCGGGAAGCAGGCAACATGGTGGACTTGGACTCCGATCCGACCAAGCTGATCGAGATCGTCGAGATCGGCAAGGCGCTGCTGATGACGCGCGGCTCGCTAACCACCTTCTCCATCGCCAACGACGTGGCCAAGTACTTCGCCATCATCCCGGCCATGTTCGCCGTGTTCTACGTCGCGCCCGGCCAGACCACAGGTCCGCTGCAGGCGCTCAACATCATGCATCTGGGGACGCCGCAGAGCGCCATCCTGTCGGCTATCATCTTCAATGCGCTGATCATCATCGCACTAATCCCGCTGTCGCTGCGCGGCGTCAAATACCGGGCGATCGGCGCCGGGGCGCTGCTCAGCCGCAACCTGCTCGTCTACGGCCTCGGCGGCATCGTCGTGCCGTTCGCCGGCATCAAGATAATCGACATGGCCGTCACGGCCCTCGGTCTTGCATAAGGGATCATTCCGATGCTCAAGCAAATCAGACCCGCGATCGTCATGATCGTCTTCTTCACCGTGCTGACAGGGCTTATCTATCCCATCGGCATGACCGGCATCGCCCAGGCGCTGTTCCCGAAACAGGCCAATGGCAGCCTGATCGAGAAGGACGGCAAGGTGGTCGGTTCCGAACTGATCGGCCAGGCCTTTGCGAGCGACCGCTATTTCCACGGCCGGCCCTCTGCCGCCGGCAATGGCTATGACGCCGGCGCCTCCAGCGGTTCCAATCTTGGTCCGACCAATCCCAAGCTGATCGAGCGCATCAAGGGCGACGCCGGGAAGCTGAAGGCCGAAAACCCCAATGCGCCGGTTCCGATGGGCCTCGTCACGACATCGGGCAGCGGGCTCGATGCTGATATCAGCCCCGACGACGCTTATTTCCAGATTCCACGTGTCGCCAAGGCAAGGCGCATCGATGAAGCCAAGGTCAAGGCGCTTGTCGACAGCCATGTCGAGGACCGGGAACTCAGTGTCCTGGGCGAGCCGGTGGTCAATGTGCTGGCCCTTAACCTCGCATTGGACGACACCGCCAAGCAATGAAGAACAGCGCCGGGGATCGACACCGTCCCCGGCGCCGTTCAAACTGGATCCCGATGCCGGACGACAGAAGCAACGTCGAAAACAGACCTTCCCCCGACGCGCTGCTCGAGCATGCCGAGCGCGAGGGCCGCGGGCGTCTGCGCATCTTCCTGGGCGCGGCACCGGGCGTCGGCAAAACCTA
The DNA here is from genome assembly GCF_020165235.1 of Mesorhizobium sp. CA13. Lineage (NCBI taxonomy): Bacteria > Pseudomonadati > Pseudomonadota > Alphaproteobacteria > Hyphomicrobiales > Phyllobacteriaceae > Mesorhizobium > Mesorhizobium sp. CA13. The sequence continues at coordinate 556,007 of NZ_JAIUHS010000002.1, read as the reverse complement.
CGAAATGCTGATGTCGGGACGCGCCAGGCTGGCCGACGGCATCGACGTGGTGATCGGCATCGTCGAGACGCACGGCCGCAAGGAAACGCTGGCCCTGGTCGAGGGCTACGAGGTCATTCCCCGGCGGCCGGTCGAATACAAGGGGCGCACCCTCGACGAGATGGACATAGACGCCATCCTGGCACGCCGCCCGGCACTGGTCCTGGTCGACGAACTCGCCCACACAAACGCGCCCGGCAGCCGCCACCCCAAGCGCTATCTCGACGTGCAGGAAATCCTGGCGCGCGGCATCGACGTCTACACGACGCTCAACATCCAGCATGTCGAAAGCCTGAACGACGTCGTCGCCCAGATCACGCGGGTCAGGGTGCGCGAAACGGTTCCCGATTCCATCATCGACCAGGCCGACGATGTCGAAATCATCGATTTGACGCCCGACGACCTGATTAAGCGGCTGGAGGAAGGCAAGGTCTATTTTCCCAATACCGCCCAGCGCGCCATCGAGAACTATTTCTCGCCAGGCAATCTGACGGCGCTGCGCGAGCTGGCGCTACGCCGCACCGCCCAGCGTGTCGACGAACAACTGCTCAACCACATGCAGTCCCATGCCATCCAGGGCCCATGGGCGGCGGGGGAAAGGGTGCTCGTTTGCCTGGACGCGCGTCCGGGCGGGGCGGCGCGCGTGCGCTATGCGCGCAGGCTGGCCGACCGGCTCCGCGCCCCATGGACGGCGCTTCATGTCGACACGCCTCGTTCGGCCGCCATGTCGGAGGAAGAGAAGGACAGGCTGGCGACCCATCTGCGCCTTGCCGAGCAGCTCGGCGCCGAGGTGACGACCATTCCGGGCCAGAACGTCGCGCAGGACATCGTTCGCCATGCGACGGCGAACAATTTCACCCATATCGTGGTCGGCAGGCCGACCCGGTCGCGCTGGCGGGAATTGATCGAGGGCTCGCTCACCTATGATTTGATCCGCAATGCCGGCGACATCAGCGTCCATGTCATTTCGGGAACCGAGCGCGATACCGACGCAGCATCGAGAAAAGTCAGGACGGCCGCCGAGCAGCGGCCGTTCCAGATATGGCCATATCTGTTCGCCACGGCCTATGTCGCGGGGTCGCTGGCCGTCGGCACGGTTCTCGATCAGTTCCTCGACGTGCGCAATCTGGCGATCGTGCTCTTGCTGGCGGTGCTGACATCGGCGGTGACATTCGGACTGTGGCCGGCCCTGTACGCCTGTTTCCTGAGCGCCCTTGCCTTCAACTACTTCTTCCTCGAGCCGCGCTACACGCTGACGATCAGGGATCCTGAGAGCATCGTTGCGTTTGCCGTCTTCCTTGTCGTTGCCGTCATCGCCAGCAACCTGACGGCGCGCGTGCAGCGCCAGGCTGCCGCCGCCCGCTCACGGGCGCGGGCAACTGAGGATATCTACCTGTTCTCCAAGAAGCTTGCCGGCGCCAACTCGCTCGACGACGTCCTGTGGGTCACGGCCTTCCAGATCGCCTCCATGCTGAAATTGCGGGTCGTGCTGCTTTTGCCCGAAAACGGCGCCATCACCGTCAAGGCGGGCTATCCGCCCGACGACACGCTGGCCGAGGCCGATATCGCCGCGGCCCGCTGGGCCTGGGAGCACGACCGCGCCGCCGGCCGCGGCGCCGATACGCTGCCCGGTGCGAAGCGGCTCTATCTGCCGCTGCGCACCGGACGCACGGCGGTCGGCGTGGTCGGCCTCGACAACGATAAGCAGGGTCCGCTGCTGACGCCCGAGCAGCAGCGGCTGCTCGACGCGCTGGCCGACCAGGCGGCGGTCGCCATCGAGCGCATCCAGCTCGTCGCCGATGTTGACCGTGCCAAGCTCGCGGCCGAGGCCGACAGGCTGCGCTCGGCGCTGCTTACCTCCATCTCTCATGATCTAAAGACGCCGCTCGCCGCCATCATGGGCGCGGCCGGCACTCTCAGGGAGTTCGCACCTGATCTGCCCGAACAGGACCGGACGGAGCTATTGTCGACGGTGGTCGACGAAGCGGAACGGCTGAACCGCTTCATCGCCAATCTGCTCGACATGACCAAGATCGAATCCGGTGCGATGGAGCCGAACTATGCGCTGCACTATGTCGGCGACGTCGTCGGCACCGCACTCGACCGCGCCCGCAAGATCACCAGCGAGCACAAGATCGAGGTCGACATTCCGCCCGACCTGCCGATGCTGAAGCTCGACCCGGTGCTGTTCGAGCAGGTCCTGTTCAACCTGCTCGACAATGCATCGAAATATTCGCCGCCCGGTTCGACGATCCGCCTGCAGGGCTGGACCGACATCGGCTCTGTCGTGCTTCAGATCATGGATGAGGGATTGGGCATCCCTCCGCAGGATCTTGAGCGCGTGTTCGACACTTTCTACCGGGTGCGCAAGGGCGACCAGGTGCGCGCCGGCACCGGGCTCGGCCTGTCGATCTGCCGCGGCTTCATCGAGGCGATGGGCGGCACGATCTCGGCCGCCAACCGGACCGACCGTTCGGGTGCTGCCTTCACCATCAGGATGCCGGTGCCGGCGGAACTGTCCGTCAATCGTATCGGCTCCAGCGCGGATCAGCCTCGATGACCAATTCGAACAGGATACTGGTCGTCGATGACGAGCCGCCGATCCGCAAGTTGCTCCGGGTCGGCCTCGCCAGCCAGGGCTACGCGGTCAGCGAGGCACCGAACGCCAAGGCGGCTATCGAGCTGATGGTGCAGGAAAAACCGGATCTCGTGCTGCTCGACCTTGGCCTGCCCGGCATGAGCGGCCACGAACTGCTGCGCAAATGGCGCGACGACGGCTTCGACATGCCGGTGGTCATTCTCTCCAGCCGCACCGACGAAGCCGGCATCGTCGACGCGCTCGAACTCGGCGCCGACGATTACATCACCAAGCCGTTCGGAATGAACGAGCTGGTGGCGCGAATCCGCGTGGCACTGCGGCACAGATTCCAGCAGCAGGGCGAGAGGCCGGTGTTCCAAACCGGCGATCTTTCCGTCGACCTGGTCAAGCGCATCGTCAAGGTCGAGGGCAAGGAGGTGAAGCTGTCACCCAAGGAATACGACATTCTGCGCATTCTCGTGCAGTATGCGGGCAAGGTTCTCACGCACCAGTTCCTGCTGAAGCAGGTGTGGAACGATTCGACCGACGTGCAGTATCTGCGGGTCTATGTCCGGCAGTTGCGGCAGAAGATCGAGAAGACGCCGGACCAGCCGCGCTACATCACCACCGAGACCGGCGTCGGCTACCGCCTGCGCGAGGTCGAATGAGCGTTGCCTGGACTGATCAGCTGACAGCCTCCGGTAGCCGACTCGTGGCCGTCGACGTCCGCAACGCCGCCAGGCAGCCGACCATGCCGAGCGGCACGAAGGCGAGGAACAGCCAGGTTGCCACATCAGCCGCCGCGTCCTGGTTCAGGCCTTGCGAAAAGCCGCTGGCATTGGCGACGATGCCGGCAAGGGCGGCTCCCACCGCATAGCCGATACGCTGCATGGTCGGCACCGCGGCCGAGGCGATGGTCTGCTCATCTCCCGGCGCGGAGGCCACGATGACGCGCGTCAGGAACGGCCAGGCAACGCCGAAGCCGCCACCCTGCAAAAGGGCGCATACCAGGATCAGCGGAATCGAGCCGGAGGGGATCGTGTAGGCGAAACCAGCGAGGCCGGTTGCGATCATCAGGGCACCGACGATGATGATCGACCTTTCGCGCTCCTGTGGCGCGTTGGCGACGAGGATCGACAGGATGGACCAGGCGATCGATTCGGCGGCGATGATGTAGCCGGTGGTCAGGAGCGGGACGTGGTGCAGCGTGGTCAGGAGCAGCGGGCCGTAGATGGCAAAGGAACAGGTCGCCACCGAGAAGGCGGCGACCATGGTCATGCCGCTGCCGACCGGCGTGCGCCACGAGAACAGCCGCGAGGGGAAAAGCCGAGATCTCGGCTTCAGCGCATCGATACGGAAGAACAGCACAAGGCCGACCAGGCCGAGCACCATCAGCACCGACGAGCGCAGCAGAGCGATGTCGACGCCCGCCGAGGCGATCAGCACGACGGCGACGGCAAGGCAGCCAAGCGCTATGAACGGGAAGGGTGGTGCCTTGCCCGCGCCGGCACTAGGCCTCGTCGCTTCCGGCGTGTCGAGCACGACGAAGCTCGCCAGCGCCATCGCCGCACCGCCGAACACGAAGATGCCGAAGGCCCAGCGCCATGACAGAAGCTCTGTCATGATCGCGCCAAGCATCGGCCCGCTGAAGGCGGCGACGCCCCAGATCGCCGACATGATACCGAAAAGCTGCGGCCAGATGGCCCGCGGAAACAGCCGCTCCACCGAGACGAAAGCCAGCGACACCAGCGCGCCGCCGCCCAGGCCCTCGATCAGGCGCCCGGCCAGGAACAATTGCATCGAGGGCGCGGTGGCGCAGATCAGCGCGCCGGCCGCGTAGAGCAGGGCCGCGACCACCATGTTGGTGCGCAGCGCCACATAGCTGACCAGCCGCCCGGCCGCGGCACCGGCGACGATGGCGCCCAGTTCGTAGATCGCCAGCGACCAGCCGACGAGTTGCACGCCCGCCAGTTCGCCGATCATGGCAGGCATGACGGTCGCCACCATCGTCTCGTTGGTGGCGTGCAGCAGGATGCCGAGGCTGATGAAGCAGAAGCGCGCGAGATCGCCGCTCGCCCACAATGCGCGCCAGTCAACCCTGTTTGTGCTGATGTCGGTCACTTCGGTCCCTCGAATTTTCATATCCCGATGCAAACGCGTGGCGCCAGGAGCCAGCTCGGGGGTCCGGCAGGACCACGGTCGGATGGGTTTGTAGAACCTCAACCAAGCTTGAGCTCAAGCGATTTTTTTGGACATGTTCGTGATGCCCGCATCCCTGGCCCGCCGGCATCGCCGGCCGATCAGTTCTCCGTGCTGCGCAGCTGGAACTGGCTGACACCGATGGCGAAATTGATGCCGGTCTGGGTCTGCAGGCTGAGCGGCTGCAAGGTGAAGGCCTGCGAGGAGCCGCCAACCAGCAGATTGGCACCGGCGCCGACGGTTGCCGTCACCTCGGCGCTGGCGCCGACATAGTCGCGGGCCAATGCGCCCGGCGCGTAGATGTTCTTCAGCGGCGTCAGCACCAGCCATCGCATCACCGCCTGCTTGGTCGTGCCGATGTCGAGGCCGTATTTGTTGACGGCGCCGAAATAGGCTTCCGGCGCGAAAGTCTTGTCGGCAGGGGTGAAGGTGCAGCTCAGATCCTTGCTCGAGCCGAAGATGAAGCCGGTGCCGCCCGATATGGCGCATTCAAGCGTGCCGAGCTCGATGCCCTGGTCGTGTGCCTGGGCCAAGGCGGGGCTAGCGATGGCAACGATGGCAGCAAGGGTCATTTTGCGTGTCATGGCCCCTCGTGCATTCGCTGCAGCCATTTTCGAGGAGCAGATGACGCTGCTTCGCGAGCGAAGGGAAGATGAGGTCGTCACCGGATGCCAGGTCAGTGCACGGGATCCGGTCGGTGATCGTCGGGCTTTGGCCGGCAACCGTCTATGGCGGGATGTATCGTCCACTGGTTCTGAGGCTCCTGCTGGGATGCGACGGTCAATGGCGATCCTGCCGTCTCAACGGCTTCACACCAGCGGGCGGGGCTGCCGTCGGGAACCGGAGATTCGTTCCAGCTGCCGTTCCAGGTGCCGATCTTCTGACAGTGCTTGATGGGATGGATTTCGTTCCAGCCGTCATGTGCCGAATCGTAGACCCACGTTCCCTTGACGAACAGGATGTCCGCGCCGCGGCGCGTCGGATCGTTGACGTGAAGATCGCCGAGATTCTCGTCGAGATCCGTCGGATTGGCTGTGTCGAGCAGGCCGACTATGCCGCCGACGATGACGATGACCGCCGCGATGAGCGACAGGACCGCGCAGGCGATCCAGCCGAAGAAGGGAATGGCGCAAGCAACCGCGGCGGCCGTGGCGACTGGAATTGCGGCAAGGCAGGCTATCATGAGGTCGTAGACGCCGGCCCCTTCGAACTCGCAATGCAGCACCGCGGTCGGGTCGTCATTGGCCCATTGGCGCGCTTCCTGACCTTTCCAGTCGAGGCCCGCGCCCTGGATCGCAGGCGTGTTGGCGATCAGGCGTCCAAACGGCGCTATCTTTTCGGCCGTTGCCTGGTTGGTGAATTCGACGACATTGCCCGGCACCAGATTGAGACTGTAGTCGGTGTCGAACCGGTCCAGGCCCGACTTCTCCTCCGGCGGATCGACCTTGAGCAGCCAGCCCACCGCGCATTCGTCGCCACCGAGACAGATCAGCCGGTCGTAGAGCCACCAGCGGCAATAGGCCAATATGGCCGCAAGCGCCACCAGCATGGCGGCCGGTCCGGGAAGGGCGCCCACAAGGATGAGCGGCAAAGCGACCACGGCCGCCGCTATGATCATCTGCCCGTATTGTTTGCCGTGGTGATTTCCGACCGATACGCATTTGGTGTAGTGCCGATAAGCCATGGCGACCCCCTATCGCTCGACATAGAGCGTCACGCCGCCGGCGAGGCCGCGGGCCGAGAAAGCATGAACGTTGATTGCCTTGCGGCCGGTGAAACCGGCTGGCGGTTCAATATTGACAGTGACAGGGATTTCCTCACCCGGGGCAAGGTCCGCTTGTGCGGGCTCGAACGTAACAAGCCAGCCGGCGGGCAAAGGATGCGATTGACGGGTGTGGCCGGCAGGCACTGCCGCGATGGTGCCGGGGAAGGTGCGCAAGGGCCGGCGACGCGGCCTCGGGCGAGGGCGCGGCTCACAGACCGGCAATTCAGGAATGGAATAGGCATCCGCCTCAAGACGAAATCCCATCCTCTCCCGCTCGCCATTGCGCAGGCGAAATTCAAATCTTGCGGGCGAATGGGCGACACCGACGGTGGTGTTGTCCTGGCCTAGGTTGTTGTTCGGGTTCGCATCGTCGAGCCAGTCGAGCAGGACCTGGATGCAATAGTGACCAGGCGCTGCCGGAGTTCGCCATTTGACCGACGCGAAAGCCGGATGGTTGGCCCCGCCCTTGACGCCGAGATCGGTCCTGGTCTCATCGATCCAATGCGACACCGTGCCGATACCGAAACTCAGATAGGAGAATTTCACCGGCAGATCGACGACCGGGGCCTCGGTCGAGTTGTTCCAGATACGGGCGACGATTTCATATTCGGTGTCGGGCGCCAGCATATGTGGTGCGACAGGATTGCCGCCGCTTCGGATCTCGATGTCGGGGTTGTCCCAGGTGACGGCGAGGCCCTGGCCCATCAAATAATACTGCGCGTAGATCAGGGGATCCGGCCGTTTGTAGGCGGGGTCGCTGATCTTGACGCAACGTTGCGGCCCGCTTCGGTCCAACCGATCGGGGAGCTTCATTCTTTCGCAGAGCAATCTGGCGAGGGCGCAGATCCGGGCAGCGATCTGGCGCAGGTTCGATGGCCACTCGGTGAACGCGTCGGCGAGCGCGTTCAGGAAATCCAGTATTTTGGGGAGCGGGTTCATGGCCAGTCCGCGGCCATTTCGTCAACGTCGCTGTCGACGCATGAAAAACCAGATAGCGGCAATCAAGAATGGTGCGAGTATCAGAAGAAGTTCGAAGGATCCCGACCCGCCATCGGGCGAAAATCCGAATAACTGCTCGATGAAATCCATCACGGCCTCCGGCAGCTGCAACAAAATTGCATTCGACGATGTCTTTACATCTGCCGGAGCTCGCACGCATTTTCGCGCAGAGCCAGCAACATTTCCGGTTGGTAGCACAGAACGAGCAAGTCTTCCATCGACAATAATTTCGTTCTGCTAGCTTGCCCTGGTCACAGCAGCTCGCAAATGCAAAGCGCGCGGCGGAACCAAGTCCACCGCGCGCTATTTTGATCATCGCGCGGTTGCCGTCCGCGCCGAGAAGATCAACGTGCCGTTACTTGAGAGAGTGGATCAGCTCAAGCGAGGTCACGGCAACGGCCAGGTTGACGCCGGTCTGTGCCTGGACGCTGAGCGGCTCCAACATGAAGGCGCTGTCGAAGCCGCCGACCAGCAGATTGGCGCCGCCGCCGGTCACGACGCTCGCCTCGGCATTGACGCCGTAATAGCTGCCGGCAAGGTCGCCCGCGTCGCGGTCACGGGTCGCGGCAAACACGGCCCAGGCGAGCTGGCCCTGGTGCGTCTTGCCAACATCGACGCCGAGCTTGGAGATGACGCCGGTGTAAATCTCGGCCGGACCGTGATGATAGGGGCGGAAGACGCAGGACACGCCCTTGTTGGACGTCACGATATAGCCGGTGCCGCCATCGATGGTGCAGTCAAGCGTGCCGAGTTGCAGCCTGCCGGCGCTTGCCGGTGCAACAGCGAACATGGTCGTGGCGAGCGCAGCGGCGCAGACGAGTTTCTTGATCATGGGAGGTCCTTTCGCAAATTGCATCAAAGTAACGGCTGGCTGGCCAGACCGTTCCGCTGAAACCTTGGCGCGAACAAGGCAGGCGATCACGGCCTGCAGCGGGGGTTAACGCGCGGTTGCCGGATTGATGGCAATCTGCAGCGATGCGTGTCCTTTTGGACACGCATCCGACGCGTGGGCTTGGCCGGGATTGCCTGATCGCGTCAGCTGACGCGGGCGAGGCCGTCCTTGGCAGGCTGGTAGGTCGGATCGAGCCGAACGGCTTCGCGGTAGGACTTGGCCGCCTTGGCCTTGTCGCCACGCCGCTCATAGATCAGCGCCTGGTTGGACCAGGCCTCGGCGTTCTTGCCGTCGAGCTTGATGGCCATGTTGAAATCGGAGAAGGCATTGTCCTCGTCATTGGTGGCGAGGTAGGAAAGGCCGCGACCGTTGTATGGCTCGGCGGCGTCCGGGGCCAGCGAGATGGCGGTCGAGAAATCCTCGATGGCGAATTTGTGCTGGCCCTGGCTCTGATAGATCAGGCCGCGATTGTGATAGGCGCGGGCATCGGTCGTGTCGAGCTGGATCGCCTTCTGGAAGTCGTTGAAGGCTTCCTGGGTGCGGCCGGCCTTGCGGTAGAGATTGCCGCGGCCGATATAGGCGGCATCGTAGTTGCCGTTGATCTGAATCGAGCGGTTGTAGTCCGCCAGCGCTGCTTCCTGATTGCCGAGGAAGCGCTGGATGAGCGCACGGTTCGAATAGGCCTGGTAAAAATTCGGGTTAAGCTGGATGGCCTGGTTGAAATCCTTGAGCGCCGCCTGGTACTGGCCGCCCCGGCCATAGGCCGAGCCGCGCACATTGTAGCCTTCAGGATCCTGCGGATTGCGCTGAATCACCGCCGACAGCGAGGAGATGTTCTCGCTCGACCCTTGCGCCTTGTCGATGTTGTTGAACTCGCCGGTCGGGCCTGACGTCTGGCAGCCGGCAAGCATCAATCCGGAAAGCAGGGCTGTCGCCAGGGCAAAGCCACGAAATGTGGTTTTGCTCTCCACGCTGATTGCGTTCATGTCTGCCCTGTCCTCACTTGCCGCGTCATTCAGGTCCGGATCCCCCCTCCGGGCCGGGTCATATCAAAATAAAAAGGTGGCGGCGATTCCGCATCGCGCCACCTCTGGTATCCTTCGAAAAGGACGAAATATTGGCGCTGGTCAGCGCGGCGGACGCGCTGCACCGGCTGCACCGCCGGCAGCCACTGGACGCGGCGTCATCGGCAGCAGGCCTTCGCGCTGGGCGCGCTTGCGGGCCAGCTTGCGGGCGCGGCGTACGGCTTCGGCCTTTTCACGGGCGCGCTTCTCGGAAGGCTTCTCGTAGTGACCGCGCATCTTCATTTCGCGGAAGATGCCTTCGCGCTGCATCTTCTTCTTGAGAGCGCGAAGCGCCTGATCAACATTGTTGTCGCGGACGAGTACCTGCACGGGCAATCCTGTCTTTCGGGTTTGATATCAACAGGCAAGCGGCCATAGCCACTAGCCTCCGCGGCGATTTACACCACGAATTGTGGCGGCTGATAGCAGAATCACGCCGCGCTGTCCACAGCCGAAATGAAGGGAGGCGGCCAAATCGCCCGGCGGTCGCTCACAAGATAGGCAGCCAACTACGCGGTGGCCAGATGCAACCGCTCAAAATCCTCGAAGAATTCGCCATAATCGCAGGTTATCTCTTCGCCCGCCGCTATGTCGCGGGTCGCGGTTGCCCCGCCATACTGCGAAAAGTCGGTGTTCGGTGTCGCCGAATGGTTCATGAAGCGGCCATTGTCGACCTCATAGACCATGAAGCCTGGCCGGTCGGGGCTGGGATAGGCATAGCGGTCGAGCAGTTCCCTCAGATGCGAGGGTGCCGCCTGGTATTTTTCCAGCGGGATGAGGCGGTCGAAATCCGGGTCGAGCCGCCAGATCGAGGCGCCTTTCCTGATCGGCTCGGCGGCGAACACGCCGACGCCCTCGATTGCGCTTTGGGCGACATAGGTTCTGATCAGCAGCATGGTTCCGGCCCGTTTCCAAGGAGAGAACGGAATCGTCAATTCGAGCCCAAATGCAAGCCCGGATTGCCACATCGCGGCCGCGTCGATCCGCATGCCGGCGCCGAAACCGTTCACGTCCGGTTGATTGACACGCCGCCGTCGGCGAACAGCGCGGTTCCGGTGGTGAAGCTCGATGCGTCGGAGGCAAGATAAAGCGCCGAGCGGGCGATCTCTTCCGGTTCCGCGACACGCTTCAAGGCATGCAGGCTTTCCACGAAAGCGCGCGACTCGGGTGTCTTGAAGGTGGCGGCCGGCGTGTCGGTGCCGCCCGGCAGCAGTGCGTTGACGCGCAACCCCTTCGGCCCGTATTCGGCGGCCAGCACTTGCGTCAGGCCGATGAGGCCGGCCTTGGCCGCGGCATAGGCGGCCATGCCTGGCATGCCGGCGGTATAGCCGACGAAGCTGGAGGTGAAGACCAGCGATCCGCCGCCGCGCTCCAGCATCGCCGGAATCTGATGCCTGGCGGCCAGATAGGCGCTGGTCAGATTGGTATCCATCGTGTCGTGCCACGACGCCGGCGGCAGGTCCGGCAGCGGCGCCATCATGCCGACAGCGCCGGCATTGTTGAATGCAATGTCGAGACCACCGAAGCTGCCGGTCGCAAGATCGACCAGCGCCTTCGCATAGGCTTCGTCCCTGACGTCCCCGGCAAGAGCGATCGCAGTGCCGCCGGTCTCCACGATCTCCTCGACAAGCCTATCGAGCTCGGCCTGACGGCGCGCGGCGGCGACGATCTTGGCTCCTTCCTCGGCAAAGAGCTTTGCAGTGGCGTGGCCGATGCCGGAACTGGCGCCGGTGACGATGGCGATCTTGTTGGCGAGTGCGAGCATGTTTCTGTCATCCTTCCGCTAAGCCGGCCTTGCCGGTGGTTGGATGCGTCGTCGCAAATGAGCATGGCCGCGGCCACCCGAAAGCTGCGAACCCCACCGATTCCTGGTTTCGCACACGGTGACAGGTTGCGGCGCAAAACGGCAAGCGCCGTCGCAAACAGCGCAAGGGTGGCAGCGCTGTTTCGCTAGTGATACACCTCGCGCGCCGGGGAAATTGCTAGCCCGGCCGCAAATCCGCGAGACTTTGGCGCGAGGCTGGAACGTGAAGAAATACTCTGTATTCGCCATCGCGCGTGAGGCCATGCGCGGCCACAAGGGCTGGGAGGAGCAATGGTCCTCGCCGGAGCCGAAGAAGGAATACGACGTCGTCATCGTGGGCGCCGGCGGCCATGGCCTGGCCACCGCCTACTATCTCGCCACCGTGCACGGCATCACCAATGTCGCGGTGCTGGAGAAGGGCTGGCTGGGCGGTGGCAATACCGGCCGCAACACCACCATCATCCGGTCCAACTACCTCTATGACGAGAGCGCCGGCATCTACGACCATGCGCTGAAATTGTGGGACGGGCTCAGCCAGGAGCTCAATTACAACGTCATGTATTCGGCGCGCGGCGTCATGATGCTGGCGCACAATGTGCACGACATCCAGGTGCTGAAGCGCCATGTCCACGCCAACCGGCTGAACGGCATCGACAATGAATGGCTAACGCCGGAGCAGGCGAAGGAATTCTGCCCGCCGCTCAATATTTCCGGGGATGCGCGCTACCCGGTCGTCGGCGCCGCCCTGCAGCGGCGCGGCGGCACGGCGCGCCATGACGCGGTCGCCTGGGGCTATGCGCGCGGCGCCTCGGCGCGGGGCGTGCACATCATTCAGAATTGCGAGGTCACCGGCGTCAAGCGTGCGGCCAACGGCGCGGTGACCGGCGTCGAGACGACGCGCGGCTTCATCGGCGCCAAGAAGGTCGGCGTCGTCGCCGCCGGGCACTCCTCGGTCATCATGAACATGGCCGGCGTGCGCATGCCGCTGGAAAGCTACCCGCTGCAGGCGCTGGTATCGGAGCCGGTCAAGCCGGTGGTCCCCTGCGTGGTGATGTCGAACACGGTGCATGCCTATATCTCGCAGTCCGACAAGGGCGAACTGGTGATCGGTGCCGGCACCGACCAGTACGTGTCCTATTCGCAAACCGGCGGCCTGCACATATTGCAGCATACGCTCGACGCCATTTGCGAGATGTTCCCGATCTTCACGCGCATGAAGATGCTGCGTTCCTGGGGCGGTATCGTCGACGTGACGCCCGACCGCTCGCCGATCCTGGCCAAGACGCCGGTGCCCGGCCTCTACGTCAATTGCGGCTGGGGCACGGGCGGCTTCAAGGCGACGCCCGGCTCCGGCCATGTCTTTGCCCACACCATCGCCAGGGACGATCCGCATCCGATCAACGCGCCCTTCACCATCGAGCGCTTCCGCACCGGCCGCCTCATCGACGAGGCAGCGGCGGCGGCGGTGGCGCACTAAGGGGCGTGTGTTGACGAAGAAAACGAACAGACGATTTCTCATGATGGGCGCCGGCGCAGTGCTCCTCACATTATTGGCTGCGCAAGTGCATCAGCAGACGGGCTCTGAAGTTGCCTACTCTCTGGTGGGCGCCTTCATGTTCGCCGCTTTTATCTTCGTCGCCGTCCTTGGAATCGCACCGTGGGCGGGAATGTTCGGCCTGAAATATCCCATCCAAAACACCAAAGGATTTCGCGCCGACTACGCGGCGGAGCCTGAGAAGGAAGTTGGTCCATATGCATCACAAGGTTGGCGACAACGGATGGAACGTGTCGGTCTCCGCAATACGAAGGCATTTGGGCTCTATATCGAACCTGACGAGAAAAGCTGACCCATGCTGTTGATCCGCTGCCCCTATTGCGAGGAAGAACGTCCGGAACTCGAGTTCCGGAACGCCGGCGAGGCGCACATCGCGCGCTCGTCCAACATATCAGGCGAGAGCGACGACGATTTCGAAAAATTCTTCTTCATCCGCTCGAATCCCAAGGGCATCATCTATGAGCGCTGGCGGCACATGCATGGCTGTGCGCGCTTCTTCAACGCCGTGCGCGACACCGTCACCGACAAGTTCGTCATGACCTACAAGGCCGGCGAGCCGAAGCCTTCCAAACTGCCCAAAAACTCCAGCGAAGTGGTTGCCAAATGAGCGGCGCGTTCCGCATACCGAGCGCCGGCCGCCTGAGCCAGGCCAAGACCGCCCGCTTCAGCTTCGACGGTCAGTCCTTCATCGGCATCGAAGGCGATACGCTGGCTTCGGCGCTGCTGGCCAACGGCGTGCACCTGGTCGGCCGCTCGTTCAAATATCACCGGCCGCGGGGCGTGCTGTCGGCAGGCGCGGAGGAGCCCAACGCGCTGGTGCAGATCGTGCGCGACGACGCGCGCAAGACGCCGAATGTGCGCGCGACCGTGCAGGAGCTCTATGACGGGCTCGCGGCCAACTCGCAGAACCGCTGGCCGTCGCTGTCCTTCGACGTCAGCGCGGTCAACGATCTGGCGTCGCCGCTGTTTTCGGCCGGCTTCTATTACAAGACCTTCATGTGGCCGAAGGCGGCGTGGAAGAGCCTCTACGAACCCAAGATCCGCGAAGCCGCCGGGCTTGGCGTGTCTCCCGACAGGCCGGATCCCGACCATTATTCGTCGCGTTACGCGCATTGCGACGTGCTGGTGCTGGGCGGCGGCGCGGCCGGCATCGCGGCGGCATTGGCAGCGGCTGAAACCGGCGTGCGCGTCATTCTGGCCGATGAGCAGGCCGAATTCGGCGGCAGCCTGCGCTTCGAGAGCGGCGCGAAGATCGACGGCCAGGGCGGCTTTGCCTGGGCGCAGGCGGCGATCGCCAGGCTGAAAGGCATGGACAATGTCCGCGTGCTGTCGCGCACGACTGCCTTCGGCTACTACGCACAGAACTTCGTCGGCCTGGTCGAACGGGTCAGCGACCATTTGCAAAATCCCGGCCACGCCCTGCCGCGCGAGCGGCTGTGGCAAGTGCGCGCCAGGCGCGTGGTGCTGGCTTCGGGGGCCATCGAGCGCCACATGGTGTTCGCCAACAACGACCGGCCGGGCATCATGCTGGCCTCGGCCGCGCGCACCTACCTCAATCACTATGGCGTCGCGGTGGGCAAAAATGTCGGCGTCTACACCGCCAATGATTCCGCTTACGCTGCGGCGATCGACCTGAAGAAGGCCGGCGTCAACATCGCGGCTATCGTCGATCTGCGCGACAATCCGACCGGGCCGGTGATCGACGAAGCAAGGACGCTCGGCATCGAGATCAATTTCGGCCGCGCGGTGATCCGGGCCGGCGGCAAGCTGCGCGTCTCGTCGATGACCGTGCAGCCGAAGAATGGCGGCGGCGAGCGCACCATTGCGGTCGATGCGATCCTGATGTCGGCCGGCTGGACGCCGTCGGTGCACCTGTTCTCGCAGTCGCGCGGCAAGGTCGCCTTCAATGACGAAACCAAGCGCTTCGTGCCCGGCACCTATGCACAGGACTGCATCTCTGTCGGCGCCTGTAACGGCACGGACGGCCTGTCGGCGACCCTCGACGAGGCCTATGCGGCAGGAGCCAAGGCGGCAAAGGACGCCGGCGCGAAGGCCGCCAAGGGTACAAAGCCCAAAGTCGACGCCTCGGAAAGCTGGTCGCGCGGCATGCTGGGCGCCGCCCCGGGCGCCGGTCCGGATACGACGGTGAAGGCCTTCGTCGATTTCCAGAACGACGTCACTGCCAAGGACATCCGCCAGGCGGTGCATGAGGGCATGCGCTCGATCGAGCATGTCAAGCGCTTCACCACCAACGGCATGGCGACCGACCAGGGCAAGACCTCGAACATGCACGGCCTGGCGATTGCCGCCGAGACGCTTGGCAAGCCGATCCCCGAGGTGGGCCTCACCACGTTCCGCGCCCCCTATACGCCGGTGACCTTCGGCGCCATCGTCAGCCATGCGCGCGGCCCGCTGTTCGACCCGACACGCAAGACGGCGATCCATCCCTGGGCTGAAGCCCAAGGCGCCGTGTTCGAGGATGTCGGGCAGTGGAAGCGCGCCTGGTACTTCCCCAAGGCAGGCGAGGACATGCATGCGGCGGTCGACCGCGAGTGCGTCGCCGTTCGAAACACGGCCGGCCTGTTCGACGCCTCGACGCTGGGCAAGATCGAGGTGATCGGCCCCGATGCGGCCAAGTTCATGGAGCTGCTCTACACCAATCCCTGGGAAAAGCTGGAGCCCGGCCGCTGCCGCTACGGCATCATGCTGCGCGAGGACGGCTTCATCTATGATGATGGCGTCGTCGGCAGGCTGGCGCCAGACCGTTTCCATGTGACGACGACGACGGGCGGCGCGCCGCGCGTCATGAACCATATGGAGGACTATCTCCAGACCGAGTTCCCGCATCTCAATGTCTGGCTGACGTCGATCACCGAGCAATGGGCTGTTATCGCCGTGCAGGGGCCGAAATCGCGCGACATCATCGCGCCGCTGGTCGAAGGCATCGACATGTCGGACGAGGCGCTGCCGCATATGTCGGTGCGCGAGGGCAAGATATGCGGCGTGCCGACAAGGTTGTTTCGCATGTCGTTCACCGGCGAGCGCGGCTTCGAGGTCAATGTGCCGGCGGACTACGGCCAGGCCGTCTGGGAAGCGCTGTGGGCCGAGGGCCAGAAGCATGGCGCCACAGCCTACGGCACCGAGGCGATGCACGTGCTGCGCGCCGAGAAGGGCTACATCATCGTCGGCCAGGATACCGACGGCACAGTGACGCCCAACGATGCCGGGCTCGACTGGGCGGTCGGCAAGAAGAAGACCGATTTCGTCGGCATCCGCGGCATGATGCGACCGGACCTGGTCGCCAAGGGCCGCAAGCAGCTGGTCGGCCTCAAGACCAAGGATCCCAAGGTGGTGCTGGAAGAAGGCGCGCAGATCGTCGAGGATCCCAGGCAGGCGATCCCGATGAAGATGATCGGCCATGTCACATCGAGCTATTGGTCGCAGAATTGCGGCCGCTCGATCGCCCTGGCGCTGGTCGCCGGCGGCCGCGCACGCATGGGCGACACGCTCTACGTGCCGATGCCGAGCGGGACGATCGAAGTGGAGGTTTCCGGCATGGTGTTCTTCGACGAGACGGGAGGCCGCCTCAATGGCTAAGGCTGCGGCAAAGAAAGCGGCTCCGGCCGCATCACCGGCGGCCGAGCGCCGTCCGGCGCTCGCTGGGCGGACCATCTCCGCGACAGGCGCCAAGGTCGAGGTGCTGCCACCTGCCGAGCGTATCTCGCTGCGCGCGCCGGAGGCTTCGCTTGCCGCCCTCTCGAAGGCGCTCGGCGTGACCTTGCCGAAAAAGCCGAAGACGTCCGTGTCGAAGGGCGGGCGCACCGCGCTGTGGCTTGGACCGGATGAGTGGATGATCATCGACGAGGCCGGCAACTACCCGCTCGCCGATTGTGCAAAGATTTCCGCCCTGCATTCCGCTGTCGGCATCTCGCATCGCAACGTCGCGATATCGGTCGCCGGTCCGGCCGCGGCCGCGGCAATCAATTCGGGCTGCCCGCAGGATCTTTCGCCCGAAGCCTTCCCGGTGGGTGCCGCCTCGCGCACCATTCTCGGCAAGGCCGAGATCGTTCTGCTGCGCACGGCGCAAGACGCCTTCCGGGTCGAGTGCTGGCGTTCCTTCTCGGATTATGTCTTTACTTTCCTCTCCGAGGGAGCACGCGACGCGGCGGCCTGACCCGGCAACGTGTGCCGCCCGCGTCCGTTCGCGGCAACAGGTCGAGGGAGAATGCCGATGCCATCGAAGTCCACGCCGAAGTCGCCCGGCAAAAGCTCGGCCGTGCGCTCCCTGGAGCATGAGCGGCATCACGGTGCCGACGCCGAAGAGGAACTCGAGGAAGGCCTCGAGGACACGTTCCCGGCCAGCGATCCGGTGTCTATCACCGGGACGGCTATCCCTGGCGCCCCCGCAAGACCCGGCAAAGCCAAGACCGTTCCCGGACGCAAGCGCCGCTGATTTCCCCAGTTTCGGTTGAGAGCCATCTTCCCAAGACAACGCCAGGTGAGATATTCAAAGCGCTTTGAGAGATCGTAAAATGCCGGTAAAAGCCGTCGTCTGGGGCGAGAACGTCCACGAGCAGACCAATGCCGCCGTGCGCGGCCTCTATCCCCTGGGCATGCATGGAACCATTGCAGCCGCGCTCAACCAGGACAAGGGCATCGAAGCGACCACCGCCACCTTGCAGGAACCGGAGCACGGCTTGAGCGAAGGCCGGCTGGCTGCCACAGATGTCCTGCTCTGGTGGGGCCATGCCGCCCATGGCGAGGTCAAGGACGAGATCGTCGAGCGCGTGCAGAAACGGGTCTGGGAAGGCATGGGTCTGATCGTGCTCCATTCCGGACACTACTCGAAGATCTTCAAGCGGTTGATGGGCACGCCTTGTTCGCTGAAATGGCGCGAGGCGGGCGAGCGCGAGCGCGTCTGGGCCATCAACCGCGGCCATCCGATCGCGCAGGGCATCGGCGAGTGCCTGGAGATCGGCGAGACGGAGATGTATGGCGAGCCCTTCGCGGTGCCGGAGCCGCTGGAGACGGTGTTCGTCTCCTGGTACGAAGGCGGCGAAGTCTTCCGGTCGGGGCTGACCTATCAGCGCGGCGCCGGACGGATCTTCTATTTCTCGCCCGGCCACGAGACCTACCCGATCTACCACAATGAAGGCGTGCAGCAGGTGCTGCGCAACGCCGTGCATTGGGCGCACAATCCCGCACCCGCATGGTCCGGTATCACCAACGCGCCGAACGTGCCGACAGACCAGGCCAAGGAGAAGATCGTCCAGAAAGGCTTGCGCCTGCATGCCGACGGCGACAAGGGCTTGAGCTAAGGGCTGAGTTGATGGCGCACCGCCTCCTTCTGCTCGGTACCGGTGGCATTGCCGGACATCACGTCGAGGAGTTCGCCGGGATTCCTGGCTGCACGATCGTCGCCTGCGTCGACCAGGTGCCGGGTCGCGCGGCGATGTTCGCCGCCGCCAACCAGATCAGCCACTCTTTCGAGAGCCTGGAGGCAGCGATCGGCTGGGGCGCGTTCGACGCCGCCATCAACGCGACGCCGGACGGCGTGCACAAGGCCACGACGCTGGCGCTGCTTGCCCGGGGAAAACATGTCTTTTGCGAAAAGCCGCTGGCGCCGAACCATGCCGATGCGCTCGCAATGACGGAAGCGGCCGAGGCGGCCGGGGTCGTCAACATGGTCAACCTAACCTACCGCAACTCACCGGCGATTCACGAAGCGCGACGCATGGTGCAGGCCGGCGAGATCGGCGCATTGCGGCATGCCGAGGCGAGTTACAAACAGAGCTGGTTGGTCAGCAAGTCATGGGGCGACTGGCGGGTCGAGGACAAATGGCTTTGGCGCCTGTCCAACCGGCACGGCTCGACGGGCGTGCTCGGCGATGTCGGTATCCACATTCTGGATTTCGCAAGCTATGGCGCCGACCAGGACATCGCCACCCTGCACGCCGATCTGGTGACGTTTCCCAAGGCCGAAGGCGATCGGATCGGCGATTATGTGCTTGATGCCAACGACAGTGTCGCGATGACGGCGCGGTTCAAATCCGGAGCGCTGGCCACGATCGTCGCCAGCCGCTACATGACTGGCCACACCAACGACCTGTCGCTGGCCATGCATGGCACCAGGGGCGCCATCAAGGTCGAGACCGACGGCAAGGTTTCGCACCTGTCGGCCTGCCTGGGCGTGGACATCGATCAGCCGCGTTGGCGGACTCTGGCGCCGCCGGACGTCAAGCGCAACGCGCTGCGTTTTGCCGAAGCGCTCGATACGGGAAGGAACGGCGATCCATCCTTCCGTCGCGCCGCCGACATGCAGAGGCTGATCGACGCGGCCTTCGAGAGTTCGTCGGCCAGGCTGCCGGTCACGATCGCCTGAGAACGTTCTGGCCGGCTTTTTGCCGGCCGGACGCGATTCCCGCAATCTCAGAACGCGCTCGGCACGATCCAGGGATTGATGCTGATGCCGAGCCGCGGGCCCTTGCCTTCAGCCGTGTTTTCCGTGGAAGCCTTCTTCTCGACCGAGCCGGTCGAGGCGCAATCGAGCTTCACATTGGTCCTGGTGTCGACGCAGGTCGCGGCGTGCACGTGCTTGACCGGGTGGGTCGTGTTGGCCGCAAAGGCCGAGCCCGAAAGTGCCAGCACGGCGGCGAGGGTGAGGAGGGTCTTTTTCATTGTCGGTCTCCGGGTTCGATGGGCGATTTATTTTCGTACATGTACGGTATTCCGTACAAATACGCCCACCGATCGCGAAGTTCAAGCCAGAATCGTACGCGTACGGAAATTTTTTGTTAACCAAGAAAATCCGCCCCGCTTGGCACGTTAAACGCGGAGCGGCGATGAAGCGTGGAAACGCAAGGAGATATCGATCAGCAGTTGACCGGTGTCTCGGTCAGCGGGGGCACGTTCTGCGTGCTGAGCGTGGCAAGAGTGAAATCGCACATCCGTTTCACGAAAGCCTGCGGATCACCGAAGGGGTAAAAGGGGAAGGTGATCAGCAGCGAAATGGTGCCGTGGCCGACCGCCCACAGCATGGTGGCGATGGCGCGCGGATCGCCCTGCAACTTCCCCGCGGCGACGCAGGCCTCGACCCTGCTGATCAGCACCTTCATCGCCGGGTTGCTTTCTTCCATGTCCTCGTAGCTCCGGCCTGCCGGCAGCTTGGTCTTTTCGGTCATGAAGACGGTGCGGTATTCATTGGGATTGCCAAGCCCGAACGCGGCGTATTCCGTCATCACCGCTTGCAGCGCCTCG
Source organism: Mesorhizobium sp. CA13 (assembly GCF_020165235.1). Taxonomy (NCBI): domain Bacteria; kingdom Pseudomonadati; phylum Pseudomonadota; class Alphaproteobacteria; order Hyphomicrobiales; family Phyllobacteriaceae; genus Mesorhizobium; species Mesorhizobium sp. CA13. The sequence goes on along the minus strand of NZ_JAIUHS010000002.1, from coordinate 535,855 downwards.
ATCGGATCGTCGGAAGGATGCTCCTCGATGCGCCGGGCAAGCGTCTCGAACGCATCCTCGGCCAGCGCGAACAATATGTCCTGCTTGTCGGCGAAATAGGAATAGACCGACATCGGCGCGTAGCCGACGCGCTTGGCCAGTTTGCGGATGGTCAGCCCCTCATAGCCTTCCTCCTGCACGAGCTTGTGCGCGGCCTCGACAAGTTCGGAACGCTGTTCGGCCTTTTGTTTCTCTCGGCGTGTCTGGGCACTCACCGGCAATGTCGCCTGCCTCTGCTGGTTGGGGGCCAACTGAATTATATACGCTGTACGGAAACGGACAAGAGCGCGGCAGGTTCCCAAGCGGCAAGGCGTCAGATCGCACCGACGCCGCCGTCGACTGCCAGCGCGTGGCCGGTCATGAAGGAGTTGGCGGGATCGGCCGCGAACAGGATGACGGTGGTGATCTCATCCACTTCGGCCACCCTCCTCATCGGCACGCCGCGCGTCAGTTCGGCCAGGGCGTCGGCCTCCGGCGCGCCGGAGACGCGCACGAAACTGTCGACCATCGCCGTTCTCGTGTGCGCCGGACAGACCGCGTTTATGCGCAGGCCCTTGCTGGCGTATTCAATTGCCGCCGACCGGGTCAGCCCGACCACGCCGTGCTTGGCGGCAGCATAGATCGAAAGCTTAGGCGCGCCACCCAGTCCGGCGGCGGAGGCGGTGTTGACGATGGCGCCGCCCTTGCCGTCCGCCTTGAACTGCCGCTCCATCTGCGGGATCTGGTGCTTCATGGCATAGAAGACGCCGAGCAGGTCGATTTCGATCACGCGGCGCGCCTCCTCCGAGGCGACCTGCGGCAAGCGCACGAAACTCTGCACGATGCCGGCATTGTTGACCGCGACATCCAGCCGGCCGAATCTTTCAACCGCCAGCGCCACCAGCGCCTGAGACAGCGCCTCGTCGGCGATGTTGCCGGCCAGGATCGCCGTCTCGGCATCGAGCGTTTCGGCAAAGCTCCTCAAGGTTACTTCATCCAGGTCGGAGAGAACCAGCCGCGCGCCTTCGGCGGCAAAACCTTTGGCGGCGCCGCGGCCAAGCCCGCCCGCGGCACCCGTGATCAACACCGTTTTTCCGTCGAAGCGGCCCATCGATCACTCCTTGTCGATCAGTTTCGGTCGATCAGTTTCACTGCGAGATGCGACAGCAGCTTCACCGCCTCGCCATAGGTCCTGGCCTTTTCCGGATTGGAGGCGTTGCCGTCCAGCGCGCGCCTGTAGACGCCCTGGCAGATCGCGGCCAGCCGGAAGAAGGAGAAAGCGAGGAAGAACGTCCAGTCGCCGATGCCGGTGAGCCCGCGCCGCCGGCAATAGGTGGCGACATAGTCTTCTTCCAAGGGCAGGCCGAGCGCGGCGCGGTCGATACCCCCCAAGCCGCGAAAGCCCGAGCTATGCGGCAGGCGCCATTGCATGCACTGGTAGGCGATATCGGCAAATGGGTGACCTGATGTCGATAGTTCCCAGTCGAGCACCGCCAGCACCTTTGGCCGGTCCGGCGCGAATATCAGATTGTCCAGCCGGTAGTCGCCATGCACCAGCGAGACACGGCCATCGTCGGCGGGCATGTGCGTCTCCAGCCAGTCGATCAGCCGGTCCATATCGGCAATGGCACCGGTTTCCGAGGCGCGGTACTGGCTGGTCCAGCGCGCCAGCTGGCGCGCGAAATAATTGCCGGGCCGGCCGAAATCGCCGAGACCCACGGCCTCGATATCGACGTCGTGCAAGGCGGAGAGTGTGGCGTTCATGGCATCGTAGATCGCGGCGCGCTCGTCATTGTCGCGCGCTTCCGGCAGGGCCGGATCCCAAAAGATGCGGCCGTCGATGAAATCCATGACGTAGAACATGCGGCCGATCGGCGAGTTCTCGGCCGAGAGATGCAGCATCCGTGGCACCGGCACGGCGGTGCCTGAAAGCGCGCTCATCACCCTGAATTCACGGTCGACCTGGTGTGCCGATTTCAGCAACTGCCCCGGCGGCTTGGCGCGCAGCACGTAGCGGCCGCCGGCCGCCGTCAACAGATAGGTCGGGTTGGATTGGCCGGATTTGAATTTTTCGATCGAGGAAAGCCCGGCAAAACCGGGGATCCGCGCCTCGAGATAGGGCGAAAGCGCTGCCTGGTCGAGCGCGTTCGGGTCCCTCATGCGGTCTCGGGCTGGCGTTCGATCAGGGTCAGCGTCAGCCAGCGCGCGGTCAACGCCGGTTTCTTCGAGCCCTCGATCTCGATGGTCACGTCATGCGCGGTCTGCACCCAACCCGAGGGTCTGACCTTGACGTCGGCCAGCACGAAACGGGTGCGGATGCGCGCGCCGGTCTTTACCGGCGCCAGGAATCGCAGCGAATCGAAGCCGTGGTTGACGCCCATCTTGCCGTTTTCCAGCGGCGGCATGGTCTCGAAGGTCATTGCCGACAGCAGCGACAGCGACAGGAAGCCATGCGCGATGGTGCCGCCGAACGGCGTCTCGCGCTTGGCCCGCTCGGGATCGCAATGAATGAACTGGTGATCGTCGGTCGCGTCGGCGAACTGGTCGATCATGCGCTGCGTGACCACCCGCCATGGCGACACGCCCACCTCCTTGCCGACGCTGGCCAGAAGCACATCGAGACTGATCGGTTCCACGCGGATGTCCTCCAGTTTCATTCCCGGCTTCCCCGGCCGGAAATGTCATTCCTTGAACAGAGTCAGCCCATGCTGCACCGACTGTCCGCCGTCAATGGGCAGGATGGCGCCGGTGACATAGCTGCCTGCACGGCTGCACAAATAGAGCGTTGCGCCGGCAATGTCATCCGGGGCGCCGATCCGGCCGATCGGAACGTGGCTGCCGACATGCCTGGCCTGTTCCTCCGTGGCGGTGGCAAATGCCGTCATCCGGCTCTGGAAGGGGCCAGGGGCAAAGGCGTTCACGGTGATGCGGCGGCCGGCGAATTCCAGCGCCAGGGTGCGCGTCAGATGATGAACGGCCGCCTTGGAGGCGGTGTAGGAATAGGCGTCGTCGGCCAGCGGCTGCGTGCCCATCACCGAGCCCAGATTGATGACCCGGGCCGGATCCTCGTCGCTGGCCGCGGCTTCGAGCAGCGGCAGCAATTCGCGGGTCAGGTGGAAGACGGCGGTGACGTTGACGCCGAACACCTTGGCCCAGGCATGATAGGGGAAGCTCTCCAACGGCGCTCCCCAGGACACGCCGGCATTGTTGACAAGGATATGCAGCCGGTCGGCTCGCGCCTTGACCTCGCCGACCAAGGCGGCAATGCCGGCCTCGCTGGAAACGTCTCCGGCAAAGCCTTCCGCCCGGCCCGGCGCGCCAAGCCCGTTCAAGTCCTCGGCGACTTTGATGCAGTCCTCGCCCTTGCGCGAGGCGATCATCACCGTTGCGCCGGCCTTGACGAGGCCCGTCGCCGCCATGCGGCCGATGCCGGTCGCCGCGCCCGTGACCAGCGCGGTCTTGCCGGCCACCGAAAAAAGATCGTCGAGATAGCTCATCGAACTCCTGCGCCTTTCATCGGCGGATCGGGGAAAGCGTTCGCGTTGACAAGGCTATCCGAAGTACGGTCATCCTTGCCACTGACAAAATGCCCGGCCTGAATGAAGGGTTAGCGACCGATGACGGAGATGAATCTCGGCATGACGGAGCGGCTGAAGCCGATCCACGCGCGCGTCGCGGCCATGGTGCGCGACGAGATCATGCCGCTCGACAAGGAATTCCTCGGTGAAGTCGGCAAGGCGGGCGACCGCTGGACATACACGCGGCGCCAGACCGAGATCCTCGAAGGGCTGAAGAAGACCGCACGGGAGCGCGGCCTGTGGAATTTCTGGCTGACCGGCTCGGAACGCGGCTATGGCCTTTCCACCGTCGAATACGCCTATCTGGCCGAGGAGATGGGCAAGGCGCATCTCGGCGCCGAGACCTTCAACTGCTCGGCGCCCGACACCGGCAACATGGAGGTGCTGGAGCGCTACGGCTCGGCGGAGCACAAGAAGGCTTGGCTGGAGCCGCTTCTCGATGGAAAGATCCGCTCGGCCTATCTGATGACCGAGCCGGACGTCGCCTCGTCGGACGCTACTAACATTTCGATGCGCTGCGAACGGCGCGGCGACAGCTATGTGCTGAACGGCGAGAAATGGTGGGCCTCGGGTGCCGGCGATCCACGCTGCGCCATCTATATCGTCATGGTGAAGACCTCCGATGGAGAGCCGAAGCACAGTCGGCATTCGATGATCCTTGTGCCGGCGGACACCAGGGGTGTCAGCAAGCTCCGTCCGATGCAGGTCTATGGCGACGACGACGCGCCGCATGGCCATATGCATCTTCGCTTCGACAATGTGCTGGTGCCGGCGTCGAACCTGATCCTCGGCGAGGGCAGGGGTTTCGAGATCGCGCAAGGCCGCCTCGGCCCCGGCCGCATCCATCACTGCATGCGGGCCATCGGCCAGGCCGAGATGGCGCTGGAGTTGCTGTGCCAGCGTTCGGTCTGCCGCGAGGCGTTCGGCCAGCCACTGGCGAAGCTGGGCGCCAATTTCGACATCATCGCCGAATGCCGGATGGAGATCGAGATGGCCCGCCTGCTCTGCCTCAAGGCGGCGTGGATGATCGACCAGGGCGACGCGCGCGCCGCCGCACCCTGGATCAGCCAGATCAAGGTGGTCGCGCCACGCGTGGCGCTGAAGGTCACCGATGAGGCGGTACAGATGTTCGGCGCGCAAGGAATCAGCCAGGACACGCCGCTGGCGCGCTCGTGGACGCATCTGAGAACCCTGCGCCTCGCCGACGGGCCGGATGCCGTGCATCGCCGCCAGGTGGCGCGGGCGGAGCTGAAGAAATACACGCAGGAGAAGGTCTGAGGCCGCCCGGTCAAGGAGACAGCCGATGAGCATCCCGTCCGAGATGAAGGCGCTGCTGCTGGTCGGCGACGGCTATAGCAGGACGCCGAGCGGCAGCGCGCTGGAGGCGATGGAGCCTTATCTCCAGCCAGGCAGTATCGCAGTGCCGGCGCCTGGGCCGACGCAAGTGCTGATCAAGGTCAGCCTTGCGTCGATCAATCCGTCCGATGTCGCCTTCATCAAGGGCCAGTACGGCCAGCCGCGGGTCAAGGGCCGGCCGGCCGGCTTCGAAGGCGTCGGCGCGGTCGTTGCTGGCGGCAACGAGCCCTACCCCAAGAGCCTCGTCGGCAAGCGCGTTGCCTTTGCCACCGGGCTCTCCAATTGGGGCTCATGGGCCGATTATGCCGTTGCCGAAGCCGCCGCCTGCATTCCGCTCCTCGACACCCTGCGCGACGAGGATGGGGCTGCCATGATCGTCAATCCGCTCACCGCGATCGCGATGTTCGACATCGTCAGCCGAGAGGGCGAAAGGGCCTTCGTCATGACCGCGGGCGCCAGCCAGCTCTGCAAGCTGATCATCGGGCTGGCCAGGGAGGAAGGATTCCGGCCTGTCGTCACCGTGCGCCGCGACGAGCAGATCGCGCTGCTGAAGGAAATCGGCGCCGCCCATGTACTCAACGAGAAGTCGCCCGATTTCGAAGCCTCGCTGCGCGAGGTGATAAAGGCCGAACAGCCGCGCATCTTCCTCGATGCGGTAACCGGGCCACTGGCCTCGGCCATCTTCAACGCCATGCCGAAACGCTCGCGTTGGATCATCTATGGACGGCTCGACCCCGAGGCCACGGTCATCCGCGAACCCGGCCAGCTGATTTTCCAGCACAAGCACATAGAGGGCTTCTGGCTGAGCGAATGGATGCGGCAGCATAAGGATCGCCGCGGTCCTGCGATCCTCGAGGCGCAGAAGCGCTTTTCCGACGGGCGCTGGACGACCGACGTGGCGGCTGTGGTGCCGCTGGCCGAGGCGATGGCGCGCGTGCCGGCGGAACTGGCCAGGCCCAATGGCAAGGTGTTCATTCGGCCGTAACGCGGGGGGCGCGGTTGAGCTGCATTCCGGTCCATCCAGCAGCTGCTATAACCTTCGAGGGCCGGAAGGTAGGTGGTTTGTTGGCTGCGATCGTTCAATGTCATCGGCGGCCACGCCGTTCGATCCCCCTATGCCACCCCGCTTTGTCCGTGATATGCCGCCGCCAATGAACGCTGGGACAGTGCTGGACCGGGCCTGTTCCGGATTGGTGTGGGGTGCTTGATGAGGATTTCCAAGCCGGTTTTCGACCGTCTGGGGCTTAGCCTGTGGATCGGGGCGTTCGCGGTCGTGCTTGGCCTGGTCCTGTGGTCGCCCGACGCGCGCACCGTGTTGCACGCCTACAGATATGGCAGTGTGGAGTTTCTGGCCGGCCGGCCGCTCTACGACCTCGAGTCCGAGATGGGATACCTTTACACGCCCGCCTTCGCCGCGCTCTATATTCCGTTCTTGAACCTGGGGCCGCATCTTGGCGGGCTGGCCTGGCATGCCCTCGGTTTCGCCGTTCTCACCCTTGCCGCGGCGCGGCAGGTGCGCAAGCTGGGCGGACAGGAGCAGACCTGGCTGCTTTCCTTCGGCCTCTTCCTCGCTTTGCCGATGACGCTGGGCGCCATCCGCAACGGGCAGGCGACAATCCTGCTGACCGGCGCCTGCTGGCTCTTGACCCTGTCGGCACTGGAAGGACGGCGTGCGGAGACCTTTCTCTGGGCCTCGCTTGCCATCACGGCCAAGCCGACCGCGATCATCATGCTGCTGTTGGTGGGGGCGTTGCGCCCGCGGCTGATACCGGCCCTTGTGCTGGCGGTGCTGTTCGTGCTCGCCATACCCTACGCTTTCGCTCCCGCCGGCTACCTGAACGAGCAGTATGGCGATTTCGCCCGCATGCTGACGTCGATGGCCGTCGACAAGACCAGCCATTTTGTTCCGACCGATTTCACCGCTCCCTTTATCGAGATGGGGCTGCCCGTTCCGGACTCGGTTGCCACGGCGGTGCGCGTCGTGATCGGCCTGCTGACGCTCTCGATCGTGCTCTGGTTCGACCGCAAGCTCGAACAAGGAGCGGCCGGACTCGCCATCTTCCTGACGGCGGCCTTCTACATGTGCGTCTTCAACCCGCGCGTCGAGCCCAACACCTATGCAATGATCGCGGTGCCCGCCGGCCTTGCCATTGCCCTGTTGTGGCGCGAAGAAAAAGGTGGCGTCCTGGCCTGCGTGCTGTCCATGACTTTATTCCTGACAGGTTTGACCGGTGTCGAGCGCCACATGCATGACTTTCTCTATCCCTGGTTTCGGCCGATCACGGTCACTTTCATCGCCTGCTTCCTGATATGGTGGTTCTGGGCCAAGGCGCGACAAAAATTGGTGAATGCGGAGCCTGTCGCCCATGGCTGAGATGCGCCCGACACTCGATATCGTCGCACCGTTCTTCAACGAGGCGCAATCGGCAACGGCTTTCGCGGCATTGCTCGACGCGCTCGAGGCGGCGGTGTCGAGCCGCTTCGGCATGCAGGTCCACAAGATCCTGGTCGACGACGGCAGCCGGGACGATAGCGCCCGGCGGTTTTCGCAGGCGCTTTCGGGATCCTGGGAAATCGTGCGCCTCAGCCGCAATTTCGGCAAGGAGGTCGCCGTGCTCGCCGGCCTCGACCACTCGCGGGGCGACATGGTGCTTGTCATGGACGCGGATCTGCAGCACTCCCTGGAGACCAGCCTGAAGATGATCGTCGAGCTGGCCGAGAATCCGGACGTCGATGTCGTCTACGCGCAGAACGACCGGCGCGGGGCAAGCTGGCGGCGCAGCCAGTTGGCGAAACTGTTCTACAGCCTGATCAACAGCAGCCAGCGGTTCGATATTCCCGAGAATGCAGGCGACTTTCGCGTCATGCGCGGCACCGTGGCGCGCGCATTGACCAGCCTGCGCGACAAAAGGCGCTTCAACAAGGGCCTGTTCGCCTGGGCCGGCTTCCGCCAGAAGGCCATATCCTATTCGCCGGAAAACCGCGCCAGCGGCAAGTCGAAATGGAGCCGGCTCAACCTGATCGCCTTTTCGCTAGAGGGGTTTACGTCCTTTTCGGTTATTCCGCTGCGCCTGATCAGCCTCAGCGGACTGCTTGCGGCGTTTGCCGGCGCGGTCTACGGCGCGAAAGTGCTCTTCGAGGTACTGTTCTACGGCATTGCCGTTCCAGGCTATCCGAGCCTGCTGGTCGCCGTGGTGCTGCTCGGCGGCCTCAACCTGACACTTCTCGGGCTGATCGGTGAATATGTCTGGGTCACGCTCAGCGAAAGCAAGGACCGCCCGGTTTACATCGTGCGCGATATCGTGCGCAGCGATATTCCCGCCAGGTCGGCGCCGGGCGTTCCCGGGGCATGATGCGTGGCATCCGCCTGATCGCCGACGATTACGGCCTGGCGCCCGGCGTCTCGGCGGCGATCCTCGACCTGCTCGATCGCGGGCGGCTTACGGGCACCGGTTGCATGACCGGTTTCGCGGAATGGCCGGGGGAGGCGGAACGCATCAAGCCGCTGTGCGGCCGGGTCGCCGTCGGCCTGCATCTGACCTTGACGGACCAGCCGGCCGTGACCGGGCCGTCGAGCCTGGCGCCGGAAGGCCGGCTGCCGCCGCTCCGCTCGCTGGCATTGCCGATCCTGCGCGGCAGCATCGAGACCTGCGACGTCCATGCTGAGCTCGACGCCCAATTTGGCCGCTTCGTCGAGGGGCTCGGGCGCCGGCCCGATTTCATCGACGGCCACCAGCATGTGCATTTCCTGCCTGTCGTGCGCAAATGGCTGCGGGGGTGTTTCGCCGGAGATGCCGGCAGACCGTGGCTGCGCGGCGCGCCGGCGCTGGCCGGCAGCGGAGCGGCGGCATCGAAAATTGCGGCGATCGCCGCCCTGGCAACTGGGTTCAACCGATCCATGCGGCGCGCCGGCTTCACCGTGAGGGCGCCGCTCGCCGGCATCTATGACTGGCGGCAGCCGGAAAAGTTCGCGCCCGGTCTGCAAACCGCCGTTGAAAGCCTGCCGGAAGAGGGACTGTTCATGTGCCATCCCGGGCATGTCGACGAGACGTTGCGTTCACGCGACCCGATGCAAGATGTGCGCGAAGTCGAATTCGCGGTTCTCGCCTCCGATCATTTCGGCGCAAGCCTGGCTCACGCGCGTGTCGGCATCATGGACGGCATGGCATGAGTGCCGATCAGTCCCGGCGTTCGACCGGCAACAAGATTATCCGCTTCGCCATCGTCGGCCTGGTGAACACGGCCATCGACCTTGCCGGTTTCTTTCTGCTGCTCAAGCTGCACGTGCCGCCGCTGCCCGCCAACGTTGCGTCCTGGTTCATTGCCGTCACCTTCTCCTTCGCGGCCAACGGCTTCTGGTCGTTCGAGCGCGATCCGGCCATCCGGCTGCATCATGCCTTTCTTCGCTTCGCCTCGCTCGGCGCGCTGATTTCGCTCGGTGTCTCCAGCCTCGCGATCGCGCTGTTCGCCGGTGTCGTCGGCGTTTGGCCGGCAAAAATCGGCGGGGTGGTTGTGGCGGCGGTGCTGAATTTCCTCGCCGCGCGCTGGTCGATCGAGGGCCGTCTGCTGAAATAGCAGCCTATTTCCCCACGAAAATTCCGGACCCGCTACACGGACTCCTGGAATTTCCCTATTCAGCCGGCTCCACATCCGTGTAGGCGGCTTCCTCGAGTTCGCGCTTCAGCCGCGCCTCCTCGTGGGTCTTCGGCGTGACGAAGCGGCCGAGCAAGAGATAGGCGACGGGGGTCAGGAACAGCGTCGAGACGGTGGCCAGCCCCAGTCCGCCGACGATCACCCAGCCGAGCGCGATACGGGCCTCGGCACCGGCGCCCGCCGCCAGCACCAGCGGCACGCCGCCGAGCACGGTGCAGATCATTGTCATCATCACCGGGCGCAAGCGAATGGTCGAGGCCTGTTCGATCGCCTCGCGCACGCCCAGTCCGCGATCGCGCAGCTGGTTTGCGAATTCGACGATCAGGATGCCGTTCTTGGCCATGACGCCGACCAGCAGCACCAGGCCTATCTGGCTGTAGGCGTTGAGGCTGGTGCCCGAGAGCAGAAGCGCGAAGATGGCGCAGGCGAGGCCGAGCGGCACTGTCGCCATGATGATGACGGCGCTGACGAAGCTCTCGAATTGCGCGGCAAGCACCAGCAGGATGATGACCAGGGCAAAACCGAAGATGGTGACCATGGCGCTGTTGGTCTCACCCAGCGTCGCCGCCTCGGCCAATGGCACGATGCGGCTGCCCGGCGGCAGAAGCGGCGTTGCGATCTCCTCGGCGCGCGTAAGGGCCGAGCCGAGCGCGAAACCGCCGCCGAGGTTGGAGGTGATCGCCACCGATGGCTGCTGCTGTTCGCGCGACAGCGAGGGCGGCACGGCACGCTCGGTCAGCGTGGCGATGGTCGACATCGGCACGAAACGGCCGTCAGCCGTCTTCAGGAAGACGTTCTCCAGGTCGGTCGGATCGTTGATCGGGTTGGTGGTCGAAACCAGCTTCACCCCGTAGCTGCGGTCGGCGATGTAGACATCGACGACGTCGTTGCCGTCGAGCATGGCCTGCATGGTGTTGGCCAGCCCGGTGATGTCGATGCCGAGATCGGAGGCGCGCTCGCGGTCGATCGCGACGGAGAGCTGCGGCTGGGTCGGGTCGATGGAAAGACGAGGCGTCTGGAAACGCGGATCCTTCTGCATCTCGGCGATGATCTTGACGGCCGCGTCGCCGAGCGCCTTGCGGTCGTTGCCGACCAGCGCGAACTGCAGGCCGTTGCCGGCGCCACGGATGCCGAGGCTGTTGGGCTGCACAGGGAAGATGCGCACGCTGGGCACCTGGCGGGTGAGCTGGCTGATCTCGGCCATGATCTCCTGCTGGCTGCGGCTGCGCTCGTCCCAGGGCGCCAGCGTCATCACCATGAAGCCTGAATTATAGGCGCCGTTCTGGCCGGCGCTCTCGAAAGTGCTGACGATTTCGCCGGAATCACGCAGCGGCTGGATCAGTTTTTCGATCTTCTGCATCTGCTGCGTCGTGTAATCGAGGCTGACGCCTTGCGGGGCGCTGATGCGAAGCAGCACGACCGCGCGATCCTCGGTCGGCGTCAATTCCTGGCGGATGGTGCCGAACAGCGTGAATGCGGTGCCGGCGAACAGCAGCGCCACCAGCACCACAATCCACGGCGCGTCGAGGCAGACATGCAGGCTGCGCCGGTAGGCCGCGTTCAGCGCGCCGCCGATGCGTGCGCCGACGCCGTTGCCGCCCTCGTGGTGGAGGGCAGCTGTGGACAGCATGCGCGAGGCAAGCATGGGGCAAAGCGTCAGCGCGACCACGCAGGACAACAGCACCGACATGGCGAGCACGAAGCCGAATTCGCGGAACAGGCCGCCGGTCTGGCCCGGCAGGAAGGAGATCGGCACGAAGACGGCGACCAGGGTCAGCGTGGTGGCGATGACGGCGAAGAACACCTCTTGTGCGCCGAGCACAGCGGCGGCACGCGGCCCCATGCCTTGATTGCGCCGCCGCACGATGTTTTCCAAGACGACGATCGCGTCATCGACGACAAGCCCCGTCGCCAGCACCAGGGCCAGCAGCGTCAGGATGTTGATCGAGAAACCGGCGAGATAGATCGCCGCAATGGTGCCGATCATGGCGACGGGCATCGACAGGCCCGGAATGAGCGTGGCGCGCCAGTCGAGAAGAAAGGCATAAATGACGACCAGAACGATGGAGACGGAAAGCGCGAGCGCGATCTCCACCTCGTGCACGGCGCCGTTGACGAACACCGCGTCGTCGCTGGTGACCTTGATCGACATGCCTTGCGGCAGGTTTGCCTGCAATTTCTCGACGGCGGCCTTGACGCCGGTGGAGATGTCCAGCGTGTTCGATTCCGCCTGGCGGATGATGCCGATGCCGATGCCGGTCTTGCCGTCCGAACGCAACGTGGTTTGGCCGATGTCGGGGCCGAGCGTGACAGTGGCGACATCGCGGATGCGCGTCGTGCCGCCAATGATGATGTTCTCGAATTCTTCCGGCGTCGTCACATCGGCCGTGGTGCGAACGATCAGGTCCTGATCGGTCGTGGTGATCGAGCCGGCGGGTGAATCGAAGGCGACCGAGGCAAGGGCGGTCCTGAGGTCGGCGACGGTGAAACCCAGGCTGGCGAGCTTGTTCTGGTCGACGTCGATGCGGAAGATCTTGTCGCGGTCGCCATAGACCTGGACGTCGGCAACGCCTGGAACGGCGGCCAGTTCGTCCTCGATCTGGTCCTGGACCACGACGGTCATGTCCTGCACCGACATGGTGTCGGAGGTGACGGCCAGGCGCATCACGGGGTCGGAGTTGGCGTCGGCCTTGACGATGCGCGGCGGATCGGCCGTCTCCGGCATCTGGTTGGCGACGCGGCCGACGGCATCGCGCACATCCGAGGCCCCGACATTGAGGTCGACGCCGTCGTTGAATTCGATGGTGACGCGGCTCGAGCCGAAGGAGGAGGTCGACGAGATCGACTTGACGCCGGAAACGCGGGCGACAGCTCCCTCGATCGTGTCGGTCAGTTCGCGATCGACCGTTTCGGCCGCCGCGCCTTCGAAAGTCGTGGAAACGGTGACGACGGCGCGGTCGACATCAGGCAGTTCCCGGATCTCGACGCCGTAGAAGGCGGCGAGGCCGGCGACCGCGATGAGGACATTCAGCACCAAGGCCATGACCGGCCTGCGGATGAACAGGGCGGTAAAGCCGGTCTCGCTGGCGGTGTTGACGGCTCCGGTCATGAGCCTTCGGCCGCGTTCGCGGCGCGCTGCTCTCCGCGGGCGATGCGGACTTCGCCGCCCTCGCTGACGCTCTGGGTGCCTTCGGTCACCACCATATCGCCACTGTCCAGCTCCGCGTCGATCAACACGGTTTCGGTGTTGCGCTGGATGATGCGCACCGGCACCCGCTTGGCCTTGCCGTTCTCGACCGCCCACACGTAAGCGCCGTCCGAGCCCCACAGGATCGCCAGCGGGCTGACGGCGGGGTAGGTCTCGCCGGGGAATTTCATGGTGATGGCGAACGACATGCCGGCGCGCAGCGAATCGGCCGGATTGGCGATCGTCGCCTTGACCAGAAGCGTACGGCTGTTCTCATCGATGTGGTTGTCGATGGCCGAAACCGTGCCGGTATAGCTGTTGCCGGGATTGGCGATCGGCGTCGCCGACAATTGCGCGCCGATCTTGACGGCGGCGGCGAAGCGCTCCGGCACCAGGAAATCGACAAGGATCGAGGACCGGTCGTCGAGCGTGGCGATCGCCGACTGGTTGGTCACATAATTGCCGGCGGAGATCGGCAGGATGCCGACCGTGCCGGAGATCGGCGCGAGAACAGACCGGCGGTGCAGCGCGAGTTCCGCATCCTGTAGCGCCAGCTTGGCGCCGGCCAGCACCACTTCGGCATCGGCGACGGCGACCGGTGTCGCCGCATTGGAGGCGCGTAGCGACCTGACCCGGTCGAGCTTGGCCTGTGCGTCCTGAAGCGCGAGCCGGGCACGGTCCTGGGCGATCACTTCGGTCTCGGAATCAAGGGTCGCGATGACCTGTCCCTTGTCGACATGGGTGCCGGACGAAACCAGCAATTCGGCGAGACGGCCGGAGGAGTAGGGATTGACCGTCACCGACGCATTGGCGCGGCCGGTGCCTATGGCCTGGAGCCGATCGTTTATGGTCGCGGAAATAGCGGGCACGACGACGACGTTGACCTGACGGGCTCGCTCGCCGCCAGCGGATTTCGTGCCGGCGCCAGTTTTTTCAGCCGGAGGCGTTGCCGCGTAGGCCCAGTCTATTCCCCAGCGCGCCAGCACGTCCGGCGCGCCCGGAAAAAAGCGCAGCCAGGCGGCAGCAGCCACCACCAACACCACAAGGGCGAAAAGTATCTGTTTCCAGGCGGCCATCGGCACTCCGGTTGGCAAAACAATCCTTCCGTCCACCGGTTTCCCGAAATAAGCAGACGCAGCGGGGCTATTCTAAGGCAAGAAGCAAGCCCCCGATATCGTGCCTTTATGACAATTCTTCAGTGTCCACGCACATTAAATATGCGTAACGTTGGCGGTATTCGTGTCGTTTTGATTTTTTAGTTCGCTTCGAGCCGGACTTTCGAGATTACAACGCTGGCTATGCGGCCCCGACGCCAGTTTCGGGCCGAAATCGTTTCAGACTTATCCCGGGGCTGCATCAACGCAGGCCTTCCATCTCGCGGATGCGCCGGGCGCCGTCGGCCTCGAGTTGCCTTGTGACGGCACCGATCAGCGTTTCGGCGACGACGAAGAGCGCCGCCGAGGAGTCCCACGCCGAAGGCACGGCGGTTCGCCCGGCGATGACGTGGCGGGCGAAGCGGGCGATCGGCGACAGCCACTGGTCGGTGAACAGCACGATCTGCACGCCACGCTGATGCGCCTTCTCGGCGAAACGGATGAGGCTGTCCTGGTAGCGCCTGATGTCGAAAATGACCAGCACGTCGCGCTTGCCCATGTCGATCAGCCTGTCGCGCCACATGCTTTCCTGGCCGGCGAGGTGAATGACGTCAGGCTGGATGATGGCGAGGTGGGCGGCCATGTAGCGCGCCAGCGGGTCGGTGAAGCGGCCGCCGATCAGGAATGTCTTGCCGCGACGCTCGGCGAGGCGGGACGCGATGTCGGCAAGCTGCTTGTCGGACAGATGCCGGAACGTCTCGCGCATATTGTCGAGCGTTGCCTCCAGCATCGGCGACGCCGTGCCGCCGGGCAAGGGCGGATTGAGCGTGCGGATCGCAGGGGACTGCAATTGCGCCGCCAGTTCGTCCTGCAGGCTCGACTGGAATTCCGGATAGTTCTGGAAGCCGAGCCTGGCGACGAAACGCAGGATCGTGGGCGAGGACACGCCGGCCGCGGACGAGAATTCGGCGACAGTCTTCAGGCCGATCATCGGATAGCTCGCTATCAGCGTCTGGGCCGCGCGCCGCTCGCCGGCCGGCATCATGCCGATGCGGTCGGCGATCAATTCGGCAATACTGGAAATCATCTTTTCCCACCCCTGGCCCGGCCGACGGTGTTTTCCCCAAATCGCATTTGACAAAGCCGGACAAACTGTATGAAATCATCCATAGGGACGCAATGAGGCAAAATTCGTAACATACGATACAGCGCTCCCCGGGGACCGCAGACTATGGAGAAAGCACGGCCCGCCAGCCTTGCATCGTCTGGTGCCGTAAGGGTGACCAACCCGGGCGGATCGAGCCCCTTCGTGCTCACCTGCGACCACGCCTCCAATTTCCTGCCTGCCGAATTCGGAACGCTCGGTCTCACCGCCGAGGACCTGTCGCGTCACATCGCCTGGGATCCTGGCGCGCTGCCGGTTGCGCTGCGCATGGCGCAGGCGCTCGATGCGACGCTGGTCGAAACCTGCATCTCGCGTCTCGTCATCGACTGCAACCGGCCGCTTGACGCGCCGGACCTGGTGCCGCCGGTCAGCGAAACCACAGCCATACCGGGCAACACCGGCCTGTCTGAAAAGCAGCGCGCGGCGCGGGTCGCCCTGTCATGGCAGCCGTTCCATAGCGCCATCGAGCATATTGTCGAAGACAGGCTGGCGCGCGGCCAGGAGACGCGGCTGGTATCGGTGCATTCCTTCACGCCCGTCTACAAAGGCCGCGACCGGCCCTGGCATATCGGCATCATTCACGATGACGACCGCCGGCTGGCGGCGCCGCTGATATCGGCGCTGCGGCGGCTTGCCGGCATCACCGTCGGCGTCAACGAACCCTATTCGCCGGCCGACCGCGTCTATTTTACGCTGGAACGCCATGCGCGCCCGCGCGGGCTGCCCTGCGCGATGATCGAAATCCGCAACGATGAAATCTCCGGCGAAACCGGGCAGCGGAAATGGGCGGATCTGCTCACAGGCATCTTTTCGGATCTGGAGCCCGAGGAGACCAGGGGCGCCAGGGAACACGCAGTGGGAAAGTCAGTTCAATCGGCCAGCTGAGAACGCAAGGGGACTAAAAATGGCAGCACCTGGATATACCGAAGTTGACAAGGCGGAGGACGTCAAGGTCCTCCACAGCATGGGCTACGCCCAGGAACTGGAGCGGCGCCTCAGCCGCTTTTCGAACTTCGCCGTTTCCTTCTCCATCATCTGCATCCTGTCGGGCGGCATCAATTCGCTGGCGCAGGCAACGTCGGGCGCCGGCGGCATCGGCATCGGCATAGGCTGGCTGGTCGGCTGCTTCGTCTCGTTGACTTTCGCCGTCGCCATGTCGCAGATCAGCTCGGCCTATCCGACGGCCGGCGGGCTCTATCATTGGGGCTCGATCCTGGGCAACCGCGGCACCGGCTGGGTCACGGCCTGGCTCAACCTGCTCGGCCTGATCACCGTGCTCGGCGCCATCAATGTCGGCACCTGGACCTTCTTCATCGGCGCCTTCGGACCGGCGCTCGGTATCGAAGGCACGCTGACCAACCAGATGATCTTTCTGGTCATCATCACCGGCGCCCAGGCGCTGATCAACCATCTCGGCATCAAGCTGACGGCCAAGCTCACCGACTTCTCGGGCTACCTCATCTTCTTCGGCTCGATCCTGATCGCGGTGGTCTGCCTGCTCTCCGCCGAAACCTGGGATTTCAGCCGGCTGTTCACCTTCCATAACTACTCCGGCGATGCCGGAGGCGGCGTCTGGCCGTCGGTTTCGAACGCCTGGGTGTTCGCGCTCGGCCTCCTGCTGCCGATCTACACCATCACCGGTTACGACGCCTCGGCGCATACGTCCGAGGAGACCATCAAGGCGGCCAGTTCGGTGCCGCGCGCCATGGTCATGTCGGTGATCTGGTCGGCGGTCTTCGGCTATCTGTTCCTGGCCGCCTTCGTGCTGATGATCCCGAACATGGACGATGCCGCCAAGCAAGGCTGGAACGTGTTCTTCTGGGCCTTCGACCAACGCGTCAGCCCTGGCCTCAAGGAGTTCGTCTACCTCGTCGTGTTCGTCGCTCAGCTGCTGTGCGGCCTCGCTACCGTCACATCGGCGTCGCGCATGATCTTCGCCTTCTCGCGTGATGGCGGCCTGCCGGGTTCCTCGGCACTGGCCAAGGTCAGCCCGACCTACCGCACGCCGGTGGCGGCGATCTGGACGGCATCGATCCTGTCGGTGCTGTTCGTCTGGGGTTCGACGCTGGTTTCGGTCGCCGGCACCTCGGCCTACACCATCGTGGTCTCCTGCACCGTCATCTTCCTGTTCCTGTCCTTCACCGTACCGATCGTGCTCGGCATGCTGGCCTGGGGCACGCCGAAGTGGGACAAGATGGGACCGTGGAACATGGGGCGCGGCGTGTTCATGCTGTTTGCGGTCCTGTCGATCGTGTCGATGATCCTGATCTTCGTCATCGGCATCCAGCCGCCGAACGACTGGGCGCTCTACATCACCGTCGGCTTCTTCATCCTGACCGCGATCGTCTGGTTTGCCTTCGAGAGAAACCGCTTCCAGGGCCCGCCGCTCGGCGACATCATCGCGGCGCGCCAGGCGGCGATCAAGGCGGCTGAGCAGGCCGTCGGCGAAACCGGCCACTGAGGCCAGCCTCTCACAGCCGTGGCCGGCACCTTGCCGGCCACGGTTTCGACCTTCGAAATCGACAGCCTCAAATGACAAGCACTGGAGCGCCAAAGGAATGGCCGGAAATTTCTCGTTCGATCAGTTGAAGAAAGCGGTTTCCGGTGGGGAGATCGACACCGTGCTGGCCTGCATCGTCGATATGCAGGGACGGCTGGCGGGAAAACGGTTCCTGGCCCAGTACTTCGTCGATTCGGCGCATGACGAGACGCATGGCTGCAACTATCTCCTGGCCGCCGACATCGATATGGAGCCGGTGCCCGGCTACAAGGCGGCAAGCTGGTCGAAGGGCTATGGCGATTTCGTCATGAAACCCGACCTCGCGACGCTGCGGTGCATTCCGTGGCTGGAAAAGACGGCGCTCGTGATCTGCGACGTGCTCGACCACCACACCCATGACGACCTGCCGCATTCCCCGCGCGCCATCCTGAAGAAGCAGGTCAAGCGGCTGACGGAGCGCGGCTATATCGGCTATTTCGCCTCCGAGCTCGAATTCTACCTCTTCAGCGAGACCTACGATTCCGCCCGCAAGAAGCACTGGCAGGGCCTCGACACCGCCTCGCCATACATCGGCGACTATCAGATCGGCATCACCACCAAGGAAGAAGGCGTCATGCGACGGCTTCGCAACGAAATGGAAGCGGCAGGCATCCCCATCGAGAATTCGAAGGGCGAGTGGGGTCCGGGTCAGGAAGAGATCAATGTGCGCTATGCCGAGGCCCTCGACATGGCCGATCGCCACGTCATCCTGAAGAACGGCGCCAAGGAGATCGCCGAATCCGAAGGCAAGGCGATTTCCTTCATGGCCAAGTACAATTACGGGCTCGCGGGCAATTCCAGCCACATCCACAATTCGTTGTGGAGCGCCGACGGCAAGACGCCGCTGTTCTTCGACAGACAGGCCGACTGGACGCTATCGAGCCTCGGCCAGCAATGGGCGGCGGGCCAACTCAAATACGCCAAGGAGTTCACCTGGTTCCTGGCGCCCTACATCAATTCGTACAAGCGCTTCCAGGCCGGTACGTTCGCGCCGACCAAGATCATGTGGAGCGAAGACAACCGCACCGCCGGCTTCCGCTTGTGCGGCGAAGGCACCAAGGGCATCCGAATGGAATGCCGCATCGGCGGCGCCGACTTGAACCCCTATCTCGCCTTCGCGGCGCTGATCGCCGCCGGCCTTGCCGGCATCGACGAGAAGCTGGAGCTGCAGAAGCCCTTCGTCGGGGACGCCTATCAGGCGTCGCGCCTGCCGGAGATCCCGAAGACGCTGCGAGACGCCACCGACACGCTGGCCAAATCGAAGATGCTGAAGCAGGCCTTCGGCGAGGACGTGATCGAGCACTATGTGCATACGGCAAAATGGGAGCAGTTCGAATACGACCGCCGCATCACGGATTGGGAACTGCACAGAGGGTTCGAGCGATATTAAAGTTGCAATGCAACCTTTTAAAGTTGATATTTCTTCAATGAGGCTTAATATCAGCCTCCATGGCAGCGTGCCGTGTCAACGAAAGGGTGCATTGCAATGAGCAAATATTATCGTTTGAAGGATTTTCTCTCGGAGCAGGATCAAGATCGCATCCCGATGACATTTGCCGAAATCGAGAAGGTGCTTGAATTTGAGCTTCCCGCTTCGAAGCAGTATCCGGCGTGGTGGAGCAACAACCCTAGTAACAATCCCATGACACGTGAATGGCTTGATGCTGGCTATGAGACCGAGTCGGTCAACACTGCGAGCGGCAAGCTTGTCTTCCGACGCGTCAAGAGAGGGCGGGATGGGGGCGGCAGCCGCGGTGCTTCGGCATCCGCCGCGTCCCGGCAATCCTCGCCTCGGCCGCGTCATCCGGGCTTCGGCTTCATGAAGGGTATGATCACGATCGAGAAGGGATTCGATGTGACCAAACCTTTCGACGACCAGCCATGGGATCAAGGCTATCTCGGCGAGGTTGATCGCAAATGACCGATCAGCCCTCGATCCTGCTGGATACGTGCGCCCTTATCTTCGTTGCAAACGAAGAGCGGATCAGTGAACAGGCCGAGGCCGAGATTTCGGAGGCGGCCTACGACGGCCGCCTCTATGTGTCGCCGATGTCGGCTTGGGAGATTGGAATCGGCGTTGCAAAGAACCGATTGAAATTGCCTTTGGGACCGCTCGAATTCTTCCAACGCTTTCTAAGGCTGATGGAGGCGCAACTCAGTGCCGTGTCGCCCGAAATCCTGATTGGATCGTCAAACCTTCCCGGACGCCTACACGGTGACCCTATGGATCGCATCCTTATCTCCACCGCCCGCAATCTGGATATGGTTCTGGTCACCCGCGACGAGCCCATTCTCGATTATGGGCTTGAGGGGAACCTGCGAACACTGGCCTGTTGAACATTCTGGAGTGCCTCTATTGGAAACCGTAAAACTCAAATCCCCCATAGACGGCTCGATCTATGCCGAGCGGCCTGTCGCCTCTGACCAGGCGGTGAATGCCGCAGTCGAGCGCGCCAGGGCGGCACAGGAAAGGTGGGCGCAGACGCCGATCGTCGAGCGCGGCAAATACATGCTGTCCATGCTCGACGCGCTGGTCGCCATGACCGAACAGATCGTGCCCGAGATCGCCTGGCAGATGGGGCGTCCGGTGCGCTATGGCGGCGAGTTCGGCGGCGTCAAGGAACGCACCAGCTATATGGTCGAGATCGCCGAAGCGGCGCTGAAATCGGTCCCGGCTTCCAATCCGAAGGAGGGGTTCCGCCGCTATGTGAAGAGGGATCCGCTCGGCGTGGTCATGGTGATAGCGCCCTGGAACTACCCTTACCTCACCGCGGTCAACACGATCGTGCCGGCGCTTATGGCCGGCAACACCGTCATCCTCAAGCATGCCGCGCAGACGCTGCTGGTCGGCGAGCGTTTCCAGCAGGCCTTCGACAGAGCAGGCTTGCCCAAGGGCGTGTTCCAGAACATCGTGCTGAACCATGCCCAGACAGAAAGATTGCTCGGCTCGGGCAAGATCGACCACGTCAATTTCACCGGCTCGGTCGCCGGCGGCCGCGCCATCGAGAAAGCGGCGGCGGGCACCTTCATGACGCTCGGGTTGGAACTTGGCGGCAAGGATCCGGCCTATGTGCTGCCCGACGCCAAGATGGACCATGCCGTCGCCAATCTCGTCGACGGCGCGTTCTATAATTCCGGCCAATGCTGCTGCGGCATCGAGCGCGTCTATGTGCACGAAAAGGTCTATGACGAGTTCGTCGAAGGCTTCATCGCCGAGACGAAGAACTATGTCGTCGGCAACCCGCTGGAACAGGCGACGACGATGGGGCCGATGGCGCAGGCGCGTTTCGCCGACCTGATCCGCGAGCAGAAGGCCGAGGCGCTGCGCAAGGGCGCCAAAGCCCACATCGCCATGAAGGTGGCCGACGACAGGGAAGGCTCGCCCTATCTGGCGCCGGAGGTGCTGACCAACGTCGACCACCAGATGAGCGTCATGCGCGAGGAAAGTTTTGGCCCGATCGTCGGCATCATGAAGGTGCGCAACGACGAGGAGGCGATCGCGCTGATGAACGACAGCCCCTACGGCCTGACCGCCTCGATCTGGACGCGCGACACCGAACATGCGGTGGCGATCGGCGACCGCGTCGAGACCGGGACGGTGTTCATGAACCGCTGCGACTACCTCGATCCGGCGCTGGTCTGGACCGGCGTCAAGGACACCGGCAAGGGGGCCGGCTTGTCAGCCATCGGCTACGACAACCTGACCCGGCCGAAATCCTTCCACCTGCGCGAAGCCATCTGATTTTTTGAAAGACGAACATGTCCAAGCTGATCTCCAAATGGAACTACCCCACCACCGTCCGCTTCGGCGCCGGGCGCATCAAGGAATTGCCCGAGGTGCTCGCCGCCACCGGCATCAAGCGGCCGCTCTTCGTCACCGATCCGGGGCTGGCGAAACTGCCGGTCGTGGCTTCGACGCTGAAAATCCTCGATGACGTAAAAGTGCCCTATGGGGTCTTCTCCGAAGTGAAGCCGAACCCGGTCGATTCCAATCTCACCGCCGGCATCGCGGTGTTCAAGAAGGGCAAGCATGACGGCGTCATTGCCTTCGGCGGCGGCTCGGCGCTCGACCTTGGCAAGCTGATCGCCTTCCAGGCGGGACAGACGCGGCCGGTTTGGGATTTCGAGGACATCGGCGACTGGTGGACGCGCGCCAACTCGGACGCGATCGCGCCGATCATCGCGGTGCCGACCACGGCCGGCACCGGCTCCGAAGTCGGCCGCGCCGGCGTCATCACCAATGAGGCGACCCACACCAAGAAGGTCATCTTCCATCCGAAGCTGCTGCCGGCGATCGTCATTGCCGATCCGGAGCTGTCGGTTGGCATGCCGGGCTTCATCACCGCCGGCACCGGCATGGACGCGCTGGCCCATTGCCTCGAGGCTTATTGCGCGCCGGGCTATCATCCGATGGCCGACGGCATCGCCGTGGAAGGCATCAGGCTCGTCTTCGAGAACCTGCCGAAGGCCTATGCCAACGGCAGGGATCTGGTCGCCCGCGCCAACATGATGAGCGCCGCGGCGATGGGCGCAGCAGCCTTCCAGAAGGGGCTGGGGGCGATCCATTCGCTGTCGCATCCCATCGGGGCGCTCTACGACACCCATCACGGCATGACCAATGCGGTGTTCATGCCCTATGTGCTCGCCTTCAACCGCGAGGCGATCGAGGACCGCATCGCGCGGCTCGCCGCCTATTGCGGCATAAGGGGCGGCTTCGACGGCTTCGCCAGGGCTGTCATCAGGCTTCGCAAGGAATTGAAGGTGCCGCATGCGCTGCCGGGCCTGATCAAGGGGCTCGACATGGACAAGAAGCGCAAGGCCTTGATCGCCGATATGGCGGTTGTCGATCCGACAGCCGGCGGCAACCCGGTCAAGCTGACCAAGAAAGCAGCGCTGACGCTGCTCGAAAATGCAATCGCCGGGACGGTGTGATACCGCTTTAAGGGTA
The DNA here is from genome assembly GCF_020165235.1 of Mesorhizobium sp. CA13. Classification (NCBI taxonomy): domain Bacteria; kingdom Pseudomonadati; phylum Pseudomonadota; class Alphaproteobacteria; order Hyphomicrobiales; family Phyllobacteriaceae; genus Mesorhizobium; species Mesorhizobium sp. CA13. Next base: position 513,317 of record NZ_JAIUHS010000002.1, on the reverse strand, counting down.
AAATTGATCTGGAAAATCAGGGGCAACCAAGGGGAAAGGGTGAGATGCAAGGCAAAAACTAATTAGCCGGAAAATTAAGTGATGGCTAATTGCTACAGTCGGTTAAAAGGAGTTAACTTTCGTGCTGCCAGCGGTGGGGTTTCATAAAGCTTTCATCTGACTGTCACACGAAAACGATACCGCATCGCAGGCGCCCAACGGCGTCAGTTCAACGGAGAGAACACATGCTCAAATTCACGGGGAAAGTGCTTTCCCTTTCGGCCGCGGCGCTGTTTGCGTCGACGGTGATTTCGTCCGCGGCTCCGCTGGACGATCTCGTCAAGGCCGCGAAGGCGGAAGGCCAGCTCACCACCATCGCTTTGCCGCATGACTGGTGCGGTTACGGCGACGTCATCGCCGGGTTCAAGGCGAAATATCCGGAAATCACCATCAACGAGCTCAACCCCGACGCCGGTTCGGGCGACGAGGTCGAAGCGATCAAGGCCAACAAGGACAATAAGGGCCCGCAGGCGCCCGACGTCATCGACGTCGGCCTGTCCTTCGGCCCGACCGCCAAGGCCGACGGCCTGCTGATGCCCTACAAGGTGTCGACCTGGGACTCGATCCCCGACAGCGCCAAGGATGCCGACGGCGCCTGGTACGGCGACTATTACGGCGTTCTGGCGATGATGGTGAACAAGGATCTGGTCAAGGAATCGCCGAAGGACTGGGCCGATCTGCTGAAGCCGGAATTCGCCAATTCGGTGGCTCTCGCGGGTGATCCGCGCGCTTCGAACCAGGCCATCCAGGCGGTCTATGCCGCTGGCCTTTCGAGTGGGGCCGCGGCTGGCGAAGCCGCGGGCACCGCCGGCCTCGACTTCTTCAAGAAGCTCAATGCCGCCGGCAATTTCGTACCGGTCATCGGCAAGCCGGCGACACTCGCCCAGGGCCAGACCCCGATCCTGATCAACTGGGATTACAATGCGCTCGCCGGCCGTGACACGCTGAAAGGCAACCCGCCGGTCGACGTCGTCGTGCCGAAGACCGGCGTCGTCGCCGGCGTCTACGTGCAGGCGATCAGCGCCTATGCGCCGCATCCGAACGCAGCCAAGCTCTGGATGGAATATCTCTATTCCGACGAAGGCCAGATCGGCTGGCTCAAGGGCTATTGCCACCCGATCCGCTTCAACGATCTCGCCAAGAACGGCAAGATCCCGGCGGACGTGCTGGCCAAGCTGCCGCCGGCGGAAGCCTATGCTTCGGCGGTGTTCCCGACGCTGGACGAGCAGGGCAAGGCCAAGGAAGCCGTCACCAAGAACTGGGACTCCGTTGTCGGTGCCAACGTCAAGTAACAGTTGAAATCCACCGGGCGGCCTCGCGCCGCCCGGTTTTCCCCTCGAAGAGGGTAGCCGGCGCATGACCGATCTCTCGCTTTCCAATCACGATGCCGCGGGCAAGACCGCGCCGCCCGCGGAGGCACGCGCGTTGCGATTGCCGACGCAATGGCTCGGCGTCGCACCGTTCTTCATCTTCGCCATCATGTTCCTGATTTTGCCCACGCTCTATCTGATGCTGGGCGCGTTCCAGAATGATGCCGGCGAATTCACGCTGGAAAACATCGTGGCTCTGGCGCAGCCGTCGATCGTTGCCGCTTACTGGATATCGATCAAGGTAAGCCTGGCCTCGGCGCTGATCGGCGCTTTCGCGGGCCTGGCGATCGCCATCGCCATCGTGCGCGGCGGGCTGCCGGACTGGATACGCTCGGCGACCCTGACCTTTTCCGGCGTGGCCTCCAATTTCGCCGGCGTGCCGCTGGCCTTCGCCTTCCTGGCCACGCTCGGCCGGCTCGGTCTTGCCACGGTGATCCTGAACACCGTGTTCGGCCTCAACATCTACGCCCACGGCTTCAACATCCTGTCCTTCTGGGGCCTGACGCTGACCTATGTCTATTTCCAGATTCCGCTGATGGTGGTTATCATCACGCCGGCGATCGACGGTTTGAAGAAGGAATGGGGTGAAGCAGCCGCCACGCTTGGCGCGACCACCGCGCAATATTGGCGCATCGTGGTCATCCCGGTGATCTGGCCGAGCTTTCTCGGCACCGTGATCCTGCTTTTCGCCAACGCCTTCGGGGCGATCGCCACCGCCTATGCGCTGACCGGCTCGTCGCTCAACATCGTGCCGATCCTGCTCTACGCGCAAATCCGCGGCGACGTGCTGCACAATGCCCATCTCGGCTACGCGATCGCCTTCGGCATGATCGTCATCACCGGCCTGGCCAATGTCTTCTACATCTGGTTCCGGACCCGTTCCGAGAGGTGGCTGAAATGAAGTCGGGCAAATTCTGGGCCTGGGTGGTCTTCATCCTCGGCGCGGCCTATTTCTTCATCCCGTTGATCGCGACGGTGGAATTTTCGATGCGCATGCGGCGCGGCGCCTATTCCTTCGACGCCTACCGGATCGTGCTCGGCGACGCGCGTTTCCAGGCGACCTTCCTGTATTCGGTGGTCGCCGCCATCTTCACCATCATTCTGGGTGTGCTGATCGTGGTGCCGGCAGCCTATTGGATCCGATTGCGGCTGCCGCAGCTCAGGCCGGTCGTCGAGTTCATCACGCTTTTGCCGTTGGTCATCCCGGCCATCGTCATCGTCTTTGGCTATATCAGGATGTATGGCTCGAATTCACCCTTGCCGTTCCTCGGATCCGATATGGGAACCAACGCCTTGCTGGTCATCGGCTATGCGACCCTGGCGCTGCCCTATATGTATCGTGCCGTCGATACGGGGCTCAGAACCATCGATGTGCGGACGTTGACGGAAGCGGCCCAGATACTCGGGGCCGGCTGGGGCACGATCATCACCCGCGTCATCCTTCCAAATGTACTGATTGCGGTGTTGTCCGGCGCCTTCCTGACATTCGCCATCGTCATCGGCGAGTTCACGATGGCGAGCCTGCTGAACCGGCCGGCTTTCGGCCCGTACCTGCAGAATGTCGGGGCCAACCGCGCCTATGAGCCCGCGGCCCTTGCCATCATCGCCTTCGTCATCACCTGGGGCTGCATGTCGCTGATCCAGATCCTGTCGCGCTTCGCGCCGAAATCGGCTAATCGTCCGAACTGACCCGAAAGAAAAAGCCATGGCCGAGCCATTCCTCTCCATCCAGCATGTGCGAAAATCCTTCGGCGCCACCACCGTTGTCGAGGATTTCAATCTCGACGTGGAACCGGGCGAATTCGTCTCTTTCCTCGGCCCGTCAGGCTGCGGCAAGACGACGGTGCTGCGCATGGTCGCCGGCTTCGAGGAACCGTCGGCCGGCAAGATCGTCGTCGGCAGCAAGGACATCACCAGGCTGAAGCCGAACCAGCGCAATGTCGGCATGGTGTTCCAGGCCTATGCGCTGTTCCCGAACCTGACCGTGGCGCAGAACATCGGCTTCGGACTGAAAGTCGCCGGCCTGTCCAGGGCGGATATCGACGCCCGTGTCGCCGAAATGCTCGGCATCATCAAGCTGCCGCAGATGGCCGACCGCTATCCTTATCAGCTCTCGGGCGGCCAGCAGCAGCGCATCGCGCTGGCCCGCGCCATCGCGCCGAAGCCGAAGCTCCTGCTGCTCGACGAGCCGCTGTCGGCGCTTGATGCCAAGGTGCGCGTCTCGCTGCGCGAGGAGATCCGCTCGATCCAGAAGAAGCTCGGCATCACCACCATCTTCGTCACCCATGACCAGGAAGAGGCGCTGTCGATCTCCGACCGCATCGCGGTGATGTATGGCGGCAAGGCCGAGCAGGTCGGCACGCCCTTCGAGATCTACAACCGGCCGGCAACCAAGTTCGTCGCCAATTTCGTCGGCACGCTGAACGTGCTGGAAGGCACCGTCACCGACGCCGCGTTGGGCAAGGTCCGTGTCAACACCGAGGAAGTCTCGCTCAAGGGCAAGCTCAACGGCTCGAAGTCCGGCGATACGCTGTCATTGGCGCTGCGACCGGAAGCCATTTCGCTCGGCCGTCAGCCCGGTCGCGATTCAAGCCTGTCCGGTGAGATCTCCGAAGTGCACTTTCTCGGCTCGGTGATCCGGGTCCGGGTCGGCATCGGCGGCAACACCGTTTCACTCGACACGTTCAACAGTTCGACGACGCCACCGCCGGCCGTTGGCGAGAAGGCGGAGATTTCCTTCTCGTCGGGCGACCTGCTGGTGCTGCACTGACGCGGCCGCAGCGCCCTGCCGATCCGGTCATCGGTCCAGTTGCCGGACGATGCACTCCTATTGGACAATCAACAGCATCCTGCCGCTTTGCCACTGCCAAGAGCTCCGCTTCGCCGCTACGATGAGCCATGGCGCTATTTGAGCTCACCCTTGTCCTCCTGCTGATCGCCGTCGCGCTGACGGCGCTGTCGCGGCGCCTGCAGGTTCCTTACCCCGCCTTGCTGGCGCTTGCGGGCGCCGGCCTTGGCTTCCTGCCCGGCGCGCCGACGATCGAGATCGATCCGGAACTGGCGCTTGCGCTGTTCATTGCGCCGGTGCTGCTCGACGCGGCCTACGACACATCGCTGCGCGATCTTAACCGCTACAGACTGCCGCTTGTGCTGCTGGCGCTTGGCGCGGTCGTTTTCACGACCGCCGTCGTAGCACTGGTCGGCTGGAAAATGGCCGGCCTGCCGATCGCTGCCGCCATAGCCCTCGGCGCCATCGTGGCGCCGCCGGACGCGGTTGCCGCGAGCGCCGTGCTCGGGCAGTTCAAGGTGCCGCACCACATCACGGCCATCCTTCAGGGCGAAAGCCTGCTCAATGACGCCACCGCGCTTTTGATCTACCGCATCGCGATCACTGCCGCCGCCGGTCCCGTTCTTTTGGGCAGTGCCGTTCCGATGGTCCTGCTGTCGACCATCGGCAGCCTGGCGGCGGGCTATCTGCTCGGCCGGCTGTCCCAGGCGATGCTTAGCCGTATCGAGGATGCGGCGAGCGGCACCGTCGTCCAGTTCGCCGGGACGTTCGGCGTCTGGATCCTGGCTGACAGGCTGGGGCTTTCGGCCATCATCACCATCGTGGTCTATGCCATGACCATCGCGCGCACCGCACCGCGGCGCATGTCGGCCAGAAAGCGCGTCAGCTCCTATTCCGTCTGGGAAACGGCGGTGTTCGTGCTCAACGTGCTGGCTTTCGTGCTGATGGGCCTGCAGGCGCGGCTCATCGTCGGTCGCCTGGCCGAGCAGGGACAGTCCGAGGCATTCCTGTTTGCAGGGACGATCCTGGCCGTCGTCATCGTCTCCCGCCTGGCCTGGGTGCTGGGCTGCGGCGCCGTGATCCGATGGCTTGCCCGCTTCGGCAACGCGGAGCAGCGGCAAGAGGTGCCGTCGTTTCGCGGCGGGGTGCTGATCGGCTGGTGCGGCATGCGCGGCCTGGTGACGCTCGCGGCTGCCTTCGCATTGCCGGCGGACTTTCCCGGCCGTGATCCCATCGTGCTCACCGCCTTTTGCGTGGTGCTGGGCACGCTTGTCCTGCAAGGCATGAGCCTGAAGCCGTTGCTGCGCCTGCTTCGTCTCGAACCGGACGAGACCATAGACCGGGAGGTCGCGCAGGCGCGTGTCGCCATCATGCAAGCGGCCCTCGACATATTGAGCGGCAAGACCTCGACAGCGGCGGCGGCGGTGCGCGAGCAGTATGCCGCCCAGCGCAAGATCGCCAAGAACCCCGACGATGCCCAGGCAGCAACCGAGTACGACCGGCTGCGGCTCTATGCCATCAAGCGCCAGCGCGACGCGCTGGAAGAACTTCGCCGCAACGGGACGATCGGTGACGAGGCCTATCACCGCCTGGAGGAAGAGATCGACTGGTCGGAACTGGCGGCATCCCCGGCGGGACGGTTCCAGCCGCTGACGACATAGGCGAGGCGAGGAGATTTTGCGTCGTGGCCCAGCCGGGCCGCCGTGGCGGTCCATTGCAAGGTCTCCGCCGAAACGCTACTGCCGTCACCAAACTGAGCCGGATAAGCAATGAAGCTGGTCAGCTACAATATCCAATACGGGTTCGGCAGCGACGGCCTCTACGATCCGGCGCGCGCCGCGCGCATTGTTGCCGGCGCCGATATCATCGCCTTGCAGGAGGTCGAGCGGCACTGGCGGCGCAGCAATTTCGACGACCAGCCGGAGCTGCTTTCGCGCCTGCTGCCGGGCTATCATTGGATCTACGGCCCGGCCTTCGACATGGATGCCAGCGAACAGCGTGACGGCCGCATCATCAACCGGCGCCGGCAGTTCGGCACCATGTTGCTGTCGAAGCTGCCGATCGTCTGGTCGCGGCTGCATGCGCTGCCGATGCGCCGCACACTGCGACCGCTCAACACCCGCAACGCGGCGCTCGAATGCATGATCCGCACGCCCGCGGGTCCGGTGCGGGTGCTTTCATTGCATCTCGCCCATATCGCGGCTGAAGAACGGCTGGAGCAGATCGACTATCTGCTTGCCGAGCATCGCCGGGCGCCCTCCGATGGCGGGCCGTGGAGCGGCGCCGACGACGAGCCGGCGCGCAACTGGAGCAATGGCGAGCCCGAGCCGGAGAATCCGCTGGCGGCGATCTGGATGGGCGATTTCAACATGGAGCCGGGCAGCGCCGAATACCGCCGCATCGTCGGCAGCACGCCCTATCATCGCGGTGCCGCCTATCTGGATGGGTTCGTCGATGCTGCTGCCGTGGCGATTGAACCGGCGGATGACTTCCACACGCACGAGAAGATCATCGACGGCAGGCTGGCAAAGCGCCGGCTCGATCATTGCTTCGTCGGCGGCCTGTTTGCCGGGCGGGTGCGCTCGGTCAGCTCGGACATTGGCGAAGTGGCTTCCGATCATTTTCCGGTCAGGGTCGACATCGATCTCGAAACGCCCGCCGGCCCCGGAGGCGGATGAGCCCCAAATGACGCTTTTCGTCTTCTTCGCAGTGCTTGCCGCAGCCGCCATGCACGCGATCTGGAATGCGCTGGTCAAGGTGCATCTCGACCGCTTCCTGTCGATCACCCTGATGACGCTTGGCATGGGATTTGCCGCGCTTTTCGCACTTCCCTTCGTCGAGGTGCCGAGGGCGGAGGTCTGGCTCTATATCATTGCCTCCGTCGTCTTCCACATGGGCTACCGGACCTTCCTGATCGGCGCTTACCAGGCTGGCGACTTCGCCCAGACCTATCCTCTGGCGCGCGGCACCGCGCCCTTGCTGGCGGCGCTTGGCGGTATGTTCGTGGTCGCCGAAGTGCCGGCGCCGCTCGCCATCCTGGGTATCCTTTTGCTGTCGGCCGGCACGCTGGTGATGTCGTTTCGCGGCGGCGCGCATCTGGAACGACTGAACCTGCGCGCGGTCGGCTTTGCGCTGGGGACCTCGATCTTCATCGCCAGCTACACACTGTCCGACGGCAGCGGGGCGCGGCTGGCGGCCACGGCGCAGAGCTATGCCGCCTGGCTGTTCGTGTGCGATGCGCTTGGAGCGCTGGTGCTGTGCCTGATCTTCCGTGGACCGCGGGCCTTGCCGGTGCTGGCGCGGGACTGGAAAGCGGGGCTGTTCACCGGCGTGCTGAGCGGCGCTGCCTACTGGATCGTCATGTGGGCGATGACCAAGGCGCCGATCGCCTCGGTGGCGTCGCTGCGCGAGACCTCCATCCTGTTTGCCATGGTGATCTCGGTGTTCGCGCTCGGCGAGAGGATGACGGGCTGGCGCGGCGCCGCCGCGCTCAGCATCGTCGCCGGCGTCGTGGCGCTCAGACTCGGCTGACGTCGTGGTCCAGCACGGTCATCACCTGGCCGCGCCGTTCCGGACTGAAGCGGATGACGATGATGATGCAGACGGCGACCACGCCTGCGAACAGCGCCAGCGCGTAGCCGTAGCTGCCTCCGGGAGCCTCAGCTATGCCTGCCTGATAGGGACCGCCATAGGAGGCCGCGAGATTGCCGGCCTGGTAGATGAAGCCGGGCAGGGTCGCGCGCACCGCGCCGGGCGAGAGCTCGTTGAGGTGCACCGGAATGACGCCCCAGGCGCCCTGGACCGCGACCTGCATGACGAAGGCGCCGATGGCCAGCATGAAGGGCGTCGAACTGTAGGCCCATAGCGGGATGGACGGCAAGGCGATCAGGCAGGCGAGCGTGATCGCGTTGACGCGGCCGATCTTCTCGGACAGCGCGCCGAACGCCAGGCCGCCGACGATGGCTCCGATGTTGGCGACGATGGTGATCCAGCTCACCGTGTGCGGGTCGAAGCCATGCTGCTTCTTCAGGAATGTCGGGTAGAGATCCTGCGTGCCGTGGCTGAAGAAGTTGAAGAACATCATCAGCACCACCGCATAGAGGGCGACGCCCCAGTGCTTTTGCAGCGTCTCCAGCATGCCGGGCCTCGCGGTCTTCCGCGCCTCGACGAAGGCCGGCGATTCCGGAACATGCGAGCGGATGAAAAGGACGATCAGCGCCGGGATGAAACTGAGCAGGAACATGGCGCGCCAGCCGATCGTGTAGCCGCCGATCGTCTGGTGATAGAGCAGGCCATAGACGACCGCCGCCAGGAGGTAGCCGGCCGGATAGCCGCATTGCAGGATGCCCGAGACCATGCCGCGGGCGCTGGGCGGGATGGATTCCATGGCAAGCGAGGAGCCAAGTCCCCATTCGCCGCCCATGGCGATGCCGAACAGGGCGCGCAGCGCCAGGAATATGCCGAGATTGGGCGAGAAGGCGGCCAAAGCGCCGATCACGGAATAGCTGACGATGTTGAGCATCAGGATGGGCTTGCGCCCGAATTTGTCTGCCAACCTGCCGAAGAAGAACGCGCCAATGAAGCGCGTCGCAAGCGTCAGGAAGAGCGCCTTTGACACCGCCGGGACGTCGCTCTGGAATTCAGACGCAATATCGGTGAGCAGGAATGTCAGAAGGAAGAAATCGAAAGCGTCGAGCGTCCAGCCCAGGAATGAGGCAAGGACGGTTTTCTTCTGCTGCGAAGTGAGCTTCACGGCGTTCCTCCTGATGTCGAGGAACGTTATCGCGTCCAGGCGAACAACCGTCAGTCACTTTTCGGAGAACCGGGTCACGTTTGCGTAGGGGTCACCGAGTCCACGGCCGCATTCCGGATCATGCAGGATAAACAAAAAGCCCGCCGGCCGAAGCCGACGGGCCGAAGTTTCATCAGCCCAGCAAGTGGTTTCAACTGACGCGAAGCACCTGAAGCCGAGTCGAGACATCGGCGGCAATGCGGTCAGCAACCTTCCGTCGTCGTTTTCACCTGGCCAGGGGCCGCGGACTTGGCGCTGGTATCCTGCTGACCGGGAGCTGCCTCCTTGGCGCTGCCTGTCTGTTGGCCCGGTGCGCAATCCTTCGCGGAGTTGGAGTTGGTCGACTTGGTCGTGGTCGAGTCCGTCTTCTGATCCGTCGGCATCGTTGTCGTAGTGGAGGAGGATCCGCTCGACGTCGTATTGGTCGATTGCGCCAGGGCAAGGCCGCCGGAAAGAATCATTATGGTGGAAGCGAGAAGAAGTCGTTTCATCATTCATCTCCTGGTGAGTATCCCTTCGGCCGCATAACAAGGGAGTCCGCGAACGGTTCCGTGGAGTTTGGCGCCGTCGCCGTGGCATCAACGTGCCGGTTGTGGTGCGTCGATGACGATACACGGCCCGGCCCGGAACAAAGAAAAGCGCCGTTAGTTTCACCCGCAGGGCACTCAAACAGAAGGACGAGCATGATGAAAATGGCTATGGTAATCGCGCTTGCGGTGTCGTTTTCTGCGGGCTCTGCAATCGCGGCATGTCCGGACAAGTCGGCTGCCAACACGGGCGCCGACACCCAACAGACCGCCGGTATTTCGAAAGACGGCACCCACGCGCCCTTGGAAACTCCGAAGGCCAAGGATAGTGCCGGCAAACCGGCCGCCAAGGATGGCAGCACAATGCCGTTGGCTGGGGCGGAAGGCGGCGGTGACAAGAATCTCGCAACATCGCAGCAGGATATCGAGGCGCAGCAGCATGGCGACAAGACCGCGGCGGCAAAGGCCGACGACAGCTGCAATGACTGACGACGGAACAGGGCCGGAGCGGTTGTCGGCTCCGGCCTTTTCATCAAGTCTACAGAAGGTCGCGTATCGCGCTCGATCCAGACGTTACAGCGCAACGGTGGCGTACGCCTAGCGTGGCGACCTTCATGCCGCCCCGGCCGGATATTTTCAATTCCCCGGACATAGGCGGAAAGCTCCCCACCTCAGTCGTAGACGGTCGTTTGCTTTCCATGGCTGATCGACAGGGTGGATCGGTTTAAGCGACCGGTGGGCCGCCTTGCTGGCATAGAAGCGGGCCCGCCTCGAAGCCATTGCCGTGGAGCGAGGCGGGCTGCGGAATCTCGGAGTTGCCGTCCCGAAGCTTCCGGCTTTCAAACTTAGGAATCGGCACGTTTGTTCCGCGTCAAAGAAAACACCCATGAACAAGCCGTAGCCCCGGCCGAAGCCAGCGGCTTGGTTCTGGAGGCGCGCACCACTGGCGGGGCGATGCGGGCCCGACCAAGGTTCGTAACCTCGGCCAGCAGCGTGTGGGAACGCTGCCGGCACCGAAATCAGCCACCGAATATCAGGTTCGGCTTATATGACAAAGCCTTACCCAGCGAGACGAAACCGCCTCCGGCAAGTTCGAAGAGCCGGCCGGCCGGAGCCAGCGGGGCCTCGACGGACCGCGAGTGTTTGCCTTCAGCAGGTAGAGCTATGCCTTAGACGAGGCGGCCGCAGAGTTCCGCGTCGTTCGATGGCCGAAGGGAAAAAGGAAGCCAAACGAAGAGCACTCCTCCGCGGCCAGGGCTATGATCATCTCATCGATTCTCTCAACCGTTTCTCTGCTCACTTGGTCATCCCCATGAAGGCACTGACGCGCGCGCTTCAGGTGTCGTCGTGCGGCCTCGAAATCGCTGCCCATCCGTTCCTCCCGCTTAGAGAGACTCCAGATTCGAACAGTTCACTCCTTTAAGAAAGTCACCCGAAAGAGCGATTCGGTCGGCAATTGGAGGTAGATGTCCAAAACGCAGAAAGCCCGCCCCGGCGCGAGCCGAGACGGGCTATTGAGTCGACGGAGGGCGGAGGGAAGCGTGCCGCCTAACCTCTCACGGCGCTGGTTGTCTCGTTCGGCTTCTTCTTGACCCCCGCCATATCGGGCGCAACACACAGGCTGTCACGGATCGGCCGCACCGGAATACTGAAGGGCACTATTCAGGAGCTCAGTGGCGTTTTGTGCCGTTTCCGTGCAATCGGCACAAGAAGCTAAGTCTTTGAAAGGATGGTGGGCGTGACAGGGATTGAACCTGTGACCCCTGCAATGTCAATGCAGTGCTCTCCCGCTGAGCTACACGCCCATCCGAAGCCGCGCATACACCATTTTTGATCCGGCGCGTCAATAGCAGGAAAAAGGAAAGAAGGCTCCGTTTTGCCGCACCGGCCGATAGTCGCCGATGCCCTGGGCAAAAACGGCTCAGGCCGCCTGCAGCATCTTCTCGACCTCGTTGACGAGGTCGCGCAGATGGAACGGCTTCGACAGCACCTTGGCGTCTTTCGGCGCCTTGGAATCCGGGTTCAGCGCAACGGCGGCGAAACCCGTGATGAACATGACCTTGAGGTCGGGATCGATCTCGGTGGCGCGGCGGGCCAGCTCGATGCCGTCCATTTCCGGCATGACGATATCGGTCAAAAGCAGCGAGAACGGTTCCTCGCGCAGCCGCTCATAGGCACTGGCGCCGTTGTCGAAATCGCTGACCTGGTAACCGGCGCGCTCCAGCGCCTTGACGAGGAAGCGACGCATATCGTCGTCGTCTTCCGCCAGAAGAATGCGTGCCATGATATCCCGTCCGAATCACCCGCCCGGATTCTGCCGAAAGGCAGGGCCGTTAACCATCCTGTATATGAGGAGGTGAGGGTAAACATCAAGTGAACGAGGCGCGGCATAATCCGCATTCGCAAAGGCGGTGCCGGCGCCGAAATGCTGGACATGCGGCCCTCAAGGTGGCACTTTCATCCTATGATGCATTGGTGTTTTCGGGTTCGTTCAAATTGAAGACGGCAGCCGAGGATTTTTCGGTCGTTCCCCCCTTCGAAATCCGGTCGGGCGCCGAGCAGCGCGTCCCCTTCCTCTTCAACTCACCCCACAGCGGGCGCCATTATCCGGAGCGCTTCCTCGCCATGGCGAGGCTGGACCGCAACGCCATTCGCCGGTCCGAGGACTGCTATGTCGACGAGCTGTTCGGCGGCGCGGTGACGCTTGGCGCGCCGATGCTGGCGGCAAATTTCCCGCGTGCCTATCTCGACGTCAACCGCGAGCCGTGGGAACTCGATCCGCGCATGTTCGCCGAGCCGGTGCCGTCCTTCTGCAACATCCGTTCCGCGCGCGTGGCCGGCGGGCTCGGCACCGTTCCGAAGCTGGTCGGCGAAGGCCTCGACATCTATTCCGGCCGCCTGCCGCTGGCCGAAGCGGTTGCCCGCATAGAGGCCGTCTACAAACCCTATCATGAGACGCTGAAACGGCTGTTGACGCGAACCCACGCGCGTTTCGGCTTTGCCGTGCTGATCGACTGTCACTCGATGCCGGCGAGCATCCGCGTCGGCGACAGCGGCCTGCGGCCCGATTTCATCATCGGCGACCGCTTCGGCATCTCAGCCACCGCGGCATTGACCGAGACCGCGATCGGCCTGCTCAACGCCATGGGCTATACCGTCGCCCACAACAAGCCCTATGCCGGCGGCTTCATCACCGAACACTACGGTCGCCCGGCGCGCCATCTCCATGCGCTGCAGATCGAGGTCAATCGCGGGCTCTATATGAACGAGCGGACATTCGAGAAAGCGGCGGGCTTCGACGCACTGGTCGACGACCTGGCGCGATTTTCGGCCGACCTGATGGCCATGCCCGACCACCATTTCATGGATCTGCCGCTGGCCGCGGAGTGAACAGAGCCTGTTTCATTATTTGGCGCCATCCCCCAGCCGCCGCATAATCTCGGGCGACATGGATCGGGATTGGTGGGATTGGAATTGGCGGTGAAAAAAAGACCGCATCGTTCGCACGATACGGTCGAAGTCTAGGGAGGAAACGCCCAAGGAGGGCATGGACAGGAAACCCTGTCCGAGATCAAGGGTATGGTGCGCTGCACAAATGTCAAGCGACCTACCGGCCTTTTTAATTCAGAGTGATGTGGAAATTGCGTTTCGGTGGCGCTGGCGTGTTATTCCGGCAACAGTCGGCGCGGCGAAAAATCCTCGAACACCCTTGTCTTGGCGCGGAACTGGCGGCACACGTGGGCTCGGGCATGCTGCAATGCGGGAGAATCAGTTGGACATCAGCATCGATTTCATGCGCCGCATCGCGCAGGCGGCGGCAGCGGAAACCTTGCCGCGCTTCCGCAGCCAGGGTGCGGTCGCCAACAAGGAAAAGGGCAGCTTCGATCCGGTCACCGAAGCCGATCGCGAAGCCGAGCGTGCCATCCGGGCGCTGATATCGGCGCAATATCCGGACCATGGCATTCTCGGCGAGGAACATGGAAGCGAGAATATTTCCAGCAGGCATGTCTGGGTAATCGATCCGATCGACGGCACGCGCGCCTTCATCTCCGGCCTGCCGGTGTGGGGGACGCTGGTCGGATTGACGGTGGAGGGCGATGCCGTTGCCGGATTGATGTCGCAGCCCTTCACCGGCGAGCTCTTCTACGCCAACGCCTCCGGCTCCCATTATGAGGGGCCGGGCGGGCCACGCAAACTGGTTACACGCAAGACGACGAGCCTTGCTGAAGCAACGCTGTTCACCACCACGCCGGCGCTGTTCAAGGGCGAGGCGCGCCTGCGCTACGACCAGTTCGAGAGGCAGGTGCAACTCGCTCGCTATGGCACCGACTGCTACGCCTTCGCCATGGTCGCCGCGGGAAGCGTCGACATCGTCGCCGATCCCGGACTGAAGCCCTATGACATTGTGGCGCTGATCCCCATCATCGAGAAGGCGGGCGGCGTGGTCACCACCTTCGACGGCGGGCCGGCCGAGAATGGCGGCGACATATTGGCGGCGGCGACGCCCGAGCTTCATGCGGCAGCGATGGCGGCCCTGCGCGGCTGAGCATCCGGTGCTCAAGGACCACTTTGTCCCATTGGTGCAAAGGCTCTAGGCGCCTGAGAGACGCAGGCCCCATAGAATGAACGCGAAAGCGATGAGGCCGGTCGGCGCGGACGAATAGGCGATGCTTTTGATCGCGTATTCCTGAAAGGCGCATGGGCGGCTCCTGCCGCCAGCGGCATCGTCTCGTTGCCGGCCCCCCAGAGGCTGGCCATCACATAGGCGGCCAGGATGGCCAAGGCTGAATAGATCAGGAGCCAGAAGGCAATCCGCGACATCGCGACGCCGAGATTGAGCCTGGACCAGACGAGACCCAAAGCCAGCAGCAGGACGCCCTGCAAGGCGCTGAGCGTGTGAACCGACAGCCCGAGCCGCGGTGCGGCGAGGTATGGGATGGCGAACCCTTCGAATGACGAAAACAGCAGGAGGGCGATGCCGAGCTGCAGCAGGCGATGGCCCTGGCGTGGCAGCGTGTCCGGTGCGTTCATGACCGCTCCTCCCGATCCCGTCGACTGACCTCTGCGGACGGTAACTAGCGCCCGGCGCCTGAACGGGAACCAGGCGTCGAGCTGCCTCCGGCCGAACGGCCGAATTGAGAAGCACGAGTAGCCGTTAAAACTGCCGAGGCGTCGGCGCGATCATCGTCCGACATTGATCGTGCAAGACGCGGGCGTGCCGGGAACGGGCGTTGTCAGCGGATAGCGGGGCGACCAACCGGATCATGGAGTTTCCCCCGCCAGGCACGAGCCGGCGCCGGCTCGGCAATGCGCGCCATCAGGCCGTCGGGTCGTCGCTGCCGGGAATGAAGGCGTCGAAGGCGGCGAGGAATTGCTCGCGGTAGATGTCGGCCTCCTGCAGGATCTCGTGACGCGCGCCGTCGATCATGAGCAGCGAGCCGAGGCGCAGACGCCTGGCATAGGCTTCCACGGCCTTGGTCGAGACGACCTGATCGGCACCGGCGGCGATGACCAGCAGGGGGACCCGGATGCGGGCCATGAATTCGGGGTCGCTTACCACTTCCGCGGCTTCGGCAGCCGCTCTCAGCCAACGGATCGTCGGGCCGCCAAGCGCCAGTTGCGGGTGATCCTCGTAGATCCTGGTGTTGCGCCGGTAGCGTTCCGGATCCGTCGTCACCTTGTTGGTGTCGAAGGGAGCGGTCACCTTCGGCCGCGGCCCCCAGGCGGCATAGAGCCGGCCAAGGCCCAGGGCACAAAACAGCGAACAGACGCGGCGGACCGTCCGGATCGAGACCGGCAGGTCGGGCAAGGTGAAGAATGGCGCGATCAGCACCATGCGCCGCACGCGGTTGACCATGGACGGCGAAGCAAGCAGCGTGATCACGGCGCCGGCCGAATGGGCAAGGATGTAGTACGGCCCGCGGCAGTCCGGCAGCACGATCTCCTCGAAGAATTGTTCAAGGTCGGCGGTGTAGTCGCGAAAGGACCTGATATAGCCGCGCTGGCGATCGCGGATCAGCCGGTCGGAGCCGCCTTGGCCGCGCCAGTCCAGCGTGGCGACGCCGAAACCGCGCGCGGCAAGATCGCGGATGGTTTCGAAATATTTCTCGATGCACTCGTTGCGACCGGACAGCAGCACCACGGTGCCCTTCATCGGGCGGGCGACCGCGGCGAACAGGCCATAGCGTATCTTCTTGCCGTCGCGTGCGGTGAAAAAGCCGCCGGTGGCATTTTCCGGTCGCGGGTTGCCCTCAGTTTCATGAAAAAGGGGAGTTTCGTGAAAAAGGAGATCCGTCATTCGGCGCTTCGTGCTCGGCGTCTCGCATGCCTGCCTGTCGCGGCCGGCCTCGCCAAGGTTGATAGCTGTCCATGGGCCAAAAGCAAAGGAATTCCGGGAGGCATCGGATCGGCAGCAGGGAAGGCCGGAAGCCGCTATGCGCGGACTTCCGGCCCCTGTCGATCCGGGAGGAAGGGACGTTGCACCCGGTTCGGCCTCGTCGCGGCGCCCGGTCCATGCAAATCCGGCGCCGCTTGTCCTTGATGTCGAGAGCAGTCTAGCGGCGGCTGTCTGAACGCGCGCAAAAGCGCCGGTTCATCTGCCGTTCATCCTCGATTTTTTGCCGGGAGCCAAAATCTTGAAATGGCTTTGCCCGCTCCCCAAATGTGGAATGCGGCCGCCAATGTCGGGGTCGCTGGTCAAACCGGAACGCCGCTCACGGGTTTCGCATCGGCCAAACGCAAACCTTGTTGCTCAACAGGAGAACACACCATGCGTCACGTTGATTTTTCCCCGCTCTATCGCTCGACCGTCGGCTTCGACCGTCTCTTCACCATGCTTGATTCGCTCGCGCAGCCTGATGGCGCGCAGACCTATCCGCCCTACAATATCGAGCGCACCGGTGAGGATGCCTACCGCATCTCGATGGCTGTCGCCGGCTTCTCGGACGAGGAGATCTCGATCGAGGCCCACCGCAATGTGCTGACCGTGAAAGGCGAGCGCAAGGATGAGGGCACCGGCGAGGGTTCCGAACTGCTCTATCGCGGCATTGCCTCCAGGGCTTTCGAGCGCCGCTTCCAGCTTGCCGACCACGTCGAAGTCGTGGGCGCCACGCTCAAGAACGGCCTGCTCTTCGTCGACCTGAAGCGCAACATCCCCGAGGAACTGAAGCCGCGCAAGATCGCGATCACTTCGGCTCCGGCCAGGGCCAAGCAGATCGAGGCCAAGACCGCTGCGTAATTTCTAAGTCTCCTCCCGGGACGGGAAGCGGCGCCGACAGGCGCCGCTTCTTTTTTATTTGCCGGGAATAGCAATTATCCTGCGATCAACTGGCCAAAGCGGTCGACTTCCTCTGACGTCGTCGCAAAACTGGTGACGAAGCGATAGAGCAATTCGTCCTCGCCGATATGGCCTTCGAAGCCATGCGGCTTGTGCCAGTCGAAGAAAACAGCACCCGCCGCCTGAAGCCTGTCCGCTTCGGCTTTTTTCATCACCGCGAAAACCTCGTTCGCTTGCGGCAGCCAGGCCAGTTTCGCCGTCTGGGAATCCTCGATCGCCGCGGCAAGGCGGGCAGCCATGGCATTGGCATGCCTGGCGGTGTCGAGCCACAGGCCGTCGCGGAAATAGGCCTCGAATTGTGCCGCGATAAAGCGCGATTTGGAGAACAGCTGGGCAGCGCGCTTGCGCAGGAAGGCCAATTCCCGGGCACGGTCGAGATCGAACAACACGATCGCCTCCGCGCACCAGCAGCCGTTCTTGGTGCCGCCGAAAGACAGGATGTCGACGCCACTTTTCCAGGTCATTTCGGCGGGCGTGGTGTCGAGCGCGACCAGTGCATTGGCAAAGCGGGCGCCGTCCATATGCAATGGCACGGAATGTTGCCGGGCGATGGCCGAGATCGCGGCGATGTCATGCAGGCCGTAGACCGTGCCGACCTCCGTCGACTGGGTAATCGAGACCGCCATAGGCCGGCCCCAATGGACTACCTCGCCGGCGAAACGGCCGATCGCCGTTTCCAGATTGTGCGGATCGATCCGGCCCAGCGCGCCGTCGACGGCATGCAGCCGCGAGCCGCCGGAGAAATATTCCGGTGCGCCGCACTCATCTTCGATGACATGCGATTCGCGATGAGCGAAGGAAATGCCGCCGGGCTTGTTGTAGGCGGTCAGCGCCAGCGAATTGGCGGCCGTGCCCGTGGCCACGAAGAACACCGCAACTTCGCGTTCGAAGATTTCGCTGAAGCGCTGGGAGACGGCCTGGTCGAGCGCGCCATCGCCATAGGCGGTGAAAAAGCCGCCGGCGTGGGCCGAGAGGCCGGAGGCGATGTCGGGGTGGGCGCCTGCCCAATTGTCGGAAGCGAAGAACATGCATCTGCCTGTGCTGGGAAAATCGCTGCAACCTTGACCGGTTTCATGGCTGGCTCGCAAGGGCCAGACGCCAGAAAACGGGTAAAGCCAGCGAGCTGCCGAAAACCGGGAGGGACCGAAGCTTGCGTTTGGCGGACATCTCACGAAACTTTGTGTCGCGGAACGCCGAAGTTTTTTGTGAATCGGTCTTGTATGCGCCCGGCTTTTCTGCCATAAAAATTTAGGACAGTAGTGCTGTCTTATTTTGTCGCGCAAAACAGGCTGGATTGGCGTATTCTAAGCCTCTCCGGCTTTTCCCGCGAGCGACAGGTGGACGGCCGTGCTCTGGCCTGTACGATACCGGATGCGAACCGCGCGGTGAGCCGCATGGTTCGGCAAGGATTTCGCAAGACGTGCCGTAAGGATGAAGGGAAGCAATGCGCTTCCCGAGGCAAACCAGCGCCCGCAAGGAAGCGGAATGGAGGACAGGACGATGACGGAATTGACGCACGCTGCGACGAACGGCAAGGCCGCGCAGACGAAAGCGGCAGCCGTCAAAACCCTGGCCAATAACCGCCGCACCGGTTTGACCGCCCAAGGCCTTTATGATCCGCGCAACGAGCACGATGCCTGCGGTGTGGGCTTCATCGTCAACATGAAGGGCGCGAAGTCGCACACGATCGTCGAGGACGGGCTTTCCATGCTCGAAAACCTGACGCATCGCGGCGCCGTCGGCGCCGATCCGCTGATGGGCGACGGCGCGGGCGTGCTGGTGCAGATACCCGACGGCTTCTTCCGCGAGGAGATGGCCGCGCAGGGCATCGAGCTGCCGCCGGCGGGGCAGTATGGCGTCGGCCATTGGTTCATGCCGCAGGATGCTGCGCTGCGCGCCCATGTCGAGGACATCATTGCCGAATCGGCGCAGTCCGAGGGGCTGCCGCTGCTCGGCTTCCGTGACGTGCCGGTCGACAATTCGTCGCTCTCCAAGGCCCCGGATATCGTGGCATCCGA
The DNA here is from genome assembly GCF_020165235.1 of Mesorhizobium sp. CA13. Lineage (NCBI taxonomy): Bacteria > Pseudomonadati > Pseudomonadota > Alphaproteobacteria > Hyphomicrobiales > Phyllobacteriaceae > Mesorhizobium > Mesorhizobium sp. CA13. The sequence goes on along the minus strand of NZ_JAIUHS010000002.1, from coordinate 494,447 downwards.
GCCGTTCCACCGGCAGGTCTTCATCGGCCGCACGGCTGACATCCCCGACGACGAGGAGTACGAGGCCAGGCTCTATCTGCTGCGCAAGGTCATATCGGGCCGCATCTACGCCGAGAACGACAACAAGGACATCGGCGCCTACTGCGTGTCGCTGTCGGCGCGCACCATCGTCTACAAGGGCATGTTCCTGGCCTATCAGGTCGGAGCCTATTACAAGGATCTCAACGATCCGCGCTTCGAAACGGCGCTGATCCTTGTCCACCAGCGCTTCTCCACCAACACCTTCCCGTCGTGGAAGCTGGCGCATCCCTATCGCATGGTCGCGCACAATGGCGAGATCAACACCGTGCGCGGCAACAACAACTGGATGGCGGCGCGCCAGGCGTCGGTCGATTCGGAGCTGTTCGGCAACAACATCTCCAAGCTCTGGCCGATCTCCTATGAGGGTCAGTCCGACACCGCATGTTTCGACAATGCGCTCGAGTTCCTGTTCCAGGGCGGGTACAGCCTCAGCCACGCCATGATGATGCTGATCCCGGAGGCCTGGGCCGGCAACAAGCTTATGGACGCCGACCGCAAGGCTTTCTACGAATACCATGCGGCGCTGATGGAGCCGTGGGACGGGCCGGCCGCTGTCGCCTTCACCGACGGACGCCAGATCGGCGCCACGCTCGACCGCAACGGCTTGCGCCCGGCGCGCTACATCGTCACCGACGACGACCGGGTCATCATGGCCTCCGAGGCCGGCGCGCTGCCGGTGCCGGAGGAAAGGATCGTCCAGAAGTGGCGGCTGCAGCCCGGCCGCATGCTTTTGATCGATCTTGCCAAGGGCCGCATCGTTTCCGACGAGGAGATCAAGTCGGAGATCGCCACCAGGCACCCCTACAAGACCTGGCTCGCCAACACGCAGCTCATCCTGGAGGACCTGAAGCCGGTCGAGCCGCGCGCGCTGCGCAAGGATGTCAGCCTGCTCGACCGCCAGCAGGCGTTCGGCTACACCCAGGAAGACACCAAGCTCTTGATGTCGCCGATGGCCACCACAGGCCAGGAAGCCGTCGGTTCGATGGGCACCGACACGCCGATCTCGGCGATGTCGGACAGATCGAAGCTGCTCTACACCTATTTCAAGCAGAACTTCGCCCAGGTCACCAACCCGCCGATCGACCCGATCCGCGAGGAGCTGGTGATGAGCCTGGTGTCCTTCATCGGGCCGCGGCCCAACATATTCGACCTGGTCGGCAGTTCGCGCCGCAAGCGGCTGGAAGTGCGCCAGCCGATCCTGACCAATGGCGATCTCGAAAAGATCCGCTCCATCGGCCACACCGAGGATCGGTTCGACACCAAGACGATCGACATCACCTATGCCTCGATCGAGGGCGCGGCCGGCATGCAGGGCGCCATCGATCGCCTCTGCGAGCGGGCGGAAGCGGCGGTCGCCGGCGGCTACAACATCATCATCCTGTCCGACCGCCAGCTCGGGCCGGACCGCATCGCCATTCCAGCACTTCTGGCCACGGCGGCGGTGCATCATCATCTGATCCGCAAGGGGCTGCGCACTTCGGTCGGGCTCGTCGTGGAATCCGGCGAGCCGCGCGAGGTGCATCATTTCTGCTGCCTCGCCGGTTACGGCGCCGAAGCGATCAATCCCTATCTCGCCTTCGACACGCTGCTCGACATGCACAAGCGCGGCGAACTGCCTGAAGAGGTCGACGCCTACGAAGTCGTGTCGCGCTACATCAAGTCGATCGGCAAGGGCATCCTCAAGGTGATGTCGAAGATGGGCATCTCGACCTACCAGTCCTATTGCGGCGCGCAGATCTTCGACGCCATCGGGCTGAAGTCGGATTTCGTGGAGAAGTATTTCACCGGCACCGCCACGCTCATCGAAGGCGTCGGGCTGGACGAGATCGCCGAGGAGACGTTCAGGCGCCACACGGATGGTTTCGGCAACGATCCGGTGCTGCGCAACAGCCTGGATGTCGGCGGCGAATATCTGTTCCGCATGCGCGGCGAGGCGCATATGTGGTCGCCCGACGCCGTCGCCACCTTGCAGCATGCCGTGCGCCAGGGTTCCTGGGACACCTTCAAGGAGTATTCGGCGCAGATCGACAGCGAGACAGCGCGCGCGCAGACCATTCGCGGCCTGTTCAAGATCAAGCTGGCGGAAGACACCGGCCGCAAGAAGGTTGCGCTCGACGACGTCATGCCCGCGGCCGAGATCGTCAAGCGTTTCTCGACCGGCGCGATGTCGTTCGGCTCGATCTCCAGGGAAGCGCACACGACGCTGGCGCGCGCCATGAACGCCATCGGCGGCAAGTCGAACACCGGCGAGGGCGGCGAAGAGGCGGACCGCTATCTGCCGCTGCCCGGCGGCGGCAAGAATCCCGAACGTTCGGCGATCAAGCAGATCGCTTCCGGGCGGTTCGGCGTGACGGCCGAATATCTCGTCAACTCCGACGTCATGCAGATCAAGGTGGCGCAAGGCGCCAAGCCCGGCGAGGGCGGCCAGTTGCCCGGCCATAAGGTCGACGCCACCATCGCCAAGGTCCGGCACTCGACGCCCGGCGTCGGCCTGATCTCGCCGCCGCCGCATCACGACATCTATTCGATCGAGGATCTGGCGCAGCTGATCTACGATCTGAAGAACGTGAACCCGGCGGCCGACATTTCGGTCAAGCTGGTGTCGGAAGTCGGCGTCGGCACGGTCGCGGCCGGCGTCGCCAAGGCGCGCGCCGACCACATCACCATCTCGGGCTACGATGGCGGCACGGGTGCCTCGCCGCTGACATCGCTCAAGCATGCCGGCAGCCCATGGGAGATGGGCCTTGCCGAGACGCACCAGACGCTGGTGCTGAACGGTCTCAGGTCGCGCGTGGCGCTGCAGGTCGATGGCGGCTTGCGCACGGGCCGCGACGTCATCATCGGCGCGCTGCTCGGCGCCGACGAGTTCGGCTTCTCGACCGCGCCGCTGATCGCGGCCGGCTGCATCATGATGCGCAAGTGCCATCTCAACACCTGCCCGGTCGGCGTGGCGACGCAGGATCCGGTGCTGCGCAAGCGCTTCAAGGGCACGCCCGAGCACGTCATCAACTTCTTCTTCTATGTCGCTGAAGAGGTGCGCGGGCTGCTTGCCGAAATGGGCTTCACCCATATCGACCAGATCATCGGCGACGCCGATCTGCTGGAAAAGCGCGACGTGATCCAGCATTGGAAGGCGCGCGGGCTCGACTTCTCGAAGATGTTCTACAAGCCCGATGCGCCCCATGAGGCGGTGCACTGGACCGAGCGGCAGAAGCACCCGATCGACGACGTGCTCGACCGCAAGCTGATCGAGCTGGCCAAGCCGGCGCTGGAGGCCAAGCAACCGGTCAAGATCGAGGTTGACATCCGCAATGTCGACCGCTCGGCGGGCGCCATGCTGTCGGGCGAGGTGGCCAAGCGCTTCAAGCACAAGGGCCTGCGCGAGGATACGATCCAGGTGAAGCTGACCGGCACCGCCGGCCAGTCCTTCGGCGCCTTCCTGGCGCGCGGCATCTCCTTCGAGCTGGTCGGCGCCGGCAACGACTATGTCGGCAAGGGCCTGTCGGGCGGCCGCATCGTCATCCGGCCGCCGGATGAAGCCAAGATCGTCGCGGCCGAGTCCATCATCGTCGGCAACACGGTTCTCTATGGCGCTACCGAAGGCGAGGCCTATTTCGCCGGTGTCGCCGGCGAGCGCTTCGCGGTACGCAACTCGGGCGTCGTCACCGTCGTCGAGGGCGTCGGCGACCATGGCTGCGAATACATGACCGGCGGCATCGTCGTCGTCATCGGCAAGACCGGCCGCAACTTCGCCGCCGGCATGTCGGGCGGCGTCGCCTATGTGCTGGACGAAGCGGGCGATTTCGCCGAGCGCTGCAACATGGCCATGGTCGAGCTGGAGCCGGTGCCGGAAGAGGACGACCTGATGGAAAAGCTGCTGCACCATGGCGGCGACCTCGATCACAAGGGCCGCGTCGACGTCTCGGGTGACATGACCAGCCATGACGAGGAGCGGCTCTACCAGCTGATCTCGAACCACGTGCACTATACGGGCTCGGTGCGCGGCCGCGAGATCCTCGACAATTGGGCGGCTTTCCGGCCGAAATTCCGTAAGATCATGCCGGTCGAATACCGCCGCGCGCTGATCGAGATGGAACGCATGCGCATGAGCGTGGCGGCCGAATAGATCTTCGCAAAGGCCGGGAAGCCCAGGCTTCCCGGCTCCATGTCACTGACAATTTGACCTCTCGCGGAAGGTTGCCACGGCTGCCTGAAGAGGTTAACGGGTGCGGCGAAAACCGCACCATCTGGACAGCAGGAACTGGACTATGGGCAAGGTAACAGGCTTTCTCGAGATCGACCGGCAGGTGCACAAGTATCAGCCGGCCTCCGACCGCATCCGGCATTTCCGCGAGTTTACGCTGCCGATGTCGGACAAGGAGGTCGAGAAACAGGCCGCGCGCTGCATGGATTGCGGCATCCCGTTCTGTCACGGGCCGACCGGCTGCCCGATCCACAACCAGATCCCGGACTGGAACGACCTCGTCTATAACAGGGACTGGGACAATGCGATCCGCAACCTGCATTCGACCAACAATTTCCCCGAATTCACCGGCCGCATCTGCCCCGCGCCTTGCGAGGAAGCCTGCACGCTGAACCTCGAGGACATTCCGGTGGCCATCAAGACGGTCGAGCAGGCGATCGCCGACAAGGCCTACGAGACCGGCCATATCAGGCCCTATCCGCCGGAGAGGAAGACGGGCAAGCGCGTCGCCGTCATCGGCTCCGGCCCGGCCGGCATGGCCGCCGCCCAGCAGCTCGGCCGCGCCGGCCATGATGTCCATGTCTACGAGCGCGAGAGCCGGCCGGGCGGGCTGATGCGCTACGGCATTCCCGACTTCAAGATCGAGAAGCACTATATCGATCGCCGCATCGAGCAGATGCAGGGCGAAGGCGTGACCTTCCATTGCGGCGTCAATGTCGGCGTCGACAAGCCCGTGGCCGAACTGCTCGCCGAACATGACGCGGTGCTCTACTGCGGCGGATCCGAGACCCCGCGCGCGGCCAACATCCCCGGCGACGATCTCGGCGGCGTCTACGACGCGATGCCCTATCTGGTGCAGCAGAACCGGCGTGTCGGCGGCGAGCCGATCCAGTCGGTGGCGTGGCCGTCGCATCCGATCATCGCCAGCGGCCAGCATGTCGTCGTCGTCGGCGGTGGCGATACCGCTTCCGACTGCGTCGGCACCGCCTTCCGCCAGGGCGCCGTGCGAGTCACCCAGCTCGACATCCGGCCGCAGCCGCCGGAGAAGGAAGACAAGCTCGCGGTCTGGCCCTACTGGGCGACCAAGATGCGCACCTCCTCCTCGCAGGCCGAGGGCGCCGAGCGCGAATTCCAGGTGGCGACACTCGAATTCATCGGCGAGGAAGGCCAGCTGACCGGCGTCAAATGCTGCGAGGTCGACGACAAGCGCCAACCGATCGCCGGGACCGAGTTCGTCATCCGCGCCGATCTTGCCTTCATCGCCATCGGCTTTGCCGGGCCGGCGATGGCCGGCGTGGTTTCGGAACTCGAAGGGGAGATGAAGATCGTCACCGACAGCCGGCGCTCCCGCAATGTCGAGGCCAATGACCGCGACTACCGGACCAGCGTCGACAGGCTCTATGCCGCGGGTGACGTGCGCCGCGGCCAGTCGCTGGTGGTGTGGGCGATACGCGAAGGCCGCCAGGCGGCGCGTTCGATCGACGAGGCACTGATGGGTTCGAGTGTCCTGCCCCGCTGAGTCCGTTTGGAAACTCTACTCCTGCGGCCATAAGGCGTTTTCTGCGCTTCCGGTGCTCCCGTACCCAAAAAGTACGCTTCGCTCCGGTTCTCGAAAACGCCACCCTATGGCTCGCAGCAGCGAGTTCCGAAAACGGTTTCGGACCCTCCGCGCTGCTAAGGAGTGATCGCCGTCGTCGTGCCAGTCGAGACGGCGGCGGCCGCTGGATTTGTCTTGGGCGGCCAGGAGAAATCGTCGGCGCGGCCGGGCGAAGCCACCGGCGCCTTGCCCTCGACCACCAGCCTTTCGCCGGGCAGGCCCGGATTGGCCTTTACGGGCGGTCCGGCGCCAAGCAGTTCCGTGCCGCCGTCGAGCGCCGGATCGCTGAGCAGCATCGGCGCGGTGCGGTCAATGACGATGGGAGCGGTGGCTGGCGCCGGCGCCTCGACCGGCGCGCCGGCAGGAGCAGCGGTCGGGGCGACGCTTCCCGGCGCGGCCAGGCCCAGCACCTTCATCAATGGCTTTTCGGTATAGAAGGCGAGCTTGCGCTTGCCGGCCTTCGACATGTTGATGCCGTCATCGGAGCGCAGCCGCACGGGCTGGCCGTTAATGTCGGGGCCACTGGTGACGAAGGCGCCGTTCTCGTCAACGAACCCATCCCAGATATCGACGAATTCGCCGCCATGGCTTTCGGCCGCCTGGCGATAGATGTCGTTGAAGGCGAGCATGTCGGATGTCATCTTCGAAACCCTGAACGCCGGCATGCCGACCCACAGGAAAGGCACCTTGGCCGAGGCGATGGCCTTGCCGAACGCTTCGGTGCGACGTTCGTATTCCTTGGTCCAGGTCTCGGAACGGGGCGGCTCGCGCACATCCCCCATCTTCATCGGCTGGCGGTCGTTGGAACCCAGCATCACGACCACGGCGGCGGGCTTTTCGGTCTCTATCAGCGATTTGATCTGTTCGGGCCAATTGTAGAAATCGTCGCGCACGAAGCCCGACGAGCCATTGGAGCGAGCGACGATCCTGACGCCGGTATTCTCGGCAAAGGCGGTGTCGAGACCCTCGGCGAGCCCGGCCGCCATGAAATCGCCGACCACCAGGACAACACGGGCGTCCGGCGCCTTCTCGGCGATAGGGGTTTCCGGTTCCGCGGGCGGACGCGGGGCGCGCGGCTTTTTTACCTTGGGCCTGGGCCTCGGCTTCTCGATGTCCAGAGGCGGCTCGATCCGCTCGCTGCGGCGCGGGAACAGAAGGTCACGCAATGACCAGCCGCGGCTTTGCTGCTCCTGCGCCATGGCGGGCGCATGGAAGGCGCCTGCCATGGCGACGGCGAGCACGGCAACGGCCAGGAACAGCACCAGCATGCGGGGAACCAACGTCCCGATGCGCGCAGCCCAAGCCAATCGCTCCTCCTCAGTTCATGACAGGCCCTATTTTTGCCTGAGCCATTTGAGCACTTCCATGCTCGGATAGCCGTCCTGGGTCAAGCCGACCTTTGCCTGATAGGCCATGATGGCCGACTTCGAGCCGTCGCCGATCTTGCCGTCGAATTTGCCGTCATAAAGGCCGTGCTGGGAAAGCCGCTTCTGCAATTCCTGCCTTTCCTCGAACGTCAGCTTGGTGAAAGGCCGTTTCCAGTCCTGTACGAGGCCGTTGGAGCCGGCGATCTCGTCGGCAAGAAGGCCGACGGCAAGCGCGTATTTGTCGGCATTGTTGTAGGCCTTGATGACCGAGAAATTCCTGATCATCAGAAAAGCGGGGCCGCCGCGGCCATCCGGCACTTTCAACGTCGCCTTGTCGCTGAGATTCCTGAACGGCTTGCCGTTGGCCCTGACCACGCCGAGCGCCTTCCATTGCGCCAGCGTCCTGGAGCCTGCGGGCAGCTTGCCGGCCGGCAAGGCGACCTCGTAGCCCCAGGTCCTGCCGGCCTGCCAGCCATTCTTCTTGAGCAGATTGGCTGATGTCGCCAGGGCATCGGGAATGGAATTCCAGATGTCGCGCTTGCCGTTGCCGTCCATGTCCACGGCATAGTGCTGGTAGCTGGTCGGGATGAACTGGGTCTGGCCCATGGCGCCCGCCCAGGATCCCGTGAGGTGGCTCTCGTCGATATCGCCGGTCTGGAGGATCTTCAGTGCGGCGACCAGCTGGGTGCGGGCATATTTCGACCGCTTCCGATCGCCATAGGCCAGGGTCGCCAGCGAGCGGACGACATTGCGCATGATGTCGTCGCGCTTGAGGATCTCGCCATAGTTGGATTCCATCGACCAGATGGCGAGCAGGATGTTGCGGTCGACGCCGAACCTCGCCTCGATCCTGTCCAGCCAAGGCTTCCATTTGCGCGCCATCGCCTGACCGTTGGCCACCGACTGGTCATGCACGCGGTTGTCGAAATAATCCCAGGCCGGCGCGGTGAATTCCGGCTGGGTGCGAGCCTTCTCCAGCACCACCGGGTCGGGTTCGTCGATGCCCCTGAAGGCCCGGTCATAGACGGCGCCGGACACGCCTCCCTGCACCGCGGTGGCGCGGAAGCCGGCGACCCATTGCCGGAAGCCGGCATCGGCGAAGGCCGGCCCGGCAGGCATCAGCATGGCGAGCGAGAGGCTGGCGGCCGTCATGACGCTGGTGAAACGCTTTGCGGCATTGCGAACGGACATCTTTTCCTCCTTCTCCGTCTTGGGAAAGACCATTCATCGCCGAACCAGGTTAGGAATTGGTTTACCATAGGTGGCGTCCGGAACGAAAAGACGTCTTTGATGCTTTACGAGTGGACGTTCTCCCCAATCGCGCAGTAATCCTCAATTCCGGCGTGAAAATGTCGCGGCGCGGGATTGCGGAGCCGGCCTGCAAACGGATAATTGAAGGCATGAAGAGAGTTCGCAAGGCAGTTTTCCCCGTCGCAGGTCTCGGCACGCGGTTTCTCCCGGCCACCAAGGCCGTCCCCAAGGAAATGCTTACCGTCGTCGACCGGCCCGTCATCCAATATGTGGTGGACGAGGCTCGCGAGGCGGGCATCGAGCATTTCATCTTCGTCACCGGCCGCAACAAGGCGGTCATCGAGGATCATTTCGATATCCAGTTCGAGCTCTATGACACGCTCGCCCAGCGCGGCAAGGACGACCAGCTCGCAAGGTTGCAACGGCTGCAGCCCGCGCCGGGACAGACCAGCTTCACCCGCCAGCAGGTGCCGCTCGGACTTGGCCATGCCGTCTGGTGCGCGCGCGAACTGGTCGGCGACGAGCCGTTCGCACTGTTGTTGCCCGACATGATCATGCAGTCGGAAAAGAGCTGCATGAAGGACATGGTCGACCTTTATGCCGAGACCGGCAACAACATCATCGCGGTTCAGGAATGCGATCCCGCCGAGACCCATAAATACGGCATCGTCGGCCGGGGCGAAGCCACCCATCATGGCTTCCGCATCACCGAGATGGTGGAAAAGCCGAAGACCGGCACCGCGCCCTCCAATCTCTACATCAATGGCCGCTACATATTGCAGCCCGAGATCTTCAAAATCCTCGAAGGCCAGGAGAAGGGCGCCGGAAACGAGATCCAGCTCACGGACGCAATGCTGAAGCTGGAGAAGCAGCAGCCCTTCTACGGCTACCACTTTCAGGGCCGCACCTTCGATTGCGGATCGCCGGAAGGGTTCGTCGAGGCCAATGTGGCCTTCGCGCTCTGGCGCAACGACATGAACCAGAGCATGGCCGGCGTCATCCGCAGGCTTCTCGAGGAGATGGCGCCTTCGGAGCGCCTCGGGGCGGCGCTTTAAGGGGCTGACGCGCCGACGTCTGGATGCACGTCGCCTTGGCCCGATGGCCCGGCTTTACCGCTGCACCTTCAAGCCGAGATAGATGCTGTTGGCGGTGTAGTCGCGGCCAGGCAGGTTGCTGGTGAGCTTCTCGGTCCTGGCACGGGTGGTGAGGCCGGCGTAGCGGTTCAGCCACCATGTCAGCCCGGCTTCGGCGCTCAGCACCCTGTCATGGCCGTCTATGCCGATGTAATCGCGCCAGTCCAGGCCCAGCGCGGCATTGCCGGTCAGGTTGGCGCGGATCTGGCGTTCGGCCGTCAGGCGGCCGGAATAGAGGATGTCGCCGCTTTCACCCGCGGTGGTCGTGGGCTCGACCGTGGTCCGCCCGGTCAGGCCGATCGTGGTGCCGCGTTCGGGCGACCATTTCAGGTCGGCATCCACGGTGGCACCCGCGATCGCCCCCAGGCGGTCGTCGTCGATCGCTTCCCGGAGCCAGCCGGCCGAGAACTCGCCGGCGAGCTTCTCGCCCATGTCGAGCTCGAGGCCGGCGCGGGCACCGAGCCGCGTCGATGAACGCTCGAAGCCTTCATTGTCGAAGCGTTGGTCATAGGCCCTGCGCCCGAGCTCGATTTCGGTGAAAGGCGTAAGGGCAGGGGAGATTTCGTAGCCGGTGCGCAAGGTCGCCGTATAAAGCGTGGAGTTGCGATCCTTCTGCGACAGCGAAGTGTCGTCAGAAAGCTTGGCGTCGCCATAGAAGTCATGCGAGACGGCGCCGGTCAAAGTGTATTGCGCCTTGCCGACGTCCTTTTCGATGCCGAGGCTGCCGTCGATGGTCTGGCGCAATGGCTGCCTGCTGACGCCTGCAATGGCGTCGGGCGACGAGGCCGATTCCGGCACGGCCTCGTAACCGAGCTTGGCGACGGCGCGCTGCTCGTTGTCGAGGTCGACATTGAGCTGGCCTTCGATGCGACCTTGCTCATTGTGAACCGGGTAGCCCGAGACGGTTTCGCGGAACAGGCCATAACCGTCAATGGTCGCGGAGTTCTCGCGCCAGTCGGAAGCGGCGGAAAAGCGCAGCGCCGTCTCGGACAGCAGCGCCGCTTTGCCGGCACTGCTGGAATCGCCGTTCGAGGTGGCGGTCAGGCCTTGTTCCAGCGTCGGCCTTATGACGAAAGAGCCCCATTTGATGCCTGGTGCGGCGAACGGATCGTCCTCGGCTTTCGTCTTCTGCCCTTCGATGGAGGCGGTGCGTTCGGCGCCCGGATCGAGCTTCTGCCGGTCGACGCTGTCGATGGTGACGGCACGGCGGTTGGCAGTCTCCTGGTCGGTGCCGGCGGCGTCGGCATCGTCGGCATCGTCGGCAGTGGCCGTGCTGGCGGTCGTGGTCGCGTCGGTCGTCGCGGTGGTGTTCTTTTTCTTTGTCTTCGACGTGTCGGCGGCCCTGGCCTTGGCCGCATTGGCCTGCCCGGTGGCCGATGGCCGCCGTGGCTTGGGCGGCGGCGGGTTGTCCGCGGTCGCGTCGTCACCTGCCGTCGGCGGATCGAAGATACTGCCGGCGGGCGAGGCGGCATCGCTGTCGTCGAGGACAGCGCCGGCGCTGGCGGGCAGATAGGTGCGCGACGGGGTGTCGTCCTGCCCGGCGGCGTTGGCCGGTTGCTGTTGACCCTGACCGGCCATGGCGGCCAGTCTCGCCTTGCGCTGCTGGTCGGACAAGATCGCCGATTCCGAGACCTCGCCGCGCAGTTCCGTTTCCTGGGCGAAGGACAGCGTCGGGCGCAGCAGCCCGAAGATGCTGGTCGCCAGCAGCAAGGCACAGGCAGCCTTGCTCTTTCGCCTTCTCGTCTTTTCTGACTGGGCCCCGGACATCGCCACCACTGCTTGCGCGGCGCGAGCGCGCGCCATACTTACCGAACCGTAAATGGGGATGGTTAACGGAGGGTTGAGGCGGAGGGCGATTGCTGTTCCAAGCGCTCATTGTTCCAGGCCTCGACATTCGTGACCTTGCGCTACGTTCATCCGGACTGCTGTCCCAGACGGTCGGAGGAGGCATTTCCGTTGGACAGGCGCGGCACAAAGCGCTAATCGCATCGGCCATGGATGCGCGATCCCTCGACAAGAAGCCGTTGGACAGACAGGCCTCGATCGCTTCGGCGCTAAGAACGGTGGCGACCGAACAGGCGGGAGTGGCGGCCCTGGCCGAGGCGCTCGAAAACGGGCTGGCCAAGCCGTTTGCCGAAGCGGTCGACATGATCTCGAGGATCGAAGGCCGGGTCATCGTCACCGGCGTCGGCAAAAGCGGCCATATCGGCTCGAAGATCGCCGCGACCTTGGCCTCGACCGGAACGCCGGCCTTTTTCGTCCACCCCGCTGAAGCCAATCACGGCGATCTCGGCATGATCGCCAGGGACGATGCCATCATCGCCATGTCATGGTCGGGCGAAAGCAAGGAGATGATGGGCATCGTCGCCTATTCCAGGCGCTTCTCCATCCCACTCATTGCAATCACGTCCGGTGAGACATCGGCGCTGGCGCGCGCCGCCGACGTCGTGCTTTTGCTGCCGCGTGCGCCGGAAGCCTGCCCGCACGGGCTGGCGCCGACGACATCGGCACTGCTGCAACTGGTGATGGGCGACGCGCTGGCGATCGCCCTGCTCGAGGCGCGGGGTTTCACGCCCGACCATTTCCGCACCTTCCATCCCGGCGGCCAGCTCGGCGCCAACCTGATGCAGATCCGCGAGATCATGCATGTCGGCCAGAGGTTGCCGTTGGTCGTTTCGGGGACCGGCATGCCGGACGCCATCCTGGAGTTGTCGCGCAAGGGCTTTGGCTGCGTGGCGGTCACCGCCGCCGACGGCGCGCTGATCGGCATCGTCACCGATGGCGACATCAGGCGTCACATAGGCAGCAACCTGACGGCGATGACCGTGGATCAGGTGATGACGAGATCCCCCAAGACCGCGGCGCCGGACACGCTGGTCGCGACCGCGCTGCAGACGATCAACAATTCGGCCATCACCAGCCTGATGGTGGTGGAAGGCAACAAGCCCGTCGGGCTCGTCCATCTGCACGATCTTTTGCGCATCGGCGCCGCGTAGAGCAGTTCACCGTTTCACGGAAACGGCGAACTGCTCTATCTCGTTGTTTTTGCACAATTCCGGACGGAAAACCGTACACACTTTTCCTGGAATTGCTTTAGCGCGGAGCCGGGTTCACACTCGCTCGACGGTCAGTTCGAGATCGGTGTCGGCGGCGCCGGTGACGCGCACCTGGGTGCCGGCCGGCAGGTCAGGGCCAGAGACGCGCCACAACGTGTCGCCGAGCCTGATGCGGCCGCGGCCGTCGCGGATCGGCTCGGCCAGCGTCGCCATCCTGCCGATCATCTGCGCGCCACGACGGTTGAGCAGCGGCTGGTCGGTCGGCTCGTCGCGTCCGCCAAGGAGTTTCTTGCCGACGAAGGCCGAGACCAGCGACAGCGCGAGGAACACGAGCACCTGGACCTGCCAGGTCCAGAACGCCGCGTCCCAGACCAGCAGCGATACCGCGCCGACGATCAGCGCGGCGATGCCGATCCACAGCATGAAGATGCCCGGTGCGATGATTTCCATCACCAGGAGCACGAAGCCCAGAACCATCCAGTTCCACGGGCCGAGTTCGGAAACGATGCGGTCGATCATGGTTTTGATCCACTCACAAAGACATTAGTTGTCGCTCGGCCTGACGACCGGAGGTCGTGAGACCTGCCGTTGCGTGCCGGCCGGCCCGTCGCCCTTGAACACTTCCCTGGCGATCTCGCCGATGCCGCCCAGCGAGCCGATCAGCGACGACGCTTCGAAAGGCATCAGCACGATCTTGCTGTTGGTGGCCGAACCGATCTTGCCCAGCGCTTCGGTGTATTTCTGGGCGACGAAGTAGTTGAGCGCCTGCACATCTCCCTTGGAGATCGCTTCCGACACCACTTGCGTGGCGCGGGCTTCCGCTTCGGCGGAGCGTTCGCGTGCCTCGGCATCGCGGAAGGCGGCTTCCTTGCGGCCTTCGGCCTCGAGGATCTGCGACTGCTTGAGGCCCTCGGCGGCGAGGATCTGCGCGCGTTTGTTGCGTTCGGCCGTCATCTGCCGGCCCATCGATTCGATCAGGTTGGCCGGCGGATTGATATCCTTGATCTCGACACGGGTGATCTTGATGCCCCACGGATGAGCCGCCTCGTCGACGACGCGCAGCAGGCGCTCGTTGATGGCGTCGCGGTTCGACAGCAACTCGTCGAGGTCCATCGAGCCCATCACGGTGCGGATGTTGGTCATGGTCAGGTTGAGGATAGCGTTCTGCAGGCCGGAAACCTGATAGGCCGCCTGCGCCGCATTGAGGATCTGGAAGAAGGCGATGCCGTCGACGCCGACGATGGCGTTGTCGCGGGTGATGATCTCCTGGCTCGGGACGTCGAGCACCTGCTCCATCATGTTCATCTTGGCGCCGATTCGATCGATGAACGGCACGATGAGGTTGAGGCCTGGCGACAGCGTTTTCGTGTAACGGCCAAAGCGTTCGACCGTATAGTTGTAGCCTTGCGGGATTGTCTTTATGCCTTTGAACAGCACCAGCACGACAAGGGCGACCAGAACAATAATCGCGATATCGAAACCACTGAAATCCATTTGGCTCTCCCTCAAAAGGCAAGCCATGGGAGCCATTCTCCCGCAGCCGGCCTCAGCAAACAGTTAAGTGTGTTTCAACAACGTTACAATCAGGTGATGAGGGATTGTTTGTGTCGCTGCTGCCGATGGCTGAAGGCGAACAGGCTTGCATCCGTATCTTCGGATCCGGCGATGGCGGCAAAAACGATTTCGGAAGCGATTTGCGAGAAGGCGATGCCGTTGCCGCCATAGCCCATCACGGCCTGGATGCGCGGATGCCCAGGGATCGCGCCGATATAGGGCAGGCCGGTGGTTGTGGTGCCGAAGGAGCCGGTCCAGGCAAAATCGGGCCTGGTGTCGAGATCCGGGAACAGACGGCCGAGCTTGCTGGCCAGTTTCAGGCTCTTGCCGGCAATCAACGCGTCACGCCGTTCCTCGTCGATGAAATCCTCGTCTTCGCCGCCGCAGATCACCCTGCCGTCGGCTGTCGCCCTTGCATAGAGATAGGGGTCCGACGCTTCCCAGATGAGGGCGGCGCCCGGCCAGATCTTGCGCGGCTGCGGGCGTGTGGCGATGGCCCATGTCGAGACCCGATGGGCCGCCGCCGGCACGATGTCGGTCAACTCGTAGCCGGTCGCGAGCAGCACGTGCCCTGCGGTGATTGTGGGGCCGCCCCTGGTGGCGACGACGACCTCCTTGGCGCTGTCTTCGATCGTGGTCGCCTCGACCGGTGCGTAGAGGCGCGCCCTGCGCTCCAGCGCCTTCAGCAGCAATCCGGCGGTCAGTTTGCGCGGATCGAGGGCGATGTTGCCATGGCTGAGGATGGCGCCGTCGCGCTCGATGCCGAATCGCGCGGCCAGCGGCGCAGGGGCGAGATAGGTCGCGGCGATGCCAGCCTGTCGCCGCGCCTCGGCTTCGTCACGCAGCTGCGATGGGCCGAGCGCGGTGCCGGCCAGATAGAGCGAGGGGGCACGGCTCAGCCGGCAGTTTATGGAGAGCTCGGCTATGCGGCCGGCAAGGTTGGAAACGGCCAGACGCGAGCGCCGCCACGCCTGTTCCGCCGAGGCCTTGCCGATCATCCTGCCGAGTGCCGTCAGCGGCTGGTCGATCTCGAACTGCACCAAGGCGGTGGTTGCCGAAGTCGAGCCTCTCAGCGGACCGCGCCGGTCGACGCAGATCACCGAATGGCCGTCCGCGGTCAGCACTTCGGCCATCATGGCGCCGCTGATGCCCATGCCTATCACCAGCACATCGGCCTTGGCGTCACGGGCCAGAGCGGTTG
Organism: Mesorhizobium sp. CA13; assembly: GCF_020165235.1. Taxonomy (NCBI): domain Bacteria; kingdom Pseudomonadati; phylum Pseudomonadota; class Alphaproteobacteria; order Hyphomicrobiales; family Phyllobacteriaceae; genus Mesorhizobium; species Mesorhizobium sp. CA13. The sequence continues at coordinate 479,003 of NZ_JAIUHS010000002.1, read as the reverse complement.
TCGGGACAGCGGGTGCCCGAAACGCGGACCAGACTGGCCGGCCGCTTCTGAGGTCGAGCTTGCGGGGCATCGATGGTCTCCGGAAGGCGCGCCTCAACGCCCCGGAACGTCCATTGTTCCCGGGTTCAGATCCAGCCGGACAGTTCGCGCCGCACCATCGCCTCGATCACCGCCATGCCTTCGGGACTGTCGTTTAGGCAGGGGATGTGCGCGAATCTCCCGCCGCCGGCATGATGGAAGGTTTCCGCCGCCTCGCGGCCGATCTCGTCCAGCGTTTCGATGCAGTCGACCGAAAAACCCGGGTTGACGATGGCAATCGATTTCACGCCGTCCTTGGCCAGTTTCTCCACCGTCTTGTCGGTGTAGGGCTGCAGCCATTCCTGTGCGCCGAAGCGCGACTGGAATGTGGTGATCAGCTTCTTCTCGTCCCAGCCGAGCCTCTCGCGCAGCAGCCGTGTCGTCTCAAGGCAATGCTCGCGGTAAGGATCGCCTCTGTCGGAATAGGGTTTCGGGATGCCGTGGTAGGAGGTGATGACCACCTCCGGTTCGAAGTCGAGGCTCGCCAGATGCCGTTCGATCGAATGCGCGAGCGCCTCGATGTAAACCGGTTCGGCATAGTAGGGCGGCACGCTGCGGACGGCAGGCGCCGCGCGCATCGTCATCAGCGCCCGGAACAACTGGTCATTGGCTGTCGCCGTGGTGGTGGCCGAATATTGCGGATAGAGCGGAAAGGTCAGGATGCGGTCGCAGCCCTGCGCGACCAGGCTTTCGGCGACGCTCGCGGTCGAGGGATTGCCGTAGCGCATCGCCCAGCCGACGACCACGTCGGGCAGGTCGCGCAATGCCACGGTCAGCTTCGCGGCCTGGGCGCGGGTATAGGTGCGCAGCGGCGATTCGTTGTTCTCGCGATTCCAGATCCTGGCATAGTTGGCGCCCGACTTCTTCGGTCGCGTGGTCAGCACGAGGCCGTAGAGGATCGGATACCAGATCGCCTTGTTGAGTTCGATGACACGCGGATCGGACAGGAATTCGCGCAGATAGCGCCACATCGGCTTGAAGTCGGTGCCATCCGGCGTGCCGAGATTGACCAGCATGACGCCGACCTTGCCCGCCTTGGCCGGCGAATGTCCGGCCGGTCTCGGTCCGTCGGTCCTCGCGGTCTTGGCGTCGACAGGGGTGGAAGGCGGCATTGCGGGTCTCCGGACACGGCGCGAAAGTAGCGATGCCGCGCTGCTTTTCAATGCAGCGTCTGGCCGCACCTTACCCCGAAACAGGATGCCCGCCCTGTTTCGGGCGGGTGTCCCTGCGCGCAAAGGCGAGGACGATTACCTCAGCGGTATGGTCAAGGTTGCGCCGACCGGAAGCCGGCGCGGCTCGTAGCCCTTGTTGGCTTCGGAAATGACTTTCCACCTGCTGCCGTCGCCATAGGCCTTCTTTGCCAGGTCCCAATAGGTATCGCCGGCGACGATGACATGGCTGGTTTCGGCCGGTGCGGCCCCGGCGGGCTTTGCCGGCTCAGCCGGCGAGGGCGCTGCCGGGGCAGGGGCGGCTTCGGCGGGCTTTGTCGGTTCCGCAGGTGCTGGCGTTGCCGGAGCGGCCGGAGCTGCCGGCGCAGGCGCTGCCTCGGTCGACACCGCCGGTGGCGTCTTGGCGATATCGCCGGAATTGGCAGGCAGGTCGGGCATTGCCGGCGCTGCTTCGGCTGGCTTGGCGGGCTCCGCGGCAGGTGCTGCCGCTGTTGTCGCGGCGATCTCGGTGATGCGGCCATCGAGCTTCGGCGTGTAGGGCCGGTGCGCGCCGAGATAGTCGGCGACCACCTGTTCGAGACCGGGGCCGTAATCATAGGCGTTCTTGGCCTTTTCGGCGAAAACCTTGTAGCCGTCGCCGCCCTGGCGGACATAGTTGTTGGTGGCGACCAGATAGTCCTTGTCGGGATTGAGCGGCGTCCAGGCGCCGTTCTCCATCACCTCGACAGACTTGACGCGGCCGGCATTGGGCGCGGCGGATTTGTCGAAGGCGTATTTCAGGCCGGCCACCTGCGGGAAGCGGCCAGCGCCGTCCTCGACCTGGCTGAGGCCGCTTTCAAGCCCGGCAACCAGGTCCTTGCCCGAGATCTGGAAGGTCGCCAGCGTGTTCTGGAAGGGCAGCACGGTCAGCACCTCGCCCATGGTGACGGTACCCTTGTCGATCGAAGCGCGCAGGCCGCCGCCGTTCGAGATGACGATCTCGACGCCCTGTCCCTTGACGTGGTCGAGGACGGCGTCGGAGACGAGATTGCCCATCGCGCATTCGCGGGTGCGACAGCTCTCGCGGCTGCCGTCGATGACATCGGTGGTCTCGGCCACTTCCTTGTTCTTCAGCGCTTCGATCGGCGCGCCGAGCTCCTTGATGCGGGCGAGCACGGCGGGATCGGGCGTGATCGACTTGTCGAGGAGGATCGGGTCGCCACTCGCGGATTTGACGACGCCATTGTCGTCGAACACCACCTTGAACTCGCCGAGATATTTCGAATAGGACGCCGCCTGCACGACCGGTACCTTGTAGCCGTCCGGATTGTCGACCATGGTCGGATAGGGGCCTGCCGCCTTCGGATCGGTGTTGGACAAAAGCGTATGGCTGTGGCCGCCGACGACCACGTCGACGCCCGGGATCTTCGCTATGACATCGCGCTCCCTGTTGTAGCCGATATGGGTCACGGCAATGATCTTGTTGACGCCCTCTGCCTTCAGCTTCTCGACCTCGGCCGTGATCGACTTGACGTCGTCCTCGATGGTGATGTTGGGGCCGGGGGAGGCAAGTTCGGGCGTGTCGTTGGTGACGGCGCCGATGATGCCGATCTTCTGGCCGCCGACCTCGACGACGATCGACGGCTTGACGCGGTCGCCGAGCTTGGACTGCGAGTTGGCTTTCACATTGGCCCCGAGCACGGGGAACTTGATCATGTCGAGGAACGGCGCCAATGCCGTTTCGCCGTCGTCGAATTCATGATTGCCGAGCGCCATGGCATCGAACTTCATGTCGTTGAGGAACTCGCCTTCGGCCTTGCCCTTGTAAGTCGTGTAGAACAGCGAACCCTGGAAATTGTCGCCGGCGCTGAGCAGCAGCACGTTCTGGCCTTCCAGCTTCTTGCGCTCCTGCGCGATCGCCGTGACCAGCCGGCCGGCGCCGCCGACGCATTCGCCCTTTGTCTCCTCGTCGGCCGAGCAGGTGGATTCGTATTTGTTGTTGCTTTCGATACGGCTGTGCCAGTCGTTGATGTGCAGGATATTCAGCGTGTAGTCGGCAAAAGAGGCGCCGGCCGACAGGCCGAGCGTCGACGCGGAAAGGGCGGCAATGGCGGCAAGCTTCTTCATCTTCGTCTCCCGGGTAGGCTGATCAGTGCCGTTTAGCGCTCTTGCTTGACCGGTCTATAACAGCCGGCTTTTTCAGGCATGTTCCCATCGCGTTCCGGAGCATGCAAGGGGAAATCGGGGCAAGCGAAATCCGCTGCCTTTTGTCGGCGCAAAAAAGGACGGCGGCCCGTGGCCGCCGTCCTTGGAGAGACGAATACCGGCCGGTTCAGGTGCGTCGCGTCAGCACGAAGTTCTGGCCGGCGCCGCTGGTGCAGTTGAGCTGGCTGGTGGACACAAGCAGGCAATTGAAGCTCACCGGCGTCTGCCGGATCAGCGAGGTTCCGTGAATCTCGACGGACGTGGCGCCGGTCATCGTATAGGTGCCGTCGGACAGCTTCTGGCCGGTGTCGGTGGCCACCGTGGTGAAGGTTCCGCCGGCAAAGGTCGAAAGACCGGTGCCCTTGGCGTCGATCCATGCGCCTTCGACGCCTTTCGGCGCGGCACCTAGCGGTGGCTGGTCGGGTCCGCTGGTTGCACAAGCGGCAAGCCCCATCATCGTGGCCGCCGCAACACTCATCGAAAGAATCTGGCGCGCAATGGTCATGTAAAAATCCTCTCCTCGCCCGTCGGCCCGAAATCGGAAAACGACTTTCGGAAAGCACGGGTGCATGCATCCAAGTTTCAAGAGCGCAGTTCATGCGTCCAGATGGACGCGGCTTGCTCCCGTCCGCATCCTTCAATCGCCCGATTTCCGGGCGATTGCAAGGCAGTGAGGCATGCTTGGCGCGACGCTATCGCACCAGGATGTTGCGGAATTGCCACGGGTCGTTCCGGTCGAGGTCCTCCGGAAACAGGCCGGGCCGATTATCGAGCGGCGTCCAGTCGGTATAATAGCCCTTCACCGGTCCGAGATATTGCGACTGCACGTCCAGACAGCGCTTGTAGTTCATCTCGTCGGCCTCGACGATGCCGGCTTCGGGGTTCTCCAGCGCCCAGACCATGCCGGCCAGAACCGCCGAGGTGACCTGCATGCCGGTGGCGTTCTGGTAAGGCGCCAGCTTGCGCGCTTCGGCGAGCGACAATTGCGAGCCGTACCAGTAGGCGTTCTTGTCATGGCCGTAGAGCAGCACGCCGAGCTCGTCGACGCCGTCGACCAGTTCGTTTTCGTCGAGCACATGGTGTACCGGTTGCGCCTTGCCGGCGGCGCCGAACATTTCATGCAGCGACAGCACCGCGTCGTTGCAGGGATGATAGGCGTAGTGGCAGGTCGGGCGGTACTGAACCTTGCCCTTTTTGGAGCGCACTGTGAAGAAATCGGCGATCGAGATCGCCTCGTTGTGGGTCACCAGGAAGCCGTATTGCGCACCCGGCGTCGGGCACCACGAGCGCACGCGCGTGTTGGCGCCGGGCTGCTCCAGATAGATTGCGGCCTTGGAGCCATGCTTGTGTTTCTTGCCGTTCTTGGGCATCCATTTCTCATGCGTACCCCAGCCGAGCTCGGCGGGCTGCAGGCCCTCGGAGATGAAGCCCTCGACCGACCAGGTGTTCCAGAACACGTCCATCGGCTTCGGCTTCTTGGTGCGCTGGGTGTCGCGCTCGGCGATATGGATGCCCTTGACGCCGGCCTTCTTCATGAGCTTCGCCCAGCCCTCGCGGTCTTCCTGCGCGGGTTCCGAAAACTCGAGGCCGAGATCGGTGGCCAGGTTGACCAATGCCTGCTTGACGAACCATGAAACCATGCCCGGATTGGCGCCGCAGGTGGAGACCGCCGTCGCGCCGCCGGGCTTGTCGTGCTTTTCCTTGAGCAGCGACTCGCGCAACGCATAATTGGTGCGACTGGCATTGTCGGCCGTGGCATCGAAGTAGAAACCGAGCCACGGCTCGACGACGGTGTCGATGTAGAGCACGCCGAGCTTGCGGCAGAGCCGCATCAGATCCACCGAGCCGGTGTCGACCGACAGGTTGACGCAAAAACCTTGGCCGCCGCCATTGGTCAGCAGCGGCGTCAGGAGCTTCTTGTAGTTCTTCTCGGTCACCGCATCCTGCATGAAGGTGATGCCACGCTCATCGAGCAGCGCGCGGTCGTTGCCCAGGGGGTCGATGACCGTCATGCGCGATTTGTCGAACTTGAAATGGCGCTCGATCAGCGGCAGCGTGCCCCGTCCGATCGAGCCGAAGCCGATCATCACCACAGGGCCGGTGATCTCACCGTAAACGGGCCAGTTTTCATTCGCCATTTTATCGAGCACTCCTTCAGACAGGTGCAAAACCCGGGCATTCTCGCCCAACGGGCATGCGCTACATCACAGATCATTGTCATAAACCAGTGAAAAGCGCCAACCGCCGGTCAGGCGGCGTTCGCCATTTGGTTAAGGATGCCGACCAGCCGGTCGCGGTCTGATGTCAAGCCCTTGTAATCGAGCTGGGCGATGTCGAGCGCTTCGAGCTGGGCAGCGAAAGCCGGAGCCAACGTTGCCCGGTCGGGGTGATGCGCCAACGCCGCCAGCGGGTCGAGATGAATGCGGATGGTGAACAGGATGTCGCCCGAGACGGGCAATTTTCGAAGCGTCTGCCGCTCGACGCGGATGAAGGCGTGGGCATTGACGTCCCCATCGGCAAATCGCGACGGGCGGCTGGCGGCGCGCTCGATGCGCTCGACATTGGATAGCGGGTGGTAGAGCGCATCGCCCGATTGAATCGACCAGTTGTAGCGCTCCACGGCCTGACCCTGGAGGCCGTCGAACATGCGGTTGATCAGCTCGGCCGGGCGCGTGCCGGGGCCAAAACCCGGCACAGGCGCATGGATCTGCTGCAAGGGCTTGCCGAATTTTTCGAGCAGCGACCATGAGGAGGGAAAGCAGAGCGAGCCGGCGGCGAGCCGCCAGCCGTCGTCGCCGCGGCGCATCAGGATCAGGTCTTCCTGGACGAGCAGCGAGGCCGCGACAAGCGGCGCCTTGGCGAAGTCGCCCTCGGGATTGCCGGCGGCGCCGATCACCTCGACCCCGCCATTGGCGCCCCGATGGGTTTCGGGAAATATCTGCGGCAAGTGCGCTTCGAGCAGGTCGAGCACTTCGCGCTGGGCATCGCGCGTGCCGTCTTCCTCGACGAACACGGTGCCGGGCATTTCGGCATAGAGGCGGCGCTTCTCGGCGAGGAACGGCAGGAGGTGTTCGTCGACTTCGATCCAGTCGGCCAGGGCAAGCGGCTTCAGCCCGATGGTGAACAGCTTGGACGAGCCATCATAGGGCGTGTGGGTGGGCAGCGATGTCATGCTTCAGATCAGCTTTGCCGGGATCAAGCCGCGCAGTGAATTGCCGACATAGAGCGCCCTGGCGGATTTCAAGTCGTCAAAGCTGTAGATCGCTTCGCGGGCGCGGCCTTCATCCAGAAGCGCGCCGCGCAATACGCCAGGCAGCAGCCCGCAATCGAGGCGGGGCGTCAAAAGCATGCCGTCGCCGAAATCGGCGAAGACATTGGTGATGGTGCCTTCGCACATCTCACCACGCTCGTTGGCCAACAGCACTTCGTCGGCCTGGGTGACGAGATATTCGGCGCGGGCATGCGTGTAGACCTGCCGCCGGCTGGTCTTGTGGCGCAGCAGCATGTCGTGCGAATCGAGCCTCGTGCGCGCCAGCCGCAGCGTCCAGACCTTATCGGCGGCGAGCGGCTCATAGGGCTGGACCGAGGCGGCCGCGTCGCCACTGCGCGCCAAAGCCAGGCGGGTGCGAAAGGCGTTGCGCGCGCCGTCGACAGCCTTGCCCAACACGTCGCCGATCCTTTGCGGGTCGCAGGCAAAACCGAGTTCGGCCGCCGAACCATAGAGGCGCGCCAGATGCCGCTCCAAGCGCAGGAAGCCCGTGGCCGGCTCCCAGCGCATGGTCTCGATCAATTCGAAACCGGCGGCGTTCCCGTCGCGAAGCGGGCTTTCAAGAGACACTCCTGATACTCCTCCTGCGCGGTTGAATCGAAGACGATGCCGCCGCCGACATTGTAGACGGCCTCGCCGCCGGGAAAGAGCGAGATGGTGCGGATCGCCACGGAAAAGCGCATCGTGCCGCCGGGCGCGATCCAGCCGATGGCGCCGCAATAGACATCGCGGGGCGTGCCTTCAAGGTCATGCAGGATCTCCATGGCGCGGATTTTCGGCGCGCCGGTGATGGAGCCGCAGGGAAACAGCGCTGCAAAGATCTGGCGGATCGTGAGGCCCGGCAGCAGCTTCGCCCTGACGTCGCTCACCATCTGGTGGACGGTCGGATAGGTCTCGATGCGGAACAGTTCGGGCACTTCCAGCGTGCCGACCTCGCTGATCAGTGAGATGTCGTTGCGAAGCAGGTCGACGATCATCCGGTTCTCGGCCTGGTTCTTCTCGTCATTGCGCAGGAAGGTTTTCTGGCGCTCGTCGTCGGCTTCCGTCGCACCACGCGGTGCCGTGCCCTTCATCGGATGGGTCTCGACCATGCCCTGCGCGTCGATCTCGAAGAACAGTTCGGGTGAGCGCGACAGCACGACCGGATCGCCAAGCGAAACCAGCGCGCCGTATTTCACCGGCTGGCGTTCGGTCAGCGCGTCGAAGGCGGCGAGCGGATCGCCCGACCATTGCGCATGCACCGGAAAGGTCAGGTTGCCCTGGTAGCAGTCGCCTTGCCTGATGTGCCGGTGCAGCCGCGAGAACCGCTTCTCGTAGTCCTCGAACGACCATGTCGCTCTTGCATCGAAGATGGGGCCGTTGGTCGCCGCCGCCTTGCGGGGCGGCACCGGCTCTTGCACCGGCGCGTCGAAGACGCCCAGGCAGACCAGCGGGGCGCGGCGCCCGGCCGGCAGCAACGGAACCAGCTTCGGCTCCAGCAGGTAGCCCGCCTCGTATGAGAAATAGCCGGCAAGCCATTTGCCGGCGTCATGCGCGGCCTGGGCCGCCTGCAGCGCGGCCGAGAAATCCCGGGCCTCGTGCGCCGTGATGATGTCGTCCGGTCGGTCGAAAACGAGCTGGCGCGCGCTTTCGTCATTGCGGAAAATTGCGGCGGGCAGGGGCATGGAACTCGGCGCGTGGATCGATGAAGCCAATGATGGCTCTATATGGGGGGCCAGCCGCGCGCAATCGAGGGAGCGGCACCTTGCCACTTAAAGCCGACCTCTGGCCCAACCTCTGGCCGATCCGTGGGCAGACCTTGCCGCCAAAAGCAAACCGGCGGCGCTTCGTTCGCGCCGCCGGCCGCAATCGTCGGATCTGGCCTGTCGCTCAGGTGTTGCTGGCGGTTCCGGCCGATGGAAACTGCCTGGCGAACTCCGCCTCGTTGCCGGCGGCGAGCAGCTTGGCCTGCTCGATCCAGCGCTCGCGCGCGATACGGCCGTCGAAATTCATGACGTCCTCGATCCGCTTGACATCCGCGGCTGTCCAGGCGGCGATCTGGGCAAAGCTGGTGACGCCTTGTGCCCTGAGCAGCTTCTCGTTGACCGGGCCGATACCGATCAGCCGACGCAGATTGTCGGGTTTGCCGGACGCCGCCTTGGCCGGCGCGGCCTTCGCCGCCTTCCTGGGCGTCGCGCTGGCCTTGGGTGCGGTCTTGGCGGCAGCGGCCTTCGGCGCGCCGGTCTTCGCGGCGCTGGAAGCGGCCTTGGCCGCAGCCGGCTTCCTGGGCGCCGGCTTGGCCGCCGGAGCGGATTTGGCAGGGGTGGGCGTCGACATCAATGCGGCCGGCGCCGGGGCCGCCGCCTTTGCCGGGCCGGAGCCGGTCGAGGCCTCGCGCAGCTGGCGCTCGAGGTCGGCGCGGGTGCGCCCACCGGCATCCAACTCGCCGGTCAGGCGATCGCTGTCGGCCCGCAGCCGGTCGCGCTCGCTGCGTGTGCGGTCGAGGTCGCCGCGCAAGCTGTCGAGCTCACCGCGCAAGCGTCCCCAGATGAACCAGCCAACCAGCACACCCACAAGGAACGCCAGGAGCATGTAGAAAAAAGTGCCCATTGTCTCTCTCCAGTCAGATCCGTCTGCCGCGGCATTGGACTTAATGACCTTCGGCGAAGGACTACTCGATGATGGTTCCGCCGCCTGCGGAACAGCCGGCTTCAGTCGAGCCGTCGGCATCGGCTTTGCAAGCCATGGCCAATGGCCGTCGTCGCGTGTACCGGAGCGCCGCGGTCGCCTGAGACTTCCCCGCCCGACCCGCATGCTCCGGCTGAGCTTGGCGGGGAGGCTATCATAGAGCTTACGGAAAGCTATGGGAAAACTACGAAAGAGAGTTATTCAAGAACAGATATTCAGACCAAGAATAGTGTGGTCCCAATATGCATTCCGGCTAAACTGTTCTGAGCAGGTGGGGACGGCGTACAGAAGACGCCTCAGTTGTCGAGCGCTTCCAGCTCGTCGATCAGGCCGCTGATCACGCCAAGCCCGATCTGCCAGAAGGCGGGATCGGTGGCATCGAGGCCGAAAGGCGCCAGAAGCTGCGAATGATGCTTGGTGCCACCGGCGCGCAGCATCTCGAAATATTTGTCCTGGAAGCCACGCTCGGCGTTCTGGTAGACCGCGTAGAGCGAGTTCACCAGACAGTCGCCGAACGCATAGGCGTAGACGTAAAAGGGCGAATGGATGAAGTGCGGGATGTAGGTCCAGAACACTTCGTAACCGTCGCGCAGCTTTATCGCCGGGCCCAGACTTTCCGCCTGCACCTCCAGCCAGAATTGGCCGAGCCTGTCGGATGTCAGTTCGCCGTTGCGGCGCTCCGCATGCACCTTGCGCTCGAACTCGTAGAAGGCGATCTGGCGCACGACCGTGTTGATCATGTCCTCGACCTTCTGGGCGAGCATGGCCTTGCGCTCGCGCCTGTCGGTGGTCTGCTCGAGCAACGAGCGGAAGGTCAGCATCTCGCCGAAAACGGACGCCGTCTCGGCCAGCGTCAGCGGCGTCGAGGCCATCAGCGCGCCCTGGCCGCCGGCCAGCACCTGGTGCACGCCATGGCCAAGCTCATGCGCCAGCGTCATCACGTCGCGCGGCTTGCCCATGTAGTTGAGCAGCACGTAGGGGTGCGCCGAAGGCACGGTCGGATGGGCGAAGGCCCCGGGGGATTTGCCTGGGCGCACCGGCGCGTCGATCCAGTTGCGGTCGAAGAAAGTCCGCGCGATCTCGGCCATCTCGGGCGAGAAGCGCTGATAGGCGGACAGCACCGTGTTCCTGGCCTCGTCCCAGCCGATCACCGCCTGCGGCGTCTCCGGCAGCGGCGCGTTGCGGTCCCAGTGGTTCATCACCTCCATGCCCAGCCAGCGCGCCTTCATCCGGTAATAGCGGTGTGACAGGCGCGGATAGGCCTCGCGCACCGCTGAAGCCAGCGCATCGACCACACCGCGCTCGACGCGGTTGGCGAGATGGCGTGAATCGGCGATGTCCTCGAAGCCGCGCCAGCGGTCCGAGATTTCCTTGTCCTTGGCCAGCGTGTTGGTGACCAGCGTGAAGGTGCGCAAATTCCTCCGGAAGGTCTGGGCGAGCGCCTCGGAGGCGCGGCGTCGCACCTCGCCGTCGGCATCCTGCAATCGGTTCAGGGCCGGTTCAAGCGTCAGTTCCTCGCCGTCGACGTCGAAGCGCAAGTCCGTCATCGTCTCGTCGAACAGCCGGTTCCAGGCACTGCGCCCGGTGATCGACTTCTCGTGGAAAAGCTGCTCGACGCGATCCTCGAGCTGATAGGGCTTGTCCAGGCGCAGATCGAGCACCCAGGGCCGGTAATGACCGAAGGCGGGGTCGGCGGCGAGCGCGCCCTCGATCGCCGCGTCGTCGATCAGGTTCAGTTCGAGCGCGAAGAACAGAAGATGCGCGCTGGCGTCGGTCATCTTCTCCTGGATGTCGCCATAGAGCTTGGCGCGCTGCGGATCGGCGGTGTTGCCGGCGTAGATGAGGCCGGCATAGGAGACGATGCGGCCGATCAGCTCTTCCAGGGCCTCATAGGCGACAAGCGCTTCGCCCAGCCTGCCTGCGCTGCCGCGCTCGGCCTCGGCGGACAGCGTGCCCTTCCAGCGGCTCTCGAAGGCGACCGCATCCGCAGCGGCTTTCGCGATGTCGCGCTTCAGCTCCGGCGCCTCCATGCCGGCATAGAGGTCGGCGAGATTCCATTCCGGCAGATCGCCAAGCTCGGCGGCGCCCTGACCGGAAGCTGGCGCCGCAGGCCGCCGATCAAACATCACGCGCATCGACAATACCTTCTTTTAATCAAGTGGCCGGGCCCAGGGCCAGAATCAAGGAGAACGGAGAAGCCGGTCAAATCCTAAGGAATTCGTTCACCGGGTTTTTTGAAACCTTATTTAGAACCCTGTGCCAAGATGGTCCATGGGGATATCAGGCGGGCGGCTCAAGACAGTCATGACAGGTTCCATACTCATAGTCGATGACGATCCCGTGCAGCGCCGGCTGCTCGAGGCGGCGGTGACGCGGTTCGGCCACACCGCAATCGTCGTTGACGGGGGCGCTGCCGGCCTCGACGCCCTCGACGGGCCCGGCGCCCGCGACGTGTCGGTGGTCATCCTCGATCTGGTCATGCCCGATCTCGATGGCATCGGCGTGCTCAAGGCGATGCGCGAGCGCGGCATCACCATCCCGGTCATCGTGCAGACCGCCCAGGGCGGCATCGAGACCGTGGTTTCGGCGATGCGCCACGGCGCCTTCGACTTCGTCGTCAAGCCGGCCTCTCCCGACAGGCTGCAGGCCTCGATCGCCAACGCGCTCAAGGTCGAGGCTGTCGAAGGCGAGGTCAAGCGCACGTCGCGCCGGCGCGGCGGGCTGCTGACCTTCAGGGACATGATCACGCACAGCCCCGCCATGGACAAGGTGATCCGCCTCGGCCAGAAAGCGGCGGCATCCAACATCCCGATCCTGATCGAGGGCGAATCCGGCGTCGGCAAGGAACTGGTGGCGCGCGCCATACAGGGCAGCGGCGACCGCCGCTCGAAACCTTTCGTCACCGTCAATTGCGGCGCCATTCCCGACAATCTGGTCGAATCGATCCTGTTCGGCCATGAGAAGGGCTCGTTTACCGGAGCCACGGAGAAGCACACCGGCAAATTCGTCGAAGCGCATTCGGGCACGCTGTTCCTGGACGAGATCGGCGACCTGCCGCTCGACGTGCAGGTCAAGCTGCTGCGCGCCGTCCAGGATGGCGAGGTCGATCCGGTCGGCGGCCGCGCCACGGTCCGGGTCGATATCAGGCTGATTTCGGCGACGCACCGCAATCTCCTGCAGCAGGTCAAGGACGGCAAGTTCCGCGAGGACCTGTTCTACCGGCTCAACGTCTACCCGATCTATGTGCCGCCATTGCGCGACCGCCGCGACGACATTCCCGATCTGGTCGCACATTTCATGGAGAAGGTGGCTCCGGCAGACCCGCGCCATCGCCTGCGGGGCATTTCGGCGGCGGCGCTCGCCGTGCTGCAGGCCTATGACTGGCCCGGCAACATCCGGCAGCTGGAAAATGCCGTCTTCCGCGCCTCGGTGCTGTGCGAAGGCGATGTGCTCGGCGTCGAGGATTTCCCGCAAATCCGCGCCCAGGTGGAGGGCACGGTCCGTCTCGATGTGGACATCGCGCCGGCAGGCCCGGCTTTGGCCGTAGAACCGCGCGACGAGTCAGCGCTGAGCGGTGAGGGCGTTTCCGCTACCGAACCCGAATCGCCGATGCGGCTTCAGCCACGCTTCGGCACGCTGCGCGCGCTCGACGAACGCGGCAATGTGCGCGCCCTGGCGGATGTCGAACTGGAGATGATCAAGCTCGCCATCGATCACTATAACGGCCAGATGAGCGAAGTCGCCCGCCGCCTCGGCATCGGCCGCTCGACGCTTTACCGCAAGCTCAAGGAATACGGCATCGATCCGGAAACCGGCAGGTTGGACCGGCTCGCTTCCTGAGGGCGCTGTCGCGCACAGCCGCCCGATGTCCGGCCTGAGAGCGGTCGGCCCGAATGCGGTCACGCAAGGCCGGGACCAGCTTGCGCTGCCATCATGTCGCCGGTGCATTGACTGGACCGGAATGTGGCGCGCCGATGGCGACGTCCCCGACGGTCCTGTTCACGCATTAAGGCTAAGTGTAACGGATCGTGTTTCGGCCAAAAGGGGAATCGTGATCTAAACCAGCGGTTTACCAAGAAACCTTGTGGACAATTTTTGGCGGGATATCGCCACGGTGTTACCGCATTTCGGCTTCAATAAGCGATGATTAACCATTAGGATCGATATTCGGATGTGACAACGACACGTCCGTTTGGGCAAATCCGGGGACAAACGGCAGCCTGCAAGGCCTTTTGATTTGAACAGAATCGAACGACACACAAACGGGCGGCACTATCATTTGAGCGTCTGGCCGAAGTGGCTGGCGGCCATGATTGTCGCATTTGGTTTTCTTGCCGCTGCCGCAACCGGCGCCAGGGCCGAAGTCCGTTCGCTGAAGCTCTACCACCTCCACACGCACGAGAAGGCGGAGATCGTCTACAAGCGCAACGGCCGTTACGACCAGGCCGGGCTGAGGAAGATCAACATCATCCTGCGCGACTGGCGCCGCAACGAGCCGACCAAGATGGACCCGCGCCTGCTGGACCTGGTCTGGGAAGCCTATCGGGAAAGCGGCGCCACCGACTATATCCAGGTGGTTTGCGGCTATCGCTCGCCGTCGACGAACTCGATGCTGCGCAGCCGCAGCAAGGGTGTCGCCGAGAAGAGCCAGCACATGCTCGGCAAGGCGATGGACTTCTACATTCCCGGCGTGCCGCTGAAGAAGCTGCGCAATATCGGGCTCAAGATGCAGGGCGGCGGCGTCGGCTACTATCCGAGATCCGGTTCGCCATTCGTCCACATGGACGTCGGCAATGTGCGCCATTGGCCCGGTATCAGCCGACAGGAACTGGTGAGCCTGTTCCCGAACGGCAAGACGCTGCACGTGCCGAGCGACGGCCGGCCGCTGCCCGGCTTTGAGCAGGCGCTTGCCTCATACAAGGCACGCAAAGGCTCCGGCGGCGCCGCCATCGAGTTGGCCAGCGCCGGCGGCGGTTCGAAAAGGTCCGGCGGACTGCTGGCTGCCTTCTTCGGCGGCGGCGACGATGAGGCCGACGACAGCGCCGATGTCGCATCGGCAGAGCCGGCGCCGAAGCCGAGAAGCGTGAAGCCGGCACCGGCGAGCACCGCCAAGAGCGACACCCTGCCGGGGATCGCGATCGTGGCGCCCGAGAACGCCAAGCGCGCCGAGATCCCGCAGGTCGCCGAGGAGCAGGCCCCGGAGCCGGAAAAGGATACGCCCGAGACGATCATCGCGGCGTTGCCGGCACGCAGCATCCCGCTGCCCGATTTCGCGCCGCGGCCGAAAGTCGATGTCGGCGCGCAGCCGCCTGAGAATGTTCCCTTCGGCATGGCGGATGCGACGGCCAGCACCGAACAGACCGTGGCAACCGTGCAGACGCCGGCGAATATGCCTTTCGGCAAGGCTGATCCCTCGGCGGTCTCCGCCGATGCAGCGCAGGTTGCCGCCAACAACATACCTTTGCCGACATGGCGCCCCGAACACACGTTGCCGGCGGTGCTGGCGCCTGCGCCCAGCAAGGATGTGCTGATGGCGCTGGCCGAGACGGCCGAGCGTGGCAAGACCGCGACCGATGCCTTCTCGGTGCTGCCAAGCGCGCGGCCGGATATGACCAATATCGATGCGGCCAAGCCCGATGCGGCCAAGCCCGATGCGGTCAAGGCCGTGCTCGACGAGGCCGAGGCGCTTCCCGTGCAGGCTGACTATTATCGGGTTGCGTCGTTGTCCGAGCCTCGTTCGGCTTTCAACGACCCGTCCGGCGTCGATGCCGCATCGCCGCGCGAGGCCGTCGTCGCCCGCGCTGCCGGTTCCGATCCGGTCGCCGCGATCGGCGCCGGCGTGAAGACGACCCGCAAGGAGGCCAGAGCCACCGCCCGCGACCTGAAACCCGGTCCCAAGGCCATCGTGATTGCCGCCGCGCCGCAGGCCGCCCGCTGGGCGCTGACCAGCGGCGAGAATGTCGCGACGGTTTCGAGCGCCACGACGGCGCCGGGCTACGCCTACAACGTGGTCCACACGCCGCCGAGCGAGGTCTACACGGCCGGCTTCCAGCAGGGCGACCAGATGGCGGATGCGAACCGTTTCACCGGCAATGCCGTAAAATTCCTGTCCGTCGCGCGCTTCCAGACGAAGTAAGCGTAAAGACCGGGCATTCCGAAAGCCGCGCTGGGCAACCGGCGCGGCTTTTTGTTGTCAGCCGGCTGTGTGCGGGAACAACCGGCATGCATGAAGCCGGCCCGTGGGATCACGGGTGCCTGAACTTCTCGTGAAAACGTAAAAGCCGCTCGTTTCCGGGGTAGAATGGCTGCGTTCCAACCTGGGGATATTCATGAAGAAGATTCTATTGGCATCCGTCCTGGCGCTGGTGGCGGCATCGGCGGCTATTGCTCCCTCGCAAGCCGAAACCGTGATCATCAAAAATGGCAAGCATCACTGCCGGACCAAGGTGGTCACGCATTGGAAGCATCACCACAAGGTGGTCGAGAAGGTCAGGGTCTGCAACTGACCGCCAAGGTTGGCTGCCATGGCACCAAACTAGCCCGACCGGCGCGAGCTGGCCGGGCTTTTTCGTGCCCGCCCGGGATGGTTCAGTCGATGTCCAGGGCGGCCGCTTCGCCCCGCGCCAGAAGCCGCGCGGCATCGCGCGCGGGCGGCAACCCGAACTGACGCGCATATTCCCGGCTGAACTGTGAAGCACTTTCATAGCCGACCGTAAAGGCAACCCGCGCGGCGTTTCCAGGCTGGGCCAGCAGCAGGTGGCGGGCCTCCAGCAGGCGGACCTGCTTCTGGTACTGGATCGGGCTCATCGCCGTCGCCGCCTTGAAGTGGCGATGAAACGCAGCGCTGCTCATATTGGCGAGCTCGGCCAACCGCCGCACCTCGATGGGCTCGTCATAGTGAGCCCGGATCCAGGCGGTCGCCCGGCGGATCTGTGACAAGCGGCTGTCGGCGCCGGCGAGCTGGCGCAACTTCGCGCCTTGTGGGCCTTGCAATAGGCGAAACAATATCTCGCGCTCGAGCAGGGGAGCGAGCACGGGAATCTCGGCGGGCCTGTCGAGCAGCCGCAGCATCCGGCGCCACGCGTCGAGCAGGTCGTCATTGGCCAGGTAGGTCATGAAATCGTCGCCACCGACGGCCGGCTCGTGCTCGATGAGCAGGGCTGCGATCGCGTTGACATCGAGGGCGAAGCCGATGGCCACATAGGGATGCGCGGTGCTTGCCTCGATCAGCTGGCTGGTGGCGGGTGTCTCGACCGCGTAGACGAAATAGCTGCCGGCTTGATAACGAAGTGTGCGCTCGCCGATCAGCACCGATTTCGTGCCTTGCAGCACGAACAGCGCCGTCGGCTGACAAAGCTCGGGCATCGGCGGCGTCGGGACCTCGCTGCGGCCGATCGTAACGCGAGGGATCGCCGTCCTTGTCCGCCGTCCATGCGCATGGCGGGTGGCGATGGCGATCAATTCCAGCAGCGCTTCTCTCATCGTTTCAGCATTGCCGATCCGCGTGGGCCGCGCAACCAGGTGAGAGGATCAGGCAAGAGCAAGAGAGTTTTCGGCGCGCGAGGCCCGTCGCAATGCCCCATCTCTAAGGCGCGTCGCGTTTGGCGACGCGCCATGGGTTTTCGTTTTATGCATGTCGTTCTCCCAGACCGGAACCCCTTTTGGCGACATGCATCAGGCCTCTACAAGGAGATTTGGATATGACCGCATCGAAGAGCGCGCTGGTGACCGGCGCCAACAAGGGCATCGGCCTGGAGACCGCACGGCGCCTGGCGGCGACAGGATTCAAGGTCTGGCTCGGCGCCCGCGACGCCGAACGCGGCGCCGGGGCGGCACAGGCGCTGCGCAGCGAAGGGCTCGACGTCGAGTGGCTCGAACTCGACGTCGCCGATGACGAAAGCGTGGCGGCCGCCGCCAGGACCGTCGCGGCGCGGGTGCCGAGCCTCGACGTGCTGGTCAACAATGCCGGGATCGCCCCGCGATATGTCGACGCGCTCGGCCCCGACGGCCGCTATGAGCTGCCGCCGAGCCGGGAGAATGTCGCCGATATCAAGGCCACCTATGACGTCAACGTCTTCGGCCCGGTCCGCGTCACCCAGGCATTCCTGCCGCTCTTGCTGGCCTCGCCCGCCGGCCGCATCGTCATGGTAAGCAGCTATATCGGCTCGATCGCACGCGCGCAGGACGCAACAGGTGAAAACCAGTCGCCCAACATCATGGGCTATGGCAGCTCCAAGACGGCGCTCAACGCCATCACGGTGGCGTTCGCCAGGGAGCTCGCGCCGCGCGGCATCAAGGTGAATGCGGCCGCTCCCGGCTACACCGCGACCGATCTCAACGGGCACAGGGGCGGTCGCACGGTGCGGCAGGCAGCCGAGATCATCGTGCGCCTGGCGACGCTGGATGCCGATGGTCCGACTGCCGGCTATTTCGACGAGAATGGCCCGCTGCGCTGGTGAACGCGAAAGCGTTATCCGGCGAGCTTGCTTGCGGCGCGTGCGAGAGCTTCGATCTCGTCCCACCTGCCGGCCTTGACCATGTCGTCGGGGGCGACCCAGGAGCCGCCGACGCAGATGACATTGGGCAGGCTGAGATAGTCGGCCGCGTTCTTGCCGGTGATGCCGCCGGTCGGGCAGAATTTCACGTCGGCGAGCGGCGAGGCGAATGCCTTCAGCGAGGCGATGCCGCCGGACTGCTCGGCCGGGAAGAACTTCAGGAAGCGCAAGCCGGCTTCGCGCGCGGCCATGATCTCGCCGGGGGTGATGGCGCCGGGCAGCAACGGAACCTCGCTGTCGGCGGCGCCTGCCAGAAGCTCGCGGGTTATGCCCGGGCTGACGATGAATTGCGAGCCGGCGGCGGCCGCCTCGTCGAACTGGCGCGCATCCAGAATGGTGCCGGCACCGACGATGGCTTCCTCGACCTCGCCCGCCACGCGGCGGATCGCTTCCAGCGCATCCGCGGTCCTGAGCGTGATCTCGATGGCCGGCAGGCCACCGCGCGCCAAAGCGCGGGCCAAGGGCACCGCATTGGCAACATCAGCGATCTTCAGCACCGGGATGACCGGCTGGCCGTTGAGCAGCGACAGGAGTTTTTCGGTCTTGCTGGGCATCTTCTTCTCCATATCGTTGTCAATTCAACCGATTAGCAGACTGATATTTTCCTGTCCACGCAACCGGGCGTGTCGTGATGTCACGCACGCCGGGCAGCTTACGGGCTCTTCCGGAACAGGGCCATGACAAGCCGTCATACCCGTTTCACCTTGAATCGGCTTTTACGAGCGTCTAGTTGCTCTGGCAATGACACCGTCCGCACCATCCCAGCCTGTCCGCGTCGCCGCGCTCTACAAATTTGCGCGGCTCGACGCCTTCCAGGCGCTGCGGGCGCCGCTGGCCGCTTTTTGCTGTGGCCGCGGCATCAGGGGTACGCTGCTTCTGGCGCATGAAGGCATCAACGGCACGGTCGCCGGCAGCGATGCGGCGATTGCCGAACTGATCGGACATCTCGAAGCCATCGACGGGCTGTCCGGCCTCGAGGTGAAATACAGCAGCGCCGCGCAAACGCCCTTCCACCGCATGAAGGTGCGGCTGAAGCG
Source organism: Mesorhizobium sp. CA13 (assembly GCF_020165235.1). Lineage (NCBI taxonomy): Bacteria > Pseudomonadati > Pseudomonadota > Alphaproteobacteria > Hyphomicrobiales > Phyllobacteriaceae > Mesorhizobium > Mesorhizobium sp. CA13. Next base: position 460,045 of record NZ_JAIUHS010000002.1, on the reverse strand, counting down.
CGAGATCGTCACCATGGGTGTCCAAGACATCGACCCGGCGAAAAGTGCGGGCACCTATGTCGCGCCGGCCGACTGGAACGCGCTGATTTCCCAACCCGGCACGATCGTCATCGACACGCGCAACGCCTACGAAGTGTCGATCGGCACCTTCAAGGGCGCCATCGATCCGGCGACCGCGAGCTTTCGCGAATTCCCGGCCTGGGTGGAAGAGCACCGCGCGGAGCTGGAAGGCCGCAAGGTCGCCATGTTCTGCACCGGCGGCATACGCTGCGAAAAGGCGACGGCCTATGTCAGGTCGCTCGGTCTCGAGGAGGTGTTCCATCTCAAGGGCGGCATCCTGAAATATCTCGAAGACGTGCCGGCCGAAGACAGCCTGTGGCAAGGCGAATGCTTCGTCTTCGACGAACGGGTTTCGGTGTCGCACGGCCTCGCCGAGGGCGACGCCGAGCTCTGCCGCGCCTGCCGGCATCCGCTGACCTTGGATGAGCTGACATCGCCGAAATTTGCCGCCGGCGTCTCTTGCCCGCATTGTTTCGACGCTCGTTCGGACGACGACCGCCAGCGCTACGCCGAGCGCCAGCGGCAGGTCGAGCTGGCGCAGGCGCGGGGCAGGGGACCGCATATCGGATCCTGATCAAGGCGCCTGGGCCGGGACAAAGCGGCGCCCGTCATTGCAATGCCTGGTTTCGGGACCTACGTCTTCGGCGTTCGAAACCTGCCCGTTCGGCCGGGCAATCCTGGAGGCATTGATGTTCGATCCCAAGAAGCTTCTCGACGATCTGCTCGGCTCGCAAATTCCCGGCACCGGCGGCACGGTCCGCGACAAGGCGGGACAGGCGGTGCAGATGGCCAAGGACAATCCTCTTGCGGCGGGCGCGCTGGCCGCGGTGCTGCTTGGAACCGGCGCCGGGCGCCAGGTCACCGGTGCCGCCGTCAAGCTCGGCGGGTTGGCAGCGATCGGCGGCCTCGCCTACAAGGCCTACCAGAACTACAAGGCCGGCAATGCACCCGAGCAGGCGCCGGCGGCCGGCGAACCGGAATTGCTGCCGCCGCCGAAGGACACTGCCTTCCACCCGTCGCAGGCGCCGCAGGGCGAGGACGAATTCACGCTGACCCTGGTGCGGGCGATGATCTCGGCGGCCAAGGCCGACGGCCATGTCGACGACGAGGAGCGCAAGAAGATCGCCGGCAAGCTGAGCCTCGCGGGGATCGGTTCCGATGCGGAAAAATTCCTGATGGCGGAGCTGGAGAGCCCGCTCGACCTCGACACGCTGGTGGCCGGCGCCAAGACCGACGCGCAGAAGCTCGAACTCTACACGGCGTCGCGCCTTACGATCGATCCCGACACACGCGCCGAGCGCGGCTATCTCGATCTGCTCGCGGGCCGGCTCGGCCTGCCGGATGCGCTGATCGACCATGTCGAGGCGACGGTTTCGGCGGTCAAAGTGCCGGCTGCCAAGGCCGGGACCTCACCCAATCCACGCTGGTAGGCTAAAACGGAACAGGCGGGCCTTGGTGGCGTTAACCTCTCGTTAACCCAGGAAGCGCATGATTCTAGACAGTCGGATCGGCTTTCCTCCTCCCAAGTCCGGTCCAGATCAGGGCGGTCGCCAATGACCGCCCTTTTTGTCGGCCCTCCGGGCTTCCCGAAAACGAGTTGCACTTTTCGGCACCCGGCCAGGCTACGAACCCGCGATAGGAATTTTTTCCTTGACTGGGTGAAGGCAACTATGGTAGATATTTGGTTATGGTGCTGAGTTGCGCCAGGGACCCGCCGCACAGGCGGGTTTTCCGTTCAAAGGCTCCCTCGACAGCGCGTCGTCAAAGGCTCCGAAGAGACCTGTCGGCTCGGATTCGGTGCCCTGGCCACCAGCGTCCCGCTTGCCATCGCCGCCGTCATTTGCGATGCCTTTTCTCCCTGGACCACCTGAAAATAGTCGAGCCAAATGCGGCGCAGCCGGAGGATATCTGCCATGACCGAAAAAACCGCCATCGTCACCGGCGCCGGCACGGGCATCGGCAAGAGCGTCGCCACCGCGCTGCTCAAAGCCGGCTGGAATACCGTGTTCTGCGGACGCCGGAAGGCGCTGCTGGACGCGGCGATCGCCGCGGCCGGGCAGACGGATGCCAAGGCACTGGCTGTCGCCTGCGACATCAGCAAGCCCGCCGAGGTCGATGATTTGTTCGAGACGGTGGCGGAGGCGTTCGGCCGCGTCGACCTGCTCTTCAACAATGCCGGCATGGGCTACAAGTCGACGCCGATCGACGAAATACCGGTCGAGGTGTGGAACGATGTTGTGGGCGTAAACCTTACCGGTTCGTTCCTGTGCGCCCGCGCGGCCTTCCGCGCCATGCGCAAGCAGAAACCGATGGGCGGCCGCATCATCAACAACGGCTCCATCTCGGCCTACGCGCCGCGCCCGGGATCGGTGCCCTATACCGCGACCAAGCATGCCATCACCGGGCTGACCAAGACGCTGGCGCTCGACGGCCGCCCCTACGACATCGCCTGCGGCCAGATCGACATCGGCAATGCGCTGACCGACATGGCCCAACCGATGACGGTCGGCGTGCCGCAGGCCAACGGCTCCATTGCCGCCGAAGCGGTGATGGACGTCCAGCACGTGGCCGACGCCGTCGTCCACATGGCCAGCCTGCCGCTCGAGGCCAATGTGCTGTTCATGACCGTGATGGCGACCAAGATGCCATTCGTGGGCAGAGGCTGATTAGGCCCCCGCCAGCGCCACGCCGGGCAGATAGAGCGCGATCGGGCGAATCTCGTAGACGGCGGTCGGGTTGACGCGGCGCAGATCGCGCGCGATGGCGATCGCGTCATCGCGCTTGGCGCAATCGACGACGTAGAGGCCGAGAAGCTGTTCCTTGGTCTCGGCGAAGGGGCCATCGATGACGGTGCCGTCGCCCGGTCCGCGCAAGGTGCAGGCCGACTGGGTCGCTCCAAGCCGCGCCGAGGGGCCAAGCATGCCCTGCCGGTAAAGCCGGTCGTTGACCTCGAGCAGGTCGGCCATCAGTGCCGCGTCCTGCTCAGGCGTCAGCTCCGCGATCGCTGCTTCCGCATGGTAGGCGAGGATGGCGTAAAACATCTGGCGCGACCCCTTCTTCGATCCTGGTTGCAAGGGTGCGACAGTAGCCGTTCCCGACATGCTCGCCCAGCCTCCGGCCACGCGCATCCCGACGGCTCATGACAGCGAGGAGCTGCGTTCGATCACGGCAAGCTATCTGAACCGGCCAAGGTCCGGGCTGAGCCTCACTTGGCCAGGAACGCTCCGATCCTGTCCAGCGCGCGTAAAATGTTCTCCTCGGAATTGGCGTAGGAGAGCCTGACATAGCCCTCGCCGAGAATGCCGAAATCGGGGCCGCCGATCAACGCGACGCCGGCGCCGTCGAGCAGGGCCGAGGCCAGTTGCTTCGCCTTCCAGCCGGTCTTCGACACGTTGGGGAAGGCATAGAAGGCGCCCTTGGGCGTGATGCAGGAAATGTTTGGCAGGGCGTTCAGTCCCTCGACCACGACCTTCCTGCGGCGGTCGAAGGCGCGCATCATCGTGTCGACGTCGTCCTGCGGGCCGTCGATGGCCGCGATACCGGCGAACTGGCTCGGCGCGTTGACGCAGGACCAGCAATTGACCGCCAGCTTGCGCACCTTGTCGTAGAGATGGGCGCCCTTGTCGCCGTTCGGCCAGATCGACCAGCCCATGCGCCAACCGGTCATCGCCCAGGTCTTGGACCAGCCGTTGAGCACGATCAGCCGGTCGCGGATTTCGGGGAAGCCGAGCAGCGAGCAGTGTTTTTCGCCGTCATAGGTCATCACGTCGTAGATCTCGTCGGAGAGGATGGCGACCTGGGGATGCGCCTCCAGTCCCTTGACCAGCTTCTCGATCTCGGCGCGCGGCGTGACCCCGCCGGTCGGATTGGCCGGCGAGTTGAGGATCAGGAGCCTCGTCTTCGAGGTGATCAGCGCCAGCGTCTCATCGGCCGAGAAGGCAAAGCCGTTCTCCTCGCGCATCGGCACGGGAATGGGTGCAGCACCGGTGAACTCGATCATCGAGCGGTAGATGGGAAAACCGGGATCAGGATAGAGGATCTCGGCGCCGGGTTCGCCGAACATGAGGATGGCGGCGAACATGGTCGGCTTGCCGCCGGGCAGGATCATCACCGCCTCGGGCGATACCTCGACCCCGGTCGTGGTCAGCGTGCGGCGCACCACCGCCTCGCGCGTCGCCAACAGACCGTTCGCCGGCGTGTAGCCGTGGTGGCCGTCGCGCAGCGCCTTGATCGCCGCCTCGACAATGTGCTGCGGCGTCTTGAAGTCGGGCTGGCCGATGCCGAGATTGACGATGTCACGGCCTTGTTGGGCGAGTGCCGTGGCCCTCGCGAGCACGGCGAAGGCGTTTTCCTCGCCGAGGCGATCGAAGGCCGAAATCGTGTGGAGCATTTTTCCCGTCCGTGTGGTTCTTGCTATGCGGTTGCGTTTTTGTGAGCTTCGGCCCGCAAAAGTCAAACGGATTGGAGCTTTCGGTGTCGGAAAATCTCAAAGACTGGCAGCCGCGTCCGCGCCCGGAGCGCAGGGTGCTGGAGGGCCGCTATGTCAGGCTTGAACCGCTGAGCGCAGCCAAGCACGGCGATGGCCTCTATGGAGCGTCTTCCGTGGCCGACGTCGATGGCCGCTTCGCCTGGCTGCCCGACTATCCGCCGGAAACCCGCGCCGCCTTCCAGCCCTGGCTCGACAAGGCGGAGGCGAGCGGGGATCCGCTGTTCTTCGCCGTCATCGACAAGGCGAGTGGCAAAATCGCCGGACGCCAGACCTTGATGCGCATCGATCCGGCCTATGGCGTCATCGAGATCGGCAACATCTATTGGGGGCCGCTCATCTCGCGCAAGCCGGCGGCGACGGAAGCGCAGTTCCTGTTCATGAAATACATTTTCGACGAGCTCGGCTATCGCCGCTACGAATGGAAATGCAACAACCGCAACGAGCCGTCGAAGCGCGCGGCGGAACGGTTCGGCTTCAAGTTCGAGGGCGTTTTCCGCCAGCACCTGATCGTCAAGGGTGAAAACCGCGACACCGCATGGTATTCGATCATCGACAAGGAATGGCCGGCCTTGCGCAAAGCCTACGAGGCGTGGCTCGATCCGGCCAATTTCGACGGTGCCGGCCAGCAGAAACGACGGCTCGAGGATTGTCGCGCGGAAGTTGGCGCCTAGGAGTTTTATCATTGGCGCACAGCCACGATCACAGCGGGCACGATCACAGCGGGCACGACCACAGCGGGCATAGTCATGGCGCGGGCCATGTGCATGGCTCGACCGACAAGAAGCGCGTTCTGATCGCTGCCTGCCTGACGGCGGGCTTCATGGTGGCCGAGGCGCTTGGCGGCCTCTTCACCGGCTCTCTGGCGCTGTTGGCCGATGCCGGCCACATGCTTGCCGACGCCATTGCGCTCGGCCTTGCCTGGTATGCGTTTCATCTTGCGGACCGGCCGGCGACCGTCCGCCTGACCTATGGCTTCGGGCGGGTCAAGACGCTGGTGGCTTACACCAACGGCATCGCCATCTTCGTCATCGCGCTGTGGATCGTCTACGAGGCGTGGGAGCGCCTGCAGACGCCGGCGCCGGTGCTGGGCGGGCCGATGCTGGTGGTGGCGATCCTCGGCCTGCTGGTAAACATCGGCTCTTTCCTGGTGCTGCATGGCGGCAACCGCGAAAGCCTCAACATGCGCGGCGCCATACTGCATGTGCTCGGCGACCTGCTCGGCTCGGCCGCGGCGATCGTGGCGGCGATCGTCATTCTGGCGACCGGCTGGACCCCGATCGATCCGATCCTGTCGGTGCTGGTCTCGCTGCTGATCCTGTCCACGGCATGGTCGCTGATGCGTGCCGCCGCCCATGTCCTGCTCGAAGGCGTGCCGCCAAGCCTCGACCGCGATCTGATCGCAAGCGACATCGCGACGAGGGTCCAGGGGGTGCGCGAAGTGCACCACATGCACATCTGGTCGATCGACGGCACCAGCAGCATGGCGACGCTGCATGCCTGCCTCGACGAGGGCGTGGACGCGCACAAGGCGGTCAGCGCGATCAAGAAGCGGCTTGCGTCGGAGCATGGCATCAGCCATGCCACGGTGGAACCGGAATTCGGCCAGTGCGCCGACGACGGCGACGAGCACGATCATGACCATGACCATGATCACCACCAGGGGCATGACGCGGCTTTGCATCATGGCCACCATCACTGACGCGGGGAACCCAAGCGCCTTGAATCCGAGCTCGACGACCCCTGGCCACGCCGGGACAGCATAATGGATCGCGATACCAGGAACGCCGCCATCGCGGCGCTGTCGATCATGCTGCTGTTCGGCATCGCCGTCTATTTCCTCCCAAACATCATGCTGGCCCTCGGCGACCTGTCGACCGCGCTCGCCGGCATCTTCGGCACTGCGTTCGTGCTGGCTTTTTTCTTGGTGTTCTGGCTGCGCGCGCGCAGCCAGCGCAAAAATCAGGGCAAATAAGGGATATCGGACATGCGCATTCTGATCACGGGCGCCGCCGGCATGGTCGGCCGAAAGCTCATTGCACGGCTGGCGAAGGACGGCAGGCTGCGCGGCCAGAAGATCACCGCGCTCGATCTGCACGACATCGTACCGCCACAGGCGCCGGCCATCGATGGCGTCAGCATCCACAGCCATACCGGCGATCTCGCCGAGGCGGGCGCCGCCGAGAGGCTGGTCGCCTCGCGGCCCGACGTCGTGTTCCATCTCGCCGGCATCGTGTCGGGCGAGGCGGAAGCCAATTTCGATCTCGGCTACCGCGTCAATCTCGACGGCACGCGCGCCTTGTTCGATGCCATCCGGCTGGCGGGGTTTGCGCCGCGTGTCGTGTTCACCTCGTCGATCGCGGTGTTCGGCGCGCCGTTCCCGGACGTCATTCCCGATGAATTCCACACGACGCCGCTGACCTCCTACGGCACGCAGAAGCAGATGAGCGAGGCGCTGCTGGCCGACTATTCCAGGCGCGGCTTCTTCGACGGCATCGGCATCCGGCTGCCGACCATCTGCGTGCGGCCGGGCAAGCCGAACAAGGCGGCCTCCGGCTTTTTCTCCGGCATCATCCGCGAGCCGCTGAGCGGTCAGGAGGCGATCCTGCCGGTGCCTCGCACCGTCGTCCATACCCACGCCAGCCCACGCTCGGCGGTGAATTTCCTGATCCATGCGGCCGGAATCGACAGCGCCGCCGTCGGGCCGCGCCGCAACCTGGCGATGCCAGGCGTCGCGGTCACCGTCGGCGAGCAGATCGAGGCGCTGGAACGTATCGCCGGGCCGAAGGCGGTGAGCCTGATCCGCGAGGAGCCGGACGAGACGATCTGGGCGATCGTCAAGGGCTGGCCGACGCGGTTCGAGGCGCGGCGGTCAAGGGAACTCGGCTTCAGCGCCGAGAAGAATTTTGACGAAATCATCCGCGCGCATATCGAGGATGAACTCGGCGGCAAGGTGGATTGATATCCAGGCGATGCCGGGCTGCCACGGCTGATCCCTGTCACCGGAAGGCGCTGCGATTTCCCTCATCCTCGGGCGCCATTTGCGGGTCAGACGCCGCCCGTCAGGCTCGCCGACAGCAACAGCAGTCCGAACAGGAACACGAAGGCGGCGCCGCCGATCTCGACGATCGAATGGATGCGGTTGCCCATGCGGCCGTCGCCGGCGAAATACACCGCCCAGTTCTTGGCGGTCACCGCGATCGTCGCCAGCGCAGAGACGGTGATGGCGGTGCCTATCGACATCGCCAGCACCGACAGCAGGCCGCCGAGCCACAGGCCGTTGAGCAGGGCGAAGCTGAGCACGATCAGCGCGCCAGAGCAGGGGCGGATACCGACCGCGGCCACCGCCGTCCAGGCGGTGCGCCAGTCGAAGCGGTCGCCCGACAGCAGCGCCGGATCGGGCGCATGCGAATGACCGCAGGTTTCGCAGACCTCGCCCACTGAATGGTCATGATGGGCGTGATCGTGATGCGCATGGGCGTGCGCGCGATGGTCGTGGTCATGCGCGCCGTGGTCGTGATGATCATGCGAATGGTCATGGGCATGGTCATGATCGTCATGCAGGTGCGCATGCGAATGGGCATGCGCAGCGTGGCTGTGTGAGGCATGCGAATGGCCGGCGTGAGAATGGCCGCCATGCGAATGACCAGCGTGTGAGTGGCCGGCGTGAGCCGCCGACAGGCTGTAGGCGGGACCTCTGCCGAACAGGCGCAGGATGGAAGGGCCGAGCTTGCGCCACAGCAGCCAGGCGCCGAACAAAGTGACGAAGACGAAGCTCATGATCTCCATGAACCAGGCCGCGTCGGTCATAGAGACGGCGGTGCCGCGCAGGACGAAATAGGCGACCGCCATGACCGCGACCGCGGTCAGGCCCTGCAGCAGCGCCGAGACGAAGGACAACAGAATGCCACGCCGCAGCGCCACTTCGTTGGCGACCATATAGGACGAGATCACCGCCTTGCCGTGGCCGGGGCCGGCGGCGTGGAAAATGCCGTAGGCGAAGGACAGGCCGATGAGCACCCAGAGCTTGGAATTGTCCTGGCGCATCGCCTTCATCGCCGTGGCCAGCGCGCGGTAGAATTCCTGCTGCCGCAGATTGATCCACATCAGGATGTGGGCGAACGGGCCGGTGGTCGGCGCCATGCCATCATTGACGCCGATGCCGAGCGAACTCTGCGCATGCGCCGTGCCGGCGAAATGCATTGCGGCAAAGGTGAGGGCCAACAGGCCGAACGCCAAACGCAGGGAGGGTTTCACTGCATTCATCCTTCTGGCTGACAGGTCAGTTCGAGCTTGGTGGCGAAGATCTTGCTCATGTCGGTGCCCGTCGGGTCGTTGAAGAAGGCGTCCGTCAGGGTCTTCTGGTTTTCCTTGATGGCCTCATCCGGGTCGGGGCGGACCACCTTGTCGGTGCAGTTCGGCGGCAGGCCCTCGACCGTAATGTTGGCGTCCTCGGTGAAATCGATCGCCGTGTAGAAGGTCGGATCGTAGACGCCGATATCGATCTTGCCGGCGAGCTTGATCGGCGCCTTCGGTTCGGACTCGAACAGGATGATCAACTGGTCGTTGTCGAAATTGGCCATCAGATGCGGCGGCGGCGTCATCGGCACGTCCTTGCCGTCCTGGGTGACGAGCTGGAAATAGTTGAACTCGGCCAGCGAGGCGTGGACCGTTTCGGCGACCTCCTTCAGTTCCTTGTCGTCAAGCTTCAGGTCGGAATTCTTGTCGAACTCCATCATGACAGTACTGGAAAACAGATCGTCGAAGCGCCAGAGATGGCGCAGCGCTTTCACGCTTTGGTGATCCGGGGAGAGGATCACGTCGAGGCGGGCCTCAGCGAAAACGTGGGGATGCACCTCGGCCGGTCCAACGGCGGCCAATGTCGCCGCCAAGGCCGAAGCCAGCATGATTGCGTGCCGTTTCAGATGCATTCGCGGTCGCGATTCCCTGGCTTCGGAGAGAAGTCGACAGTTACCAGAAAGGGGGCAAAAATGGGACCGCGCCGCAATTGAAGCCGGTCATGCGGTTTCGCGCGTCCTGAACCACTGGACCAGGAAATCGACGAAGACACGCACCTTGGCGGGCAAATAGCGCCGGTGCGGATAGACGGCGAAAATGCCGGCACCCGACAGGGTGCGGTCATCCAGCACCGTTACCAGCCGGCCGCTCGCAATATCCGGCACGGCGATGAAATCCGGCAGGATGGCAAATCCCAACCCCGACAGGGCAGCAGCCCGCGCCGCCATCGGGCTGTTGACTTCGATCGGGCCGGAGACCGAGACGCTTACCGTATCCTCGCCGTCTCCCTTGAATTGCCAGTTGTTCAAGCCGCGGCCATTGGTGTCGACGATGCAGGGCATGCGGCCGAGATCCTGCGCCCGCACCGGCATGCCATGCTTTGCGATGAGTTCGGGAGAGGCGCACAGCCGCGTCGAGAACGGCGCCAGACGCCTGGCGATCAGCGACGAGTTCTCCAGGCGCGAGATGCGCACCGCGAGGTCAAAGCCTTCCTCGACGAGGTCGACGAAGCGGTCGTCCAGCTGGATGTCGAGCACGATGTCGGGATATTGCTTGGCGAAGTCGATCAGCGACTGGCCGATCGGCGCGTCGGCGAAGGTGCGCGGCGCGGACAGCTTGATCCTGCCGCGCACGTCGCCGGAGGATTCGCGCACGGCATCGGCAAGGCTGTCGACCTCACGCACGATCTCGGAGGCGCGGCGATAATAGGTATGGCCGGCCTCGGTCATCGAGAATTGGCGGGTGGTGCGGTTGAGCAGCAGCGCGCCGAGCTCGTCCTCCAGCTCGCGCACATATTTCGACAGCAGCGCCTTGGAGCGGCCGATCTTGCGCGCCGCCGCCGAAAAGCCCTCGGCCTCGACCACGTCGATGAAGGCGCGCATGCGAGTCAGTGTGTCCATGAATCAGGCCTTTCGTGCGGCGTCGAGATTTCGGCCGAGCCGTATCAGGGCAATGTCGCCGCCGGAAGGGCCAGCGACAGGCCGGACCACCGGTATCTTGCGGGGGTGCAGAAGGGCGTCGAAAGGGCGGTGCGTGCCTGTCATCGTTCGATATCCGGATACGGTGAAACCAACATTGTTCGATGCCGGAATTTTTACAACCTGCGATACGATTTTTATTGATTGTGAATCTCTCTGCCCCTATATCGCGCTTGCCCAAAGTCGCACGTGCCTGTGGGTGTCCGCCGATCCTCTGAATGGTGAGGGAAATCGGTAAGGTAACTGGAGCCAACCCCTCCAGTCGGTTTAGCGGCCAACCGCCAGACCGAGGACACCTTGAAGCAACGACGGTGCGGGCCTTTCTGGTTCTCTGCCGGTTGTCCAAAGACCGGGGTTACTGAAGAGGCACACCATCATTGCCGGCAGTGCGGAACGGGGTTCTCCCAATCCAAGCCAAGGCAGACAAAGCGAACCGAAGCCGGGCAAGGCCGAGGTTCATCGCCGCGAGACGGCGTTTCATGGTTCCGGGGTCTCCACCGGCTGGTTCCATGGATTTCCGTCCCGCCTTTGTCCACCGCGTGTTCGCGAGGCCGACAGCCCGCGTCCGCACCCTTGTGCGCGCCGAAAGGCGTGATGGAGAAACCCGATGGCCACGCAGCGCATCCTCGACTTCCTCGCCACCCGACGTCCGACCGGTCCTTGCCTCGTCGTCGACCTCGATGTCGTGCGCGACAATTTCCGCGCCTTCGAGAAGGCGCTGCCCGATTCCAGGATCTACTATGCGGTGAAAGCAAACCCGGCGCCGGAAATCCTGCGCCTCCTTGCTGCGATGGGCTCGTCCTTCGACACCGCTTCCGTTGCCGAAGTCGAGATGGCGATGGATGCCGGTGCGCCGGCGGACCGCATCTCCTTCGGCAACACCATCAAGAAGGAGCGCGACATCGCGCGCGCCTACCAGCTCGGCATCAAGCTGTTCGCCGTCGACTGCGTCGAGGAGGTCGAGAAGATCGCCCGCGCCGCTCCAGGCGCCCGCGTGTTCTGCCGCGTGCTGACCGATGGCGAGGGCGCCGAATGGCCGCTGTCGCGCAAGTTCGGCTGCGTGCCGGCGATGGCCGTCGACGTGCTGCGCCATGCCAGGGCGCTCGGGCTCGACGCTTATGGCGTGTCGTTCCATGTCGGCTCGCAGCAGACCGACCTGACGGCCTGGGACCGCGCGCTGGCCGACGCCAAGACCGTGTTTTCGACGCTCGCCGAGGAAGGCATCGTCCTGAAGATGGTCAATATGGGCGGCGGCTTTCCGACGCGCTACTTGCGCGACGTGCCGGCGGCCCAGGCTTACGGCCAGGCCATCTTCTCGGCGCTGCGCAAGCATTTCGGCAACGCCATTCCCGAGACCATCATCGAGCCGGGCCGCGGCATGGTCGGCAATGCCGGCGTCATCAAGTCGGAAGTCGTGCTGATCTCGAAAAAGGCCGACAACGACAATGTGCGCTGGGTGTTCCTCGACATCGGCAAATTCGGCGGCCTGGCCGAGACCATGGACGAGGCGATCCGCTACCCGATCGTGACCGCGCATGACGGCTCAGAGACCGCGCCTTGCGTGCTCGCCGGCCCGACCTGCGATTCGGCGGACGTGATGTATGAGAAGACGCCCTATCCGCTGCCTCTGTCGCTGACCATCGGCGACGAGGTGCTGATCGAAGGCACCGGCGCCTACACGACCACCTATTCGGCGGTCGCCTTCAACGGCTTCGAGCCTCTCCGATCCTACGTGATCTGACGGTTCGAAAGAACCGTCGGATCATCCCAGGTGGGCGTCTGTCGCCCATCCGGGCTCGCCTGTGGAACAGTCTCCGCTCGTGAAGGGATCGCGGAAATGGACATTGCGAATTTCGTTGCCGAAGGCGCTGCGCGCGACATCTCCCCCTCGGGGGAGGAGAGTGCCCGTGCTTTCGCCGTCGTTGCCGAAACGCCTGGTGACATCGTGGCGCGCGAGGCGTTGCTCGACGCCGCCATGGGGCCGAAGCGCAGGACGAAGTCGTCGGAGAAGCTGCGGCGGGGCCGGCGGCCCTCGGAAGGCCTGGCTTTCGTCGCGCGCGACGCCTCGGGCGCCGTGTTGGGCACGGTGCGGCTCTGGGACGTCACGCTGGGCGAGGGCGGTCCGGCAGCACTGTTGCTTGGGCCTCTGGCGGTCGCCCCTTCGCTCAAGAGTGCCGGCATCGGCTCCGCGCTGATGCGCCATGCGGTCGCCGAAGCCGCGCGTCTCGGCCACGCCGCGATCCTGCTGGTCGGCGATGCGCCCTATTACGGCCGCTTCGGCTTCTCGGCCGCGAAGACCGGTTCGCTGGCCATGCCGGGCCCGTATGAGCGGCATCGGCTGCTCGCGCTGGAGTTGGTGGAAGGCGCGCTCGCCGGCGCCCACGGCACGCTGAAGGCCGCGGGGCGCAAGCTGAAGGCGCCGACGCTGGCGGCCTGAGGCGCGGAGCCCGAACGAAAACGCCGCCCGAAACGGCGGCGTTTTCGTTCCGAGAACAGTCTCGGCGATCTTCTATCTCAGCCGATCAACTGGCTCAGCGCCATGGCAACAGACATGTCGCCTTCGACCTTTATCTTGCCGGTCATGAACGCCATGGTCGGGTTGAGATCGCCCGATATCAGCGAGTCCAGATCGTCGAGCGAGAGCTTGATGGTGCAGTCGGCGGGGCCGTCGGTGGTCGAGACATCGGCGCCGTCGATGACGATGACGCCGTCGCCGCCGGTATCGAACTTCACGGAACGATCGAACCCGCTGCTGGCCACGCGCGACCTGATCTTGTCGGCAATCTCCTGAACGCTCACGCTGTTCTCCTGTTCGGTTGCATCTGCTTATCTGGTTGCATCTGTCGCGCCACGGCACACCGATCCGCCCGACGCCCATGCATCTTCGCGGCCACGGTCGCTGCCGCATATAGCTTTGGATTGACGTTTACGTCAACGCGAATTGCAGGGCCTGATTCCGATCGCCGCGCCGGGCGAGGGACCGGATCACCGTGCCTGGCCGTGGCATGCCGATAGCTCAATGCGACTTGAACGCCTTGGTCATCTCGGACGCCGTGGGGCCGGCTTCCTGCCGGCGGCGCAGCCAGTTGTCGCGTATCTCATCCTTGCTCAGGAAATTGACCTGATCGACCAGAACTTCATGCACCAGTGTGGCGCCGACGCGTGTGTTGACGGTATCGCGGATCGCGGCGCGGAAGGCGTCGAGGTCGAGCGTCTCCTTCTTGGTGAAGTCGATCTGCGGATTGGAATAGAGATAGGAATAGACCTGGTCGGTGATCAGCGCCTCGGCCGGGATCGACAGTTTCTTGATCTGCTCGGGTTCGACCGTGTAGACCAACTTGGTCAGGAAATAACCGTCGATCCTGGCGTTGCGGATCAGCGGCACCGAGATGACCTCGGTCTTGACGTAGTCCAGCCCGCCCAGCATCGGCTTCGGCTTTTCGCCGACGCCGCGTTCGCCGGCGGCCTGGAACGAATAGAACACCGCGCCGAGCGTGGCGACGCAGATCCAGACCGCGATGGCGATGACCTTGACCATTCAGGCAACCGAGCCGGCGAGCACCGCGCGCTAACCGCGCGCCCGGCCGAACTCGCCGGCGGAATAGGTGCCGTCGGTTTCGGCGCGCTGGATGGCGGTGCGCAACAGGCCAGCGACCTCGTTGACGGCGCTCAGATGCGCCAGGATCGCCGCCTCGTTCTTCGCCAGCTTCTGGCGAAGCCGGACAAGGCCTTCGCGGTGCTGTTCGAGGAACTCGGCTTCGCTGCCGCCGCGCATGGCACGGGTCAGTTCATAGAGATAGCGGCTCTTGCGCGCGTTCGATGCCTTGAGGTCGTAGCCCGTGTCGCTGCGCAGCCCGGCCGTCTCCTGCTCGACGACTTCCTCGATGCGGCCGATGATGGCGGCAAGATTTCCGGGCCGCGCGAGTGCGACCGGGGCTTCCGATGTGGCCGTGCGCGCCGGCAGGTTGGCGGTGAATTCCGAAAAGTCGGCCATGGCGTTTCCCAGTCTAGATCTTGATGTCTGTCTTTGTGATCGTTTCATCGCCGGTCATGGACCTGGCGGCCTTGCGCTGCAGCTCCTGGACGAGCGAGGTGGACAGACGGCTCTGCCGGTCGATCTCGGTCTTTTCAGGCCCGCCGGAGACCGGGCCGATCGGCACCTTGCGCTTGCCTTCGAGATAATGGTCGGCGAGCAGCGATTTGGCGATGCCGATGCCGCCGCGCTCGGCCATGACGTCGGCGACGCGCTCGGCGAGCTGCGATTTCCACATGTCGCCGGCCAGGCCCGTGCCGTACACGCCCTCGGTATCCTTGGGCAACATGTTCTGGATGAAGGTCTGGAGCACCATGGCTTCGAATTTCTTGAACTTCTTGGATGGATCGGCCGCCACGGCCTGGTCGGCGTTGGCGCGCGACAGCATCGTCCCGGCCGAAGCGGCATCGACCGAAAAGCCGCCGGCAACGCCGCCCGCATGCCTGGTCAGCGCGGCGCGCGCGGCCGCGAGATCCGCCGGCTCGGCTGCTCGGACAACATCCATCACGATGTCGCTGGGTGGAGAGATCGCCAAGAAAGTCCGCCTTTTATCGGTTTTCCTTGGCCAGACCATGCCTCAACAAGCTTGTGGCAGGCTTGCGGGGGAGGGCGCAAGGTCAGGGTTCTCTGCATCCAGCCGCGTAGCCAGATTTTCAACAACGCATGTCGGATAAACTGGCTTCCGGTTTTGGGAGAACGACCAGCAGAAGGCCTCTCGCCGAACGTGACGCGCTTCAGGACGGGGGAAGACCGGCCCTCGACAGCATTTCAAGGAACCGGGAATGGTGATGATCCTTCACATAGCGCGGCACAAAGCCAGGGCAGACATTGCCCAGATTGAGATGCGGAAGTTGTGACAGGCAATGATGGATGGCCCGCGACGCTTCATCGCGATTGCCGGTCGCGGCCGCGGCTGCGGCCCAATAAAGCGCGCCACGAACGAAGCCCGGCTTTGTCCTGACCACCTTGCGCGCGACCTCGAGCGCCCGTTGATCGTCTCCGCCGGCAAACAACGCCATGACGAGCCCGTGGTGACGCCAGTAGTCGATGACGTCATGGGTTCCCAACCGGATCGCCTCGTTCGCCTCGCGCACGGCTTCGCTGACCTGTCCGCGGAGCGCGAAGAGCATCGCAATATCGCCGTGGCCGCTCGGATAATTTGGGTTGAGGCTGATGGCGTGCCGGCATTCGACGATCGCCTCGTCGATACGACCGCAACTTTCGAGAGCGAATGACAAGATGCACCGGGCAATTTCATCGTCCGGCACCGCCCGCACCGCGGCCTCGGCGAGCGCCAGCGTATACTCAATATTGCCCTGCTCGCGGGGCAGCGCGCCAAACGCGATGCCCATGGAAATTAGGATCGAGAGCGTCCGCTTCGCACGGGCGTTGTCGGGCCCTATCGAGAGCGCCTTCGTCGCAAGTTCCATTCCGACCAGCAGCGAGTCCTGGGTCATCTCAAAATATTTCATGAGCGCCTCGTTCACCAACCTGCGCACTTCAGGGGGACCAGGCGGACTCTTGTCGCGGACCTTCCAGTTGGTCAGTTGAAGTTCGAGGATCACCGCCAGAACGACGGACTGCGCGATCCTGTCCTGGAATTCGAGCGCATTCTCGGAGTGGCCGTCGAACTTCTGGGCCCAGACATGATGACCGCCGACGGCATCGACAAGCTGGATGTTCACCCTTAGCCCATTGCCGGATCTCTGGATGCTGCCGCTGAGCACATATTGTGCCCGCAGCGCTCCCGGCGCTTTACCTTCTTGGCGCAGGCCGACCTTATCTGCCGGGGGAACCGCGGAGAGCACGACATAGTCGGCCACCTCGGAAAGGGCTGTCGTGATGTCCTGGACCAGTCCCTTGGAGAAAAAATTGTCGCCTTGTTTTCCGGTCAGATTGGTGAAGTCGGCAACGCCAATGGAGGGGCGTCCGAGGCGATGGCTGGCCGCAACACCACTTGCCGACGGTGCGTGTGACGCCGTGTCGGAAGTGAGCAGCAGGGACTGCCATAGTGCCCGCGTCTCAGGGCCGGCTTCGACGCCGAACTCCTTCTTCAGCATGTTTCTACAAGCCTCGTATGTCCTGAGCGCCTTGTCGCGTTGCCCGCAAGCAAGGAGCAATTCCATCTTGAGCCGATAGGATTCTTCCCGCGTCGGATCCATAGCCAGGACGCGATCGGCCAGGACGAGGCCCGCTTCAGCGTCGACGAGGCGAGCCAGTTTCTCGAACGATTCAAGCGCACGACCGAGCAACCTGTCGCGTTCCGACGCGACCCAGTCGTCGAAGCCATTGCTTCCCACATGGAAACCGTCGAGGAACGGGCCAGTGTAGTTCGCCAGAGCCTTTTCGAGTTCCTGCGCGGAGCGGGCCGATAGACCCGTCTCGAACTCCTCCACATCGACCCGAAACGTCTCTGGCCTGAGGTGGATCAACTCTCCGGTGGAATGGATAAGATCGACACCCGAGAGATCGCGGCGCAGGATGCTGAGGGTTTGGCGAAGACTGTTGCGCGAATGTTCGCCATCGCTGTCGCCCCATAGCAGGTCAGCCAGTTTCTCCCGCGTTGCTGCCATGCCCGGACATCGGGTCAGATAAGCAACGATTGCCGGGCCGCGTTTCCCAGCCAGTCGAAGCGGGCCAGTTGTTTCAATACGGAAGCCGCCGAAGAGTGAGATTGTATTTGCAGCGCCGCCGTCGTCACTTTGCATCTGCTGCCTCAGCCTGACGAAATTCTAACGCAAATCTAACGTTCCGCAATCGTCCGTCACCGCGCTTCAAGCGCCCCCGTGACGGCAGGTCATTTAGACTTCGCTAAATTAGGCCGCCAAGTCAACGCAATGCTTGGTTCAAGAGGGGCGCGTGTCCAGAACAAGAGCCGATTTGCTGCTGCTCTTTGCAGCCGCATTGTGGGGCTTCGGCAACGTCTCGCAAAAGACGGTGCTGGTCCATCTCGACGCCATGAGCGCGGTAAGTCTGCGTTGTCTGATCGGCGGGCTGCTGGTGCTGCCCTTTGTCTTGACCGAAAGGCGAGTGGCGATCGGGGCGGGCTATTTTCCGAGCCTGGCCAGGGTGGGCGCGCTGTTCGCCATCTCCATCACGCTTCAGCAGCTTTGCTATCTGGGAGCCTCGGTCACGAATGCAAGCTTCCTGGTAAGCACGGCAACCGTGATGACACCATTGGCCGCCTGGTTGCTGGTCGGCGAGCGTCCGACGGCGGGCCTCACGATCGCTGCCGGGCTGACCCTGGTCGGAGCCCTGCTTTTGTCGGATGGGATCGGCGGCCTCAGCAGCGGCGATCTCACCGCCGTCCTCTCGGCTGCCTGTTATGCGCTCTGGGCGGTCGAGCTCGGCCGGCACATGCAGGCCCATGCGCGGCCGTTCACCGCCGCCGCGGCACAATTCCTCGGCGCCGCAGTCTTCGCCCTGCCGCTCGGGGCAATGCATGGCAACCTGTCGCTGGCCGCCGCATTCGCAGCCGGCCCGGAATTGGCGATACTCGGCGTCTTCTCCACCGCGATAGCCTTCGGCATACAGACGGTTGCCCTCCGCTTCACGCCGGCCAGCCACGCCGCCGTGATCGTCAGTGCCGAAAGCGTTTTCGGGGCGCTGGGCGCGGCGATCTTTCTGGGCGAGCGGAGTTCGTGGCCGGGCGCCTTGGGAGCAGCGATCATTCTCGGTGCGATCCTTTCCGTAGCACGATCGAACCAAACGCCGCAGGCACGCGAGTCCTTGCGGACCGCTTCGAACCAACTCTTCGACATTGCCCCTGCCTTTGCAACGGTGCCGGCAAGCGGGGCAGGCGAACGGCGCGTCAACAGTTCAGGTCCGGTGGAGGAATGCGATGACCACTGCCGCTGATGCGAACGTCGCCGTGTCGATCGCCGCCGGACAGGCCACGGAGGCGCTGTGATGAACGCATGGACAGTCCTTCCTCCGCTCACACATTTGAGATCAGCCCTTGGTGCCCGCATGAAGGGACCCGGCGGCTATTACAACAGTGGCAACGCGCTTGGCCTCGTCGTAGGTCTTGCAACCCAAATTGCGGCCGCGCCAGTCGGCCCGCATGAGGAAAGCGCTGTCATCGCGGCGGTGATGGACTATTTCGCGGGCAGCCATGGCACTGTTGCGCTCACCTTGGCTACCCTCGTCTTTTTCTGCGGCGGCGAAGCCTACCACCGAGCTTGGGCAAAGCCGGATGTTCCCGATCCCACCCTCAATCGTCTGGGCGACTTCCTCTCGGGATTAGGCGCAATCGGGCTCGGCATCGCGCTGTTGCTGCTCGGCGACCCGCTGCTTGCGGCGACCTCTGGCCTGCTGCATGCGCTCGGCAAGTTCGGCAGCGCCTTTCACAGGCCGGGCAGGCAGGTTCCGGTGTGGCCGACCGCTTGGCCCGATCCGTTCCGCAGTGCGGTGCTCGCCAGCAGGTTGCCGGCAGTGGTGGCGACAACCGTCGTCCTCGGCCAGGCTTTGCCGGTGGTCTGGTCGGGCGAGTCCTTCGCGGCACTCATCATGCCGCTGACGTTACTCGGCTGTTATCTTTTGTGGACCAAGGCCGATCTGCTGCTGTTCGGCGTTAGGTCCAAGGTCCCTCGTCAAATTTCCACATGTTGAAAATGGGCGGCTTTGACAACGATCGGTTGTCGAGATGGAGAATGGCATGTTTACAGATATGTATCAGGACGCCGGTCCCTCTTCTGGAGCGGTCTCCTTTCGCGGGCGGGTGCGGTCGATAGGCGGGGCCAATCTTTTTTCGCCCACAAAGCCATCGGGAAGGGGGCTGGCAAAGCGAGGCAATTCACTCCTGAGACTGGCGGGGATACTTGCAGCTCCTGCGTTCTGGAATTTCCCGGCGCATGCGGCGAATGTCGACGTTGCCACCGTGTTCGCGGTCGACTTCTCGTCATCGATTGATCCAAAGATCGCCGATCTGCAACGCGAGGGACATGCCGCAGCACTCACGTCGCCCGAGATCATCGCCGCCATCGGCCGGAATTACGTCGGCTGCATCGGCGTGGCCTACTTTGAATGGTCGAGCCCCGGACACGCACGCACCATACTGCCGTGGACAAGCATTTGCGGACTGGAAGATGCAAGAGCGGCGGCGGCGGAGATCAGCAGGAAAGGGGATACCGGCGTCATCCGTCGAGGGCGAGCCGGAACATCGGTTTCCTCGGCTATCGACATTGGCAGTCTTCTGCTGGACCAGTTTCCTGGAAATGCCGCCAAGAAAGTCATCGATATCTCTTCCAATGGTGAGAACAACGACGGACTTCCTGTTCAGCCGAGCAGGCTGAACGCCATTGCCAAGGGATATACGATCAACGCGATCGCCATTCCCACCGAAGACGACGATCCCGACAATTCGCTGGCATCCTATTTTGCCAAATCGGTCATTGGTGGTTCCCAGGCCTTCGTCATGACGCCGAAAGGGCCAAACGACTACAGCACGGCGCTTCGCCGCAAGCTGGTCACGGAAGTAAGCATGAACAACGAAGGGCAATTCCCGCAACCGGCGGACGGGCGCTCTTCTCAACCATAATTCCGGACAGTGGCGAATTGCTGCACGGCCGCGTAGGGCCGAGAGCAGAGGGCGGCTCCTGGCATCAGTAAACACAGCTTTCCAGGCTGCTCGGCTCGACGCGCCGAGCCGTCAACTGACCTGAATGCGGCGGTCACCTGTCCGTTGCTCTCCCAATAGGTGTTTCTTGGCGATCCACGGCCCCTCGTCGATCTTGACCTCGGCCCGGTCGATCGGCGCACCCCAGGCGGCTCCAACGATCCGACAATTGCTGCCAATATGAGTCACCCGAGCCGGCGCCGATTTGAGGGCCGGCTCAGCCGCGGCGACCCTCATGCCACCGCGGCGGTGGGAGCGCGGCTCATCCGATCGAGCGGAGCACACCACCGTCGACGCGCAGCGCGGCGCCGGTGGTCGCCGAGGCCTGCTCGGAGCAGGTGTAGACGACCATGTTCGCGACTTCCTCGGTTGTCGCGAACCGGTTGATGAGCGTGGTCGGACGCAGCGATTTCAGGAAATTATGCTCGGCGTCCGTTTGCGTGATGCCCTGCTCCTTCGCGGTGGCCTTCATCCAGCCGCCGAGAATCTCGGAGTCGGTCGGCCCCGGCAGGACAGCGTTGACCGTGACGCCGGTGGCACCGACAAGTTCGGCCAGGCCGCGCGACACGGCCAGCAACGCGGTCTTGGTCATGCCGTAGTCGATCATCTCCTTGGGGATGGCGAGCGCGGACTCGCTGCTGATGAAGACGACCCGTCCCCACCCGCGCTCGACCATACCCGGCATATAGTGGCGCGCGGCGCGCACGCCGCTCATCACGTTGAGCTGGAAGAGGTCGAGCCATGCGGCGTCGTCCTGCTCGAAGAAGCCATTGGGACGCGCAGTGCCAACATTGTTGACGAGGATGTCGGCGTCCGGCGCCTGCGCCGCGAGCGCCGCCGAGCCCTCGGCCGTCGCGAGATCGGCGGCAATGCCGGTGAGGTCGGCGTCAGGCAGCAGCGCGCGCAGTTCCCGGAGCGTCGCGGCGACCCGCTCTTCCGTACGTCCATTGAGGACGACGGCGGAGCCTGCGCGCGCGAGCCCTTCGGCGATCGCGCGGCCGATGCCGGCGGTCGATCCCGTGACGATGGCCTTGCGGCCCTTGAGTTCGATGTTCATGCCCTTGATCTCCGATTACAGGTGGCCGGACGACCGGACAGATGGCCCGGAGGTCAGCTGATGCCGCTCAGCTAGATAAGCCGCGCGAGCGCACGCAGGCGTTCCGATGCTAGTGCCGAAAGACGCCGAGCCCGGGTGCTTGCCATGGACACCGCCATTTCCTGGCGGCCGAATATACGGGCAATGCCTGGCCAACAGCCCCACATCTTATGATTGAATAGCTCATCGCGCTTCTCCTTCGTGGGCGGACGCATCGCCGCTGCCTCACGCCAAGAGGTAGGCGTGCCGAGGCGCGCCATGCAGTCGGAAGATATGCACTAGGGTGGTGCGAAATTGCACCGGAGGCTTCACGTGACCGCGCGAACGTCTCGATGATCGACTGGGACGATATCCGTACTTCCTCGCGGTCGCGCGCGGCGGTTCGGTCCGAGCGGCGAGCGAGCGCCCCGGCGTGTCTATTCGATCGTCCTGCGCCGCATCTCCCAGCTCGTCGATGTCGGACTGCCCGAAGGCAATGGCTTCGATCTGGCTGCCGAGATTCGCCGAAACAGCCAATGCGGCATCATCATGCTGACGACGCTGGGCGGCAGCGATGACCGCATTCGCGGCTTCGACAACGGCGCCGACATCTACCTGGTCAAGCACAGCACCTTGCGCGAGATAGAAGCGGCCGCCCGTAGCCTGCTGCGGCGGGCGGGCGACACGCCGGACGCCGCGGACGGAAACGAAGACCGCTGGGTACTCAATGGCTCCAATTGGCTGCCGACCGCGCCCAACCAGCATTCGCTAAAGCTGACGGCCACCGGGTTCGCTTTCCTCAATGTGTTGTGCAATCGCAAGGGCGAGGTGTGCCGGCGCGAAGATCTGGTGGAAACGCTCGCCCGCCCCAAAGTCCATTTCGATGACCGCGATCTGGACGCGGTGGTCAGCCGGCCGCGCCGCAAGATCGAGCATCATTCCAAGCTGCAGGCACCGATCAAGGTCGTTTACGGCGTCGGCTACACGTTCACCGCCGCCGTGTCGGTGGAATGACCGTCGGCTCCCGGCGCGCTTCGAGGATCACGCGGTAAAGCCGGAGCATCATCAGATGGCGACTGTCTCGCGAACCTGATCGGCCGCAGCATCCAGAAAAGCCTGCGCGAGGTCGGGGTCGTTGACCACCCGCGAGAGCAGTACCGCGCCGACCATTGTCGAGAGAACGGCCATTGCCTTGTCGCCGGCCTTTTCGCCGTCGTCCTCGCCAACCCAACCGCCGAGCATCTTGAGATACTCCTTGATGCCGGCCTCGAATGAGGCCTTCACCTCGGCGCCTTGCCTGGCCGCATCCGAGCCGAGCGCGACGACCGGGCAGCCGTCCATCTTTTCCGCGCGATGATCCATACTGAGGTAGAATGAAATCACCCCGTCGAGCGGTCTCCCAGGGTTTGCCGCCGTCGCGGCCGACCACTTGTCGGTGGCGCTTTCCATCGCGCGCCTGGATGCCTGCGCCGCCAGGTCGTCCTTCGACTCGAACTGCTTATAAAAGGCGCCCTGGGTCAGCCCGGCGCCCTTCATCAGATCCTTCAGGCCAATGCCGTCAAAGCCTCGCTCCCGAAAAAGGCGGCTTGCCACATTGATCACGGTTTCGCGGTTTTCCGCGGCCTGAGTGCGACTTACGCGCATCGCCATCTCCTTTTTTAGATTGCATTCGTAATCTATACATTATATAGATGTCGAATGCAATCTAAAAAGGAGATATGAGATGATCCGCAAAACCCTGAGTGCGTCCCTTCTGGCCGCGATGTTTCTTGCGAAACCGGCTTTTGCCGAGGAAGCAACCATCGGACGCCCGATCGAAGCTGCCAGCCTGCACGAGGGAAAGCTCGACATGGTGGTCTACTACGTCCCGGTCGACGGCGACCTGTTGGAGGTCACCGCCACCTTCGCGCCGAAGACCGGAGGTGATCCGCTGCGCTTCGTCATGGGCCTTGCTGACGGCGACTCCGTGGCCTTTTCCATGCCGGGCTACCAGGATTCGCTTTATGCGTTCTCAAGGTCGGGCGAGGAGGTGACGATCTCGACAGAGACTGACACCTACCTGCGAGCCGACGCGACAATGCGCTGACGCGCAGACCCTGCGTGGTGTCGGCCGCGTCCGACAGCTCGCCACAAGTGCCTTCGATCGCGCCACCGAATGAGTTGGAGGAGAGTGAGATGCTATATGGCTATTTCGTCGAGAAATCGATTCGAAAAAGCTTCGATGACGTCAACAATCATCGCTGGGATGCGGCGGCGAAAGCACTCGCGTCGCATGTCCATCATCGGGTCGGCGGCGCCCACGCGCTTGGCGGAGAGCGCCACGACAAGGAAGCCCTGCGCCGCTGGTTTGAACGCCTCGGCCGTCCTGGCGCGTCTCGTGCAGCGCCTTCAACTGTTCCTGCACCTTGACCAGCTTCTTCAGGCGGTCCTTGCGCGTGCTCATGTCACCTCGCCGGAGAGCCGACCTTGCACTGTACAGTTCGCCATGGGTGAGTCTGCATGTAGGCGCAGAAGTGCGCTTGCCGACGAGTGCGGCGTAAAGCGGCCGTCCATAGCACGGCTGGCGGAATCGCATTTGCGTTAACAGCGCCGATCGTGGTCGCCCACTCACAAAAGACAATGCGCGACAAGCAGCCCGTTTCAACCCAAGCCTGTTTCTGCTTGAATACCCTCGATCCCGGAATGGAGCACAGCCCCATCTCAAACGACCCTTTCGCCGCGTTGCGGCAACGCTTCCTTGCCCGATGTGCCGACCAGCTGGCGGCGCTGAAGGCCACACGTGAGCAAAGTGCCGCGCTCGGGACTTCCGGCGATGCGCTGGCCCGCATCGCCCACTCGCTGGCGGGGGCGGCGGGGACATTCGGCTTTGCGGAGATCAGCGCGCGGGCGTCCGCGCTGGAGGCGCTGCTGATCGAGAAGGAGCATGAAGCGGCGGCAGAAGCCGCGCTCGACGCCCTGATCGCGGAGATTGAGCGGACGCTGCAATGATGCGTCCGGCGACGTCTATTTCTTGGCGCCCGACAGGCCGGTCCTGGTCATCTCGCCCCAGTTCTGGTCTGCCCGCAAGAATTGCCACCAGCCCTTCACGCGCCAGAAATTGTTGAGCTGGCGATAGCCAAAATTCTCGATCACGGCGACCGCGGTCAGCACGGCTAGGTCCCGGGCGCGTGGGAAGCGCTGGAGCTCGGCCTCTTCGAGGATGAGGGAACATACGCTCACACAGACGCCATAGGTGAAGATGAGCGAGGTGAAGGCCAAAAGATACTCCGCCGAAAGGATGCCAAGCAGCCAGAAAGCCGGGATCAGGATATAGCCCAGCACCTCCGCCACAGGCCCGAGCACGTCGACGATCAATATGTGGCCGAAACCGAGGAAGCCGACGCGGCCATAGCGCGGATTGAAAAGCATGGCGCGGTGGCGGAAGAAGCATTCGAGCGCACCGCGCTGCCAGCGCGTGCGCTGCCTTGCCAGAACGCTGAGCGATTCCGGCGCCTCCGTCCAGCACACCGGTTCGGGGATGAACTGGATGCGGTATTTGCGCCTGGCGTCCCGCATATGGCGATGCAGCTTGATGACGAGGTCCAGGTCCTCGCCCATCGAACCCTTGGTGAAGCCGCCCACCGCCACCACTTCCGCGCGGCGGAACATGCCGAAGGCACCGGACACCAGCATCAGCGTGTTGATGCGGCTCCAGGCAAGCCGCGCCATGAGGAAGGCACGCAGATATTCGACTACCTGGAGCAGCGGCAGCAGGCGGCGCGGCAAATGGATCTCGCGCACCCTGCCGGCCTCGATTTTCGAGCCGTTTGCGATTCGAATCGTGCCACCCACGGCGATGGTGCGCTCGGGGTCGTCGATGAAAGGTTGGGCAGCGCGCATCAGCGCATCGGGCTCAAGGATGGAGTCGCCGTCTATTACGCAGAAGAGCGGGGCCCGGCAGACATTGATGCCGGCATTCTGGGCGTCGGCCTTGCCGCCATTCTCCTTGTCGACTACGAACAGCCGCTCGGTCATCGGCGAGGAATAGAGGCCGCGAATCGGCTTGTGCGCGAGCGCCTCTTCATAGGGCCGATGGAACTTCACCAGCCTGAAGGCCTCGATCAGGCTCTGCAGCGTCCGGTCCTTCGAGCCGTCATTGATGACGATCACCTCGAAATTGGGATATTCGAGCGCCAGCATGGAATGGACGCTCTCTACCACGTTCAACGCCTCGTTATAGGCAGGCACCAGCAGCGCGATCGGCGGTGCGACGTCGCTATAACGGTGCCAGAGCAGCGCCGAGCGCGCCACCGGCGGGCGCTTGGAAAGCGCATAGCCGGCGACGACGAGCTGCAGCAGATAGATCGTCGTCTGCGCCAGCCCCGCCCCAATGATGAACCAGGACAGGATGGTGGCGGCAAGAACGATTTCGTGGCTCCAGTCGGCGATCATGAGGCTGGCCCCTCGGCAAGAACGAGCGAGGCGGTGCGCTGACTGCGCGAGACCTCGCTTTTGGCAATCTCGCGCAGCAGCCGCTCTCCCGGCTGGCCGAAGGAGCGCAGCGCATTGGCGGCGGCATAGCGCACGTTCCACGCCTCATCGTCCATCAACCTGGCCAGTGGCGGGGCGAGTTCAGACAGGCCGAGCCGGCCGGCTGCATCGGCGGCGGCGCTGCGCACGTCCCAGTCGCCGTTTGCCATCGCGGTCGCCAGGATCGCCGTCGCGTCAGCGTGTCCCGTGAGGCCGAGCGCGCGCAGCGCCGCGGCGGCCACCTCGGGCGAGGCGTCGCCGGCCAGGCGGGCGAAGAAATCGGCGAAGCGAAAGCCGCCGACACGGGCAAGCGCGTCGATCGCAGCCGCCCGAATGAAGGGCACGGCGTCAGCGCGCGCGGCGCGGTCCGCGAGCTCGTCGAGGCGCGCCGGCGGCAAGCGCCTGAAAAGCTCGATCAGGCGCCGCGAGCGCTGACCCGCCACGCCGATCTTGCGCAGCGCAATGCCGAGCGGCGGCAGGCTGCCGAGATCGCAGAGCGCGATGGCGACGGCGATCCTGACCTCGCGCGAACGGTCGTGGTCGAGCGCCGAAAGCAGGCTTGCCACCGCACCTTCCGAACGCAGGGCCGCCAGCATCTCGGCCGCGTGTATGCGATCGGCTACATTGCCTTTTTCCAGCTGCCTGCCGACAAGGGCCGGTAGGCCGCATTCGTTGAACGCCGCAAGGACGTCGTCATGCTCCTCACCGCGCAGCATCGAAATGAACTCGAAGCCGGCGTTGATCGCCACGCCCGCCGGCACCGCGAGCACCGCTGCCTTCAGGGTCTCGCGGTCACGGTTTTCGGTGAAGGCGATCAGCGCCGTCAGAAGCTGGCGCCGCTGGCCGGCCCCGGCTCTGCCCCAGCGCTCCTGCAGCACGCGCCGCGCGACCAGGGACAGCATGATCACCAGGGAAAGAGCGCTGAGCAATATGGACAGGTCCCAGATGTACCACATGGTCAGAACCGCGCGGTCAGTCCGAGCCCGAATATGCTTCGGTCGAACGTCGGACGTTGCTCATGCGCGATGCTGGCGCGCAGCGTCAGTGGGTCGCTGACATCCCAGGAAATACCGCCAAAGGCGGTGCGCGTCGGCACCAGCGTGCCGTCGGAGATTTCGGGGGCGTCCGCGTAGCCGCCGAACACATTGAAGTGCTGTGTCACCGCGAGGTCGGCGCGAAGCACATAGCCGTCAGCACGTGTTCCGATATCGTCTTGCGCATGCACCCAGCGGGCGGAAAGCCCCAGGCGGCCGTCGAGGACATAGCCCTGCACCCAGGGTGAGATGCTGGTGACGCCGGTGTCGGCGAAATCGTCGTAGCGGGCGTCGATGTTGAGCGTTAACGGTCCGAACGCCTTTGCCGGGGCCATGACCTGCCACGAAGCGCCGGCGCCGATCGAATAGCGCGCCAGGAAATCCGCGTCCGGGGTCGCCGCAGCCAGCGCATAGGCGGAGAATGCGGGCGAGAAGGCCCGATCGACACGGCCCTCGATCTGGATGTCGGTGTGGCCAAAGCGGGTGGCCAGCCGGGTGCGGCCGGAAACTGTCATGCGCGGCGACAGCCGATAAGCAAGGCCGGCCGAACTGTCGGTCCAGTCGCCGAGCCCGTCGGTGAGATCGCTCACCTCGCTTCCGAGGTCGAGCCGCCATTTGCGCGGCGGCGGCACGGCCAGCCTCTGCTCGACATCGGCAGAGCCCGGCTCGATGGCGAGCGCTTGCTCGTAGGCCTGCCGCGCAGCGTCGTCGTCACCCTCGGCGCGGCGCACATCGCCGATCCCGACCAGCGCCTCAGCGTTGCGCGGATCGGCCGCAAGCACGCGCTGGAATGACTGCCCGGCGCGCGCGTAGTCGGCCTCAAGCAACGCTACTCTCGCGTCCAGGTCGAGCGCCTCGACATTGTCCGGCGCCGAGACCAGCACACCGTCGACCAGGGCGCGGGCGCGCGGCGCGTCGCCTTGCCAGATCGCCAGGCGGACCTTGCCCAGCCGGGCGTCGAGAAGGCCGGGCTTTGTTGCCAAGGCGCGGTCGAAGAAATGCCCGGCTTCGTCGAAGCGCTGGCTGGAGCCCACGACCAACCCAAGGGCAACCATGGCGTCGGTGTTCTTTGGCGCCAGCCTTAGCGCCCGGCGATAGATATTCTCTGCATCGGGCAGCTTTCCCGCCGCACGCAACCGCCTGCCCTGTTCCATCAGGCCAGCGACAGGATCGGGCCGCCGGTGGGTTGGCTGCTTCGCAGGCGCCGCGGCAGCCGGAGCCGGTTTCGCCTGACTGGCCAGCTTCGCCTTGCCGGCCTGCTTGGCCTTGCGGATATTCTCGACAAGTGCGGCGGCATCGGCATTGCCGGGATCGGCCTGGGCGACCGATTCAGCGAGCGGCAGCGCGGCATCCAGATTGCCGGAGCGGAACTCAACTTCCGCCATGCCGAAGCTGGCGTCCCGATACGCCGGGGCAAGGGAAAGCGCCCTGGAAAAGGCATCGCGCGCGGCCGGCAGCTTGTCGCGGCCAAGCTCGGCAAAGCCGAGCTGGACCAGAGCGTCGGTATTGTCGGGCTTGAGCGCCAGCGCGCGCCGAAAGAGATCCGCCGCCTCCTCGAAATGCTGCGCTTGCCTGGCCTTGACGCCGGATGCATAGAGCTCGTCGACCGTCTGCGCCAGCGCGGCGCAGGAAGGCGCTGCGATCGCCAGGACCAGGCATGCGGCCAGAGCTGCGCGCCGGCTGCGCCTCATCAGCGTTTCCCGCCCTTGCGCGAGATCAGACGCGCGAGCCGGGCCAGAAGCTCCTCGGGGATGAATGGCTTGACCAAATAGTCATCGGCTCCCTTTTCAAGGGCCGAGACAATGTCCCTTTCAGCCTTGCGGGCGGTCAGCATAATCACCGGTGTTTCCGACAGAGCCGGGTCGCCCTTGATGCGGGTCAGCACCTCGAGACCGTCGGCCTTGGGCATCATAGCGTCGAGCACAACGATGTCGGGGCGTTCCTGCTCCGCCTTCGCCAGCGCTTCGGCTCCGTCCACCGCTTTGATGACCTCGTATCCCTTGGCCCTCAGCCTGAATTCCATCAGCTCGAGCAACAAGGGATCATCATCGCAGATCAGAACTCTTGCCTTCGCTCCATCCACCAGTCCTGCTCCGATCGCGCCTCGTTGCCCCCGGAGTGATCAACCCATGAACCGACATCCGCCAAAGCGGTCCATGCCAAAAATCCGCGCGGCTTTGCCCGCGGCCGCTAACGTCGTGCAATCATAGATAAAGCCGATTCGCGACGGCAGCATTTCGATAAAATCACTAGATGAATATCGGCCCATGGTATAGGAGCCGTAAACAGCAAACAGCGCTTTGCCGACCGACTTCTTGCCGTCACCTTCGCTGGCGCGCCCAGGCAGGGCCATCGCGCCGCCGGAGCAGCTTCCTCACTTCACCTGCAAGCGCCAGCGGATCGAAGGGTTTGGCGATGACCCCGACCGCTCCCATGGCGAGATAGCGCTCGACCTGATGCGTTTGCGTACGCGCCGTGATGAACGCCACGGGTATTGATGCCGTCAGCGGCGAATCGGCGAGGCGCGTCAGTGTTTCAGGCCCATCCATGTCCGGCATCATCACATCGAGCAGGATGAGGTCGGGCTGCCAATCGGCAGCTTCGGTCAGCGCCACGCCCCCCGAGGAGCAGGACCGCACCTCGAATTCCGGATCGAGCTCGAGCGACATTTGGGCAATCTCGCGAATATCGTCCTCGTCATCCACATAGAGGATCCTTGCCGGCATCATCGTCACTCCTTGGCATGCGTCGGGGCGACGTCGTGGCGTGACGAGGCCAGCATGTTTCTGACCAGCTTCGCGACGTCTATTTCAGAGGCCTTGGTCTTGGTCATGATCGCCTGCACCCCGTCGCCGAGCTTCTGGTCGAGTTCCGCGGCCGAGAAGACGATCACACGGGTGTCTAGCGGCAGATCGGCGAGCAGATCCAGCCCTGATCCGTCGGGAAGCGCGATGTCCAGAATGATCAGATCGAAGCGATGAAGCGCGATAGCCTGCTGGGCCTCCTTCAGCGTTTTGGCCGAGGTTATCGAGACGCCGGAACCCAGTCCCTCCGACATCACCGCGAGCACGCCCTCGTCGTCCTCGACATGGAGGATTTTCGGCTTCGGCTCGATCCTGCTTGCGACAATCTTGGCGAGAGCGGCGTGAAGCCGCTCCGAATCCACCGGCTTTTCCAGCCAGTCGACGATGCCGACAGCCGTCCCGTTCAGCGTCCGCCTGGCCTCGTCGGCGACGGCGGAGATGACGATGACCGAAATGTCGGAATTCACCGGCGATGCCCTTATGTCGTGGAAGAGCTTGATGCCGGATTCCCCCGCCAGCTTGATGTCGAGCGTCAACGCCACGTAATCACGCGACCGCAGAAGCGCCTTGGCGGTGGCGATGTCAGGTGCGACGTCGCTGGAAAAGCCCTCCGCATCCAGAAGCGCAGCGATCACTGCCGCGACGTCGGTCTCGTCCTCGCAGATGAGAACACGCATGCGGCCATCGGGCTTCGGCGGCGGACGCGCCGGCGAAGCCGGCTTCGCGTCGTGCCTGGGCGCTTCGGCAAGGTCGACGTGGAACGAGGTTCCCTTGCCTTCCTCTGTTTCGAAGGAAACGCCGCCGCCCAGCTTTTCCATGATAGTTTTGACGATACTCAAGCCTAGGCCCGTGCCCCCCTTCTTGCGGGTGCTAGACGCGTCGGCCTGCTCGAACTTGCCGAATATCCGGCTGCGGAACGCTTCCGGGATGCCCGCTCCCTGGTCGACCACCGATATGCGCAGCATGTCGCGGTCGCGACGCTCGAGCTTCACCATTACGGTGCCGCCGGGATCGGAGAACTTGATCGCATTCGACAGCAGGTTGGCCATCACCTGATGCAGACGGTCCGGGTCGATATTGGCCTCGGCGCGCGGAGCATCGTCGACCAGGACGATGCGGATCCTGTTCTCGGCCATGTAATTGGAACTGGCGGCAATAGCCTGCTCCAGCACCGGGCGGACAGCCATCTGCTTGATCCTGAAGGCGACTACGCCCGATTCGATCTTCTCCATGTCGAGGATGTCATTGATGAGAAGGACCAACCTTTCGCTGTTGTTGTGGGCGATGTTGACGAGGTTGGCGGCCTTGGGTGGCAGTTCGCCCGCGACGCCTGCCGCAATCAGGCCGAGCGAGCCGCGGATCGACGTCAGCGGCGTGCGCAACTCGTGGCTGACCGTCGAGATGAAATCGTTCTTGAGCTGAGCGTTTCGCTTCTGCTCGGTGATATCGCGATTGTAGGTGATGACGCCGGTGATCCTGCCGGCCTCGTCGCGGAAAGGAGCTTTCAAGGTGTAAAGCCAACCCTGCCTGCCATCAGGAAACAGCGCGGGCTGATCGATGCGCAACGTCTGCCCGGCCTCCAGCGCGCCCGTCTCATCCTCCCTGAAGCCTTCGGCCACCTCCTTCGGATAGAAATCGAAATCCGTCTTGCCGATCAGATCCTCGACCGAAGCGGCGCGCATCATTTCGGCAGTGGCTGGATTGGCGACGACGAAGCGGCCGTTGACATCCTTCACGTTTAGGCAATCCGGCAACTCGCGAACCATGGCGCGATAGATCATGTTGGACATGGCGAGGTCACGCCGCCGCTGCTGGCGATCGAGCAGCACGCCGATGATGAAGGTGCCGAGGAAGCGGAACACTAGCGACGGGAGCGTGCTCTGCTGCACAAAGCTGGCGACGACCTGCGGGGGGATGATCAGAAGGGTGATCAGTCCGGCCAGCGAGACTGACACGCCGAGGCCGAGTATATCGAACATAGTGCGCGACCGGGCCGCGACGATGTGGTGCCATGCCAGACCGACCACGGCGGTGATCAGGATGCTCATGACGCCGGCGCTGGCACCCTGCCCGCCAAGATAGAGCCGATAGGCAATGGAGCCGGCAGTAGCGATCAACATCGCCGGCCACCCGCCGAAGAACGCGGCGGCTGCGACGAAAGCGGCGCGCAGATCGACGACGAAGCCGGAGACGGACAGAGCCGTCGCCATGGAAATGATCGCGCCCACGCACATCACCCCGCCGAGAAGCAGCGACTGAATTCTCTGCGGGAGACGTTCCGTGAAATCTGCCACAAGGTCCCAGGCGACGACCAAGATGGAGACCAGGGCAAGATTGGCGAGGAGTGAGTGCCAGATATCGGTCATGATTTTCCGGCTCCTTTTCTCCGATTCATATTGGCAAAACCTATCCAAGCTCTAAAGAGGCTGCGCGTCAGCCACCGGTGTAGGACTGAAGGCGTCCCGGCGCGACGATATGGCAGGCGTCTTGGTTGCGCGCTCCTCGAGCATCAAGTTGACGCTTGATCTCTGCGGCGCAGCTCCAGCTTCGAATTGACCATGGCTGTTCTTAGGCGTCCGCTTACGGGCCGAGCAAGGGCTGCTCGTATGGCCGACACGACGCGCAAAGTGGCCATATGCGCTTTTCCGCTTGCAGAACTGCCTCCTTTACTCCTGCCCCCGCTTCTGCGCGATCAAATCGAGGCGTTCGCGGTCGGAGCGTTCGCGTTCGTCGCGGTTGCGCACGTCCTTGTAGGCGCGCTCGACCATGTTGGTGCGCGCGGTTGCCGACGCGACGAGGCCGGCTTCCTGCCTGGCGCCTTCGAGGTTCGCCTCCTGGCGCACGACGGCCTGGGCGATGCGGCGGTGGTAGAGATCCGGGAAAAGACCGGAGAGGGAATTGTCCTTATCGAAATGCTCGACCAGTTCCTTGGCCTCGGCTTCGGCGGCATTTGCGGCAGCGAGTAGGGTGGCGTGGCGCGTCTCGTGCAGCGCCTTCAACTGTTCCTGCACCTTGACCAGCTTCTTCAGGCGGTCCTTGCGCGTGCTCATGTCACCTCGCCAGCGTCAGGTCGACAAAGCCGTCCACGAACAGCGACAGCATGGAGCCCACGGCGAAATAGAAGATGAGCATGCCGCCGGCGATGACGAAGGGCTGGGAGATGAAGTAGATCGGGATCTGCGGCGTCAGCTTGTTGACGAAACCGATCGTGAGATTGACGAGAATGGCATAGGCGACGAAAGGGCTGCCGAGGCGGATGACCAGGAAGAAGGTGTCCGAAACGGTGTCGGCGACATCGACCAGTGCCGCCTGCGGGTTGAAGAAGACGTTGACCGGCGCGACCGTATAGGACGTCACCAGCGCGCGTATGATCTCATGGTCGAAGTCGAAGACGAACAGCAGCAGCAGCGCCGAGAACGAGATCATGGCGGCGAGCGCCGCCTGCGGTTCGGGCTCCTCGATCGCCGGTCCGCCCGAGCCGCCATAGCCGATCAGCATGGCGATGGCCGACCCCATGAAACGCAGGGCTTCCATGTAGAGCCTGGTCATGGCGCCGATCAGGCCGCCGACCAGGAGTTCGGAAACGATCATCGGCACCAGGATCTGCGGACGCGGATCGACGAAGGGAAAGATCTTGTCCCACAGGAAGGCGAGCAGGCCGCCGGTGGCGGCGACCGCAACGAACAGCCTGACCTGCACCGGGATGCGGGCGCTGGACAGGCCAGGCATCAGCATGAAGCAGGCGCCGATGCGGCAGAAGGCGAGGAACGCCGCGATGACGACCGCTTGCGAGAGAACGCTCACGATATGGTCCCGAGCACCCTGATCTCGACGCCCTTGGCGATTTCGACATGGGAGAGCACCGGCAGCGTGGTGAACAGCCGTTCGATGATCATACGCACATAGGGGCGTGCGTCGGGCGCGGTGACAAGCACGAAACGCTCGCCGGCTTCGAGGAATTTCTTGATCGCCTTGGTGGCGTCCTGGCCGAATTCTTCCAACTGGCGCGGATCGATGTCGAACTCGCGGACCTCGCCCTTGGCGTCGCGCTTGAGGCTCTGATGGAAGGCGAGGTCCCAGCGGTTGCCGAGACGCAGCACCTTGAGCACGCCGCCTTCCGAAAGGTCGCCGCAGATCTGCTGCGCCATGCGGATGCGCACATGCTCGACGATCTGCTCGGTGCGGCGCACATGCGGCGCGATCTCGGCGATGGCTTCGATGATCAGGTGCAGGTTGCGGATCGAGACACGTTCGGCGAGCAGCAGCTTCAGCACTGCCTGCAGGCCGGGATAGGAGATGTGCGTGGTGCAGATCTCGTCGGCGAGCTTGCGGTATTCCTGGTCCTGGCGCTCCAGCAGCGCCTTCATGTCCTTGTAGGACAGGAGCTGCGGAAGGTTGTTGCGGATGACCTCGGAGAGGTGGGTGAGCAGCACCGACATGTTGTCGGCAAAGGTGAAGTTCTCGCGCTTCAGATCCTCGGCGAAGGTTTCCATGACCGAATAGGCGCGCATGCCGAAGGCCGGCTCGCGGATCTCCTCGCCCGGAATTTCGGGAACGTCGCGGTTGCCGAGCAACACCATGATCTCCCCGACGCGCATCGAATATTCGGCGACCACCGTTCCGTGCACCTTGATCTGGTAGCTCTTCGGCGGGATGGCGAAATCGTCGGCGACGCGCACTTCGGGCACGACGAAGCCATATTGCTGGGCGAATTTCTTGCGCATCTTGGCCATGCGGAAGACCAGCTCCTGATGCGAGACCAGCAGCCGGGTCGAAAGCTGCTTGCCGATCAGAAGTTCGATCTCGGCGGTGGCCAGCGAGGCCTTGACCGAGTTCTTCTCTTCCTCGGCCTTGGTCGCCTTCTCCTGGTTCTTCAGCGCCTCGGCCTCGGCCATGGCCCGGTTGTGGCGCATCGGAATGACATAGCCGAGGCCGGCCATGCCACCGGCGAGCGCGAAGAAGGGGAAGAAGGGCAGGCCGGGCATCAGGCCGAGCAGCACCAGCAGCGCCGCCGCCACATAGAGCGCGCGCGGATGCGCGCCGAGCTGGCCGAACACGGCCTGGTTCGTCGAACCGCGCGTGCCGCCCTTGGAAACCAGCAGGCCGGCGGCGAGCGAGACGATGAGCGCCGGGATCTGGGTGACCAGACCGTCGCCGACCGACAGCTTGATGAACACGTCGGCGGCCTCGCCCATGCCCATGCCGTGCCTGATATAGCCGATGGCGATGCCGCCGACGATGTTGATGGCGGTGATGATGAGGCCGGCGATGGCGTCGCCGCGCACGAATTTCGAGGCGCCGTCCATCGAGCCGAAGAAGGAGGATTCCTCTTCCAGCTCGCGGCGGCGCAACTGCGCTGTCTTGTCGTCGATCATGCCGGCGGAGAGGTCGGCGTCGATCGACATCTGCTTGCCGGGGATGGCATCGAGGGTGAAACGGGCGCCGACCTCGGCGATACGGGTGGCGCCCTTGGTGATGACGATGAAGTTCACCACGATCAGGATCATGAAGACGATCAGGCCGATGACGAAATCGCTGGCCATGACCAGTTTGGAGAAACCGGCGATGACATAGCCGGCGGCATGCGTGCCTTCATTGCCGTGCGACAGGATCATGCGCGTGGTGGCGATGTTGAGCGACAGCCGCAGCATGGTAGCGATGAGCAGCACGGTCGGAAACGAGGAGAAATCGAGCGGCCGCTGGATCCACAGCGCCACCATCAGGATCAGCACCGAAAGCGCGATCGAGAAGGCAAGGCCGACGTCGATGAGAAAGGCCGGGATCGGCAGGAACAGCACGGCCAGGATGATGACGATGCCCAGCGCGAAGAAGACGTCGCGGCCGTTCTTGGCCACGGCGCCGGGCTGGATGCTTTCGCTTATCGCCATTCTATCCTCGAAAACCCTGGGGCTGCCGAGCATGCGACAGCCCGGCGAGGGTAGCTGGCCAAGCTTGCGCGAGGGTGGGAGAGTGGGTCTGCCCAACCATCGAAAGGAAATCTCATGCTGCTGATCATCGGTACGGTTCGTCTGCCACCAGACAGGCTCGAACAGGCAAGGCCAGCGATGGAACGCATGGTTGTTGCCAGCCGTGCCGAGCCCGGTTGCCTCGCATACTCCTATGCGCAGGATGTCCTCGATGCCGGGTTGATCCGGGTCACGGAAGTCTGGAGCGACAGGGCGGCGCTCGACGCACATTTCGCCGCGCCACACCTTGTGGACTGGCGCGCAAGCTGGCCGTCGCTCGGCATCGGCGAGCGCAATCTCGTGCTCTACGAGGCCGGCGACCCTAAGCCGACCTGAGCGCCTTGCGGTCCGATTTCCACAAGCCGTGGCGGAGGCTCAGGATATGGCGGCATCTGCCGTGGCAATTGCGACCAGCCAACGTCTGACTGTTCTTTCTTCCTCGGCCGACAGGCCTTCCGTCAGGTCGCGCTCGATTGCGCGCACCCGCTCCCGACACGCTCGCAGCAGCGCCCGGCCGCTGTCGCTGAGGTCGAGGTGCACTATGCGGCCGTGAATCGCGTGCGGCTTGCGAACCAGTGAGCCGGCCCGCTCGAGATTGGCGACAATGACGCTGAGCGTTTGCGGGGTGAGCAAGGCCAGCCGGGCGAGATCGGCATTGGAAAGACCGGGGTAGGCGGCCAGCATGGTCAGTGTCACGAACTGCGGCTGCGTCACGTCGAGATCGGCGAGCGCTCGTTCGACCCTGAGCCGATGGGCGCCCGCCGCCTGCCGCAGGAGATAGCCGAGATAGCCTTCTTCGCCACGTTTGCCTTCGCCCGGAGCCGGGATCGAGGGGCGCTGATTTGGCTTGCGCATAATGTAAGAGCTCTTATATGTTATTCGAACCCTGATATTATCGCAGTGCAAGGACGATGACGATGGCCTATCGAATTTTTCTCGCCGGCGCCGCAGGCGCAGTCGGGCAGCGGCTGATCCCCCAATTGCTGGCCGCCGGTCATCAGGTGACGGGCACCACGCGCAATGCGGACAAGGCCGCCAGGCTGGAGACGCTTGGCGTCGAGCCCGTGCTGGTCGATGTGTTCGATGCGCACGCGCTGTCGCGCGCCATGCTTGGCGCCCGACCCGACATGGTCATCCATCAGCTGACCGACCTGCCGGCGGGCCTCGATCCGAGCCGCATGGGCAAGGCGATCGTACGCAATGCCCGTATTCGGGAC
The DNA here is from genome assembly GCF_020165235.1 of Mesorhizobium sp. CA13. NCBI lineage: Bacteria > Pseudomonadati > Pseudomonadota > Alphaproteobacteria > Hyphomicrobiales > Phyllobacteriaceae > Mesorhizobium > Mesorhizobium sp. CA13. The sequence continues at coordinate 423,248 of NZ_JAIUHS010000002.1, read as the reverse complement.
GAAGGCACCCGCAATCTGGCCGCCGCCGCTGCGGCGTCCGGCGTCCGCCGCCTGATCGCGCAGAGCATTGCGTGGGCTTATGCGCCCGGCCAGCAGCCCTACACCGAAAGCGACCCGTTGGATGCCGATGCCGAAGGAAACCGCGGCATAAGCGTCAGGGGTGTCATTGCGCTGGAGACGACCGTGCTGAACGGGCCGTTTGCCGGCGTCGTCCTGCGCTATGGCCAGCTCTACGGGCCAGGAACTGGAACCGAGGCGGCTGGCGGCGCGTCGCCGCTGCATGTCGATGCAGCTGCCTATGCCGCGCTGCTCGCACTCGACAAAGGCGCGCCCGGCATCTTCAACGTAGCCGAACCCAATGAGGCTGTCTCGACGCGGAAGGCGGTCGAGGAACTCGGCTGGCGCGCCGATTTCCGCCTGCCGCCTGAAGCAATCCACGCGGAGACATCGACATGATCAGCAATCAGGCTCGCCTGCGCACCGGCCAATTTCTCATCGGCATCAGTGCCGTCGCGGTTCTGTCCGCACTGTCGGCAAAGTGGGCCGGCCCGGGTTTCATCGGCGCCGTTCCCCCTGCAATGGAAGGGCACATGCATATGGAAGGCGTCGATGCCGGCAGTCCCTCCGCGGCACGGCCTAAGACCGTCGTTACGCCCGTTTCCTGTGAAAAGCTGCCGAATGTGCCGGGCAAGTCGATCACCACAGCCGTCGTCGAATTCCCCCCGAATGCCTATACGCCCCGCCACCGTCATCCCGGCTCGGTGAGCGCCTTTGTGCTGGAAGGCACGCTGCGCTCGCAACTGGCGGGCGGTCCCGTCGGCATCTACGTCAAGGGACAAACCTGGTTCGAGCCGCCCGGCGCAGTCCATCTCTTCGCCGAGAATGCCAGCACCACCGAACCCGCCGAACTGCTGGCGACTTTCATTGCCGACGACGATTGCGGGCCACTGACAATCCCGGACTGACGGCAACGCCGATCGCTTCGCAGACAGGGCAGAAAGACCGCAATCAGCTGGTTTCCTGGCCATAATGGCGCCTTTGATGTCGGCATTGTGGTTGTCATGCCGTGCCGCCCGGCGTATCAGGCGGGTCTTCCATTGCCTTTCATGTCGGCGAGCCGCCCCGGTGCTTTCCAGGAACCACAGCGAAGTCTACGCCCGCCGGCTGCGCGCGGTGCTCATCAATTCGATACCGCTGCTCGAAGCGCGAGGCATCGCGGTTGTCGTCCTTGCCGGCATCGTCGGCGTGATGGCGGGCATACTGGTCACCGCGATGAGCCAGATCGTGCAGGACCTGCACGGCCTGTTGTTCGGCGTGCAGCCCGGCGGCCGGCTTTCCGGCATGTTCTCGCTCGCCCACCCCATGCAGGCCCTGATCCCGGCGATCGGCGGCATCCTGCTCGGGCTGACGGTGCTCTGGCTGAGAAAGCGGAGATTCCGCACGCCTGTCGACCCGATCGAGGCCAACGCGCTCTATGGCGGTCGCATGTCGCTGACCGATACGTTCATCATCGCCGGCCAGACCATGATCTCCAGCGGTTTCGGCGCCTCCGTCGGGCTGGAAGCGGGCTACACGCAGGTCGGTTCCGGCCTGGCTTCGCGGCTGGCGCGGCTGTTCAAGCTGCGCCGCAACGATGTCCGCATCCTGGTCGGCTGCGGCGCCGCCGGTGCCATCGCGGCGGCTTTCGATGCGCCGCTGACCGGCGCTTTCTATGGTTTCGAACTGGTCATCGGCATCTATTCGGTCGCCAATGTGGTGCCTGTCATGACCGCGGCGATCTCCGCCTCGCTGACCGCCGAGATGTTCGGCGGCGTGCCGTTCCCGCTGGAGCTTGCGGGCCTGCCGGCACTCACGGCCAGCCAGTACGTGCCGTTCCTGCTGCTTGGGCTGCTTGGCGGGGCCGCCTCGATCGCCATCATGCATCTGGTCACGCTGGTCGAACGCGCCTTTGCCAAACTGTCAGTCGATGCCTCGCTGCGTCCCGTCATCGGCGGCGTCATCGTCGGCCTGCTTGGGCTCGTTACGCCGCAGGTGCTGTCGAGCGGCCATGGCGCGCTGCATCGCGAATTCGCCATGAACTATGGGCTGAGCGTGGTGGCCAGCGTCTTCGTGTTGAAGCTGGCGGCTTCCGCGATCTCGCTGGGTTCGGGGTTTCGGGGCGGACTTTTCTTCGCTTCTCTGTTTCTTGGCGCCCTGCTCGGCAAGGCATTCGCCGATGTGATGGCTTTCATCTCGCCGTCAACCGGCATCGATCCCGCCGTCGCTGCCGTTGTCGGCATGACATCGCTGGCGGTCGGCGTCGTCGGCGGGCCGCTGACGATGACGTTCCTGGCGCTGGAATCGACCCGCGACCTGACGCTGACCGGCGTCGTCCTGGCGGCCTCGATCATGGCGGCGATCCTGGTGCGCGAAACCTTCGGCTACTCCTTCTCGACGTGGCGCTTTCATCTGCGCGGCGAGACGATCCGCAGCGCCCATGACGTCGGCTGGATGCGCAGCCTGACCGTCGGCTCGATGATGCGCAAGGACATCAAGACCATCAATGCCGACACGACGCTTGCTGCCTTCCGCAAGCAGGTGCCGCTGGGTTCGGCCCAGCGCGTCATCGCCGTTGACGCCGGCGATCAGTATGTCGGCGTGCTGATCGTTGCCGAACTGCACAGCGACCTGTCCGACGGCGAGACGACGGTGCGCGATCTCGCGCAATACAAGGATGCCGTTCTGGTGCCGAGCATGAACGTGCAGTCGGCCGCCGAGACCTTCCAGCGGGCCGGCGCCGAGGAACTGGCCGTGGTCGAGGATTTCACCGACCACATCGTGCTCGGACTGCTGACCGAGGGCCATCTGATGCGGCGCTATGCCGAGGAGCTGGAAAAAGCGCGCCGGGATCTGTCGGGCGAAGGGTAGGTCGGGCGAAGGTAGGCTGCCGAGCCGGCCCGGCTGAGCTCTTGCAAGGCGAAGCTGCGGTGGCCAAGCTTGCTCTCCACCCTACATCAGCAGATCATGGCCGACCGCACACCATACCCGCCGCTCAACACGTTAAAGCTGGTTTCGAAGGACATCTGGATCGTGGATGGCCCGGTCATCCGCTTCGGCATGCCTTGGCCGAAAATGCGGTTTCCGACGCGGATGACCATCATCCGCGTCAACGGCGGCGATTTGTTCGTCCATTCACCCACCTTGCTGACAGAGAGCCTCGAGGCCGAGATCTCTGGATTGGGCAAGGTCCGCTACATCATCGGGCCGAACCGGATGCACTATTGGTGGATTCCGATGTGGCGCAGGGCCTTTGCGGATGCGGGTATCTGGCTGGCACCGCGGATTCGCGAGCAGGCGGGCGACAGGATCGATTTCGAGGCGAACGAGCTTGGTGCCGAGAGGGGTTACCCATGGGACGATGACCTCAAGTCGCTGCCGGTGGAAGGCAGCTTCATGACAGAGATGGTGTTCTTCCATTCCGTCAGCCGAACATTGATCCTGACAGACCTGATCGAGAATTTCGAACCGCGGAAGCTTGGCTGGCCGTGGCGCTGGCTTGCCAGGGCGGCTGGTGTCGTCGATCCGGATGGCAAGACGCCGCGCGATTTGCGATTGACCTTCCCCAGGGGGCAGCTCAAGGCGGCGGTCGAAAAGATGATAGAATGGAATCCGGAACGCGTGATCATGGCGCACGGCCGTTGGTACGAACGCGATGGCGTCGCCGAGCTGAAGCGCGCGTTCCGCTGGCTGGGTCCGCTCTAACGCTTTGTCTTGATGCAAGCCCGAACGAAAACGTCTTCGCGCTTTCCGCCACTCCTAATGCTCGATCGGCCCCTTTGCCATGACCAGCGCCGTGCCCGCGGTGGTCGAGCGCTCGATCACGCGGCGCACCCGCGGCGGCTCGTCGCCGCTGTGCAGTGCCCGCAGGCGCTCGCCGACCATGGCGTCGGCTTGGGTGATGCGGCCGTTGTGCCTGACATATTCGAGCCAGGTCGGCGTGTGGTAGTGCTCGATCCAGATCGCCGGATTTTCGAGATCGCGCGCCAGCGTCCAGTTGCGGGCACCGTCGCGGCGGCGGATGCGGCCGCGCTCGGCCATGGTGGCCAGGAACTCCGGCACGTCCTCGTCGCGGATGATGTATTCGATCATGATGGCGATGGGACCGCTGCGCGGCTTCAGGTCGAGCGCGAGATGCGGCTCCTTGAAGCGGTTGAGCGGATCGAGGTTCAGCACCTGCTGCTGCGGCAGCGGCAGCACGAGGCCGATGGCGCCGCCAGCCAGCATGGCGATGGCCGCCGCGATCAGCGCTGCCCCGGCGCCATGCGCGTCGGCGACGATGCCCCAGATCCAGCTGCCGAGCGCGATGCCGCCGAATGTCGCGGTCTGATAGACCGACAGCACCCGGCCGACGACCCAGCGCGGCGTTGCCATCTGCACGGTGACGTTGAAGTGCGAAAGCGCGATCACCCAGCACGCGCCGCCGACCAGCAGGCCGAGCGATGTCTGCCAGGCATTGTGGCTGAGGGCGGCATTGAAGGCGCAGACGGCGAAGCCGGCGAAGGCCGAGCGCACCATGGTCTCGCTGGACAAAAGCTGGCGCAGCCGCACGCTGATCAGCGCGCCGCCGACCGCGCCGATGCCGAAGGCGCCCAGCATGATGCCATAGGTCAAGGCATCGCCCTTGACGACGTCGCGCGCCACAAGCGGCAGCAGCGCCAACACCGCGCCGGCGCTGAAGCCGAAGGCGGAGCCCCTGACCAGCACCTTGCCGATATTGGGCGACATGGCGACATAGCGCAGGCCTGCGCCCATGGCCGCGCCAAGCGATTCGCGCGGCAGCGTCGATGGCTGCACCTGCGGCTTCCAGCGCGCCAGCACGACGATGAGACCGATATAGCTCACCGCGTTGGCCGCGAATGCGACCGCCGCCCCGGCTGCGGCGACGATGATGCCGCCGATCGCCGGACCGACGCTGCGGGTCAGGTTGAACCCCATCGAGTTCAACGCGACGGCGGCCGGCACTTTGTTGCGGGGCACGATGTCACCGACGGAGGCTTGCCAGGACGGGCTGTTCAGTGCCGTGCCGCTGTCGATCAGGAAGGTGAAGGCAAGCAGCGTCCATGGCGTCATCAAGCCGGAATAGGTGAACAGGGTCAGAAGCACCGAGACGACCAGCATGAAGGTCTGGGCGACCAGCATGACCTTGCGCCGGTCGAAGCTGTCGGCGATGGCGCCGGCGACGAGCGCGAACAGCATGATCGGCAAGGTGGTCGAGGCCTGTACCAGCGCGACCTGATAGGGCGAGGTGGCGATCGTGGTCATCATCCAGGCGGCGCCGACGCCCTGAATGAGGCCGCCGAAATTCGACACGAGGCTGGCCGACCACACGGCGCGGAAGATGCCGTGCCGGAACGGCGCCAGCGCCGAAACGCTCTCGCTCTCCGGCTTTTCGTCAATCATAGGAAAGGCCCTGCCATGGCTTGCCGATCGTTGCGGTGATCCGTTTCCCCGGATGGTTTGCCGAAACTATGGCATCGTGCCGCAAAGAGCGAACGTCTTGAAAAAAAGATCATGGTCCAACAAGGGGATAGAGGAGGACCACGCAGCCGGGCGACTTTGCTTCGATGCCGCGCCGCGCATGCACCCCATGCCCTACATGGTCCGCCATCGGCGACTGCCGAGACGTCGTCGGGACAGAACGGTCCGGCTCGCCGCAAGCAGCGGCTAGAACCCGTTTTCAATGCGTTCGAAGACGACGTTGGTGAAGGCCGATATCTGGCTGCCGATAAAGGGACCGGTCAGCGCCGCCACGAGCATGATGGCGACGATCTTCGGCACGAAGGTCAAGGTGATCTCCTGGACCTGCGTCAGGGCCTGGATCAAGGCGATGCCGATACCCACCGCCATGGCGACCAGCACCACCGGCGCGGATGCGGTCAGCACCGTCCACACCGCGTACTGGACGATGTCGAGTGCGTCGGCCTCGTTCATGGGATCGGCCTGCCGGGGCCGTCAGCTTGCCGCCTTGACCGAGACGCCGGGACCGACCGCGATCTCGGTGCCGTTGCCCAGCACGGCGATGAGGCCGCTGCTGGCAAGGCGCACGGACGCGACGGTGCCCGTCGTCTTGCCGTCGGCGGACGTTATCGAGCGCCCGATCAGCGCATCGGCCTGCGACAGCGCCGAGGACTGCATGATCTGGTCCAGCTTGGTATTGGTCTGCACAGACTGCTCGACCTGCGAGAAGGTGGCGAGTTGGGCGACATACTGTGTCGAATCCATCGGCTTGGTCGGATCCTGGTTCTTCATCTCGGCGATCAGAAGCTTCAGGAAGGACTGGTAGTCGACAGCGGTCTTGGAGGTCTGCTGGCTGGCCTGATTGGCGCCAACCGGTATCGTCGTCGTCATGTCCACGGTCATCAGCGTGCTCCCACAGCCAGCGGACGCGAGGCGCCCGGAACGTCGTCATTGCCGCCAAGCGCGCGGCGTTCGAGCGGATAGAGCGACCGGATCGCCTTCAGCGCCTCGTAGATGTGATCCTCGCCGACCATGCGGTCGATCTGTTTCAGCGCACTGCCGATCTCGGCGTCCTCGAAACTTGCAAGCAGCAGCGGCAGGGAGCGGCGGAACATTTCGCGCGCCTCGCCGGCGCCGGCCGGATTCATCAGCATCACCTGGAGGATGAAATACAGCTGCTTGAGCGGTGTCGAGGCGTCATCGGCCTGGATCACATGGCTTTCGAGCAGGAACTGCACGTCGTTCATCAATTCGACGGTGACCTTGCGGTCGACGCGTATGACCGCACCGTTGACGTAGATCTTCTCGTTCGGCTTCAGCGATATCTTCAGCGTGTTGGTCATTGAATGCCGTCGCGGATGATCTGGGATACCTCGATCAGTCCCTCGAAATTCTGGGTGCGGCCCTGGCGAATGTCTTCCGCCTCGCGCAGCAGCCAAAGACCGATCGAAATCAGGTTGGCGCGCAGTTCCTTGGGAAGCGCGTTGTCGTTGGAGCCGAGATCCTCGACAAAGGCGGTCCAGACGCGGTTGGTGAAATGCAGCGCCTCCACTGCCTCCATCGAAGCGGGGCCAAGGGCGGCGGCCGCTGCCAGCATGTCGATCGAGCGGGTCAAAAGCTCCCGTTCACGGTCCTTCGCGTCGGCGACAGAGGTGCTCTGGATGTCGGCGTAGGAGAATTGGTACATCGTTGGCTCTACCGTTCCGGTTCAGAGTTGTCAGGTCAGGTAATTCAACAGGCTGAGCTGCTGGAGCCGCGCCGTCAATGCGAAGGAGGTCTCGATGTGCTGCGTCAGGTCGGCGACGCGGGTCGCGGCTTCGGCCGGGTCGACCGCTTCAAGATCGAGAATGTGGCGCTCGAACAGGTCGACCTGCGTCTTCATGCGGTCGACGGCGTCGGACACGCGCTTCTGGACGATACCGGTTTCGGACTGGACCTGGCCGATGCCGCTCAGCGCTTCGCCAACCAGCGATTGCGAGCGGCCGACGATGGTGTCCTTCGCCGCCTGGCTGATGTTGGTCGACATCAGGCTGGAGACCATGGCCGCCGCCATGGCGAGCTTCTTGATGCCATCGCTGTTGGCGCTGGTCGAGGTCGCGGTGGTTTCGTTGAGCGCGATGCGGCTGACGATCTGCTGGTCGGTGGCATTCGACCAGTTGGCCTGCCAGCCCGAGCCGAAGAACTGCGGCTCGACGTCGTTGGTGATGAAATCGTCCATCTGGGCCGCGGTAATGTTTGCCGCGGCAGGGTCATCCGGCGTGAAACCGAAATTGGCCACGAAGGAGGCGTCGAAGGCAGCCTTGGCGGGTGATCCGGCCGCGGTGAAATCGTTGATCGGCTTGACGTCGGTGTTGGTGCCGGCAAACAGATACTCGCCGTTGACGCTGGTGTTGAGGATCGAGGCGAGCTGCTGGACGGCCGTCTTGCCGGCCGACTGGGTGAGGTTGGCGGAAGAATCGCCCGACGTTGAGGAGGTCAGGCTCGATAGCAAGGTCTGCGCGACGCTGGAGAGCTGGCCGAGCGAGGTCTGCGTCGAGGAGAGCCGGGCGGCCACCAGGCCGTTGGAATCGATGATGACATTGAGCCGGTCGAGATCGCGCGAGAAGGTGACGGACTGGGCGGTGCGTCCGCCCAGCGCCAGGCCGACATCGGCGACCCTGCCGGTCGAGGACTCCTTCGTGGCTTTGACGAGTTCGGCCTGCATGCGCATCTGCTGATAGCGCATCGCGTTCGAGAGGGCGGCCGAAGAGACTGAGGTCATGGATTATCCCACCGCGCTGAGCAGAGCCGCCAACATGTCGTCGACGGTTTTCATCATTCGGGCCGATGCCTGATAGGTGTGTTCGAGATCGAGAAGCAGCGACATTTCCTGATCGACATTGACGCCGGTAGCGTTGGACAGCGCCTCGGCGCTGCGCGATGCCAAAGCTTGCTTGGCGTCGGCTGCGGTCGAAGCCTGCTGGCGCACGCTCTGGAGCCAACCGATCGAATTGGCGGCATAGTCGGCAACGCTCGACGTCGCCGAAATCCCGGCGGCGGGGTCGAATGTCATCGGCTGATCGAGCCGGTCGCCATAGGCGACCAGAAGGCTGGAATAAGAGGCGCCGCCAGTGTTGACGACATAGGCCGCGCCGTTGGCGCCGCCGTCGCGCAGCAGTGCCGGATTGCCGCCGGCGCTTGGATCCATGGCGGCATTGACGCTGATCGTGCTGGCAAGGCCATTGACCAGCGTGCCAGCGGCCGGCACCGCCGGCGCGCCCGACCAGGTAAACAGTCCGGCGGCGTTGGGCATCGACGGCGCGGTCTCGGCGAAGGCCGTGATCAGGCCGCGCGCGGTCTCGTCGAGCTGGCTCTGCATGGTCGAGGCTACCCCATCGCGCAACTGCAGCAAACCGGCAAGCTTGCCGCTGGCGCTGGTGTTGCCGCCGGTTCCCGCCGAGATCGGCACGTTGTCGATGTAGAGCGCATTGCCGGTGGTACCGGCGCTGTAGCCGGAGGACGGGGCGAAGCTGACCGTGCGCGGGATCGTTTCGAACAGCGTCGTGCCGTCACCCGTGGTGATGACCATGTCATTGTCGCCGCGCGTGAAGGTCGAGACCGGAATATAGTCCGAGATCTTCTTCAAAAGCGCGTCGCGCTGGTCCAGCGCATCGGAAACGTCGGTGCCGGAGCGCGTGCCCGATATGACAGCCTGGTTGGCATCCTGGAACTGGCTGAGCAGCGAGTTGAGATCGTCTACCGCCGTGGCGATCTGGCCGTCGGTCTGGGTGCGAAAGTCCTGAATGGCCCTGGAGCCTTCGTTCAGGGAGCGCACGACCTGCTTGGCCGCGTCGATAACGCTGGAGCCGAGATTCTGGTTGGACGGCGAGGTGGCATAGAGCTGCAACGCCTGCTGCAAATTGCCGATCGCGGTCGAAGGAGAGGATGCATTGTCGACACCATTGACCGAAACATCCAGCTGATCCAGGCCGCTATAGAGCGCGTTCTGGCCGCTATATGCCGACAGGGCGCTTAGATTCTGACGGAAGAGCAGGTCGTTGGCTACGCGCTGGATGTCAACCGAGCGCGCGCCCGGCGCCGTGCTGGTGACGACGGCGATGCGGCGCGTATAGTCCGGATTGGAAGCGTCGGCGACGTTGCGCGAGACAACGCTGGTCTGCCGAGCGGTGTTCATAAGCGCCGATTGGGCGATGCTCAATGCGGTGGAAAGCGACATGCGGCTCTTTCACGGGCGTTGCCCGTTTCATCTCTTCAGGTTGACAAGGACGTCCATCAGGTCGGAACCCGTCTGGAAGACTTTTGAATTGGCGGTGTAGCTGCGCTGCGCCGCGATCATGTTGGTCAGTTCCTCGGCGATATCGACGTTCGAATTCTCGAGCGCGCCGGAGATGATGGAGCCGAGCTTGCCTTCATTGGCAAAGCCGACGCGGACCGCGCCGGATTCTGTGCCTTGCGAGTACACATTGCCGGGCAGCGCGGTGAGCTGGTCGGGACTCTGCACATCGGCCAGCGGGATCTTGTAGAGGGGCTTGGTGGAGCCGTCCTTGTACTGGGCGTAGATGGTGCCGTCCTTGCTGATCTGAACCTTGTCGATGGTGCTCGGCGCGTTGCCGTTGACCTGGGCGTCCGACACCGTGAAGCCGGTGCCGAGCTGGGTCAATGCCGACAGATCCAGCGAAAAGGCGCTGCCGTTGGGCACGGTGAGCGAGACGCTGTCGACGGCGCCGGTGAGCTTGCCCGTGGTCGCGTCGAAGGTCAGATTGGCCGAGCCCAGTGCGCCGCCGGTGTAGGGGAATGACGTTCCGGCGGTCGCCTTCGACTGGTCGAAGACCGATACCTGCCAGGTGCCGGCGCCGGTGTTGGTGAAATAGACGTCGAGCAGCTTCTTGTTGCCGAGATTGTCATAGGCGACCATCGAGGATTTCGAGGTGTACTGCGCGCCTGCGGCGTTGGTGGTGGGCAGGTTGCCGGCCGCGACTGGCGTCGCGCCTGCGGGCAAGTTACCGCTGTAGAGACCCTCGGTGCTCGGGGTCGCGGTCATTCCCTGATCGGAGATGACGACCGGGACCAATCCTTCAAAACCGTTCACCGTCGCCGCCGGCACGCCATTTTCGTAGCTGTAGGCCATCAGCTGGAAGCCGGCCGAGTTGACCAGCCTGCCCTGGCCATCGGGAACGAAGGCGCCGGCGCGGGTCAGGAAAGGCGTACCGCTCGGGTCCTGGACGACAAAGAAGCCGTCGCCGCTGACGGCAAGATCGGAAACAGAGGTGGTGTATTGGAGCACGCCCGGATCGCTGACCGCCTGCCGGATCGTGGTGGTGATGCCGCCGGAATTATAGGCGCCGCCCGTCGAGGGCATGACCAGAGTTGAAAATTCTGCGGAGGACCGCTTGTAGCCGGTGGTATCGGAATTGGCGATGTTGTCGGCTGTCGTCGACAGACGGTTGGCCTGCGCGTTCATCCCGGAAACGCCGGTCCGCATCATCCCGTAGAGGCTCATCGAAATGTCTCCGCAATGTCCATGCCACTGGCAGCGAGGCTACGCGTCCTGTCTTGCGCGAGGCTGGCGCGGCGGCGCATCAGAACACCAGCCGGTAGCCGAGGAAGCGCTTGGAATCGATCGGATCGGTGCCCAGCTTCTCGCGCAGCTTCTTGCGCAGCTTGCTGATGTGGCTTTCCACCACGTTCTCCTCGACCTCTTCGTCGAAGATGCCGTAGATGGCGTTGAATACTTGGGTCTTGGTGACGCGGCGGCCGCGATTGCTTGCCAGATATTCGAGAATGCGGCGCTCACGGCGCGGCAAGGGAAGCGGCTGGCCATCGATTTCGGGGTCGCGGCCATCCATGAAGATGCGCATGGCGCCGATCTCGGTGAAGGCGGCATCCTCGTTGGCGCGGCGGCGGATGGCTGTTATGCGAGCCAGGATCTCTCGGATATGGACCGGCTTGCGGATGACGTCATCGACACCGCTCTCGAACAGCCGCAACGTGTTCTCCAGCGAATGCTGCTCGCTGAGTGCAATCACCGGGGCTCCGGTGCGGTCGCGGATCTGGCGCGGAGAGATCGCGCCTTCCCGGCAGTCGCCGATGAGGAAGGCCCGGACCGAGCGCAGATCGGCATCGGCGGCCGAGTTCACCCACTCGCCGAATTCGCCGGAAGCGAAGCCTGCGCAGGCGATGCCCTCGCGGTCAAAAAGTGAATTGTATCCGTCTGTCACGAGCTCTCGCTCGTCAACGATAACGATCATCGGCCCCGCCTCCGAATCAGCTCATCTGCCCCGTGGGGAAAGCCGTATCCGCTGGCAGGAATCCTGAACAACCGTCATTTCTTGTAACTAGTTTCTTGGGAGTCCGGAATCGCATCGGTTGCATTAGCGTGGGGTGAGATATGCTTCGTGCTCCAAGTCCCGGCCAAGTCGAAGCACAACGCCGAGACTTTGCGACTGATTGCATGAGATGCAAAAGTACGCTCATGGGTTGCAGAACGTGCGGGCATTGCCGGTCCATTTGCCGAAGCCGGTGGCAACCATGTTTGATATCACGCGGCAGACATAGACCTTCTGCGCCGGGTCGTTGTCGGGCCCGGCATGATAGCGGGCGACGGCCATCGACCAGGTCACGTGATGGGCATGAAGGCTGGCCAGGAAACGCGCCGCATAGTCGACATTCTGGCGCGGATCTAACATGTCCTCGACGCTGCGGAAATGCGCGCCGTGGTAGTGGTGATTGATTTGCATGCAGCCGAGATCGATCAGCGTCTTGCCTTCGCGTCGGGCATTGGCGAAGGTTGCAAGAGCTTCGGCGCGGCTTGTCGGGAAGACCGCTTTTCCTTCTATATTCAATGCGTTGGGCTGCAAGCTTCCCTTCTTGCCGGTCTCGGTCAAGCCGACGGCATAGAGGATGCCGGCCGGCACGCCATAGCGGTCGGCGGCGCGCAGGATTTCCGGTTCGCAAGCATTGGCGGCGGCAGCGGCGGCGCCCGCAAGACTAGATAAACATATCGCCGCCAGCGCGCTCGCGAGAAGGCGAAGCGGGGCGGCCGTGTGTTTGCGCGTCATCATTGTGTCTTCCCGCGGATTGCTGGCCCGGTTGCTGGCCGCCGGCGCCGCTGTTGCCGCCGCCGGAATTCCCGGGTTGAAAGGACGACTGGTCGCGGCCCACTGCCGTCTGCAAGGATGCGGTTGCATCAGTGCGGGTCGTTGCGGGGACCGCTACCGAAGGTTGCAGTATCGTGACCTTGTCAACCTCGAAGCCGAGTCCGCGCAGGGACTTGACGATGGCATCGCTATCCGAGGACAGCCGATGGTAGGCGTCATGTGTTTGAGGCTTCAACTCAATCGAAAGTTGTTCTCCGGAGAGGCGAAGATTGGCGGTGACCATGCCAAGCTCGGCCGGATGAAGTTCGATCTTCAACACATGTGTCGCGGCGGCAACAGGGCCTGTCAGCTGCGCGGTTGCGGAGGGTGTCGAAAGTGCCGTTTTCGGGCCGCCATCGGCTGTTATGGCGCCGATCACGTTGAGGGCCGCCTGGCTCATCGGCGCCTGCGGCGGGGCAGGGAAGCTGCGCTCGGAGACCACGTCGATGCGCGCTGCCGCCGACAGTTGTTTTCCGGGACCGGACCGCAAGGAGGACTGCACATCGGCGATGGATTTCAGCTGCGGTGCCGCCTGCTTCGGATCCACGCCCGGCACTTCGGCCGGCGCTGTCTGGGGCAGCGGCCCGGCGATCGCATTGTCGCGTTTTGGCGTGCCGGCGGCGTCGTGGACGGTCTGGCCATCGAGCTTGGTCAGCGGCCCATCGACGAGCGATGTCCGCTCGGGCTTCGACATCGGCTCGAGATCGTCATGCCCGGCGGCGGATTTCGGCCGATAGGCCTTCGGCAGAAGCTGCCCGTCGAGCGCCGGTTCCTGTCCGGTTTCGCTCGTACCGGCCGGTCTGGCCGATGTCGAGAAATGGCGCAGGTCATGGAACGCGATCAGCAACGGCAGATGGTCCTCGAGCCGCGTCGTACCTGTCTCGGCCGCCGCGCCATCGGCGTCCTTGTCCGCGGTGTCCTTGTCCGGCTCGGCGGTCTTGTCGTCCCTGGCTGTTTTCGCGGCCGGCATTCCGCTGGATGGGATCCTTGCCTTGCCAGCCGGCAGCGGCTCGTCCTTCTGCCCGGCAGGACCGGCGGCAAGCCTGCTCCAGCGCTCATCGCGCGATCCGGCCCCGGCTGCCGGATGCTTGTCCGGGTGGGCCGGGACAGCCTTGTCGTCCAGCATCTTGCCGAAACCCGTGTCGTCATTCTTTCCGGTCGCCGCCGGCTGTTCCGCCGTTGTGCGCGCGGTGGCGATTACCGGCAGCGCCGGACCGAGGCTGGGGGTCATTTCGGAGCGGCTCCAAGCATCTGGTCGATCAGGTCGAGCTGTCGACGAGTTTTGACCATGGCGGCATCAGTCGGGTCTGAAGTGTCTATGCTGGCCGCGGCCGCCGGCGCCGATGCCGGCAGGACCGTTGCCGCATCGTCCGGAGCCGGTGCGTTCGGCGCAGCTGCCGCTGTGTCGCCGGATGGCGCGACGGCCGGCTGTTCGGAGACAGCACCCTCGACGGGCGGCAATCCGGCGGCGTCGGCGGCCTGCGCGGCGGCAGGCTCGGGCTCGTGCGATGGCATGACCTCGGCAGGCGCCGGGCTTGCGGTCGGAAGGGAAGCGGGCGGCGCCACCACTTCGCCGGCGATGGCCTCGGCGGCGTCGAGCAGCGCGCGGTCGCCGTCCGACAACCGGCTGCGGTCGATCTTGCCCAGCTTGGCGCGCACGTCCTCGATGGTACCCGATGTCACGGTGGACAGGCTGGAGTAGAGCAGGGCACGCGGATCGCCCTGATTGGTGTTGCCGTCGCGGCCTTGCTCGGCCCGCGCCGAGGCGAAGGCGGACAATTCGTTCAGGCCGTCGATCGCGGCGCGGCGGGCGATGCGCAGATAAATGACCTTCTCGCGCTCGGGATCCATCATCGAGGTGATATCGGCCAATTTGTCCTGGCTGATCGACATGTGCAACTCAATCACGCCCGAGACGAAGGAGTCGGCGAACTGGCTGGCATAGGGCGAATAGAGATAGCGCTCGACATATTGTGTGGAGGCAAGCGCGAAGCGCGCCGCGTCGCGCTGCGCGACCGCAATGCCGACCGAGCGGCGCAATGCCGCCTCCTCGACCAGTGTCCCGGGGCCGAGCAGTTTCGCCTCGTCGAGCAGCACCAGCGCCGCGGCCGGCTGGTCGCCGGCGAGCAGCGAACCCTTGACCAGGGCAAGGAAGGCGCCGAGGTCGCTGGGCTCCGCCATCGGATCGACCGGCTTCAAGGCTTCGATGGCCTCGCCAGGGCGGCCGTTCAGGTAGTCGATGACGCCCCTGGCAAGGGCTAGGTCCCGCGCATCGGCGGCGGCGCGCGACACGGCCGCCTCGACGGTCACGGGATTGCCGCCGCTCATGCCGTAGACCAGCAACGCGCGAAAATTCTTCGGATCCTTGAAATCGTCCTTGTCCGCCTCGCGCAGACGCGTATCGATCATCTCCAGCAGCTTGGACTGCATCGGCAGCGCGGCGTGGTCGCCGACGGCGATACGGTCTTGAATAAGCTGTAACGAGCGCACCAGCTGATAGGGCTGCAACGGATCCTGGGCGAGGGCGGCCGTAGGCTGGCCGGCCAACAGCAAAAGGCCCATCAAGCGGCTGGTGAAGACCGCCCGCCTCATCCGCCGGTCGCCATCAATATCTCGATGCGGCGGTTCACCGCCGACAGCGGATCGGCAGGGTCCTTCGGCTGGCGGTCGGCGAAGCCGGCGACTTCGGTGATGCGGCGCTCGTCGACGCCGCCGCGCACCAACATGTAATAGGCCGAATGCGCGCGCGCCGTCGAAAGCCGCCAATTGTCGTAGCCGGCGCCGCGGAACGGCCGTGCGTCGGTGTGGCCATTGATGCTGATCGTGCCCTTCTGGCTGTTGACGATGCGGCCGATCTTTTCCATCGCCAGCACCAGTTCACGGCGCGGCATCGCCGAGCCGACCTCGAACATGCCGAAATCGAGCTGGTCGGTGATCGAGATGACGACGCCCTTGTCGGTGGCTTCGACGGAAACCCCATCATGCAACTTGTCGCCAGGTTTGAAGGCATCGGCAAGCTGCTGCCTGACATCGGCCGCAGCCTTGAGCGCGGCCGCGCCCGGCATCTTTTCGCCGGCATCCGGCTTGGCCGCCTCCTGGGCGGCGGCCACCTTGGCGTCCGCGAGCCCGGCAGCGCCGGCTTTCGCATCACCCGCCTCGGCGATTGCCCTTGCGGGCTTGCCGTCCTTTGCCAGAGGTTCAAGCGGCGCTGCGATGACGGGCGGCGCAGGCGGCACGGCCTTGACCTTGGCGACCTGCGCCTCGGCGGCCTTGTCGCCGGGCTTCACCGGATCACCTTCGATCCTCGCGCGCTGCGCGCTGGCCTCGGCGCCCGGCGAGGCGACCTGCTGAGACCAGAAATCAGGCTCGAACGGATCGCGATAGGAGGCGCCGCCGGAAGCGCCTGTTGCCGGGCCGGCACTTTGCGCGCCGCCATCGCCCTTCTGGCTGACGTTCTGCATGACGCCGGTGTTGGTGGCGATTTCCGAGAGCACCGCATAGGGATCGGCGAACAGGTGTTCGTCGGACTGCTCGGACTGCTGTGGCTCCTGCTTTTCCTTTTTGGGATCGGATGAACCCGCGCCGCCGGCTCCATCCTGTCCGGCCTTGGTGGCCGCCTCTTCCGGATTGTCGGCGGTCAGCCCGATGGCGCGGGGACCGTCGCCGAGATCTTCCAGGCCCTTGCGGCTCGACGTGCGGTCGACCAGCTTCACCGGATTGAAATAGCTGGCGACCGCCGCCTTGGTCTGTTCGTTGGCGGCGTTGATCAGCCACATGACCAGGAAGAAGCACATCATGGCCGTCATGAAGTCGGCGAAGGCGATCTTCCAGACGCCACCGTGATGGCCTTCCTCGTGGTCGTCATGGCCGCGACGCACGATGATGATTTCGTGCCTGGCCTGATCGGCATCGGCGACGCTCATGCCAACACCTCGGAGAGCGTTGCCGACCATTCGGCCATGCGCGTCTCGAACACCGCTTCGTCGACGGAGACCGTGAGATCGAAGCCGGGAGCTTCGATGAAGTCGAGATTGGCGGCGCGCACTCCGAGCGATGCCTTCAGCGCTTCGAACAGGGAAAGCGGTCCACGAACGACTATGCGCACCGCTTCGCCATCGCCGACCGCTTCGCGGACCGCACCGGCAAGCGCTTCAAGCGAGCGCTTTTGCAGGTCGTCACTGACGATGCCGCCGATGATGCGGGCGACCGTGGCGGCGACGAGGTCCGTCACGCGCGCCTCCATGGCATCGATGCGCAACGAGACCGCCTCGCCGACATCGCCACCGAAGCTCTCGAGAAAGGCCTTCGCTTCCTCGGCATTCGCCCGGCGTTCAGCATCCATCGCTGCTTCGTGGGCAGCCGCAAGCCGTTCGCCAAGCGCTGCCTCCGCCTGGGCGACCGCTTCGGCGATCAGCGTGCCGATATCGGCTTGCGGCGCGGCTGCTTCCGGCTCGTGCTCGGCGGCGGCCTTCGGCTGGCTGACACGTTGCGGGCGCGCGCCGAAATCCGGCAGGAGATCGAAAAGGGCTAGGGAAGGCATGGGCTACACCGCGACTTCCTGGGCCGCCCATTTGCGCAGGATTTGCGCGGTGCGCTCCTCGTTGAGGTCGACCATGCGGGCAAGCCGCTCCTGCGGCGCGGGCCTGATCTTCTGGCGCAGGTCATCGAGGGGGGTGGAACCGGCCCGCACGCCCGGCAAGGTGCCGACCGCCGAGCCGGCTTCGGCGGAAGCCGTGGCCTCCGGCGTCGGCAGCGAGCGCTGGACCTCGTCGAAATTGGGACCCGCTATGGCCGGCGTCGCCTTTGCCGTCAGGGCCGCCGCCATCGGGCGCAGGCCGAAGAAGGCCACCAGGAACACCACGACGATGAAGGCGCCGGCATTGATCAGCGTGCCGGCATGCTGGCCGACGGAATCGAGCATTCCAGCTTGCGGGATCGCCTCGCCGTCGAGCCCGTCGATGAACTCGACCGCCGAGACGTCGATGACATCGCCCCGCTTGTCGTCGAAGCCGGTGGCAGAGGTCACCATCTTCTGGATGTCGGCGACGCGCTTGGCGATCTGTTCGGGCGTGGCGTCCTTGCCCAGGATAGCCTTCAGCCGATCCTGGTTGACGACCACGGCGATGGACATCTTGGTGACGCTGTAGCCGTTGGAGACGGTGGCGATCTTCTTGGAGTTGATCTCGTAGTTGGTGATCTCTTCCCTGCGGTCGTTCTGCGAGGAGGATTGCGGACCCTCGGTGACGGTCGTCTGCGTCTCGGGCAGGTTCTGCTCGACGCTCGCCGGAGTGGAGGCCTGCTTCTGGTTGTTGTTCTCGTTGGCGCGCACCGACTGCACCGAACGCTCTACGCGCGACTCCGGATCGAAGATCGTCTCCTCCGTCTGGCGGGTATCGGTGTTGACGTCGGCCTTGACGCTGGCGCGGAAATTGTCCGGGCCGAGATACGGGGTGAGGGCGCGCCGGATGTTGTCGCCGATCTGCGCCTCGACGGTCTGCTCGACGCCGAGCGTGCGGGCGGCACTTGTGTTGGAAGGATCATCTCCCGCCGCCAGCAGATTGCCGTTTGAATCGAGCACCGTCACTTTGTCGGCCGACAGGCCGGGAACGGCGGCGGCGACGAGATGGCGGATCGACATGGCACTTTTCTCGGCGTCGATGCCGGCGTAGCGGATGACGACCGACGCGGAGGGCTGCTGTTCGTCGCGGCGGAAATTGGCACGCTCGGACATGACGATATGGACGCGCGCCGCCTTGACGCCCGCGATCGACTGGATGGTGCGCGATATCTCGCCCTCCAGCGCGCGCACACGCGTGATCTGCTGCATGAAGGAGGTCAGGCCGAGCGAGCCGACATTGTCGAACAGTTCATAGCCGGCATTGGCGCTGGTCGGCAGGCCCTTTTCGGCAAGCAGCATGCGCGCCTGCGCGGTGGTGCCGGCCGGTACCAGCACCGAGGTTCCGTCGGAGCCGACGTCGAAGCCGATGCCGGCCTCGCCCAGCACGAGGCCGATCTGGTTCACGTCCGCGCGGTCGAGCCCGACATAGAGCGTGTCGTAGGCCGGACGGTTGAGATAGACCGAGGCGACGCCGATGACGCTCATCACCAATGCGGCGATGCCCGCCAGCATGGCTAGGCGCTTCACGCCAAACCCGCGGAGATTCGCGATGATGCTCTGGATCTGTTCCGGCACGGTCGACTACTCCCAGCATGACTGTCCGCTGGAACACTAGCCCTTGAAGCTTGTGCGAAAATGAAATCGGGCCGCGCTCGGCGCGCGGCCCGTCAGGCTTCCGGTGAAGGGATCGAGTCGGTGGTTAGCTCTTGAACAGCGACAGGATCGACTGCGAGGAGCTGTTGGCGATCGACAGCGACTGGATGCCGAGCTGCTGCTGCACCTGGAGCGCCTGGAGGCGGGTCGATTCCTTGTTCATGTCGGCGTCGACGAGTTGGCCGACACCGCGGTCGATGGAGTCCATCAGGCTCTGCGTGAAGGTCTTCTGCAGGTCGATCGAGCTCTTGGCCGAACCGAGGATGGTGGCGGAATCGGTCAGCTGGCTCATGACGTTGTCGATCTTGGTGATCATCTGGGTGATGATGTCGTCGGTCACGCCCGCCGCAGTGATGTCGAGATTGTAGGCGGAAATATTGTCAACCTTGGCAACCGCCCCCGCCGCGGTCTGGCCGGCGGTATTGGCTGCGATATCCGTTGATCCACCCGCGATCGACGCCGCATAGGCGGTGTCATACAGGGTCTGCGCGGCCGCGGTCGAATAGATCGATGTCTTGCGGTCTAGAATGCCCTGGTTCTTGACCTCGGTGGGGAGCCCGGAATCAAAAAGCTTGGTGCTCTCGACATCGATGTCGATCGTCCCGAGCTGGACGGCGCCGGACGAGGTGCGGTTGAACGAGGACACGATCTTGGAGTCCGGCTGGACGCCGTCATTGGCGGCCGTCACCTGCTTGGATATCACCGACAGGAAATTCGAACCGGAGAAAGTGGCGGCATCGGCAAAGGACTTCATCTGCGCCTGGAGCGCCGTGATTTCGGTCTGCGTCTTTGCCTTGGCGGCATCCGTCTGGCCGACGGTCGAAAGCAGCTTGGTTTTGATCTTGCCGATCGTGTCCAGCACGTTGTTCATGCCGGTATAGGCGGTGTCGACCTTTGAGGCGCCGAGGCCGAGCGCATCCTGCACGGTCGAGAGCGCCTGGTTGTCGGAGCGCATGGTGGTGGCGATCGACCAGTAGGCGGCGTTGTCGGAGGCCTCGGAGACCCGGTAGCCCGTCGAGACGCGGGCCTGTGTCTGCTCGAGCGACTTGTTGGTGGCGTTGAGGCTTTGAAGTGCAGTCAACGCCGCAGCGTTCGTCATGATGCTCGCCAAGAAACTCGCTCCTTCTCTAAGCCGGCATGCCCACAGGCCTGATCGGCCTGTCCATCGGCTGCGATCGTGCCGGTCGGGCCGATTCGACAACCTGTCGTAAGCTATTGGTTAACCATACTTAGCGCGATATGGTTAACACCCTGTTAAAAGTCAGCTTTCGACAGTTAAGGAACGAGGATTGCGCGGGGCTGGAGCAAACGCAATCGGGCCGCGCTTTTGGCGCGGCCCGATATCTTGGTGCTGTTCGTGGATGGTGAAGGCGATCAGCCGCGGAAGAGCGACAGGATCGACTGCGACGAACCGTTGGCGATCGACAGCGCCTGGATGCCGAGCTGCTGCTGAACCTGCAGGGCCTGGAGGCGGGTCGATTCCTTATTCATGTCGGCATCGACGAGCTGGCCGACGCCGCGGTCGATGGAGTCCATCAGGCTCTGCGTGAAGGTCTTCTGCAGGTCGATACTGCTCTTGGCAGCGCCGAGCGTGGTGGCGGCGTTCGTCATGTCCTTGAGCGCGGCGTCGACGACTTTCATCATCCCCGAGATCTGGTCGTCGCTGAAGCCTTTGCCCGTTGCGGAGTCGAAGATCTTCAGGCTGGCGACCGAATAGGTGTCGCCGGCCGCAACGGTAGCACCAGCAGCCGGAGTAGCCGCCGTGGCGGTGACGCTGCCGTCGGTGCCCAGACGCGCGGCGTCGAGGATGCCCTTCGCGGTGCCGGCCGTGGTACCCGCCTCGTAGAGCTTGGTGCTTTCCACGTTGACGTCGATCGTCGAGATCGAGACCGCGCCGGAAGCGTCACGGTTGAAGGCCGAAACGATCTTGACGTCCGCCACGGACGTGCCCGTGCCGCTGTCCACGGACAGCATGTTGGTGCCGGAGAAGCTGGCGCCATCGGCATAGGCCTTCAGCTGCTTCTGAAGGGCGGCGATTTCGGTCTGGGTCTTTTCCTTGTCGGCATCCGTCTGGCCGTAAGAGGCGGTCAGCTTGGTCTTGATCTGGTTGATGGTGTCGATCGCGCTGTTCATGCCGGTGTAAGCGGTATCAACCTTCGAGGCGCCGAGGCCGAGCGCGTCCGAAACGGTCGACATCTGCTGGTTGTCGGAACGCATCGTGGTGGCGATCGACCAGTAAGCGGCGTTGTCCGAAGCCTGGGAAACGCGATAGCCCGTCGAGATGCGGGCCTGGGTGGTTTCGAGGTTCTTGTTGGTGGCGTTCAAGCTCTGCAGCGCGGTCAGCGCCGAGGCATTGGTCATGATACTGGCCATGGCTACTCGTACCTTGTTTTTTTACAGGTGTTTTTTGACATACCGGATTGGCCGGTATGACGGAGCGGCATCATGCCAATGATCTGTCTGAGACCCGATCACCCGCCATCTGCGGGGAATATGGCGGCAAGTCCCTACCAAAGGACTAAACCGGACGGTTAATCGAAAAATATTGTCGAAGAAAACGAGGGAGCGCGGCCGGCGCCGGGCGCGATCAGTTGAAGGAGCGCACCAGGCTGCCGACAAGCAGGTTCCAGCCGTCGATCAGGACGAAGAACAGGATCTTGAACGGCAACGATACCACCGTCGGCGGCAGCATCATCATGCCCATCGCCATGGTGATGGTGGCGACGATCAGGTCGATGACGAGGAACGGCAGCACGATCAGGAAGCCGATCTCGAAGCCGCGCCGGATTTCGGAGATCATGAAGGCGGGCACCAGGATGCGCAGGTCGACGGTTTCCTTCGCAACGGTCTGGCCGCGTTCGCGGGCGAGGTCGGCGAAAAGGTCGAAGTCCTTGTCGCGCACATTGTGCAGCATGAAGGTGCGGAAGGGCTCGGAAATCTTCTCGAAGGCCTCGGTCTGGCTGATCTGGTTGTCCATCAGCGGCTTGACGCCGGTATTCCAGGCCTGGTCGAAGGTCGGCGCCATGACATAGAAGGTCATGAACAGCGACAGCGAAATGAGGATTAGGTTCGCCGGCGTCGACTGCAGGCCGATGCCGGCGCGCAGGATCGAGAAGGCGATGACGAAACGGGTGAAGCTCGTCACCATGATCAGCAGGCCCGGCGCCACCGACAGCACGGTGAGCAGGCCGAACATCTGGATGATGTAGCCGACGGTGGTGCCGTCGGCCTTGCCGATGCCGCCGAGGTCCAGTTGCTGGGCCGTTGCGATCGATGTGGCGGCGCCGAGCAGCGCCGCGGCAAGAAGAAATTTCTTCATTCGAGCAGCAACGTCCTGATGAGTACCTGCTTGGCATGCCCCTGGCTGCGGATCGAGGCGCGCTCCTCGATATCGGCCTTCAGGTGCTGATAGCCGCTGGCGCCTTCGATCTGGTGCATCTTCAGAGTGCGCACGAAGGCCAGGAGATCCTGATGGATCTCATCCGACATTGCCGGCGGCTGCGGCGCGTCGTAGACCACCGACACTTCCATCCTGATCCAGGTCTCGGCGGGCGAGGCGATATTGGTGGTGATCGGCGCCAGCGCGACGAGTGACGGTCCCGTGCCGGGCTCTACGTCGGCGGGCTTGGGCACCTTGCCCTCGTTTTCCGGCGCGACCGGTACCGATGCCGGTGCCCCCACACCCTTGAGATAACCGCCGGACAACCATCCCATGCCGATGGCGACAGCCGTCACCAGGAGCAGCATGGCGCCCTGGACGGCAAGGGAAGGACCCTTGCGAGACGGAACCTGTTCGACGCTGGCCACGGTGCTGCGGTCTCCAATGCCCTAGAACGGAAGAACCTGGTCGAGGATCTGCTGGCCGTAGGCCGGCTGCTGGACCTCGCTGACGCGGCCGCGGCCGCCATAGGAGATGCGCGCCTCGGCGATGCGTTCATAGGAGATGGTGTTCTCCGCGCCGATATCCGACGGGCGCACCATGCCGGCGATGGTGAGCACCCTGAGCTCATAATTGACACGCACTTCCTGCGAGCCCCTGATCATTAAATTGCCATTGGGCAGAACTTCGGTGACGACGGCAGCAACGTTGAGCTCCAGGTTTTCCGAGCGCTTGATCTCGCCGTCCGCATTGGTTTCGGTGCTGGAGCTCAGGCCGGCGTCGCCCTTGCCGCTCGTGCTCTTGTCTTCCCATCCGAGCGTGACGTCGTAACCCAGCTTGCGCGAGGCGGTGCGGCTCCTGTCGTTCTGGTTCTTGAAGTTGGCCTTGTCGTTGAGCTTGATCCTGACGGTGAGAATGTCGCCCTCGCGCAACGCCCTGGGATCGGTGAACAGCCGGCTCTGGCGATCGTCCCACAGCGAGAATTTCTTGACCGGCGCCGCAGGCGGCTCGGGGTAGCTGTAGGGCGAAGCTCCTTCATTGCCGATGCCGGAACCGACCGGCGACAGTGAAGGCTCCCTGCCGATCTCCTTGAGATTGGTGCCGCAGCCGGACAAAGCTGCGACCGCGCACAGGACAAGCGTTCTGCGGATCATGACGGATCTACCCTTCGGGCTGCGCTGGCCATGATGCCGGTGAGCGTCGCCGCCGCCTTCTGGTCCATTTCGTTGAGGATGACGCCGGCCTTGCGCGAATCGAGCTTCATCAGGATGGCCGCGGCGAGATCGGCATTGACGATGGCCAGGCGCTCGGCCGCCGCGTCGGGCTTCATGCCGGCATAGATCTTGACGACGCTGTCCTCGGCCCGGGCCAGGAACACCTCGCGCCGCTTCAGCCAGGTCTCGTATTCGGCCCGCTTGTCGTCCAGTGCCTTCATGCGTTGGTCGATACCGGCCTGGAGTTGTTTCAACTCCTCCGCCTGCAAGACGTAACGGCGGTCGCGGGCGGCGTCGGCTATATTGGAGCAGAAGCGCTCGATCTCGCTTTGGTCGGGAGCCTTCTCCCGGGCCAACAGCTGCGGCGCGGGTGCGGGCGGTGCCCCCGGCAGGACCTGGCGGACGGCATCCTCGGCATGCACGCCGCCGGAAAAGGCCGCAAGGGCGCAGGCCGCGAACAGGATCGCCGCGGGGCAGCGTCCTCGATGGAATGAGAGGGAGGAGATCATCGGCATAGCTATTGGAGAACCAGGTCGGCTTGCAGGGCGCCGGCCGACTTGATGCCTTGCAGGATGGCAATGATGCCATCGGGCTTCACACCGAGACGGTTGAGGCCAGAAACGAGGGTTTGCAGGTCGGGGCCGTCGAGCACGGCGACGCGTGCGTCGGGCCGGCTGGCGTCGATGGCGGTGAACGGCTCGACGGCGGTTTCGCCCTTGGAGAAGGGTTCGGGCTGCACGACGCGCGGCGCTTCGGTGATGCGCACCGTCAGCGTGCCGTGGCTGATGGCCACGCGCGAGATCTTGACCTCGTTGCCGATAACGATGGTGCCGGTGCGCTCGTTGATGACGACGCGGGCCGGCGTATCGGATTCGACCACCAGGTTCTCGATCTCGGCGTAGAAGCGGGCCGCCGAGACGCTTTTCGGCCGCTTGATCTGCACGGTGCGGGAATCGCGCTCGGCCGCCACGCGCATGCCGAAGCGCTGGCTGGTATAGTCATTGATCGCGTCGGCGATGCGAATGGCGGTCGAGAAATCGGGATTGCGCAGCTGCAGCGTCAGTATCGGCTGGTCATCGAATTCGGCCTTCACGGCACGCTCGATGATGGCGCCGTTCGGCACGCGGCCCGCCGTCGGCACGCCTTGCGTCAGCTGCTCGGCCTGACCCTGGGCGGTGAAACCCGAAACGATGACCGCGCCCTGGCCGACGGCATAGATTTCGCCGTCCGCCGCCTTCAGCGGCGTCATGATCAGGGTGCCGCCGGCGAGCGAGGTGGCGTCGCCCATCGAAGAGACGTCGATGTCGATACGCGCGCCCGACTGCACGTAGGGCGGCATGTTGGCGGTGACGATTACGGCGGCGACGTTCTTGGCGCGCGCGCTGCCGCCTTCGGTGGCGATTCCGAGATTCTCCAGCATGGCGCGGATCGACTGTTCGGTGAACGGCGAGTTGCGCAAGCTGTCGCCCGATCCGGCAAGGCCGATGACCAGGCCGTAGCCGACAAGCTGGTTGTCGCGCGAACTCTGCAGCTGCGCGATGTCCTTGATGCGCGAGGCGACCTGGCCCGGCGGCAGCGAGCTTGGGCCGGGCGAGACGCGGAACATGCGGGTGGTGGTGGCCGGATCGTATTCCGGATCGTCGTAGACGCCGCCGTTCCTGGCGGCGAGTTCGCGCTTGGCCTTGGGTGTGAGGCCGTCGGCGAACGCCGGCTGCAGGCCGAGCGCGGCCGCAAGCAGAAGAACAAGCGGGCGCATCATGAAGCGCTGACCTGGATGGTTCCGTCAGCCATCACCGTGCCGGAGAGAATCTTGCCGCTGTCGCTGTTGCGAACCTTGATGAGATCGCCGGCCGAGCCTGGCTGCAAGGTCACGGCGGTGGCCGATATCGTCAGTCCGCCGGCGATGAAGAAAACCTGCACGGCAGCGCCCTGCTCGACCAGCCAGGCGTCGCGAATGGCGGCGGCGGGGATGTAGCGGCCGGGCAGCAGCGTGCGCTTGGCGATCTTGCCCTGGAGTTCCTCGGCAAGGGTCGCCACCGCGTCGGGCTTGTGCTTGCCGGGGATGAGGGTCACCTGCTTGAGGGCCGCGAGCTCGATGGTCTCGCCGGGATAAATGACCCGGTTTGGGATCAGCACGACCTCGCCGGCAGGCTGGCTGCTGGCGATCCGCGTTGCCGACCGGTTGGCCGCGTCCTGCGCGAAAGCCGGCATGCCGCCGGTCACCAGCGCAAGGACGAGCGCGGTGCGGCGGAACGCGGAGCAGGAGACCGGACCGGCCATTGTCGTTACCTGATGTTCTTGGAGACGACCGAGGCCATGTCGTCGGCGGCCTGGATGACCTTGGAATTCATCTCATAAGCGCGCTGCGCCGAGATCAGTTCGGTGATTTCCTTGACCGGGTCGACATTGGAAGCCTCGAGATAGCCTTGCTGGATGGTGGCGAAGCCGGGATCGCCGGGCACGCCGGCATTGGCCGGGCCGGAAGCGGTCGTTTCCTGGAACAGATTGTCGCCGAGCGGCGCCAGTCCGGCTTCGTTGGCGAAGTTGACGATCTGGAGTTGGCCGAGATTCTGCAGGTCCGCCTGGCCGTCGATGCGGGCGAAGACCTGCCCCGTCTTGTTGACGATGACCTCGACGGCGTCGACCGGGACGTTGATCGCCGGGATGACATTGGCGCCGTCCACCGTCACCAGCTGGCCGGTGGCGTTGGTGTTGAAGGCGCCGGCGCGGGTGTAGAGCGTGCCGCCATCGGCGCCTTCGATCTGGAACCAGCCCCTGCCGGTGAGCGCCATGTCGAAACTGTTGCCGGTGCTGGTCAGTTCGCCCTGGGTGTGGACGTTGCGCACCGCGGTGGTCTTGACGCCGAGGCCGATCGAGACGCCCTCCGGCACCAGCGAAGCGTTGGAGCGGTTGGGCACGCCTTGCGTGCGGTCGACCTGGTAGAGCAGGTCGGAGAATTCGGCCCGCGCCCGCTTGTAGCCGGTGGTGTTGATGTTGGCGATATTGTTGGCGATGACTTCCAGATTGGTCTGCTGGGCGTTCATGCCGGTAGCGGCGATGGCGAGTGCTTTCATGGCCGAACTCCTCAGATGCCCATGCGGCTGACTTCGAGATAGGCCGAAACGACCTTGTCGCGGATGGCGACGGCGGTCTGCAGCGCCTGCTGGGCGCTCATGACGGCATCGACGACCTGGCGGGTGTCGGCGTCGCCTTTGAGCGCCTGGACCGAGACCTGCTCGGCGTTCTGCAACATGTTGACGGTCTTTGTGGCCGCCTGGCTCAGCGCCTCGGCGAAGGAGGAGCCGAGGTTGCCTGCGGTCGCGGGCGCAACGCCGCCCTGAAGCAGCTCAGTCGCCGTATCGCCAAGTCCAGGCTTCAGGTTGAGCGCGCCGATGCCGTTCACGATCATTGGTTCCTCATCAGGTCGATGGTCATTGAAATGAGATCGCGCGCCTGCTTCACGACTTGCAGGTTAGCCTCGTAGGAGCGGTTGGCCTCGGTCATGTCGGCCATTTCGATCAGCACGTTGACGTTGGGCATCTTGACGTAGCCCTTGTCGTCGGCGGCCTCGTTGCCGGGCTGGAATTCCACGGGAAAATCGCTGGGATCGCGGTCGATCGAGTTCACTTCGACCGTTGAGCTGCCAGTGGTCCGGTCGAGCTCGGAGACGAAGCTGATGGTTTTGCGGCGATAGGGGTCGGAGCCGGGGGTGGTGCCGGTCGACTGGGCATTGGCGAGGTTTTCGGAAACCACGCGCAGCCGCTCCGACTGGGCGCCGAGGCCGGAGGCTGCTACCTTGAGGGCTGCTGTGAGTGCGTCCATGGTCAGCTCTTCACCGCCATCATCATCATCGAATGGAATGCCTTGACGATTGCCGTGTTGAGCTCGAAGGAGCGGCGCACCTCACCGGCCTTGAGAAGCTGGTCCTCGAGCACGACGGTGTTCTTGGACGGCATGACGACGCCGTCGTCTTCCTGTGGCTTGATCGCGAAACCGGCATTGGTCGCGGCGCTGCCGAGGTGTCCGGCCTGTGTCGTCTGCAACGACACCGCCGCGCGATCGAGCACCTTCTCGAACGGCTCGACATCGTTTGCCGTATAGCCCGGCGTGTTGGCGTTGGCGATGTTGCCGGCGACCGCCGACTGACGCACGGCCAGCCATTGCGCTTGCTTGGCGGCTAGATCGAAAAGAGAAACGGGCTCCATGGGAATCTCCGGGCGTGTGCCCAAAGACTAGGCCGCCAGTCTTGCGCGGACCTTGCGAGCGGACGCAACCGGCAAGCGCGGCGAACTTACCTGGAAAGCTCGATCACCTGGTTGGCGCTGGTGACCATCACCCATTTGCCGTTGCGTTGCTCGATCGACGACACTTTGTTGGAATCCGGCAGGACCGAGCCACGCTGGACCATCCACAGCCCGGTGTCGTCCTCGATCATGGCGCGGCCATTGGCGACGTGGACCATGCGGAATTTGGTGACGTCGGCCGGAAAGGGCTGGTCATCTGGCGCCGGGGCGGCGCTGGGATCATCCTGCACGGTTCCGGTGGCAAGCAGGTCGATATCGGCATTCGGAACGTCCCTGGCCGTCAGCGGCGCGCTGCGCTCGGCAACCACGCCGCCGCCCTCGCGTCCGGAATTGGTGCCGGTGCCGCCGAACTTGATTGCCTGGACGCCGAACTGTTCCTGATTGAAGAAGATATACCAAGGAAACAGCGCGCAGATCAGGCCGAGCGTGATGCCGAGCGCTGCGATGACGAAATCGCTGCGCCGGTCGGCCTTCTTGCCCAGCCTGGGAAACGCGGTCTTGGGTGGCTGCGGCCATTGCGGCGCCGCGAAGAGCCCGTCGATGGCCGAGTTGCGGCTGGCTTCGATCTCTTCTTCGGCTTTCGCCTCCGCGATCATTTCGCGCAGGATACGCTCGGTATGCTGGAGCTCAGTCCCCTGGTTCGGCATTCTGCTTTCCCTTGAGATGGCGGGCGAGATCGGAGAACGGATCAGCGGACGGGCGGTCCTTCGGCGATTGCATCAGCGCCTCGTAGATCACGGGTACCTGGCGCACCGCCATATCGAGTTCGGCGTCGGCGCCGCCCTGGTAGGCGCCGAGCAGGCGGATGTCGCGCGTGTCCTCGAAGCGGGAGATCATCGACTTCAACCGCGTCACCAGCGCGCGCTGCTCGACGCTCCAGGCCTTGCCAGCCAGGCGTGATATGGACGACAGCGGATTGACCGGCGGATAGCGGCCCTGTTCGGCGATCGCGCGGTCGAGCACGACATGGCCGTCAAGGATGCCGCGCACGGAATCAGCCACCGGATCGTTGTGGTCGTCGCCGTCGACCAGCACGGAAATGATCGCGGTGATCGATCCTTTCCCTTCCACTCCCGGCCCGGCGCGTTCGAGCAGCTTCGGCAGCTCGGTGAAAACCGAAGCGGGATAGCCGCGCGCGATCGGCGGCTCACCCGTTCCCGTCGCTACTTCGCGCAGGGCGTGGGCAAAGCGGGTGATCGAATCCAGCACCAGAAGCACGCGGTGGCCCTGGTCGCGAAAATCTTCGGCGACGCGCATCGCGGTGTCCGGCGCGCGCCGGCGCATCATGGCGCTCTCGTCGCTGGTGGCGACGACGGCTACGGTCTTGGCCATGCTGTCGCCGATCGTGTCTTCAAGGAATTCGCGGACCTCGCGGCCTCGTTCGCCGATCAGCGCCACGACGACGGTGTCGAAAGCGTCTGCGCCGGCGAGCATGGCCAGCAGCGTCGACTTGCCGACACCGGAACCGGCAAAGACGCCCATGCGCTGGCCGAAACAGAGCGGCGTGAAAATGTCGATGACCTTGACCCCGGTCATGAAGGCGGTGCCGACGCGCTGGCGCGCCATGGCGCCGGGCGTGGCGGCCCCGGACATGCCGTCGCCCCTGATCAATGGCGGGCCACCGTCGATCGCCCGGGTGAGCGCGTCGATCGTGCGGCCGCGCCACGAGGCATGCGGCGCCACGGCGAGCGGACCGCGACGGAAAACGGCGTCGCCTATGCCGGCATCGGCACTGCGTTCGAAGGGGGCCACGACAATCTCGTCGCGGCTGATCTTGACGATCTCGCCGCGGCGCGTGCCGGCATGGCCGCGCTGTTCGACAAGGTCGCCCAGCCTGGCGAAATCCGAAAGGCCGCGCACTTTGTAATGCGTCGATGTGACTTCGGTGACGAGGCCGCCGCGTTTGAGCAGTCCTTCGGCATCGCTGAAGCGCCGCCATATCCGCTCCAGCGCGGCAAGCCGGTCTTCCGGCGTTGGCTGGGGCAGTCTTTCGGGTGCGCGCAGGGTTGGCTGGTCGAGCGACATGCTACTTCGAGCCGAGCGTCTTGATCGCCTCGTCGGTGGAGGAATCAGTCTGCCGCATCAGGGCGGCGGTGTTCTCGAAAGCGCGCTGGACCATGATCAGCCGCGTCATCTCCAGCACCGGATTAACGTTGGATTCCTCGACAAAGCCCTGGGCGACGCCGATATCGGCGCGATCGGTCACCGGCTCGGGCGTGCGCGCCGGCACTATGCCGGAATTGCCGTAGCGCACGAAATTTTCGCCCGGATCGAAATTGTACAGGCCAATGGAGCCTACCAGCTGATCGTTCTGGCGCAACGAGCCGTCGGCACCGGCCTTGGGGGGGCCGTTGCGGGGGTCGAGCTGGATCGGCGCGCCGCCGGCGTCGAGGACGGGATGTCCCTCGACCGACATCAGCTCGCCATTCTCGTTCATCGAGAAGCGGCCGTCGCGGGTCATGACGGTGCCGACCGGCGTCTCGATGGCGAACCAGGCGTCGCCCTGTATGGCGAAATCGAACGGATTGCCGGTCTCGGTCAGAGGGCCATGGGCGCCGGAAAGGTAGGTCTTGCCCGAGGAGGCGAAGGACACGGATTTCGGCCCGCTGCCGGACACCACGTCCTCGAACTTCACGCCGGTGGCGCGAAAGCCGACGGTCGAGGCATTGGCGACATTGTCGGCGATCGTGTCGAGCCGGCGCTCGAGCGCGATCTGCGAGGAAAGGGCGACGTAGAGACTGTCCCGCATGATCAGAACTTCAACTTCTGCATGGCCATCATCAGGTCGGTGGAGATCCCCGCCGTGACCGGCTTGGCGAAGAGCACGCTGATCGACGACACGGCTGACGAGGTTGGGTGGTTGATCTCGTACATGGAGGTGAAGCGGGTCAGGAACTTGCCGAGCTTTTCGGGGTCGGAGAAATCAGAAATGTCGAGCTTCTGCTCGAACAGCTGCGCCTGCTTGTCGACGTCGGCGGTGGCGAAGGAATCGGGCAGGCCGAGCACGGTGCGCACCACGCTGGCAAGAGCGGTGTCGGCGAGCACATCGTACCAGCTGGTGATATCAGGCGCCTTGCGCTGGAAATAGAGCGCCAGCCGTACGCCCTCGTTGGTCTTGCCGGCATCCTCTTCCAGCGTCTGGCGCATATACCTGTCGACGGTCGGCTGCTGCGCCGGATTGATTGTGGTGGCGTTCTCGCCGAACTGCTCGAAGTTTAAAGCCGAGGCCAGTGCCGCATATGCCGGGTCCGTCTGCTTGTTGGCGACGCTGTTGGGATCGCGCACACCACCCTGCAGGACCTGTTTGACCAGGTCTTTGTCCTCCGTTGCCGAATCGAGACCGAACGCAGCCAGCGCATAGGTGTAGAGCCGGTTGTTCGACATCAGGTCGTCGACGGACTTCACCTTGGTGATGTTGGCGAGGTAGTAAGTCGTCTCGGCCTTCACATAGTCGGAATTCGGATCGAGGCCGGCGATCTGCGCCTGCGTGGCATAGTTTTTCGTCACCAGTTGCTGCGCCTTGTTGTAGATCGTCGCATCGGCGCCGTTGGCTGCGAAGTTGAAGGCGCTGACGAATTCGGCATAGCGCTTGTCGGTCAGCTTGTTGGCGAAACTGTTGGGGTCGGAAACGCCTTCCTTGAGCGCCTTGACCATGAACGCCTTGGCGTAAGCCATGTCCTCCAGGCCATAGGCCTTCATGGCATATTTGAACAAACGGTCATTGTTGACGAAATCGTCGATCGATTTCACCTTGGTGATGTTGTCCAGATAATATTTGGTGTCGCGATCGACCGTCGGCTGCTTTTCGATGCGGTCGATCGACTTGTCGATGTCCCTGGTGATCAACTGGTAGCTGGTATAGGTACTGAGCAAGGACGCGCCTCCGGCCGAAGCTATGCCAGCACAATAAACCCACTTCCTTGCGCGAAACTGAATCGCGCCGATCGGCTCGATACCGCTCCGATTCAAGCCTCACACAAGGCACGGGGACTATCCCTTGCAGCTGACTTAAAATGCGGAAGGACCTCTCGTGGGCATCCTGATTGGACTGGTGGTGACGCTCGGCTGCGTCCTTGGCGGCTTCATGGCCATGGGCGGGCATCTGCATGTGCTGATGCAGCCCTGGGAAGCGGTGGTCATCTGCGGCGCCGCACTCGGCACCTTCCTCGTCGCCAATCCGATGAAAACGGTCAAGGACACCGGCAGGGGCATCCTCGAAGCCTTCAAGCAGGCCGTGCCGAAGGAGCAGGATTATCTGGAAACGCTCGGCGTGCTGCACAGCCTGATGCGTGAACTGCGTTCGAAGTCGCGCAGCGAGGTCGAGGCGCATATCGACAATCCCGAAGAATCGGCGATCTTCCAGGCATTCCCCACCGTGCTGAAGAACCACGACCTGACGCATTTCATCTGCGACTATTGCCGCATCATCATCATCGGCAACGCCCGTTCGCACGAGATCGAGGCGCTGATGGATGAGGAAATCCAGACCATCAAGTCCGACAAGATGAAAGCCTACCACGCGCTGGTGGCGGTCGGCGACGGCCTGCCGGCGCTCGGCATCGTCGCCGCCGTGCTCGGCGTGGTCAAGGCGATGGGCGCGCTCGACCAGTCGCCGGAAATCCTTGGCGGCCTGATCGGCGCGGCGCTTGTCGGCACCTTCCTCGGCATCTTCCTGTCTTACGCGGTGGTCGGGCCCGTCGCCACCAAGATCAAGACGGTGCGCGAGAAGAAGAACCGCCTCTACATCATCGTCAAGCAGACGTTGCTCGCCTACATGAACGGCGCCCTGCCGCAGGTGGCGATCGAGTTCGGCCGCAAGACCATATCGTCCTATGAGCGGCCGACCATCGACGCCGTCGAGCAGAGCACGATGAACACCGGCTCTGCCGAGAAAAGGGCCGCCTGAGCGATGCGCGACAGATCGGTGCCGACATTGTCATGACCAGTCCCGGCAGTCCCTCACAAGCGCGCTCGCTGATCATCGAGCGCCTGGTCGGCGACAGCGGCGAGGCCGCCCAGGTCATCGGCACCGGCCGGGGCATGGCAGAGCGCGCTGCGCCGCTGCTGCAGAAGAGCCTGACCAGTGAGCTTGGAGTTCCGGTCACCGTCGATCTCAGGGGCGTCGAGGTCAGCCGCGTCGCGGAGGCCCGCTCCCGTGCCGGCGATACGTTTGCCATGACCATCGTTGCGTCAGCCACGTCCTCCGATGCCATGACCCTGGTGATCGATGCGCCGGCGATCGCGGTCACGCTTTGCACGCTGTTCGGCGGCGACCCGGAGATGCCGGCATCTCCGATAGAGCGTGATCTGTCGCAGATCGAGGTCGATGTTTCGACCATGGTGTTCCAGCAGGTCGCGCAGGCACTGAACGGATCGGGACGACGATCGCTCGACCTGCGCCTGCCAGTGCCGCGGGCGATGTCAGGCACCGAAGCCAAACGGCACGTGTTGCGCGATGGCGCTGCAATCCGCATCGTCTTCGGCATCTCGACGCCGGCCGACAGCGGCACCGTGACGGTGACGATGCCGCAGCGTGTCGTGCTGGCCAGCCGGGACAGCGCTGCCGCCGGCGGCGAGAACGATCAGGGCGCCAACTGGCGCGCGCGCTTTTCGGAAGAAGTGATGCGCTCCACGGTGGCGCTCGAGGCGACCATGCCGCTGGCCCGACTGACGCTCGGCGATCTTGCCGATTTCGAAATTGGCCAGATCATCGAATTCGAGGAAACGGCGCAGTCGCAAGCGCGTCTCGGCGCGCGCGGCCAGACGCTGTTCGTATGCGAGTTTGGCAAGCTGGGACAGAATTACACCGTCCGGATCAAGCATCCCTATGATGCCGGACAGGATTTTATCGACGGGCTCATGCCGGCTGGTGCCGGGCACGCCTGAGCTTTTGGAGACGATGCATGGCCAAGACCAAGGCAGAAGCCGAAATCGACCAGCCGGACGAG
Organism: Mesorhizobium sp. CA13; assembly: GCF_020165235.1. Lineage (NCBI taxonomy): Bacteria > Pseudomonadati > Pseudomonadota > Alphaproteobacteria > Hyphomicrobiales > Phyllobacteriaceae > Mesorhizobium > Mesorhizobium sp. CA13. Next base: position 389,500 of record NZ_JAIUHS010000002.1, on the reverse strand, counting down.
CAGCTCGACCGCGCCATCGAGGAATTGCGCGGGGTTCTGCATGAAGAGGAACAGCGCCCCGATATCGCGTTCAAAGCCGCGTCCGCGGCCAATTCAAGCGTCATCATGAACATCCCAGTCGACGTCCAGATCATTCTCGGCAGCACCGAGATGCCGGTGTCTGATCTAATGGCGCTGCAGAAGGGCTCCACGGTCGCACTCAATCGCCGCATCGGCGAACCGGTCGACGTGGTGGTCAACGGCCGCAGAATAGCGCGCGGCGAGATTACCGTGCTCGAAAGCGACCCGTCGCGCTTCGGCATCAGGCTGACCGAAATCATCGCCGGCACGAAGGGCGCGTGAAGATGCATCGCGGGTCTTGCGGGCGGCAGCGGGAGCGAAAGGCATGACAACGTCCCTTTCCCTGACGCGTCCGCAGAAGGCGGCCGCCATACTGGTGGCGATGGGCAAGCCGTCGGCCAGCCGCCTCTTGAAATTCTTCAAGCAGGAGGAATTGAAGGCGCTGATCGAGGGCGCCCGGCTGCTCAGGACCATTCCGCAAGGCGATCTCGAGCGCATCGTCGCCGAGTTCGAAGCGGAGTTCACCGAAGGCGCGGGACTGCTCGATTCCGCCGACAGGATGGACACCATCCTCAACGAATCGCTCTCGCCCGAGGAGATGAGCGCGATCATGGGCGACAAGAAATTCGAGGTTGCGCCGGAAGGTCCGCCGCCGATCTGGCCCGAGCTCGAGAAGCTCGAGCCGGTGCGGCTCGGTACTTTCCTGGCCGGTGAACATCCGCAGACTGCGGCCATGGTGCTGTCGAAGCTGGCGCCGCAGGCGGCGGCGAGCGTGCTGTTGACGTTGAGCAAGCCGACGCGCGGCGAGATCATCAAGCGCATGGTGACGATGGCCAATGTTCCCGACGCCGCCAGCAGGATCGTCGAAAACCGGCTGCGCACCAGCGTGCTGGCGGAAACCGCGACCAAGGATACATCGGCCGGACAGGCGCGCGTCGCCAGCGTTCTCAACGAATTGGACAAGCCGCTGCTCGAGGAGGTCATGCAGGATCTGGAGGCCGCCGGCACGCCCGATCTCGACGGCGTCCGGGCTCGGCTGTTCTCCTTCGACGATTTGCCGCTGCTTACCCAGAAAGCGCGCGTGCTTCTATTCGACGGCCTGTCGACCGAACTGGTCACGCTGGCGCTGCGCGGCACTTCGGCGATCCTTGCCGAAGCCGCGCTGTCGGCGATCGGCGCGCGCTCGCGGCGCATGATCGAAGCCGAACTCGGAGAAGGATCCGAAGGGGTTCCCCTCGCCGACATCATGGCGGCGCGCAAGACGATCGTGACGACGACAATCCGGCTGGCGCGCGAAGGCGCGTTCGAACTTCCCGCGACCCAGAACGCCGCCGCCTAAGGCCGGATCATGGCAGAGGCGGTCGACAAGGATTCCAAAACCGAAGAAGCGACGGAAAAGAAGATCCGCGACACCATCGAACAGGGCAAGCTGCCCCATTCGAGGGAGACCGCGCTCCTGGCCTCCTTCGTCGCCATACTGGTGTTCACCGTCTTCTACGCCAAGGATGCCATTGTCGATCTCGGCATGTTCCTGTCGATGTTCCTGGAGAAGCCGGAAGCATGGCCGATGGACACCGAGACCGACGTCATCGCGCTCTACAAGATCGTCATGCTGGAGGTGGGCCGTGCCATCCTCAGCCTGCTGGTGCTCCTGACCATCGCCGGCGTCGGCGCCTCGGTGTTCCAGAACATGCCGCAATTCGTCGGCGAACGCATCAGGCCGCAGCTGTCGCGCATCTCGATCGTCAAGGGCTGGAACAGGCTGTTCGGAGTGCAGGGCTGGGTCGAGTTCCTGAAGGCGCTCGGCAAGGTCGGCTTCGCCATCGTCGTGCTCGCCTTCACCCTGTCCGAGGATCACCGCAAGCTGCTCGCCGGCATGATCACCAATCCCGTCGCCTTCGGCCTCGTCATCCGCGGCATTGCGGTCGACATATTGGTGGCGATCGTCTTCGTCATGGGCCTGATCGCGGCGATCGACATTGTCTGGTCGCGCTTCCACTGGAAGCAGGACCTGCGCATGAGCAAGCAGGAGGTCAAGGACGAGTTCAAGCAGTCCGAGGGCGACCCGATCGTGAAGTCGCGGCTGCGCTCGCTGGCGCGCGACCGCGCTCGCAAGCGGATGATGACGGCGGTGCCGCGCGCGACGCTGATCATCGCCAACCCGACGCATTTCTCGATCGCGCTGAAATATGTGCGCGACGAGGATTCGGCACCGCTGGTGCTGGCCAAGGGGCAGGATCTGGTGGCGCTCAAGATCCGCGAAATCGCGCGCGAGCACAACATCCCGATCTTCGAGGACGTGGCGCTCGCCCGCTCCATGTACAAGCAAGTTTCGGTCGATAGTGTGATCCCGTCGCAATTCTACCAGGCCGTCGCCGAACTGGTGCGGATCGTCTACTCGAAAAAGGCTGGGCGCAGACAGATTTCATGAACCGCCAACCGCACGCCAACTCCCGCGAGATCATCGTCGCCAGCGCCATCGAGCAAGTCGTGGCGGAGCTCAGGCTGATCGATGTCGCCGATTATATCGCCTTCATCCGGCTGGAGCATTTCGCCTGCCTGTCGGATCTGGTCGATTCGGCGGCGGAGCTGTTCTTCAAGCCGGGCACGCTGAGGCTCGGCCATGGCGGCGAAGCGCATGTCGACTGGAGCGGCAGCCCGCGCATCGTGCTTGATCTCGAGCTTCGGCCGCCGGGTGTCACCGTCTATTTCCAGCTGACGCTGAGCGAAAAAGGCGCCTCGGTCGCGGTCAACTACGTGTCGTTCGAAAAGCCCGGCGAGGACCCCGAGCACAACACCGCCCTGCTCGAGGCGGTGGTCGAACAGGCGCGGATCCGCAAGGTCGAGCCGCTGGCGTTCTAACTATTCGATCAGGCCGAGCCGCAGCGCCTTGGCGACCGCCTGGTTGCGGTTGACGGCATTGAGCTTCTGGGTCGACTGGGTGAGATACTGGTTGGCGGTATGCACTGACAGTTTCAGGAGCCGCGCGATCTCCTCGCTGGTGTTGCCGTTGGCGGTCAGTTTCAGGCATTCGAGTTCGCGCTTGGAGATCGCGCGCGTCTTGCCGACATCGCCCGGACGCATGCGGGCGACGGCGGCGAACAGCGAAAAGCAACGGGCGTGGATTTCATAGAGCGCGTCCTGCGGCAGGGCGATCTCCGAGCCCAGGAAGACGACGAGGCCGCACTGGCCGCGGTCGGCGTGGACGGGAAAGGCGATGCCGCTGCTGCCGGGCGCCAGCGGCGCCATCTGCTCGGTCCAGGCAAGGCCGCCGAACATCTCGCTCATGGTCGCCACACCGTCATCCGTCCACCAGCGTGGTTCGGTCGAGATCCTGCTATGGCGCACGATCTCCTCGCCATTGGCGCCCGAGATGAACTTGGTCGCCACCGATATGCCGGGATAGTCGGAATCGAAGCACGGCACCAGCCGCGCCCGCTCGAGCGACGGGCTGACGAAGAACAGGCCGAAGGCGGAGGCATTGATGTCGACGGCGATCCAGCGGCAGCGCCGGACAGCATCGGGAATGGTCACGGCGTGATGCGTTTCGGAGCCGAGCGAGAAGGCGCCGAACGGACTGCGCTGGTCGTTGAAAAGGGCCTCGGCGGCCTGCTTGACGTCGGCCTGTTTCAAATGATGCCGCTCCTGATCGCCGTGGCGATGGCCATCGCGCGGTTGCTGGCCGCGAATTTCTGAATGGCGTGGGTGATGTAGCTGTTGACGGTGTTGGAGGACACGCCAAGGATGACGGCAACCTCGTCCGTGGTCTTGCCTTCCGAGACCCAGAACAGGCATTCGCGCTCGCGGTCCGACAGCGGATCCTGCATGGCGGCGGCGGCGATCAGTTGCGGAATATGCGAGAGCGCGTAGCAGCACTTCAACTGCGCCTTCATCAGTGCCTGCTGATCGATCCGGCCGGCGGCTGCCGCCGAGAACAGCGCGAACAGGCGTTGGCGGCCGACATTCAGCCTGAGCGAATAGATCTCGGCATGGCCGAGCACGTCGAGCAGACGTGCCTCTTCGCCGGAGACCAGCCCCTCGGCCTGTGGTGCCTGCGCCGACACCAGCGGCCTTGGACGCATGCCCGGCGCAACGGTGAGCGCGCCCTGGGCGAGGCCAGCGATCAGCCGCTTGCCGATCAGTTCGATGGCGTCGAAAATCCAGTTGGACGAGACGATGCGCGCGTCATTGCGGTCCTGATCGTGGACGATGGCGACCAGCATATAGCTGTCGGCACCGATCTCGGCGGTCAACTCCATGAAAAAGCTGGTGAGATCGCCGCGCGACGTCAGGCGCGAGCCCAATGTGTCGGATTGAAGAAGCGCGGCGGGACTGCTCATTTGCTGTTTTTGGCCGGAATCGATGCTGATGTCCGGATGCTGGAGAGCCAGCCGCCGAACCTGAAAACGCGTTACATTTACGAGACACACACAAGCGCGGGGTCGCGCCCGATCAGACGGAATCCATTCAGGGAACGCGAAGCCGTCCGCGTCTGGCGCCAGAAATTCCGGCACTTGAGACTTTGGGTGGTCGCCGCGCCCCCCGAGGACCGGCTGATTCGGGTCTAATCTACCCGTAGATGAATCTGACATCAAACGCGATTTGACAAAATCGAATCGAGTCGACTCAAGTCGCGACTCAGGCGCCGATTTTCGCGCGTTTCGGTGCGTGAAAATGTTCGAGCCGTGCAAGCCGGCCATCTCGGCCGGGGCTGTTTCGGTCGCGCCTGCCAAGGGCCGGAAGATGTCGCTGGAGGATGCCAAAGAGCGGCTGACGCCGCCCTTTTTCGTGGTTTTCCTGAGAGCTGCCGCGCTTCGGGCAGCCTGTTCTACCGGTCCTCGAAGCCGGTCAGCACGCCGACGGCGTTGATGCCGATTTCCTCGACGGCGTAGCCGCCTTCCATGACGAACAGCGTCGGCAGGCCGAGCCTGGCGATGCGGCGGCCGATCTTGGGATAGTCCGACGACTTCAGCTTGAACTGGCTGATCGGATCCTTCTCGAACGTGTCGACGCCGAGCGAGACGATGACGATGTCTGGCGCGTAGGCGGCGAGCCTGGTGCAGGCGTCTTCCAGCGAGGCGCTCCACGCGTCCCAGCCGGTGCCGAACGGCATCGGGTAATTGATGTTGAAACCTTCGCCCGCGCCCGCGCCGCGCTCGTCGGCATGGCCGAGGAAGAACGGATATTCGACCATCGGGTCGCCGTGCAGGTTGAGGACCTGCACGTCGGCACGGTCGTAGAAGATCTCCTGTGTGCCGTTGCCGTGATGATAGTCGACATCGAGGATCGAGACGCGGCTGGCTCCCTGGTCGCGGAACCATTGCGCGGCAACGGCCGCGTTGTTGATGTAGCAATAGCCGCCCATGAAGCCGGCCCCGGCATGGTGGCCCGGCGGACGGCAGAGCGCGAAGGCCGACCTTTCGCCGGCCTTGACCAGGCCGGCTGCCGTCAGCGCGACATCGTAGGACGATTTGATCGCGGCCCATGTGCCTTCGACGAAGGTGGCGCCGCCGTCGAAGGAATAATAGCCGAGCAGGGCATCGATGCGCTTGGGCGGCACGTCGCCGCGCAGGCCGCGCGTCGGCCAGGTGAAGGGCATGGCTGTGCCTGTGTGGCCCTCGGCGATCCATTGCGGCCAGACCGTCGGCAGGAAATCGACGTAGTCGGCCCTATGGATGCGCTTGGCGGCGGCAAGATCATGCTCGGCCGGCGCGATGATCGGCCCGAGATTCTCGCTCTCGACCCGCGCCTTGATGAATTCGGCTCGCGAGGGCTTTTCGAACCCCGGCACGATCGCCGATGTGACCAGTTCCATCTGGCCGGCATGGCCGGCATGAAGCGGCGAATAGACAGTCTTCATGAAATTCCTCTCGAATGGGAAATCAGTCAAGGTTGAGATAAGGGGTGACCAGAGCGAGCCACATGCTTTCGACATCGTCCTCGATGAGGTCGTATGTCCGGCGATCCTTTTTCAGGCCGACAAGACGGCAAGCGTGCCCGACCTCCATCATCAGCAGGCCGAGCCGGCTGGCGACCTTGTCTTCGAGAGCCGGGTTCACATGCCGCAGCCATGCCGCGTAGAGGGCGACGATCTGGTCGTCATACTCGTTCTGGATCGGTCTCAGGTCGGCGTTACCTGAAATCGCCTCGATCACAGGCATCAGGCTGGCATTGTCGAGATAAAGCCTGGAAGTGTCCGTGAAGAGCTTGCGGACCTCCCGCCGAAACTCCTCGCGGTTGGTGGGCGGGTCGACCCTGATGCGTCTCGCGATCACTTCGGGAAAGGATGACAACCAGCGCCGGGCGAGGTCCAGGAGAATGGCTTCCTTGTTGGGAAAGTATTGATAGACCGAACCGACCGACAAGCCCGCGCGCTGCGCTATGGCGAGCGTCGTCGGCGTCCTGGTTCCTTGTTCGCGTGTCAAGGTCAGCGCCGCGTCGAGGATCCGGTCCACCACCTTGCTCGACCGTTGTTGTCGCGGCTGCTTGCGCGGTTCGAGCGCTATCCTGGTTTTGCGATCAAGACTGCGCTTCACGGCTTGATGTCCTCGTTCCCGCCCGGTCCCAACATCGGGGCGGGGTTGTCCACAATACATTGCAAATTCCGCATGTTGACAAACGCGAATGATTAGTCGCATTCTTTTATCCACGCTGCCTTGGGGATAACAAGGGGAATTTCCAAGACAGCGCTGCGACATCATTTTTTTCCCAGTGCCGCTCCCGCGGAGCGGCGGTCGTGGGCACAGGGGTGTCGGTCTCAGCCAGTCAAAGGCGCGGAGTCGCGATGTCTGTAACGGGTGCGGGTCACAAGGCGGATCTGATCGTCATCAACGGTCGTGTGTTGACCATGGACGATGACAATCCGGCCACCGACGCCGTTGCCGTCAAGAACGGCGCCATCTTCGCCCTCGGCAGCTGTGCCTCCATCGAAGAGTTCAAGGGCCCGGCCACCAGGGTCATCGACGCCAGGGGCGGTTCGGTGCTCCCGGGTTTCATCGAAGCCCACATGCATCTGTTTTCAGGCGCGGCCGAGCTTGCCCATCTCCAATTGTCGGGCGTCCACGGTTTTGAGGCGCTGCAAAGGGCGATCCGCGACTACGCATCGACGCACCCCGATGCCAAGATGCTGGTGGGACAGGGCGTCGACTACACCGTGCTCGATGACGAGCGAGTGACGCGCCATCATCTCGATGCGATCCTGCCGGACCGGCCCTTCGTCATGGCCGCGCCCGATCACCATACGATGTGGGCCAACACCAGGGCGCTGGACATGGCAGGCATCCTGAGTGGGCGCACGCTTGGCCCGGGCAACGAGATCGTCATGGGTGACGACGGCCTGGCCAATGGCGAACTGCGCGAGGGCGAGGCTTTCGGCCCGGTGCTCGATCTTGCCGGGGAGGGCCGGGTGCGGCTCGGGCTGGCGACAGGCGGCGAGCCAGACCCGATGCCGTCAGCGGAAGAACGCGCCGCCGACCGCGACATCATGCGGCGCGGGCTCGCCTGGTGCGCGCGCCACGGCATCACCTCGATCCAGAACATGGACGGCAATCTTTACCAGCTCGAACTGCTGGCCGAGATCGAGACCGAGGAGGGGCTACCCTGCCGTGTGCAGATACCCTTCCACTACAAGAATTTCATGACGCTCGACATGCTCGACAAGGCGTCCGCGATGGCTGAACGCTACAACAGCGAATGGCTGTCGTCAGGCATGGTCAAGGTGTTCTACGACGGCGTGCTCGATTCCTGGACGGCTGTCATGATCGAGCCCTACGCCGATCGTCCCGACTGGGTGGGCGAACCCCTGTTCACGCCTCGGCAATTCATCGATCTCGCCGTCGCCGTCGACAGGCGTGGGCTGCAGATCGCGGTGCACTCGATCGGCGACGGCGCTGTGCGCGCCGTGCTCGACGGCTACGAGGCGGCGCAAAAGGCCAATGGCAAGCGCGATAGCCGGCATCGTGTCGAACATATCGAGGTCATCGCCGCATCTGATGTGCCGCGTTTCGCCGAACTCGGCGTCATCGCCTCCATGCAGCCGCCGCATCCGCCCGGCGCCATGGATTTTCCGCTGGAGCCGACCGTGTCGCGCATCGGACCGGCCCGGTGGCCGCTGAGCTACGCCTGGCGCACCTTGAAGAGCGCCGGCGCGCATGTCGTGTTCGCGTCGGACTGGCCGGTGTCGCCGATCGATCCGATCCTGGGCATCCAGGCGGCAGTGATGCGCAAACCATGGGCATCAAGCGATCCGGACCAGAGCTTCTCGCTGCGTGAATCGCTTGCCGCCTACACGGTCGAGGGCGCCTATGCCGAATTCGCCGAGCACCGCAAGGGCACGCTGAAGCCGGGCTATATGGCCGATCTGGTGGTTTTGTCGGCCGACATCGAAAAGACGGCGCCGACTGACCTGCACAAGGTGCGCCCGATAACAACGATCTGCGGCGGCAAAGTCACCTACCAAGCCTGACATGGCATGCGGCTTGCCTGCTGAAATGGCGGACTGAAATGACAGACTGAAATGACAGACTGAAATGACAGACTGAACTGTGATTCAATGCCGGACTTGCCAACCCACCGGCCGTGTGGTCACATCCAACAGGGGAAAAGCTCCGCCAGCAAGAGCGGGGTCAACAGTGAGGCGTAATCGTGCCGGACAAACCGGATCGGAATGCGATTGAAGTAGTAAACGTCAGCAAAATTTTCGGATCGGGTGAGGGCCAGGTCGCTGCTCTCGACACAGTCTCGGTATCCATCCGCGAGAACGAATTCTTCACACTGCTGGGACCATCCGGCTGCGGCAAGACCACCTTGCTGCGGCTGATCGCCGGCTTCGACTTCCCAACCGCCGGCGAAATCCTGCTTTACGGCCAGGACATCGCGCCATTGCCGCCCTTCAAGCGGCCGGTCAACACCGTCTTCCAGTCCTATGCGCTGTTCCCGCACATGACGGTGGCAGATAATATCGGCTTCGGCCTGGAGATGCTGGGCAAGCCCAAGGCGCAGATCAAGGCGCGCGTTGCGGAGATGCTGAAGCTGGTCAAGATGGAGGCGCTGGCGGGCCGGCGCACCGGCCAGATTTCCGGCGGCCAGCAGCAGCGCGTGGCGCTGGCCCGGGCGCTCGCGCCGCAGCCGAAGGTGCTGCTGCTCGACGAGCCGCTCTCGGCGCTCGACTACAAGCTGCGCAAGGAGATGCAGATCGAGTTGAAACGGCTGCAGCACGAGACCGGCATCACCTTCATCTTCGTCACTCATGACCAGGAAGAGGCGCTGACGATGTCGGACCGCATCGCGGTGATGTCGTTGGGCAAGATCCTGCAAGTCGGCTCGCCCTGGGACATCTACGACAAGCCTGCCGAACGCTTCGTCGCCGATTTCATCGGCGAGACCAACTTTCTCACCGCGGCCATATCGGGCACCGGCAACGGCAAGGCGCGCGCGACGCTCAAATCCGGCACGACCATCGAGGCGACCGTCGCCGAAGGCTTCCAACCGAAGGACAATGCCACCGTGGTGGTGAGGCCGGAGCATGCCAAGCTGACCAAGAGCAAGGGCGACCTGTCGGGCACGGTCGACAACATCGTCTATTTCGGCACCGACACGCATATCCATGTCCAGCTCGACAGCGGCGAAGCCTTCACCGTGCGCCAGCAGAACACGCGCAGCGCAGGCTGCGGTTTCGAGCGCGGAGACAAGGTCGGCATCCTGATCGGCAACGACGCCGCGCAAGTGCTGAGGGACTGATGGCCACCGCCGAAGAAGTCGCCAAGGCAGCGGAGCGGCGCGACGTCCGCGACCGCTGGCTGCTGTCAGCGCCGGCCTTGCTGGTCATTTTTCTCGCCGCGACCGGCCCGTTGCTGATCGTGCTCGTCTATTCGTTCCTGACGCCCGGCGCCTATGGCGACGTGAAGTGGCAATTTTCGCCGGAAGCCTGGGTGTCGGTGTTCATGGAACGCGATATTTTCGACGACACGCTGTCGCTCGCGGCCGCCCACGTCACCATCTTCCTGCGCTCGATCAAGCTCGCGGTGGTGACGACGCTGGCGACTTTGGCGCTCGGCTTCCCGACCGCCTATTTCATGGCGACGCGCAGCGAAAAGACCAGGGATCTCTGGCTGTTCCTGATCACCATTCCATTCTGGACCAACCTCCTGATCCGCACCTTCGCGGTGCTGCAGATCATCCGCAACGAAGGCATCGTCAACACCATCCTTCTGAAGCTCGGCATCATCTCGGCGCCAATCCAGATACTCTACACCGACACGGCGATCCTGATCGGCATGGCCTATGTCTACCTGCCGCTGATGGTGCTGCCGATCTATGCCAGCATGGAAAAACTCGATTTCCGGCTGGTCGAGGCCGGCTACGATCTCTACGCGACACGCTTCAAGGTGCTGCGCAAGATCATTTTTCCGCTGGTCAAACCCGGGGTCATCGCCGGTTCCATCCTGGTCTTCATTCCGGCCCTTGGCGCCTATGTGACGCCGAGCGTGCTTGGCGGCGGCAAGAACATGATGCTGTCCAACCTGATCGAATTGCAGTTCGGACAGGGCCGCAACTGGCCGCTTGGCTCGGCGCTGTCGATCACGGTGATGATCATCGTCATGGTGGCGCTGCTGGCCTATGTGCGCAACGCCGGCAAGTCGGGGGTGCGTCATGGCTAGCAACTTCTCCATCAAGCACCAGCCTGGCTTCACCGCGATCGCGGCAACCTGTTTCGTCGTGCTCTATTTGCCGATCATCGTGCTGGTCGTCTACGCCTTCAACGCCGCGAGCTCGACCTCGGAATGGGGCGGGTTTTCGCTCAAATGGTTCCAGTCGGCCTGGCAGAACACGCAGGTAATCGATGCGACGCTGCGTTCCTTCCAGATCGCCGCCATAGCGGCGGCCCTTGCCACCATCTTTGCCACGATGGCCGCGCTCGCCACCACGCGCACTCCGCCCTATCCCGGGCTGACATTCAAATACGCAGCCATCAACCAGCCGCTGATGGTGCCCGAAATCGTCACCGGCGTTGCGCTGCTGATCTTCTTCTCGCGCATCAAGATCTTCACCGGCTATTCCGGCCTTGGCTACCTGATCGCCGCGCATACGGCGTTCTGCATCCCGTTTGCCTACCTGCCGATCCGGGCGCGGCTGGAGAATATGGACCTGACGCTGGAACGCGCCGCCGCCGACCTCTATGCGACGCCGTGGAAGACCTTCCGCCGCATCACCCTGCCGCTTTTGTGGCCCGGCATCCTCGCCGGCCTGATGCTGGCTTTCGTCATCTCGCTCGATGACGTCGTCATCACCGAATTCGTCAAGTCGGGCGGCCAGGACACGCTGCCCACCTACATGCTCGGCCAGATCCGCCGCGGCATCACGCCCGAGATCAACGCGATATCGACCGCCTTCCTGCTGCTTTCGGTCGCGATCGTCACGTTGTTTTTCTTTGTCAGCAGGAAACGAGACTGAAACCGATAATGGGAGCTAAAACGATGAACAGGAAGACAACAGCGTCCGCCATGGGGTTGGCGTTGCTCGCTTCGACGGGCCTTGCCCGCGCCGACGGCGTGCTCAACATCTACAATTGGGGCAACTACACCAGCCCCGACGTGATCAAGAAGTTCGAAGCCAAATACAACGTCAAGGTGACCATCACCGACTACGATTCCAACGACACCGCGCTTGCCAAGGTGCGCCAGGGCGGAACCGGTTTCGACATTGCTGTGCCTTCGCAGACCTATGTACCGATCTGGATCAAGGAAGGCCTCGTCCAGGAAACCGATCCGGGCAAGATGGAGAATTTCAAGAACGTGGCGCCGGAATGGGCCAATCCCGACTTCGATCCGGGCCGCAAATACACGGTTCCGTGGGCCTGGGGCACGATCGGCGTCGTCGTCAACACCGACGCCTACAAGGGCCCGGCCAACACGTGGGGCATCATCTTCAACACCCCGGACGAGCTGAAGGGCAAGGTCAACGTCGTTCCGGAGATGGGCGACGTAATGTTCGCCGCGATCAAATATGTCGGGGGCCAGCAGTGCACCGACGACAAGGCGGTCCTGAAGAAGGTGCGCGACCTCCTGGTGGCGGCGAAGCCGAACTGGATCGCGATGGAATACAACACCATCGAGAAGATGGGCGCCGGCGACTTCAAGGCAACCAGCGACTGGAACGGCTCGGCTTTGCGCCAGCGGCTCGCCAACCCGGCCATTCACTACAATTATCCGAAGGAAGGCTTTGGCCTGTGGAGCGACAACGTCGTCGTCCTGAAAGAGGCCAAGAACGTCGAGAACGCCAAGCTGTTCCAGAACTTCATCATGGATCCGGAAAACGCGGCCGGCCTCTCGGCCTTCCACCGTTACGCCAATGCCATCGCCGGTTCGGACAAGTATATGCCTGCCGACATGAAGGACGCGCCGGAAGTCGTCATTCCGGCCGACGCCAAGCCGCTTGGCGAACTGCAGCAGATGTGCGCACCAGAGACGCAGGAACTTTACACCAAGATCTGGACCGAACTGCAGAAGTAGTCGCTGCATGACGGACCCGGCGGCACATGCTGCCGGGTCTTTTCCGTTTCCGGGAATGGCTTTCATGGACTCCTATCGCAACAGCGATCCGCGGCCGCCGATCATGCAGGGCTCGCCGCCCGCCATGGTGCCACCAAGGCTCGACTGGGACAGGCCGCCCTGGAACCGTTGGGCCTTCCAGCACATCAGGCAAATTCTGCCGACCGTCGAAGTCTGGCGCGGCAGCGGCCATCGTCGCCGCCTCGAACGCGCCGAGGTCGATCTCGACGGTCTGCCGGTCGAGGACAGCACGGGACGGAAGACGACGCTCGCGGGCCTGCTCGACGAGACCTATACGGATGGCTTCCTGGTGCTCAAGGACGGCAAGATCGCCTATGAGCGCTACTTCAACGGCATGGACGAGCGCACGCTGCATCTGTCGCAGTCGATGGCCAAGTCGGTCACCGGCTCGGTGTTCGGCATACTGGCCTGGCGCGGGCTGGTCGATCCGGCAAAGCCGGTTACCGACTACCTGCCGGAGCTGAAGGCAACCGCATGGGCCGGCGCCAACGTCCAGCACGTGCTCGACATGACGAGCGGGGTGCGTTTTTCCGAAGAGTACACCGATCGCTATTCCGATATCGGCCAGGTCGATGTCGCCACCGGCTGGAAGCCGGTGCCGCCAGGCAGCGATCCGGACTTTCGCTGGCCCGCGCACATGTTCGAGCTGATCCTGGGCTTGAAGGACATTGTCCGGCCACATGGGGCGGCATTCGAGTACCGCTCGGTCGAGACCGATGTGCTGGCCTTCATCATGGAGCGCGTCACCGGCAAGCGGCTGGCGCAGTTGGTTTCGGAAGAACTCTGGCAAAAGCTCGGCGCCGATGAAAGCGCCTGCTTCACCGTCGACAGCGCCGGCTACGCGCTGGCCGATGGCGGCTTCAACGCGACGCTGCGCGATTATGCCCGCTTCGGCCAGTTGATCCTCGACGATGGCGGCGGCGTGATACCGGCCGACTGGATCGAGGCGACGCGCAGCGGCAGCCACGGGCCGGGCTTCAGTCCGAGCCTGCCGGAGGGCAGCTATCGCAACCAGTTCTGGATCGAGAATCCGCATTCGCGGGCGCTGATGTGCCGGGGCGTGTTCGGGCAGATGATCCACATCGATTGGAATACTCGGATGGTCGTGGTCAAGCTTTCGAGCTGGCCGGATTTCAGCAATGTTGCCTATTCCATGGCGACGCTGAAGGCCGTGCATGCCATCGCCGCCGCGCTGAGCTGAATTCCCCACAAGGAATGACCCGGAAGGAAATGCCATGACCGGCAAGACCGCGTTCGAGACCCGTTACGGCTTCCGCCGCAACCAGGTGCTGCTCGCCAACTGGCGCGAGAACCCGTTCAACCGATGGTCGTTCCAGAATGTCGGCGAGCTGGTGCCTAGCGCGCGCGTCGCCGCCCTGCGGGTCAACGAGGCGCCGGCGGAGGATTTCGGCGGATTGCTCGACGAAAAGGTTGCGCTGGCGAGCACGCCGGAAACCGTCGCGGCTTTTCTCACCCGCTCGCACACGGACGCGATGACCGTCATGAAAGGCGGCAGGATCGTCGGCGACTGGTTTGCGCCGCAGATGGATTTCGGCGCCCGCCACATCATCTTTTCGATCAGCAAGTCGGTGACGGCGATCGTCGCCGGCATATTGGAAGGCGAGGGCGTGTTCGATCCGGAAGCGCCGGTGACGGCCTACATGCCGGAAGCCGGCGATTCGGCCTATGGCGAGGCTACCGTGCGGCATGTGCTCGATATGAGTGTCAGCCTCGATTTCGAAGAAGCCTATCTCGATCCCGAAAGCGCCTTTGCTCGTTACCGTCGGGCCACCTTGTGGAACCCCGGTGGCGGCACGGAAAGCCTGCGTGAATTCCTCCTGACCTTGCAACGCCTCGCCGAGCCGCACGGCCAGACCTTCCGATACCGGTCGCCCAATTCCGACCTGCTTGGCCTGCTGCTCGAACGGGCGTCCGGCCAGCGCTTCGCCGACCTGATGCGCGAGAAACTGTGGCTGCCGCTGAGTGCTGCCGGCGAAGCTTCGGTGGCGGTCGACATGGAGGGCACGGCGCGCACCGCCGGCGGCATCTCGGTGACGCCGCGCGATCTGGCGCGCGTCGGCGAGATGATGCGGCAAGGAGGCACTGCGAATGGCCGCCGCATCGTGCCCGAGGCTTGGGTGCGCGACACCACGGTAACCGGCGGCAGTGCTGAAGCCTGGCAGCGCGGCGCCATGCTGCCGCTGTTTCCCAAGGGCCGCTACCGCAACAAATGGTACCAGACAGGACATGAGAACGGCGCCTATTGCGGCATCGGGATCCATGGCCAGTGGCTCTATGTCGATCCTCGGACGGAAGTGGTGATCGCCAAGATGTCGTCGCAGCCCGAGCCGGTCGACGATCCGCTCGATCTCGAGATCGTCGCGTTCTTCGAGGCGCTGAGCCGGATGGTCTGAGCGGCCGCAACATTAGTGCGCGCTTTCCTGTGGACCTCTGTCGCCGGTGAAACCGTGAAGGTTGGCGGACCGGATATCTGCGCCTATGGTCGCCGCTCTTTTCGAGAAGAGCAGGAACGGCATGGCATCCGACATCAAGCGCATCGCAGCCATTATCGCGACCGAGATCACGGCGCGGCCCGAACAGGCCGCCGCTGCCATCGGGCTGCTCGATGAAGGCGCGACCGTGCCGTTCGTGGCGCGCTACCGCAAGGAGGTGACGGGCGGGCTCGACGACACGCAACTGCGCCTGCTGTCGGAGCGCCTTGCCTATCTGCGCGAGCTCGATGCGCGGCGTGACACCATCCTTGGCTCGATACGGGAGCAGGGCAAGCTGACCGCCGAGCTTGAATCCAAGCTCGCCGCCGCCGTCACCAAGGCCGAGCTCGAAGACATCTACCTGCCCTACAAGCCCAAGCGCCGCACCAAGGCGGAGATCGCCCGGGGGCGTGGGCTGGGACCGCTGGCGGAAGCCATCCTGGCCGACCGCTCGCTGGTGCCGGCGGAACTCGCACTGGCCTATCTGACCGAGGACGTGGCCGACGCCAAGGCGGCACTTGAGGGCGCGCGCGACATACTGTCGGAACAGTTCGCCGAGAATGCCGACCTGGTCGGCAAGCTGCGAAGCTACATGAAGGAACGCGCCTTCATGCGCGCCAGGGTGGTCGACGGCAAACAGGAGGCGGGTGCGAAATTCTCCGACTATTTCGACCATGTCGAGCGCTGGGCCACCGTGCCGAGTCACCGCGCGCTGGCGATGCTGCGCGGCCGCAACGAGGAGGTGCTGTCGCTCGATATCGAGGTCGATGCCGACGACTCGTCGCCGGTGAAGCCGGTCGAGCGGATGATCGCCAATGCCTACGCGATCGGCGGCAGCCTGCCGGGCGACCGCTGGCTGATGGAGGTTGCGGGCTGGACCTGGCGCATAAAACTGTCGCTGCACCTGACACTCGATCTGATGCGCGATCTGCGCGAACGGGCCGAGGAAGAGGCGATCCACGTCTTCGCCCGCAATTTGAAGGATCTGCTGCTCGCCGCCCCCGCCGGGTCGCGGCCGACGATGGGGCTCGACCCCGGCATCCGCACCGGCGTCAAGGTCGCGGTGGTCGACGGCACCGGCAAGCTGGTGGCGACGACAACGGTCTATCCGTTCCCGCCCAGGAACGATGTGCGCGGCACGCAGGCGGAGCTCGCCAAGCTCGTTCGCCTGCACAAGGTCGAGCTGATCTCGATCGGCAATGGCACCGGCAGCCGCGAAACCGAGAAGCTGGTGGCCGACATGCTGTCCGACATGCCTTCCGACGGCGGGCCGAAGCCGCTCAAGGTGATCGTCAGCGAGGCCGGCGCCTCGGTCTATTCGGCTTCGGCGACAGCGGCGGCGGAATTCCCCGGCCTCGACGTGTCGTTGCGCGGTGCCGTGTCGATCGCGCGCCGCCTGCAGGATCCGCTGGCCGAACTGGTCAAGATCGAACCGAAATCGATCGGCGTCGGCCAGTACCAGCACGATGTCGACCAGTACCGGCTTGGCCGCTCGCTGGAGGCGGTGGTCGAGGACGCCGTCAACGCGGTTGGCGTCGATCTCAACACGGCTTCGGCGCCGCTCCTGGCGCGGGTTTCAGGGCTCGGGGCGTCGCTCGCAGACGCCATCGTCGCGCATCGTGATGCCGCAGGCCCGTTCGCCAGCCGCAAGGATTTGCTCAAGGTCTCCCGCCTCGGGCCGCGTGCGTTCGAGCAATGCGCCGGCTTCCTGCGCATCCCGAACGGCTCCGAGCCGCTCGACGCCTCGGCGGTGCATCCGGAAGCGTATGGCGTGGCCAAAAAGATCGTCGCCGCCTGCGGGCGCGACGTGCGTTCGCTGATGGGCGACAGTGCGGCGCTGAAGGCGCTCGATCCGCGCGTTTTCGTCGACGAGCGGTTCGGCCTGCCGACGGTGCGCGACATTCTGGCCGAGCTGGAAAAGCCCGGCCGCGATCCGCGCCCCGGCTTCAAGACGGCAACCTTCGCCGATGGCATCGACGACATCAAGGATCTGAAGCCCGGCATGCTGCTGGAAGGCACCGTCACCAATGTCGCCGCCTTCGGCGCCTTCGTCGACATCGGCGTCCACCAGGACGGGCTGGTGCACGTTTCGCAACTGGCCGACCGTTTCATCAAGGACGCGCATGAGGTGGTCAAGGCCGGCGACGTGGTCAAGGTGCGGGTCGTCGATGTCGACATCAAGCGCAAGCGTATTGCGCTTTCCATGCGCAGGGATGGCGGCGAGGGCGGCGCATCGAGAGGCCCGCGCGACAATGGCGGCGGCAGGCCGACGCCACGCTCGCCCGCGCCGCAGCGCCAGCCCGAGCGGCCGGCGCAGCAAGGCGCGTTCGGCGCGGCACTCGCGGATGCGTTTAAGCGGAAGTAGCTACTACGCCAGAACAGCCGGGTCCTTTTCAACCTGGCCCATCAGCCAATCTCGAAAACTCGCGACTGGCGGATGGCCGCGCTTGTCGTGCGGGACGACGAGATAATAGGCGCTGCGGCTGTGCATAGGCTGGCCGGGCGCAGGCACCAGCTGGCCGCGCTGCAACTCGCCTGAGATGAGGACTTGCGGCAGCAGAGCCACGCCCAGACCCGCCATGCAGGCCTGGGCGGCGGTGCCGAACTGTTCGAACTGCATACCCGGTCCGGTCGGCGCGCTCAGGCCCTGATGCTCAAACCATGCTGTCCAGGCGCCAGGCCGCGTTGCCATGTGCAGCAGCGGCAGACGGCCGATGTCGGCGGGCGTCGCGATGGCGCGCTCGGCGAGGAATTCGGGCGACACCACCGGCGCCACCACCTCGCGCACCAGCAGCGTCGAGTCTGCCTCGGGCCAGTCCGGCAGGCCATAATGAATAGCCGCGTCCAGCCGCTCCCTCGCGAAGTCGAAGCGGCCGATGCGGGTGACGAAGTTGATGGTGATGTCGGGATTGTTGTCGACGAAATTTGGGATCATCGGCATCAGCCAGCGCGTGCCGAAGGTCGGCAGGATTGCGAGATTCAGGATGCCGCTATGCCGATTGCTCATCAATCCAAGCGCTGCGTCGCGCAATTGGCCAAGCGCCGAACGCACCGCTTCGGCGTATGTTTCGCCCGCCGCCGACAACCGGACATTGCGGCTGTCGCGCTCGAACAGGCGGCGGCCGAACTGGTCCTCAAGCAGCCTGATCTGCCGACTGACGGCGCCTTGGGTCAAATCCAGCTCCTGGGCTGCGGCGGTGAAACTGCCAAGCCGGGCCACCGCCTCGAAGGCGGCAAGCGCGCTGATGTTGGGCAAAAGGCGGCGTTGGACACTCATGATCCATTCCTAACGCTCATTGATCGGTGAAGCAATTTCGTTTGATTTTTCCAAGCCGCGGGCCGATAAGCCGGGCTTCACCCGTTTTTGAGGATCGAGAGCCATGGCCGCCGACAAGAATGCATTCGTCTGGGAAGACCCGTTCCTGATCGAGGACCAGCTTTCGGAAGACGAGCGCATGGTGCGGGACGGGGCGGCGGCCTTCGCCGCCGACAAGCTCGCGCCGCGCATCGAGGAGGCCTATCTCAACGAAACCTTCGACACGGCGATTTTTCGTGAGATGGGCGAGGCCGGCCTGCTCGGCATCAACATTCCGGAAGAATTCGGCGGCCTCGGCGCCAACTATGTCACCTACGGCCTGGTCGCCCGCGAAGTGGAGCGCGTCGATTCCGGCTATCGTTCGATGATGTCGGTGCAGTCGTCGCTGGTCATGTATCCGATCCATGCCTACGGCTCGAACGAACAGCGCAGGAAATACCTGCCCAAGCTCGCCAGCGGCGAGTGGATCGGCTGTTTCGGCCTGACCGAGCCGGATGCCGGCTCCGACCCAGGCGGCATGAAGACGCGCGCCGAGAAGACCGCCAACGGCTACAAGCTCACGGGCTCCAAGATGTGGATCTCCAATGCGCCCGTCGCCGACGTCTTCGTCGTGTGGGCGAAGCTGAAAGGCGAGAGCGGCAAGGACGAGATTCGTGGCTTCGTTCTGGAAAAGGGCATGAAGGGGCTGTCGGCGCCGAAGATCGCGGGCAAGCTGTCGCTGCGGGCGTCGATCACCGGCGAGGTGGTTATGGAAGGCGTCGAGGTCGGCGAGGATGCGCTGCTGCCCAACGTGTCGGGACTGAAGGGGCCGTTCGGCTGCCTCAACCGGGCCCGCTACGGCATTTCCTGGGGTTCGATGGGCGCGGCCGAAGATTGCTGGCATCGCGCGCGCCAGTATGGCCTCGACCGCAAGCAGTTCGGCAAGCCGCTGGCGGGCACGCAGCTCTACCAGAAGAAGCTCGCCGACATGCAGACCGAGATCGCACTTGGGCTGCAGGCCTCGTTGCGCGTCGGGCGGCTGCTCGACGAAGGCAAGATGGCGCCGGAGATGATCTCGATCGTCAAGCGCAACAATTGCGGCAAGGCGCTCGACATCGCGCGCCAGGCGCGCGACATGCATGGCGGCAACGGCATCCAGATCGGCTATCACGTGATGCGCCACGCGCAGAATCTGGAGACGGTCAACACCTATGAGGGCACGCATGACGTGCACGCCCTAATCCTGGGACGGGCGCAGACTGGGATCCAGGCGTTTTTCTGAGGGTTGGGTAGCCGTTTAAGTTAGGTGCAGCGCAACATCCGCTTGGAGAATGACGGCCAGATGTGTCAGGGTTCGGCCAGCTAAACGCCGATCTCCGGGGCTCCATGGCAATTCTGGCCGCCGTCTATCACCTGACCCATTACAAATACGACCGGCCGGTGGTGCTTGGTCCGCAGGTGATCAGGTTGCAGCCGGCGCCGCATTCGCGCACCAAGGTGCTCAGCCATTCGTTGAAGGTCGAGCCGGCGAACCACTTCGTCAATCTCCAGCAGGACCCTTACGGCAACTTCCTTGCCCGTTTCGTTTTTCCCGAGCCGGTGAGTGAACTGAAGATCGAGGTCGACCTCGTCGCCGACATGACGGTCTATAATCCGTTCGATTTCTTCGTCGAGGAGACGGCGGAAAATTTCCCGTTCGAATATCCGGAAGAGACACGCGACGACCTCGCCATCTATCGCACACCGGAAGCGGCGGGCCCGCTGCTCTCGGCATTCCTGAAAACCATCGATACCAGCCCGAAAAACACGGTCAACTTTCTCGTCGACCTCAATGCCCGGCTGCAGCGCGAGATCACGTATATCGTGCGCATGGAGACCGGCGTGTTCTCGCCGGAGGAAACGCTGGCAGCGGCCAAGGGCTCGTGCCGCGATTCGAGCTGGCTCTTGGTGCAGATCCTGAGGCATCTCGGCATCGCCGCACGCTTCGTCTCGGGCTATCTGATCCAGCTTAAGCCCGACCTCGTCGCGCTCGATGGGCCGGCCGGTACATCAGTGGACTTCACCGACCTGCATGCGTGGTGCGAGGTCTATCTTCCCGGCGCAGGCTGGGTCGGTTTCGACCCGACTTCGGGCCTGCTCACCGGCGAGAGCCATGTGCCGCTTGCCGCCACGCCGCATTTCCGCAACGCGGCGCCCATTTCCGGCATGGCGAGCTTCGCCAATGTCGAGTTCGGCTTCGAGATGCGGGTCGACCGCATCGCGGAGCATCCGCGCATTACCAAGCCGTTCTCGGATGAAAGCTGGCAGGCGCTCGATGCGCTGGGCAAAAACGTCGACGCCGCGCTCGATGCCGGCGACGTACGGCTGACCATGGGCGGCGAACCGACATTCGTGTCGATCGACGATTTCGAGTCCGCCGAGTGGAACACCGCCGCCGTCGGCCCGACCAAACGCGAAAAGGCCGATGCGCTGATCCGGAGATTGCGCGAGCGCTTCGCGCCCGGTGGCTTCCTCTACTATGGTCAAGGCAAATGGTACCCCGGCGAGAGCCTGCCGCGCTGGACGTTTTCGCTCTACTGGCGCGCCGACGGCCAGCCGATGTGGAGCGATCCGTCGCTGATCGCGCGCGAAAAGACCGAGGCCGATATCGATGCCAGGCACGCCGAGAGCCTGCTGACCGCGATCGCCGGCGAACTCGGCATCGACACGTCGATGGTCAGCGAAGCCTATGAGGATCCGGCCGAATGGCTACTCAAGGAAGGCAAGCTGCCGGAGAATGTCGATCCGACTAATTCGAAGCTGGAGGATCCCGAAGAACGCAGCCGCATGGCGAAAGTGTTCGAACGCGGGCTGACCAAGCCGTCGGGCTATGTGCTGCCGGTGCAGCGCTGGAACAGCCAGGCGTCGGGCCAGCGTTGGCGCTCGGAAAAATGGACGACACGGCGCGGGCGGCTGTTCCTGGTGCCGGGCGATTCACCGGTCGGCTATCGCTTGCCGCTGGGAACGCTGCCTCACGTGCCGCCGGAGCAGTATCCCTATGTCGTGCCGGTCGATCCGTCGCAGCCGCGCGGTGAGTTGCCCGCGCGAGAGGCGATCTTGCCTGGCCCGGCCCCGGCCGAACGCGAGGGCGCCGATGAAATGGCTCGCCGCCAGCAGGCGGCCTCGTTCACGGCCGCGACCGCCCAGCAGGACCGGGTCGAGCAGGAGCTCACCGAGATCGGCGGCGCGGTGCGCACCGCACTTTCGGTCGAGCCGCGCGACGGACGGCTTTGCGTGTTCATGCCGCCGGTCGAGGCGCTGGAGGATTATCTTGAGCTGGTGGCGGCAGCCGAGAACGCGGCCAAGGCGATCGGGTTGCCAGTGCATATCGAGGGCTACGGCCCGCCGCACGATCCGCGCCTCAACGTCATCCGCGTTGCGCCGGACCCCGGCGTCATAGAGGTCAACATCCACCCCGCTTCCAACTGGCAGGATTGCGTGGCCACGACCACGGCGATCTACGAGGAGGCGCGGCAAACGCGGCTTGGCGCGGATAAATTCATGATCGACGGCCGCCACACCGGCACCGGCGGCGGCAACCATGTGGTGGTCGGCGGCGCGACGCCCAATGACAGCCCGTTCCTGCGCCGCCCCGACCTGTTGAAGAGCCTGGTGCTGCAATGGCAGCGGCATCCCTCGCTGTCCTATCTGTTCTCCGGCCTGTTCATCGGTCCGACCAGCCAGGCGCCGCGCTTCGACGAGGCGCGCCACGATACGCTCTACGAGCTCGAAATCGCCATGGCGCAGGTGCCACATCCCGACAAGGGCGAAGCGCCCTTGCCGTGGCTGGTCGACCGGCTGTTTCGCAATTTGTTGACCGATGTCACCGGGAATACACATCGCTCGGAAATCTGCATCGACAAGCTGTTTTCGCCTGATGGTCCGACCGGCCGGCTGGGGCTGGTCGAGTTCCGCGGCTTCGAGATGCCGCCCAATGCGCGCATGAGCCTGGCGCAGCAACTGCTGGTCAGGGCGATCATCGCGCGCGCCTGGAAGAACCCGCTCGACGGCCGCTTCGTGCGCTGGGGCACCTCGCTGCACGACCGCTTCATGCTGCCGCATCATGTCTGGGTCGATTTTATCGACGTGCTCGACGACCTCAAGCTCAACGGCTTCGCGTTCCGACCCGAATGGTTCGACGCCCAGCTCGAGTTCCGCTTTCCCTTCTACGGCGAAGTCCGATATGCGGGCGTCAAGCTGGAACTGCGGCAGGCGCTGGAGCCGTGGCATGTCATGGGCGAGCAGGGGGCCATCGGGGGCACCGTGCGCTTCGTCGATTCCTCGGTCGAAAGGTTGCAGGTCAAGACCGAAGGGCTGAACCCTGAGCGCCATGCCGTCGTCTGCAACGGCCGCATCGTGCCGATGAAGGTGACCGACAACAGGGAGATCGCCGTGGCGGGTGTGCGCTTCAAGGCCTGGCAGCCGGCTTCGGGCCTGCATCCGGCGCTGCCGGTCAACACGCCGCTGGTGTTCGATATCTATGACCGCTGGTCGGGCAGGGCGGTCGGCGGCTGCGTCTACCATGTCGCGCATCCAGGCGGACGCAGCTACGACACGTTCCCCGTCAACGGCAACGAGGCGGAGGCGCGGCGGCTCGCCCGCTTCGAGCCGCGTGGCCATACGCCATCCAGCTATGTGCCGCGCGAGGAACAAGCTGCGGAAGATTTCCCGATGACGCTTGACCTTCGGCGTCCGCCAAGATTCTGATCAGCAATGGCAAAGGGGACTCACAAGCGGGTACGCGGCAAGGCGCAGATCCATCGCCTGCTGGAGCACTACCAGCCGATCGACGGCGTCGTCGACGAAATGGTCGACGCGTCGGGCAATCCCCGTCCGGCCTGGAAGCATTTCATCGAGGCGCTCGACGATCTCGGCGCCGAAGAGCTCACCCAGCGCTTTGCCCGCGCCGACCAGTATCTGCGCGACGCCGGCGTCTATTACCGCGTCTACGACAAGGCCGGCGCCAACGAGCGAGAATGGCCGCTGGCGCATGTGCCAATGCTCATCGAGGACGGCGAGTGGGAGACGATCAGCGCCGGTCTCGTGCAACGCGCCGAACTGTTCGAGGACATCATCGCCGATATTCATGGGCCAAATCGGTTGGTCGAAAGGGGCGTCCTGCCGGCGGGTCTGATCGCAGCGAGCCCGGAATATTTGCGGCCCGTGATCGGCACCAGGCCGGCCGGCGGCCACTTCCTGCATTTCTGCGCCTTCGAGCTCGGTCGCGGGCCCGACGGGCGCTGGTGGGTGCTGGGCGACCGCACTCAGGCACCATCCGGCGCCGGCTTCGCGCTGGAGAACCGCGTCGCCACCACACGCGCCCTTTCCGATATCTATGGCGAAATGCATGTGCACCGGCTCGCCGGCTTCTTTCGCCGTTTCAGGGACGCGCTGATCGGCATGGCCAAGGAAGCCGACGGCCGCGTCGCCATATTGACGCCGGGGCCGCTCAACGAAACCTATTACGAACACGCCTACATTGCCCGTTATCTCGGCATCATGCTGCTCGAAGGCGAGGACCTGACCGTTTCCGGGGGACGGCTGATGGTGCGCACGGTTTCGGGCCTGATGCCGGTCAGTGTGCTATGGCGGCGGCTCGATGCCGCTTTCGCCGATCCGCTCGAACTGCGCTCGGATTCGCAGATCGGCACGCCGGGGCTGGTCGAGGCGATCCGGCAAGGCAGCGTCTCCACGGTCAACGCGCTCGGTTCGGGCCTGATGGAGACGCGCGCACTTCTTGCCTTCCTGCCCAGGATCGCGCGCGAATTGCGGGGCGAGGAATTGAAGCTGCCCACGGTCGCGACATGGTGGTGCGGGCAAGCGAGTGAACGCGCCCATGTGCTGGCCAATATCGACCGTATGATGATCGGTCCGGCCTTGTCGACGAGGCTGGCATTCGAGGACGATGACCAGACCAGGCTTGGCTCGGCGCTGTCGGCCGGGGAGCGGGCGGAACTGGTGGCGCGCATCGAACGCGACGGCGACGCTTTCGTCGGCCAGGAAGCGGTGACGCTTTCGACGACGCCCGTCTATGTCGACGGTCGACTGGAGCCGCGGCCGGCGAGCCTGCGCGTCTATCTGGCGCGCACGCCCGAGGGCTGGACGGTGATGCCGGGCGGGTTCGCCCGCGTCGGCCTGTCGCTCGATCCGACGGCGATCGCCATGCAGCGCGGCGGCCAGGCGGCCGACGTCTGGGTGGTCAGCGAGCGGCCGGTGGAGCGCGAGACGCTGCTGCCGCAAGAGGGCGACAGCTTCAGCCGCACCAGGCCGGGCAGCCTGCCCAGCCGCGCGGCGGAAAACCTGACCTGGCTCGGCCGCTACATCGAACGCTCGGAAGACACGGTGCGCATCCTCCGCGCCTATCATGTGCGGCTGGCTGAGACCTCCGATCCCGATATGCCGTTGCTGGCCGACATCAGGGATCATCTCGAACCGTTCGGCATCGATGTCGAAACAGCGATCCCATCGGGGCTGATCGGCACGCTGGACAGCGCCGTCTACAGCGCCGGCCAGATCCGCGACCGTTTCTCGCCGGATGGCTGGCTGGCGCTCAAGGACCTGTCGAAGACCATTCATCAGTTCGCGACGACGGTGGCGCCGGGGGATGATGCGACACGGGCCATGACCGTCATCCTGCGCAAGCTCGCCGGTTTTTCCGGCCTGCTGCACGAGAACATGTACCGCTTCGCGGGCTGGCGCTTCCTTGAGATCGGCCGGCGGCTGGAGCGCGGCATACAGATCGCCAGCACGCTCGCCCGGCTGACCAACGACAAGGCGCCGGACGGCTCGCTCGACATGATGCTGGAGATCGGCGACAGCGTCATGACGCACCGGCGGCAGTACCCTGTGCAAGCCGGCCGCCGCACGGTGATCGACCTTCTGGCGCTCGATCCGCTCAATCCGCGTTCCATCCTGTTCCAGCTCGAACGGCTGAAGGCCGAGATCGGGCTGCTGCCGCCGATCGGCGGCGAAGGGCACATGTCGCCTGCGGCCAAGGAGATCCTGCAGCTCAACACGGCCATCGCCATCAAGGAGCCAGCGGACATGACTGTGAAGGCGCTGAACGATCTCGCCGGCGAGATAGGCGGGCTCTACAGCAGCCTCGCCAAGGCCTATTTCGGTTAAGGCGGCGCTCCGGCATGCTCTACGACATCAGGCTTCACCTTCACTACGATTACGCCGCCGTCGCCGGCGGCGGCCGTCACCAGGTGCGCGTGCTGCCGCCGACCATCGACGGCGTGCAGCGCGTCGTCGCCGCGTCGCTGTCCTTCGCGCCTGCGCCAAACGAACGCTCGGATTTTTCCGATTTCTTCGGCAACAACGTCACCTCGATCGCCTTCCGCGATGCGCATGACGCACTCGACATCAGGATGAGCGCGCGCGTGGCGGTGTCGCGGCCCGAGCCCGGGCTCGACGTGTCGCCCGACCTTAGCCGGCTGCGTCAGGAGCTCGCCGCCGTGCGCTCGCTGGCGCCCGATACACCGCATCATTTCCTGGCCGCCAGCGGTCACGCCGGCATCGATGCGGCGATTACCGCCTATGCGCGCGACAGCGTCGGCGGCTCGGCCGCCGGTACGGCGATGAACCTCTGCAATCGCATCCACCGCGATTTCACCTATGACAACGAGGCGACCACCGTCCGCACCAGGGCAGGCGATGCCTTCCGGCTGAAGCGCGGCGTGTGTCAGGATTTCTCGCATATCATGATCGCCGGCCTGCGCGGGCTCGGCATACCGGCCGGCTACGTCAGCGGCTTCCTGCGCACCATTCCGCCCAAGGGCAAGCCCAGGTTGGAGGGTGCCGACGCCATGCATGCATGGGTTAAGGTGTGGTGCGGGCGCGATGCCGGCTGGCAGGAGTTCGACCCGACCAACGGCATGCGGGCCTCCAACGATCACATCACCGTTGGCTATGGCCGCGACTATTCGGATGTCGCGCCGATCGTCGGCGTTCTCAAGACCACCGGCGGACAGGTCGGCGAGCAAGCCGTCGACGTCATCCCGGTGGTGCTCGAGAAGGCCTGACGTCAGGCCTGCTTTGCGCAACGCGCAGTGCAGGGTTCCGCCGCCGGCGTGGGTGGCCGCCGACTTTTCGGACAGGAGTGGAACCAGTGCTCGGCCTAGAGGCTTATCTACGGGTGTTTCCGTGGGGCCAGCATGCTGCAGAAATCCGGATTGACTATCGACGGCGACGCCGCACCAAAGAACGGT
Source organism: Mesorhizobium sp. CA13 (assembly GCF_020165235.1). NCBI lineage: Bacteria > Pseudomonadati > Pseudomonadota > Alphaproteobacteria > Hyphomicrobiales > Phyllobacteriaceae > Mesorhizobium > Mesorhizobium sp. CA13. The sequence continues at coordinate 362,835 of NZ_JAIUHS010000002.1, read as the reverse complement.
GCTCAGATTTCTGCCGAGCACGCCGCACTGATCTATGTCAGCGATACCGAGCCCGGTATCCGCCGGCTGAAATCGGGCAAGGGATTTTCCTACAGGGGACCTCATGGCGGGCCGGTCTCGGATGCCACGCGAGCGCGCATCGAGGCGATCGTGATCCCGCCGGCCTGGACGGATGTTTGGATCTCGCCCGAGGCGGACGGACATATCCAGGCGACCGGCAGGGACCAGCGGGGGCGCAAGCAATATCGCTATCATCCGCATTGGGCCGAGGAACGCGACAGCGCCAAATATTCGAGCCTTGTCGCCTTCGCCGAAAGCCTGCCGGAGCTTCGGCACAGGATCGACAGCGACCTGCGCCGCCACGGCCTGCCGCTCGAACGCGTCGTCGCCGCGATCGTCTGGCTGCTCGACAACACCATGATCCGCGTCGGCAACGCCGCTTACGCCCGCGACAACAAGAGCTTCGGCCTGACGACATTGCGGGACCGCCATGTCGACATCAAGGGATCGAGTCTGCGGTTCGCCTTCAAGGGCAAATCGGGCAAGGAATGGAAATTGAAGCTGGTCGATCGCCGCATCGCGCGAATCGTGCGAGGCGCGCAGGACCTGCCGGGCCAAAAGCTGTTCCAGTATCTCGACGAGGACGGCACCAGACACCCGGTGCGCTCCGAGGACGTCAACCGCTACATCAGGGAGGCCATCGGCGATGCATTCAGCTCGAAACATTTCCGTACATGGGGCGGCACCATCCACGCCGCGTCGCTGTTTGCGCAAACGGTGCTGCCTGACAGCCAGGCACAGCAGAAACGGGCGATGAACAGCGTCATCGACAGGGTCGCCGAGCGGCTGGGCAACACGCGCGCCGTCTGCCGCCAATGCTACATCCATCCGCAAGTCTTCGAAGCCTGGCTGCAGGGACGGCTGCTTGCCGAAATGGCGGAAGCCAACAAACGCAAACGATCGATAGACGGTCTCGATGATGAGGAAGCGCTCGTGCTGCGATGGCTGAAGACGCACGAAAGCGGACCCGCGGCAACCACCGGCCGCTGAATCCGCAGCGCCTCGATTTTTTTATCGACGTCGTGTCGGGATCGGTCCTAGTGTTTCGTCCTTTGACACAGAAGAGGACAAACCATGCTCTACGCGATCTTGTGCTATGCTTCCGAAGACGTCGTCTGCTCCTGGAGCAAGGAGCAGGACGACAAGGTCATGGCCAACATTCTCGATGTCCAGCAGAAATATGCGGACGCCGGCCGGCTTGGCCCGGTGGCGCGGCTTTTGCCGACGACGGCGGCGACGACGCTGAGGAAGGTCAAGGGCGAATCGATCGTCATCGACGGGCCGTTCGCCGAGACCAAGGAACAGTTCCTCGGCTTCTACACGCTCGAATGCGCCGATCTCGACGAGGCGGTGGAGTTCGCGCGCGAACTTTCCGAGGTCAATCCGAGCGGCGGCTCCTACGAAATCCGGCCGGTATCCATCTTCAATCCCACCAGGGTAGCCGTATGACCGAACTTGCCTGGATCAGCTCCGCGATCAGCGCCGCCCGCCCGCAGGCGATGGGTGCGCTGCTGCGCTATTTCCGCGACCTCGACACGGCGGAGGAAGCTTTCCAGGACGCTTGCCTCAGGGCGCTGAAGAACTGGCCGCAGAACGGTCCGCCGCGCGATCCGGCGGCCTGGCTGATCTTCGTCGGACGCAACAGCGGCATCGACGCGGTGCGCAAGCGCGCCAAGCAGGCGCCGATGCCGGAAGAGGACCAGATCTCCGATCTCGAGGACGCAGAGAGCGACATCGCCGAGCGGCTCGATGGCGCGCACTACCGCGACGACATATTGCGGCTGCTATTCATCTGCTGCCATCCCGACCTGCCGGCAACGCAGCAGATCGCGGTGGCGCTGCGCATCGTCTCGGGCCTCACGGTCAAGCAGATCGCACGCGCCTTCCTGGTCGGCGAAAGCGCCATGGAGCAGCGCATCACCCGCGCCAAGGCACGTATCGCCGACGCCGGCGTGCCGTTCGAGACGCCGGGCGCGGTGGAGCGCTCGGAGCGGCTCGCCGCGGTCGCGGCCATGGTCTACCTGATCTTCAACGAGGGCTATTCGACCAACAGCGGCGAGGCGCCGGCCCGCGCGCCGCTGTGCGAGGAGGCGATCCGGCTGGCCCGGCTGCTGCTCAGGCTCTTCCAGACCGAGCCGGAGATCATGGGGCTGACGGCGCTGTTGCTGCTCCAGCATGCGCGCGCACCGGCCCGCTTCGATGGGGACGGCGAGATCGTTCTGCTCGAGGATCAGGACCGCAGCCTATGGAGCCGCAAGATGATCGACGAGGGGCTGGCGCTGGTCGACAAGGCGCTGCGCCACCGTAAGCCAGGCCCTTACCAGGTGCAGGCGGCGATTGCCGCGCTGCATGCGCGGGCCGAGAAGGCCGAGGACACGGACTGGGTCGAGATCGACCTGCTCTACGGCCTGCTCGAACAGATGCAGCCGTCGCCAGTCGTCACCCTCAACCGTGCCGTCGCGGTCTCCAAGGTGCGTGGCCCGGAGGCGGCACTTGCCATGATCGAGCCGCTGGAGCAGAGGCTTTCCGGCTATTTTCATTTCTTCGGCCTCAAGGGCGGGCTTTTGATGCAGCTTGACCGGGGCGAGGAGGCGCGGGTCGCCTTCGACCGCGCCATCGCGCTTGCCAACACGGCGGCGGAAGCGGCCCATATACGCATGCATATCGACCGGCTGATGAAGGACGGCGCCGCGCGGACGGCAAGCTGACCCTGGTTCAATGGTCTGGCCCGGGCTTGGACCATGCCGGGGTGGCGATTTTTTCGTGAAACCGCTATTGGCACGCCAGACAGCGCCTCCTTGCGCCTGACGGCATAGGGAACGCATGGCGCAATGCTTTGACCACGCCACATGAATGGCGGGATCTGAAAGGGACAGACATGACGATAGCGAAGGAAACCGCCGAGCTTCTGGCGAAACTGGGTGTTGCCAAGGAGGCGCTTGCCGGCGGCGACCTGATCGTGCGCAGCCCGGTGACGGGCGAGCAGATCGCGGCGTTGAGCACGATCTCGCCTGCCGACGCGGCCAGGACCATCGATGCCGCGCACAAGGCGTTCCAGGTCTGGCGCCTGGTACCGGGGCCGAAGCGCGGCGAGTTGGTGCGGCTGCTCGGCGAAGAATTGCGCGCGCACAAGGCCGAACTTGGCCGGCTGGTGTCGATCGAGGTCGGCAAGATCCCCTCGGAAGGGCTCGGCGAAGTGCAGGAGATGATCGACATTTGCGACTTCGCCGTCGGTCTTTCCAGGCAATTGTACGGGCTGACCATCGCCACCGAGCGTCCGGGACACCGCATGATGGAAACCTGGCATCCGCTCGGCGTGGTCGGCGTCATCTCCGCCTTCAACTTCCCGGTCGCGGTGTGGTCGTGGAATGCGGCACTTGCACTGGTTTGCGGCGACGCGGTGGTGTGGAAACCTTCCGAAAAAACCCCGCTGACGGCGCTTGCCTGCGAGGCGATCTTCAAGCGCGCCGTCAAGCGCTTCGGCACTGATGCGCCGGAAGGGCTCGCGTCGGTGCTGATCGGCGACCGCGCCGTCGGCGAGATACTGGTCGATCATCCGAAGGTGCCGCTGGTCTCCGCCACCGGCTCGACCCGCATGGGTCGCGACGTCGGGCCGCGCCTGGCCAAGCGTTTTGCACGCGCGGTGCTGGAGCTCGGCGGCAACAATGCCGGCATCGTCTGCCCGACCGCCGATCTCGACATGGCGTTGCGCGCAATTGCCTTTGGTGCGATGGGCACGGCGGGCCAGCGCTGCACGACGCTGCGGCGCCTGTTCGTGCATGACAGCGTCTACGACGCCTTGATACCGCGGCTGAAGAAGGCCTATCAGAGCGTCTCTGTCGGCAATCCGCTGGAGACGTCGGCCCTCGTTGGGCCGCTGATCGACAAGGCAGCCTACGAGGCCATGCAGAAAGCGCTGAAGGAGGCTGCCGCCCACGGCGGCAAGGTGACCGGCGGCACGCGGGTCGAGAATGGCCATCCGGACGCCTATTACGTGCATCCGGCGCTGGTCGAAATGCCCAGCCAAGTCTCGCCAGTGACCGAAGAGACCTTCGCGCCGATCCTCTATGTGATGAAATATACCGATTTCGACGCCGTGCTCGACGAGCACAATGCGGTGGGAGCGGGGCTGTCGTCGTCGATCTTCACCCGCGACCTGCAGGAATCCGAGCGCTTCCTCGGCGTCGACGGATCGGACTGCGGCATCGCCAACGTCAATATCGGCACGTCGGGCGCCGAGATCGGCGGCGCCTTCGGTGGTGAAAAGGAAACCGGCGGCGGCCGCGAGAGCGGTTCCGATGCGTGGAAGGCCTACATGCGCCGCGCCACCAACACGGTGAACTATTCCAAGGCGCTGCCGCTCGCCCAGGGCGTCTCATTCGACATCGAGTGAGACTTCGGGTTCCGGCTCGGATGACGTTGCGCACCCGGGCCGTTCTGCGACCTGAGGTTCACTGCTGAGGGCAGTTATGCTGTCATTCTTCGTATGGTGCTGACGACCCGCCGCCGAGGCGGCTTTTTGTTTCGAAGGATACGCAGCGGCTCGGACCGCCTTCATTGCCCGGGGCAGCGGCGAGTCTCTCTCTCAGTGGTCGGTGGAAAAGCACGCTGCGAAGGCGGCATCCACGATCGCCAGCTTGGCGGCCTGGACGGTCATGTATTCCTGAAAGAAGCGGTGCGAGACCCACATCACGGAATTGCCGCGCTGGCCCAGCCAGCCGATGCTGCCGAGCGCCTCGGCATCGCGTAGTTTTCGGGCGAGGTGGGTGCGCGACAGTTTGAGCCAACTGGCGAATTCCGCCACCGAGACCACGCTGGTCGGAATCCGATCTAGGCCGGCATGGTCGGGGTCGATGCCGGACATGAGCCGATCCATGACGATGCCGCCATTGTTGAGCCAGATGAACAGGGAAAAGGTCTGGTTGGGTTCGCGCACCGGTTTGGACGAAAGCAGGCCGTCCGCCACGAGGGGCTGCAGGGCGGCGAGCATATCGGGCCGCTCCAGGTATCTCGCCAGCCGGTCCGCGCCGTCGAGTCGGTCAAGGGTCCGTAGATGTGCGTGCACCCATCCTGTGAATGTCCGCACCGTGTCCGCTGTCGGCTGCAACGGGTGGGTGCGCCCGTCTCCGCCCGCTACGTATTCGGCGATGCGGTAGTGCAGCATCTCCTTGATGAAAGCGTCAGCGGTGTTGCGGCTGGCGACCTTGTGCTGATGCACGAATTCGATGAAGCGCGACACCGTCAACGCGCTGCGGCGGTCGTCCGGGTCGCGCCTGAAGTGCATGGCAAGGCCGACATGGCCCATCAGCCAGCGCTGCTGCGTGGCGAATATGGAAGCAAGCCGCGGGCTGGCTTCGTAGATGTGGATCAGCGCCAGCGACTGTTCCCTGACGTGGCGGTGCAGATCCGGATGAGCCGCTATGTCCTCGATGTCCAGCATCCGCCTCCTTCTGGTTCGCCACATTGTGCGCTCCAGGACATTTTCAGCCTTGCGCATTGGTGTCCAGACGAGACGGCTCGAACTATAGTCCAGTTCCATAGGGTCGAAGACGGTGACGAGACGCCGGCGGCTATGCTGGCGGCGGTAAGCACGGTCCGTTCAGCGGCGATCCGGGCAACCGCAGCTACGAGCGTCGTGCCGCTCGGCTATGACGGCTGAAGCGGGGTCGCCGCCTACTCGGCCGCCTGGATCCGGCGGGCCTCGATGATCGCTCGGATCTCGGAGCGGCAGGAGCCGCAATTGGTGCCAGCCTTCAGCGCGGCACCGATGGCTTCCAGATTCGTGCAGCCGGAAGCCACCGCCGCCGTGATCTGGTTGACCCCGATGTTGAAACAGGAGCAGACGGTCGCGCCGGCATCGGGCCGTTCGGCACCGGCGCGGCCGGCGACGATGCGGAAGCGTTGGCGTTGGCTGGCGTGGGCCTCTTCGAGCTGCTGCGTCGCCCAGCCGCGCGACACGGCCACCGGGCCGGGCGCGACGAACAGGGCACCGGCAAGGCGCTCGCCGTCGAAGGCGCCGATACGGTGCTGGCCGTAGTCGCGATCGTGATAGGCAAGTACTTCGGCATCCGCGGTGCCGAAGAGTGAGACGGCGAAGGCAGCCCAGTCGATCTCGTCATTGGCAAAGGCAAGCTCGACCCGCCAGCCGCCCCGGCACCGGGCAACCGCCCAGTAGTCGGCGGCAATCGTCGCGGGCTTCCGGCGCGTCACGGCAAAACCGAACGCCCTGGCGGCGAATTTCTCGATGCGGGCCGCGACGTGCTTCAGTGCCGGCTGGCCGGAAACCGGGTCGGTGAGCGGCGCGGTCAGCGTGTCGAGCCGGCCCTTGGCGGTGAACTGGTCCGTCCAGTGCATCGGCGCGAAGATGCTGCCCCGGCGCTGGCGGGACGTGACCAGCGCGCGCACGAGCACGGCGCCGCGCGGGCTGGAAACGCGCACGATGTCGGCGTCGCCAATGCCGTATCGCGCGGCGTCGTCGGGGTGGATTTCGACGAAGGGTTCGGCGATGTGCTGCGACAGACGCGGGCTTTTGCCGGTGCGCGTCATGGTGTGCCAATGGTCGCGGACACGACCGGTGTTGAGGATGAGCGGGAAGTCGGGCGAGGTGTGGGATACGATTGTGGGACGGACGGCGATGAAGCGCGCCTTGCGGTCGGGGGTGTAGAAGTTGCCGTCGGCGAAGAAGCGGGTGGTTTGGCTTCCAGCCGTGCTGTCCCCCTCTGACCGGCGTCGAGCTTGAGCGCCCCCCTCTGGCCTGCCGGCGCCGGCAGGCCAGAGGGGGACGCCTGGGCTCGGCGCTGGCCATTGGAATGGCCTCAACGCCTCATATCGCTCGGCATCGATATCGGCATACGCTCCAATATCGAAATCCCGTTCCCCGTCATTCTCGAAACCCGACAGCGCGGCATGCTCGGCGAAAACCTCCGCCGGCGCGTCATAGGAAAACGCCTCGCCAAAACCCATCCGCCGCGCCACCTCGGCGACGATCCACCAGTCGGGCCGCGCCTCGCCGGGTGCTGCCAGGAACGGGCGCTGGCGCGAGATGCGGCGCTCGGAATTGGTGACGGTGCCGTTCTTCTCACCCCAGGCGGCGGCCGGCAGCCGGACATGGGCATGGCGGACAGTATCGGTCTCGGCCAGCACGTCCGACACCACCACAAACGGACAGGCCTTGATCGCCGCTTCGACGCCATCGGCATCCGGCATCGAATCGACCGGATTGGTGGCCATGATCCACAACGCCTTGATACGCCCGTCGGCGACCGCCTGGAACATATCGACCGCTTTCAGGCCGGGCTTTTGCGCGATGTCAGGTGCATTCCAGAAGCGCTTCACGCGTTCGCGATGCCCGGGGTTTTCGATCTCCATATGGGCGGCCAGCATGTTGGCCATGCCGCCGACCTCGCGTCCGCCCATGGCGTTGGGCTGGCCGGTGACCGAGAACGGCCCGGCGCCGGGCCTGCCGATACGACCGGTGGCAAGATAGCAGTTGATGATGGCGTTGACCTTGTCGGTGCCCGAGGACGACTGGTTGACGCCCTGACTGTAGACGGTCACGGTCTTTTCGGTCCTGGCAAACAGGCTGTAGAAGCGGCCGAGCTCGTCCTCGCTCAGGCCCGTGGCGGCAGCGATGCCGGCAAGGTCGAGCGCCGAGGCGGCGAAGAGGGCTTGTCCGAAGCCGGTCGTGTGCGCCGTGATGTAGGCGCGGTCGAGCGCATTGTGTTCACCCAAGTAAGCGAGCAGGCCGGTAAACAGGGCGGCGTCGCCATCCGGTGCGATCGCCAGATGCATGTCGGCGATGTCGGATGTCATGGTGCGGCGCGGGTCCACCAGCACGATTTTCATCTCCGGGCGCTTCTCACGTGCGGCAGCTATGCGCTGGTAGAGCACGGGATGGCACCAGGCGAGGTTGGAGCCGACCAGCACGATCAAGTCGGCAAGCTCCAGATCCTCGTAGGTTCCGGGCACCGTGTCGGAGCCGAAGGCGCGGCGGTGGCCGGCGACGGAGGACGCCATGCAGAGGCGCGAATTGGTGTCGATGTTGGCCGAGCCGAGAAACCCCTTCATCAGCTTGTTGGCGAGGTAATAATCCTCGGTCAGCAATTGGCCCGAGACATAGAAGGCGACGGCATCCGGCCCGTGCTCGGCGACGGTCTGTGTCAAGGTCGACGCGACGAGATCGAGTGCCTCGTCCCAGGAGGCGCGGCGGCCGTGGATCTCGGGATGGAGCAGCCGGCCGTCGAGCTCGATGGTCTCGGCCAGCGCCGATCCCTTGGAGCAGAGCCGGCCGAAATTGGCGGGATGATCGGGGTCGCCGCGGACCGACACCTGCCCGTCCGCGGCGACCTTCGCCAGCACGCCGCAACCCACCCCGCAATAGGGGCAAGTGGTCCTCACCTCGCGTGCTTCGCCAATCTGCATGGGTCAGGCCGCGCGGCTGGCCAGCGCTTCGAGCGCGATGAACAGACGCTCGCCCTCTATCTTGACCGGAATGGTGCGCACCGCGCCCTCGTCGGCGCCGAGCGCCTTGCCGGTTTCGAGCGAGATCACCCAATTGTGCAGGGGACAGGTGACCGCCGCACCATGCACGATGCCCTGGCTCAGCGGGCCGCCCTTGTGCGGGCAATGGTCGTCGATGGCGAAGACCTGGTCGTCAGCGGTGCGGAAGACGGCGATCTTGCCTTGCGGCGTGGCGACGCAACGTGCGCCGCGGCGGGGGATGTCGGAGAGGGTGCCGATGGGTGTCCAAGTCATTGTCTCACTCCGCCGCCTGCGCGAACCCGACCGAGGCCATTGGCCGGAACTCGTGCTTGTCCTTGCCCGACACGCGTTCCGACCACGGGTCGACCTGGGCGAATTTCTGGGAGAAGACGAAGCGCTCGTAGAAGGCCTTGCGCTTGTCCGCGTCGTCCATGATCTGGCGCTTGATCTCGGCGATGCCGACGCGCTTGGCCCATTTGTAGATACGCTCGAGATAGCGGGCCTGTTCGCGGTACATCTGCGTCAACGCCACGATATGCTCCAGCGCTTCGTCCTCGGTCCTGACCAGGCCGAGCACTTCGGTACCCTTGATGTCGAGGCCGGCCGCACCGGCGAAATGGATCTCGTAGCCACTGTCGACGCAGATCACGCCGACATCCTTGCAGGTCGCCTCGGCGCAGTTTCGCGGGCAGCCCGACACCGCCATCTTGACCTTGGCCGGCGTCCACGAGCCCCACATGAATTTTTCAATGCGGACACCGAGGCCGGTGGAATCCTGCGTGCCGAAGCGGCACCAGTCGGAGCCGACGCAGGTCTTCACCGTGCGCAGGCCCTTGGCATAGGCATGGCCGGAGACGAAGCCGGCCTGGCCGAGATCGGCCCATACCGCCGGCAGGTCCTCCTTGCGGATGCCGAGCATATCGATGCGCTGGCCGCCGGTGACCTTGACCATCGGGATCTCGAACTTGTCGACGACATCGGCGATGGCGCGCAGCTCGGCGGCATTGGTCACCCCGCCCCACATGCGCGGCACCACCGAATAGGTGCCGTCCTTCTGGATGTTGGCGTGGACGCGTTCGTTGATGAAGCGCGACTGGTAGTCGTCGGCGTATTCATCCGGCCAGTCGCAGACGAGATAGTAGTTCAGCGCCGGCCGGCATTTGGCGCAGCCGCAGGAGGTCTTCCATTCCAGTTCCTGCATGATCGCGGGAATGGTCTTCAGCGCCTTGGCCTTGATCAGCCGGCGCACCTCGTCATGGCCGAGCGTGGTGCAGGAGCACATGGGCTGCACGGCGGCGGGGTTGTACTTGTCGCCGATGGTCAGCACCATCAGCTTTTCGACCAGGCCGGTGCAAGAACCGCAGGAGGCGGATGCCTTGGTGTGGGCACGCACGTCGTCGAGCGAGGTCAGGCCCCCGGCCGTGATCGCGCCCGTGATCTTGCCCTTGCAGACGCCGTTGCAGCCGCAGATTTCCGCATCATCCGGCAAGGCTGCAACGGCCGCCATAGGGTCCAGCGGGGCACCCCCCTGGTAGGACTGGCCGAAGATCAACGTATCGCGCATCTGCGAGATATCGGTCTGCTTCTTCTTGAGGTCGTTGAACCAGGCGCCGTCCGATGTCTCGCCGTAGAGCACGGTGCCAATGATGCGGTCGTCCTTCAGCACCAGGCGCTTGTAGACGCCGGCGGCGGCATCGCGCAGCACGATCTCCTGGCGGTCCTCGCCATCGGCGAAGTCGCCGAGCGAGAAGAGGTCGATGCCGGTGACCTTGAGCTTGGTGGGCGTATCCGAATGCACGAAGGCGGCAGTCTCGTCGCCGGCAAGCTGGCTGGCAGTGACGCGCGCCATCTCGTAGAGGGGGGCGACCAGCCCATAGACCTGGCCGTTCACCTCGGCGCATTCGCCGAGCGCATAGATGTCCGGATCGTTGCTGCGCATGCCCGGGTCGACGGCGATGCCTCTGTTGACGACGATGCCGGCATCTTTGGCCAGCGCCGCGTTCGGCCGGATGCCGACCGCCATCACCACCAGCGTCGCCGGGATGATTGTGCCGTCGGCGAGTTCCACCCGCTCGACCCTGCCGTTGCCCGTGATCGCCTGGGTGTTGGCCTTGGTGATGACCTTGATGCCGCGCTGCTCGACTGCGCGCCGCAGCAGGTAGCCTGCGGCCGGATCTAGCTGGCGCTCCATCAAAGTCGGCATCACATGCAGCACGGTGACGTCCATGCCTTGCGCGTTGAGGCCCGCCGCCGCCTCCAGCCCGAGCAGGCCGCCGCCGATCACCACCGCCTTGGCGCGCGACTGGGCGGCGAGCATCATCGCCTGGACGTCGTCGAGGTCGCGATAGGTGAGAACGCCGGGCAGGTTGTGGCCGGGGACCGGAATGATGAATGGCACCGAGCCGGTGGCGATGACCAGCTTGTCGTAGGGCTCGGTGACGCCGTGGTCGGAGGTGACGGTCTTCGCCTGCCGGTCGATGGCGACGATCTTGTGGCCCTTATAGAGGGTGATGCCGTGCTTGATGTACCAGCCGTCGCCATGGATGATGATTTCTTCGTAGGCCTTCTCGCCCGAGAGAACCGGCGACAGCATGATGCGGTCGTAATTGACCCTTGGCTCGGCGTTGAAGATGGTGACCTGGAAACGGCCGGGCGCCTTCTCCAGCAGGTGTTCCAGCATGCGCCCGGGAGCCATGCCGTTGCCGATGATGACGAGTTTTTCGGTCATGCCCTGATCCGCTCCGGTGTCATTCTGCAGCATAAGAAAGGGTCGGCGCCTTGGTTGATGCGGCGCGCTCCATGCGCCTGACGCTGACATGCATCCAGGCAAAGCAGGCGGCGACGATGACAAAGAGCAGCATGAAGCAACTCGACCAGATGCCGGTGAGGTCGTTCAGCGCTCCAAAGGCGATCGGCAGGATGAAGCCGCCGAGGCCGCCGATCATGCCCACGACGCCGCCAACGGCACCGACGCTCCGCGGATAGTAGGCGGGGATGTGCTTGTAGACGGCGGCCTTGCCGAGGCTCATGAAGAAGCCGAGCACGCTGGCGACGGCGATAAAGGCGAGCGGGCCGATCTCGAAATGGAAGGAGATCGGCCCGCTGATGCCGCGCACGACATAGTCTGCCGAGGGGAGAGACAGCACCAAGGTCGCGACGGCACAAACCGAGAAGGTCCAATAGAGCACGGCGCGGGCGCCGACGCGGTCGGACAGAACGCCGCCATAGGCGCGGAAGATGCTCGCGGGAATTGAATAGGCAGCGCCGATCATGCCGGCGGTCGCCAGCCCGAAGCCGTAGACGCCGATCAGGTAGCGCGGCAGCCACAGCGACAGCGCCACGAACGCACCGAAGGCGAAGAAGTAATAGAACGCGAAGCGCCAGACCTGCAGGTTCTTCAGCGGCGCGAATTCCTGCCAGAAGCTCCTCACAGGCATGGTCTTGCCGGCACGGCGCTCGCGGATGACCGGATCGTCGGCGGTCGTGAGCCAGAAGATGGCGGCCATGATGACAAGTGCCGCCGCCCAGATCAGCGCGACCGACTGCCAGCCCCAGGCGAGAAGCACGAAAGGCGCCAGGAATTTGGTGACGGCGGCGCCGACATTGCCGACGCCGAAGATGCCGAGCGCCGTGCCCTGCCGGCCGGCCGGGAAGAAGCGTGAGACATAGGCGACGCCAACGGCGAAGGAGCCGCCGGCAAGCCCGACGCCGAGCGCAGCGATCAGCATCTGCGCGTAAGTGTGCGCAAAAGCGAGCAGGAAGGTCGCGACCGCCGCGGTGAGCATGGTGGCGGTGTAGACCAGCCGTCCGCCATAGCGATCGGTCCAGACGCCGAGTACCATGCGCACGAGGGAGCCGGTGAGGATCGGCGTGCCGACGAGCAGGCCGAATTCCGTCTCGTTCAGCCCAAGTTCCTGCTTTATGCGCACGCCGATGATGGAAAAGATCGTCCACACCGCAAAGCAGACGGTGAAGGCGATGGTGGACATCACGAGCGCTTGCCGGGGCGCGCTATCCTGGCTGGGCGCGGCTTGGAGATTTGCGGTCATGTCAGGCTCCGGTTTGCGGTAGGAGGCACCGCGCGTGTTTCTTGATCGATGTTTGGCGGTCTGGCGTCAGCGCGGCGAGTCTGGCGCGTTCACTTCGGGCCCTTTGCCTTCGGCCACGGCGCGGGCGGGGAACAGCATCTTTGCAGCGATGAACAGCGCCGCCGTCAGCGCGCTGCTGGCGACAAAATCGCGGCGCGTGAAATCCTTCAGGTTTGTTCCAGTTCCGATCCGTTTCCTCATCGTCGTCTCCGGTTGGGCGCTGCCTGGGACCAGCGCCTTCGATTGCGTGTTCGGCCAAAACAAAAAAGCCGCCGGCCAAGTCCGCGCGACCCGTACATCCGGGATCGTGTCGTGACCTGAGCGGCAGCTTTGCCTGTGGCGCCCGCCATTGGACGCCTATTCGGTGACCCGCGAAGGGCCTGGTTATTTCAAAGCAGGAACCGTGCCAGTCTCGCTTCAGAAAAGAATTTCGAATGAAATCAGCTGAATAACCGAATCATGGGTAGATCCGGCCGACTGTTAACAAGGCCAAACATTGGTCAGCTATCCGATCAGTGCGCATAAATTTTGTGCAATGCACAAGAATGGCGCGTAAATGATCACGCCGGCTTTTGCGCGCCGATATAGGCGTCGATCTGGTCCGGGTCGAAGATACGCCCGTCGAAGAAGCCGTCGGGGCCGAGCACTAAGCTTGCCCCCGCCGAGCCGACCGGCGTTGCGATCTTCAACGCCCCCTCGACCTTGGCATTGGCGCCAGGCAGCGCCACGCCGAGCGGCTTCAGCGCCGCCCGATACAGGTCGGGCCGGTAGCAGTCTCGGGCGATGGTGAGGTTTTCAGGCGTGTGCGTGATGTCGCCCCAGCGCACCATCTGGGTGTAGAACCACAGCGCATGGCTCTTCCAGGGAAAGTTCGCCGCCTTGTCGAAGGGAACGAAGAAGTCCTCGACGTTCCGCTCGGCGCCGCTGCCGAGGCGGAGATGTCCGGTCAGGACCGGCATCTGGATTTCGCCTGACTGGCCAAGGAAGCCGGGCTGCGCCATCAGCGCCGCCAGTTCGCCTCGATTGGCCGGATCCTGGCACCAGCGGGCGGAGTGGTGCAGTGCCCTGAGCAGCGCTGCCAGCGCCTCCGGCTGCTCTTCGGCCCAGGCCTTGCGCGCGCCGATGACCTTTTCGGGGCTGTTCCGCCACAAAAGCGCCTTGACGGTGACGATGTGGCCGGTGCCGGCCGCGACGGAGGCGCTGTTCCAGGGCTCGCCGACGCAATAGCCGTCGATGCGGCCGGCGGCCAGCGCGTCGGCCATGAAGGGCGGCGGTACGATGACGATCTCGATCTCACTGTCGGGGTCGATGCCGCAGGCGGAGAGCCAGTAACGCAGTTCGAAATTGTGCCCGGAATGCGGATGCACGACGGCGAAGCGCAGCGGGTCACGGCCGGCCGCCGCGCGTTCGCGGATAAACGCGCCAAGCGCCGCGCCGGCGCGGGCCGGATCGAGATCCGATACGGCGCCATGCGCCGCCATGCCTTCCCAGACGGCGTTGGAGACGGTGACGCAATTGCCGCCGAGGCCGAGCGAAAAGGGCACGATCGTCTCGGACGCCAGGGGCGTGAGCCCAAGGTTGCAGGCGAGCGGCATCGGCCCAAGCATGTGGGCAAGGTCGAAATGGCCAATGGCGATGCGGTCGCGAATGTTGGCCCAGGAAGTCTCGCGGTGCAGGACGAGATCGACGCCTTCGCGCGCGGCAAAGCCCATTTCGCCGGCCGCGACCAGCACGGCGCTGTCGAACAAGGGCATGAAGCCGGCGATAATCTGATGCGCAGCAGTCATGCTCATTCGTCCTCCAGCGGTCCGAGCAGCCCGGCTGTCGTCACCAGGCTGTGGGCAATGTCGCTGATCTTGCGGTTCTGGTTCATCGCTGTCTTGCGCAGCAGCGTGTAGGCCGCGTCTTCGCTCAGACCCCGCGATTTCATCAATATGCCTTTGGCGCGGTCGATGACCTTGCGGTTCTCGAGCTCGCTGCGCGCTTCTTCCAGTTCGCGCGCCATGCGCGAAAAGGCGTTGAAGCGGCTGACGGCCATATCGAGGATTGGCTTGACGCGTTCCTGCCTGAGACCGTCGACGACATAGGCGGACACGCCGGCATCGACCGCGGCCTCGATCGAGGCCTGGTCGGAGCGGTCGACGAACATCGCAATCGGCCGCTTCACCGCGCGCGACAGCTGGAACATGTTCTCCAGCATGTCGCGGTTGGGGTTCTCGAGGTCGATGACGATGACGTCGGGCTCGATCTCGGCGATGCGGCGCGCAATGCCCGCCACGTCGTGGACGACGGTCACCCGTTGATGGCCGGCCTCGCGCAGTCCCGCCTCGATGATCGAGGCGCGGATGCGGTTTTCGTCGATCACCAGGACGGCTAGGGAAGATCGGACCATGCCCCGCATTGTGGGCAAGGTCGCGGAATTGTGCAATGCGGCATAGCCAGTGCAGCGGAAAGGGTGTGGCCGCAGCTTACCGCATTGCAATCAGGCCACGCAGATGCGCCTCAGCGCGATCCGCGGGTCAGGTGCAGACACGAACCTCTTCGACCACCCTATGGTGGTGTCGCCAATGTTTGACCAGCTCGATGTGGCAGCGGTGATGCCTGTGATAGCGGCGGTATTCGCGGTCGCTGTAACGAACATCGCTGTCGTCGTTATAGCGATTGTCGATATAACGCTGGCGATCGTGATGGCGGCGCACGACGACCTCGCCATTATCATAGTCGTCGTCAGGCGAATATTGGGGCTCGTCGCCGGACTGGATGGTGACGCTCGCAGCCTGCGTCGGCGCAATGACGGAAGCCGAAGCGGCCAGCGCCATCATCGAGGCCAGGAAAAAGCTTCTCATGTCTCGTCCTCCTGTTGTTCAAGCCCTATCAACTCGCAAGAAGAGCCGCCGTTCCGACTCGGCCCTACACGCTTTCCAACGCGGTCGACATCAAGGCGTTATCGGTGTGCGGCTACAGGCGGACAAAGGCGGTCAGCGGCAGATGGTCGGAGGCGACCCGCGACAGCGGCGTGTCATGCGCTTCGACGGCCGCGATCATTCCGTGCCGGTTGGCCATGATGCGGTCGAGCGCCAGCAGGGGCAGGTTCGAGGGGAAGGTAGGAACAGCCGGCGGCAGCGGTCCAAACGTCAGATGCAGCGTGTTAAGCGCGGAGCGGTTTCCGAGGCGCCATTCGTTGAGATCGCCGAGCAGCAGCGTCGGCTTCTCGTCGGGGCTGTTCATGATATCCAGCACAACCTGTGCCTGCTGCGACCGCGAACGGCGCAGCAGGCCCAAATGCGCCGCGATGACGCGCAGGGACTGGCTTCCGTCGAGGTCAATTTCCGCCACCAGTGCGCCACGCGGTTCCAGCCCGGGAAGCCTGATCTGATGCACGTCGCGCACGACGCCCTTCTTGAAAAGCAAGACATTGCCGTGCCAGCCATGGCCCTTGCCGGTCGCCGAAATCGGCACCGGCACCAGGCCGGTTTCCAGTTCGAGCCGGGACAGGTCGAGAAGTCCGGTCCGGTCGCCGAAACGATTGTCCGCTTCCTGCAGGGCGATGACATCCGGGTCGATCTCGCGGATGACGCGGCTGGTGCGCTCGGGATCGAACTTGCGGTCGACGCCGATGCATTTGTGAACATTGTAGGAGGCGACCAGCGTTCCGGTGGCGTCCGCCTTGTTCGTCGACGTGGCATTGGCCTTGCGCATCCGCTTGTCGCGAATGGACAAAAGCATGCTTGCCGGCAGGCTGCGCCCGTTCACCCGCATCGTTTGCCCGCCATTCCTGCTGCTGTCACCGTGCACCTCAAAAGATAGAACCTTTCGGCATCTGTTCCACCGTTCACGTCAAGCTATCTGGCAAACACGTCCTTTTGTTAAAGATAGGGCGAGCCCAGCCACAGGATGCGATCGAACAGACGGATGACGAATGGCCGCGCCCTTAATGCTTCCAGCGTGACGGGGACGGCCGTCTCGATCGCCGCCGCGATCCGCTTTTCGACCTCGCTGGCGAAGCCGGCGTCGAGTACCTCCAGGTCGATCTCGAAATTGAGCCGCAGCGACCTGGCGTCCAGGTTGGAAGACCCGACATAGGCCCATGCGCCATCGATCGAAAGCAGCTTCGAATGATCGAAAGGTCCTTCCGTGCGCCAGACGCGGCAATAGTGCTTCAGAACCTGGTCGAACTGCGCCGTCATCGCACGGTCGACGAGGAAAAGATTGTTCACCGCCGGTACCACGATGTCGATTTCGACACCGCGTCTTGCGGCGGTCGTCAGGGCGCTGATCAGTTCGCGGTCCGGCAGGAAATAGGGCGACATGAGGCGGATCGATTTGCGCGCGACGGAGAAGGCGCCGATCAGCAGCTTGTGATTGGTCTCGACGCTGGCGTCCGGGCCGGACGCGACCGCCCGCACCAGCATGGGCGTGGCGGGCGCCGGCGACAGCGGGGCAATTCGCCAGGCATCGCCCTTCAGCGCCTCGTTGCTGGCGAAACGCCAATCTTCGGCGGCAACCGAAAAGAGGTCGGCTACCACTGGACCGGTCACGCGAAAATGCGTGTCCCTGGAACTGTTGGAGCCGGCAAACTCGGCGGAAAAGCCCTTGCGAATGTTCATGCCGCCGGTAAAGGCAACCGTGCCGTCGACCACCAGGATCTTCCGATGGGTCCTCAGATTGGCATAGGGCAGGTGCAGGCCCATGACGATGTTGCCGTTGAAGAGCCCGGCGGTGATGTCGGCGCCGCGCAGGTGGCCCAATATGCTTGGCACGGAATAGCGGGCGCCCACGGCGTCGATCAACACGCGCACGCTGACGCCGCGCCGGACGGCCCGGGCAAGGGATTCCACGAAGAGCAGGCCGACTGGGTCATTGTCGAAAATATAGGTTTCGAGGAGGACGCTGCGTTCGGCGCCGTCGATGGCCGCGCACATGGCGGTATAGGCTTCGTCACCTGTTTCCAGGACAGTGATCGCGTTTCCCGGATGGAGCGCGCGCCGCGCCACCCTGTCGCCCAGCGTCCTGAGGCCGATGAAGCGCAGCCCGTACCGTTCGACGATCAGGGCATCCTCGGCGGCAATGTCGCGGTCGTGCCTGGCGGACGCCAGATCGCCGGCAAGCGAGCGCTGCGCGCTGATCGAGGCGCGACGGATGCGGTTGATACCGGCCACGGCATAGATCAGCACGCCGAGGATCGGCGACAGCACCATCACGCCCACCCAGCCAGTAGCGGCCCGCACGTCCTCCTTGGTCATGACGGCATGGGCAATGCCAACGCTCGCGATCACCACCGAGATGATCGCCAGGATTTGAGGCCAGTGAGTCGCCAGGCTCTGCAGCATGGCCGGAACTATCCAGCGAGCGGATACAGAAGGCAATGCGGACGATCATTCGCCGCGTTCCCATGCGCCACGCGCTGCGGCCATTCATGATCGCGTCAGACCGCGCGGCCCTCGCCGTCGAAGAAGTGCAGGTGCGCGGGGGCTGCGTTCAGGCCGATCTCGACGCCGATCTCGGGCGCCGTCCCTTGATTGTGGATGACAAGGCAAGTCTGGCCTGCCTCCAATTCCACGTGGATGAGCGTGACGGCGCCGGTGTATTCGGCAAGCTTTACCTTGCCGCGCAGCGTGGCGGACGAAGGCTGGGCCAGCGACAGGTGCTCGGGCCGAATGCCGACCGAGACGGCCGTCGGGGGCACGGACGCCCCGTGGGTGATTGGCCGCCCATCGGCGAGCGGCAGGATGTTCATCTTCGGGCTTCCGATGAACTGGGCGACGAAAATGGTTCGGGGGCTGTCGTAGAGTTCGCGCGGCGAGCCGACCTGCTCGATCCTTCCGTCGCGCAACACCACGATCTTGTCGGCAAGGGTCATGGCCTCGATCTGATCGTGGGTCACGTAGATCATTGTCGTCGACAGGCGCTGGTGGAGTGCTGCGATCTCGGAGCGCATGTGCACGCGCAATTCGGCGTCGAGGTTCGAAAGCGGCTCGTCGAAGAGGAAGACGTCGGGGTTGCCGACGATGGCGCGGCCGATGGCGACGCGCTGGCGCTGTCCGCCCGACAACTGACGCGGGAAACGGTCGAGCAACGGCTCGAGCTTCAGCGTCGCGGCGGCTTCCGAGACGCGCCGGGCGCGCTCGCCGGCCGGCACTTTGCGGACCTTGAGGCCAAAACCCATATTGTCGCGGACAGTCAGGTGGGGGTAGAGCGCATAGGACTGGAACACCATCGCCACGCCGCGCCTGGCCGCCGGAACCTCGTTGACCAGCCGCCCGCCAATGTGGAGTTCGCCCTCGCTGATGTGCTCCAGGCCGGAGATCAGCCGCAACAGCGTTGACTTCCCGCACCCCGACGGGCCGACGAAGACCACGAACTCGCCATCTTCGATCTCGAGATCGACGCCACGGATGACCTCGACCGTTCCGAACCGCTTGCGGATGTCCTTGAGCAGAAGCTTTGTCATGACTCCCCTTATCCCTTGACGCCGGAGAGGGCGAAGCTCTCGATGATCTGGCGCTGGGCGATCAGATAGATGATGAGGATGGGAACCACGGCCAGGCTGGTCGCCGCCAACTGCAGGTTCCACAAGGGCAGGCCGTAGCTGTCGTTGAAGTTGGACAGCGCCAGCGGCAGCGTGAATTTTTCGAGCGAACTGAGGAAGATCAGCGGCTCGAGGAAGAGGTTCCACGAATGTAGGAAGGTGATGATCGCAACCGCGGCAAGCGCCGGCCGCGCCATGGGCAGGGCGATCTTCAACCAGACGCCGAACCGCGAAAGGCCATCCATCTTGCCGGCTTCTTCGAGTTCCCTGGGCAGCGCCAGAAAGAACTGACGCATCAGGAACGTCGCCACCACGCCCTGCGAGCCGAAGACCGGCAAAAGGATGAGCGGCCAGTGCGTGTCGATCAGGCCCATGGCGCGGATCAGGAAGAAGTTAGGGATGATGGTGACCTCTTCCGGCACCATCAGCGCCATCACCAGGAACAGCATCAACAGCCCGGCGCCGGCAAAGCGGATGCGCGCCAGCGCGTAGCCCGCGAGCGAGGCAATGAACAGGGTCAGCACCGTCACCGTTGCGGCGATATAGAGCGAGTTGAAATACTGCCGCGCGAAGGGCTGATAGGTGAACACTTCCGCGAAGTTCTCGAAGCGCCAGACGCGGGGAATGAGGGTCGGCGCGCCGAATATCTCGGTGGTGCTCTTGAAGCCGCCGGAAATCATCCACAGGAACGGGAACACGAAGGGCACGGCCAAAAGCAGCAGCGCCATGGTCCAGCAGATGCGATAGAGAATCTCGATCCGACGCGGGGTCACTCCATCTCCTTCCGCCGCAACATCACCTGCACGAGGGTGAGCGCCATCACGATGGCGAACATGATCAGAGCGAGCGCGGCCGCGTAGCCGACGTTGAAGAATTTGAAGCCTTGCTGATAGATGTAGAAGGCCAGCACCAGGGTGCCGTTTTCCGGGCCGCCGCCGGTCATCTGGTAGATGTGGTCGAACACCTTGAACGAGCCGATCGTCGTCAGCACCATGATGACCAGCGTCGTCGGCGCGAGCAGCGGCCAGGTGATCATGCGAAAGATCTGCCAGCGCGAGGCACCTTCCAGCGCGGCTGCCTCCTCGTAGTCGCGCGGTATCGACTGGAGCGCGGCGATGTAGAGGATCATATTGAGGCCGACCATCTTGATGACGCGGGTGACGATGACGGCCGCCATCGCCCAGTTGGGCTCGCGCAACCAGTTCGGGCCATCGATGCCGATCCAGGCGAGCATCTGGTTCACGGCGCCGCCTTCGCCCTGCAGCATGAATTTCCACACGATGGCCCAGGCGATCGCCGATGTGACCACCGGCGCGAAGAAAACCGTGCGGAAAAAGACGACGCCGAAGAACGGCCGCGAAAGCGCCAGCGCAAGCGAGAGCGCCAGCGCCATGTTCAGGGGAACGAGCCCCAGCGCGAAGATCACGGAATTGCGCACGACATGCCAGAAGTCGGGGTTTTCCAGCAGCGCATTCTGGAAATTGCGAAGCCCGACGAAGGTCGCCTGCTGGCTGAGCAGGTTCCACTCGGTCGTCGAATAATAAAAGATGGCGACCAGCGGCCCAAGGAAGAAGACCAGGAAGCCGATCAAGGTCGGGCTGACGAACAGCCACGCCTCCAGCATCTCCCTGGCTTTCAAGCTCAGCCACGGCGCGCTGGCAGGGCGCGCCGCATTGTCTCGGGATACCATGCCGGCCATGAACCGAAAACCTGTCAGAGCAATGGCTGAATGGCGGCGCAGACGCCCTTCAGCGCCTCCTCGACATTGGCGTCGGCCCGCCACAGCGCGTCGACGCGCGGCGCCATCGCGGCGAATATCTGCGGCACATGCTCATGCGAAGGGTGAACGCGGCCGTTGACGATCGCTGCGGCGACGCTTTTCATCTGCTGCGGTGGGATCAGCTTGTTGGAGTTGACGAAGGCGTCGCTCTCCAGGACGCTCTTGCGGGCCGGCGGAAAGAATTGGGCCATGATGGCTACATTGTCCTTGCTGGTCATGTCGGCCACCAGTTGCGCGGCAAGCTCCTTGTTCTTGCCGGATGCAAAGACGGTCAACGCGGCCTGGCCGATGACCGGAGCCTCGCCGGCGGGTCCCGAAGGCAAGGGGGCGATGCCCCATTTGAAGCCCGCCTCAGGCATCTTCGAGGCTCGCGAGATCTGGTTCACGGTCATCGCCGAATTGCCGGAGAAATAGTCGCCCTGCTCTCCCGGCGGCACGATCGACTTGTCCTTGAACACCATGTCGTGGAGTTGCTTGATGGCGGCTACCGCCTCCGGCTTGTCGAGGCCGCACTGGCCGTCGGCCCACAGATCGCCGCCGTAAGCGCGAACGGGCGGCAGCAAGGCATGCGTCATGCGCGATGCGTAACCTTCGCCATCCTTGAACTCGAAGCCCCATTTGCCTGGATTGGCCTCGGTGATCTTCTTGGCGACTTCCTGGAATTTCTGCATGTTCCACTCGCCTTTCGCGGCAAGCTGGTTGGGGTCTTCGACACCCGCTTTGTCGAACATGTCCTTGTTGTAGTAGATCAGGAACGGCGAGGTGGAGAAGGGCACGCCGTAGACCTTGCCGTCCTTCTGCCAGAGCGCCATGGCCGGCTCGGAGAAATCGTCGAAATCATATCCCTGCGTCGCCTTGAGAGGCGGGCCGATGTCCATCAGCAGCCCGGCGTTCTCGAAGGCGGGTGCGGCATCCTCCATCATCCAGGCGATGTCGGGGGCGTTGCCGCCGGCGACCTGGAAGGTGAGCTTCTGCGTGTAGTCGGCGACCGGAACGGTCTCGAATTTCACCGTCACACCCGGATGCTTGGCGATGAAGCCCCCGGCGATGCCGTTCAGCATCTTGAGATGGGCTTCACTGCCGGTCCACACGGTCACCCGCAGTTCCTGGGCCAGTGACTGCGCCGACAGGGTGCACAGCGCCAGGGCCGATATTGCAAGCTTCATTGCGGTCTTCATGGTTTCCTCCCGAAACGCTGATGGTCCAATCAACAACTGCGGTGCGCTACGAACGGCCCGACAGGCGGCTTGTCATGCTGTTGTCCCCGGCAGCGCGCCGGGCGCGTCGCCGATCGTCCAGCCGCCGTCGACGGGCAGGTCGGCCCCGGTGATGTAGCGGGCGGCGTCGCTGCACAGAAAAACGAAGGCGCCGACGAGGTCGTCGGCCTGGCCGTGGCGGCCGGCGGGAATCTTCGCCGCGACCGCCTGGCGAAAGGCGACGTCCCGGTAGCGCTCGGCCGTTGCCTCCGTCTCAATGGCGCCGGGCGATACCACATTCATGGTGACGCCATGCGACGCGACATCGCGCGCCATGGCGCGCATCGCCGTCAGTTGCGCCGCCTTCAGCGAGGCATAGACGATCGTCTCGGCGCGCGGACGCCTCGCCATCACGCTGCCGGTCGCGACCACGCGTCCCCATCCGCGCTTGGCCATGGCGGGAACGAGCCGCGTGGCCAAGGTGAGCAGGGCCGTGAAGTTTGCCGCCACATGGGCCTGGATATGGGCCTCGTCGACCTCGTTCCATGCACGGCGCCGCTCGATCGCCGCGTTCGCGACGAGAATGTCGATGGGGCCGGCGCCGGCGGCTTCATCGGTAAAAGCCGACATTGACTTGCTATCGGTGAAATCGGCCTCGAGAACCACGGTGCCCGGGCCGATGACCGCCGCCGTGTCGCGCGCGCCGACGGCGTCGCCGAAGTGATGCAGCGCGACGCTGGCGCCATGCTGCGCCAGGGCAATCGCAACCGCGCGCCCGATGCCGGAGTTGGCGCCGGTCACCAGCGCCCGCCGTCCGGCAAGGGAAAAACGGTCCTTGCTCACGGCGACGGCTCCCCGAGCTTGCCGGCCACCTCGAACGAGGCGATGTCGGCCGCGTCGAAATGCTCGTGAATGCGCCGGTCCGCGAGATCGGTGTCGCCCGCCACGATCGCGTCGTAGATCGCCTGGTGCCGTTCGACGGTGGCCCGCCAATCCGCTTCCGTGCGGTTGGAGCGCTGGGAGAACAGTTCCGAAACCTCGCGTTGGACCGACCGCATCCCTTCCATCTGGATGCGGATCATGGAGTTGCCCGTGGCCGTCGCGAGGCCGAGGTGGAACAGAATGTCGGCTTGCGTGAAATCGCCGGGCCTGCCGATGCCGGCATGCATGTCGAGCACGGCCTGGCGCATCATTTCCAGGCCGCGCGGATCGCGGCGCTCGGCAGCCAGCCTGGCTATGCCAACCTCGATGACGCGGCGCATCTCGTTGGCTTCCTGAAGCCGCGTCAGGCTTGAACGGACCGCATAGGCGTAGATGCGCTCCATCGGCTCGCCGCTGAGCGCCTTGGCGCGGGCCACCTTTCCTTGCTGCGTCGAAACGAGGCCCGCGCTGGTCAACTGGCGCAACGCCTCGCGGGCGATGGGCTTGGAGACGCCGAATTCCCTGGCGATCTCGCCTTCCGGCGGCAGCGCTTCACCAGGCGCGATGCGTCCGTCGAACAACGCCGCGGCGATCGCGTCCGAAACGCCGTCCGCGAGGCGGGAAGGGCTCGCGAGTTTCGCGGCGAAAATCGGCTTTCGTGCTGCGTCCAGGGGCATTCGGGATCCTTTCCGCGGATCACTAGCACGGTTTCCTCAAACATAGCAACTAAGTTTTTTGGTTGCTAAGTTTACAAGTGAGAGCTATGAGGGCGGTGCGAGAGGACAAGGGAGAAATCTGGAGCCGATGCACGTGAGCGATCCAATCGCGGCGGGGCCGCTGAAGATTGCCGAGGTGATTGCCCATCCCCTCAGCCAGACATTGCCCCGGCCCACGGTCACGTCCTGGGGCGTCTATGAAAAGGTCTCGCTGGTCCTGGTCGAAGTGCGCACGAGCGAGGGCATTGTCGGCGTCGGCGAAACCTTGGCGCGGTTCTCGCCCAAGGCTTATGTCGAGCTGATCGAAAGCTCGCTCAAGCCGCGCTTGCTCGGCCAGGACGCGCGCAACATCGGCGCCCTGTGGCAGTCCATGCGCCGCGCGCTGTCGGGCAGGGCAGGCGGCATGCTGATCGAGGCCATCGCCGGCGTGGACATCGCGCTCTGGGACATACTGGGCAAGGCGACTGGACAGCCGGTCGCGAAGCTTCTCGGCGGTGTCGGAC
Organism: Mesorhizobium sp. CA13; assembly: GCF_020165235.1. Classification (NCBI taxonomy): domain Bacteria; kingdom Pseudomonadati; phylum Pseudomonadota; class Alphaproteobacteria; order Hyphomicrobiales; family Phyllobacteriaceae; genus Mesorhizobium; species Mesorhizobium sp. CA13. The sequence continues at coordinate 338,561 of NZ_JAIUHS010000002.1, read as the reverse complement.
GCGACCGCATCGACGTCTACGCCGCCGCGGTCAACTGGGTCGATGACGATGCCGCCGATGCTGAACTCGATCGTTATGTCGGCGAGGGCTTTACGCGCATCAAGGTGAAGATGGCGCGGCCTGTGCGCGACGCCTGCAAACGGATCGAGCGCATCCGCAAGCGCGCCGGCGATGCGATCGGGCTCTGCGTCGATGCGAACTGGGCCTACAATCTGGACGAGGCGGTCGAGGTGGGCCGTGTGCTTTCGGCAAACGGCTATTTCTGGTTCGAGGAGCCGCTGCAACCGGAAAACGAGCAGGGCTATGAGGAACTGCGCCGGCGCTGCGACGTGCCGCTGGCTGCGGGCGAGAGCAATTTCACATTGGACCAGGCGCAGCGCCTGATCGCCAACCGGACGCTGTCCGTGCTGCAGCCCGACGTGGCGCGCGCGGGCGGCATCTCCGAGACGCGTCGCATGGCCGACTACGCCGCCGCGCATGACGTCCGCTATGCGCCGCATATCGGCATGTCGGGCATTGTCTGCGAGACCGCAAGCGTCCATCTGGCAGCCGCGATGCCGAACTTCGGCGTCATGGAGTGCGAGTGCGACGCCAGCCCGTTCAAGACCAGTCTGGCCGATCTCGCGCCCGGTTGCGTCAGGCAGAAGAACGGCACGCTCGACGTCCCGCAGAAACCGGGGCTGGGCATCGAGATCGACTGGGACGCCGTCAAGAAACTGAAAGCCGGATGAGGCCGAGATGAAGAACCAGGCTCCAAACCAGGGCGCTGACCTCGCCGAGGCGATGCGGCTGGCGTTGTTGCGCGCGGACCCCGCGCTCAGCCGCTTCGACCCGCTGCCGCGGATATTGTCGTTCGACAATTTCGCGCGCGGTCATTGCGGCTGGTCGCAGCTTGTCGGCAACTACGAGGACGATCTCGACACGATGCTGCCGGGCTACGCGCAGCACACCAGCGCCATGCTCTCGACGCTGGCGCACTGGGACGCCGGCTCGCATGGCGGGATGGATTCATCCTATGCCCTGAAGATCGCGACACGCCCGGTGGCGGGGGCCCGCAACGTCGCCATCAAACGCCACACATTCAGGAAGCGCGGGCCGATCCGTTTCGAAATGTATTTCACCTTCAAGCCCGAAGCCAACACGTTGAAGCTGTCCGAAACCGATGTGCGCTCCGTCGGCTTCCTGTTCGACCTGCAAGGCGGAGACCAGGACGGCAACAGCGGCAACGATCGCGTCATGCCGCATCTGCGCTTTCTTAACGCGCTCGACGGCCAGCATCTGCAGAAATGGCAGTACAAGCGCGAGACCGAAAGGATCGTCCCGATCGGCACCGACGACAAAACGATCAGCCACTATCATCTGTCGCCGGAGGGCTGGCTCGATCTTCCCGGCGGATCGCAGCGCCTGTGCTACAACGAGATCCCCACCAAGGTGAATTGGACTTATCTGTGCTTCGATTTCGATCTGGAATCGATGACGGCGCTCGGGCTGCGCTGCAACGATCGCAGCTTCGACCTCTCGGGATTTGATTCGATCCGCATTCCGGCGATGAAGAACCTGTGGTGCATGCTCAATTTCGGCCTCTTCGCTGAAACCGACGTTGCCAAACGGGCCTTTCTCTATGTCGACTCCATCTGCATTTCCGGAGACTTCTGATGCTGCCCGAGAACATCACCGCGGTCGTCTCGCGCAACGAGCGCTGGCGCGGCGAGGCCGCCAGCGAGCCTTATGAGGCAGGATGGGCGCGCGAGGCGATCTTCTTCGTGCGCGCGTTGAAGCAACCTGTCGGCCCTGCGGCAACGGCGTGGGTCGAGATCTCGCCGGATGGAATGCACTGGCTGCGCGAAGGCACCGAGTTTGTCATGCCGGCCGAGCGCGACGGCGTGGCAATGGCGCGGCTTAGCCATTTCGGCAACTGGCTACGCGTCGCGGCGCGTTTCGACAGCGGCGCGGAGTGCAGCGTGCTCGTGACGCTGCACCTGAAGGCCTGAACACGCCGCGCCGGAAACCTCGCCGCCGGCCACCTCTTATCGGTTCACGGAGACATCATGATCGACCCATACGCCACATTTTCCCAGGACAGCTTCGCTGGCAAGACCGTGCTGGTGACCGGCGCCGCGAGCGGAATGGGTTTCGAGACCGCCCGTGCCTTTCTCTCCAAGGGCGCCGAGGTGGTGATGTGCGACCGCGATGCGGAGGGGCTGGCCAAGCGCCATGACGAACTGAGCGGAATGGCCGGGACGCGGCACAAGGTGGTGGCCGACATGGGTGACCCCGACAGCATCGGGCGCATGTTCGACTATTGCGACACCAGGCTGGCGCGGCTCGACAATGTCGTCACCTGCGCGGCGATCATCACGGCCAAGAGAATCGCGGAGCAGGATTGGGCGCACTGGCAGCGCGTCCTCGGTGTCAATCTGCTGGGCACGTTCTTCACCGTCCAGGGGGCGGTGCAGCGCATGCAAGGCAATGCCGGCGGGGGGAATATCGTGTGCGTGGCCTCAGACGCCGGCGTGCATGGCGGCGGCGGGCTCATCGCCGACACAGCCTATGCGGCGTCCAAGGCCGGCACGCTGTCGCTGGTGAAGTCGGTTGCGCGCGAGTTGGCGGGAAAGAAGGTGCGCATCAACGCCCTCAATCCGGGGCCGACCGATTCGCCGATGCATTCCCATATCGACCAGGCTCTCAAGGACCGCATCGCGGCCAATTTGCCGATGCGCCGCATGGGCCGGCCCGACGACATGGCCGCCGCGATCCTGTTCCTCTGCTCAGACGCCGCGAGTTTCGTCTATGGTGCGGCCCTCGACGTTGATGGGGGCTCGATGTTCCGTTGACCGGCACAGAGCCATGCCGACCGGCGTTGGCCACCGGTCACCGCGCCTGTGAAAGGGTAAACTGTCCTAAGCGCTCTCAGAACCTCACTTGCCTTGAAAACCGAAGGTCCGGCGAAGGTTCTCCTCAGGCGGAAACGCCGCCTCTGCCCGTCTTGACCCCCGCCATCCAGGGTATGGAGGTCGAGACGTCTTCAAGGATCCTGGCCGAGCGGGCAAAGCCGGCAAAGGCATCGCGCGCCAGCGAGACGGGGACATGGCCGTCATAGGCGCGTTGGCATGCGCGCAGGGCGGTTTCGAAAATCGGACCTCTGCGGTTCCGAGGCCAATTCTGCAGAAAGTCGAATGCATCTTCGAGGCACGCTACTTCCTCGATCATGAAGTCCCCGTTCTTCACCAGAACGGGCTGGTCGAACATCTTGTCGTTCATGAACCTCCTCCATTGGCTGGATGCTTTTTTGAGGGTTGGCGCCAACCCCTTCATTAGAGCAGTTCATCGTTTCACGAGACGCCGAACTGCTCTAACTGTTTGTTTCCACGTAATATCCAGGGAAAGCGGTATGCGCTTTTCCCTGCATTGCTCTAGGCTGCTTCAGGTTCCGGCAGGGAAAATGCCCCGCCACCGCCTGCCTTCGGCGGGATCGCCGCGCAGACCGGGCTAGGAGGTGGATCGTCATCATCGTCTTCACCTCGGATGCCCGCGATCCAGCGGGACCAACTCCCTCGACGGAAGCGGCCGAAAGAACGCCGCTGCGATGGAGACGCAGCCCTATGCGGCGGATTTCCTTGCTCGCGCTCATCCAGTGCCTTCAGCGCGCGAAGAATCTCATCCACATTCATGACCGAGCCATCATCCAGTCTGCGCAGCGACGGAGCGTCGTCAACCGCATGCCTGTCCGAGGCCCATGAGGCAAGCAAGGCACGCTTCGCCGCAAGGCTCATGGTTGAGCAGTTGAGGACGTCGCCGGGGTTTTTCGCCAACGACGAGACGTCGATGCGGGTCGGTCTTCTTGCGCCGGTTTGAAGAAAGATATCAGCTTCGCTTGTCATCTCCGTTCTCCGCAATCTTGGCTTCCCGGCGTTGCCGGGAGGCGGACCGCAGGTTGTTGCCACGTCCTACGCCGCCTTGCGCGGCATATCCTGGCGTATCGAGTTCGTTGTATTCTTGGGGTCGCGGACGCCAATCTCGATGCGACGCGGCTTGAGTTCGTCGGGAACCTCACGCACGAGGTCGATGGCGAGCAAACCGCAGTTCAGCGTCGCAGCCTCCACTCTCACGTGGTCGGCCAGCTTGAAGGCCTGTCTGAAATTGCCTATCGCAAGGCCTTGGTGGAGAACTTGCCGCTGCTCAGTATCGGGCTTCTTGCGTCCAGTGACATACAGTTCGGCGCCGTTCTGCACGAGTTCGATCTCGTCCAGGTCATAGCCTGCTACCGCCATGGTGATGCGGTAGTCGTTCTCACTCTTCTTTTCGATATTGTAGGGGGGCCAGTCCGAGCGAACGCTGCTGTCGAGCATGTCGAAGAGACGGTCGAAGCCGACCGTCGTGCGGTAAAGGGGTGTATAATCCACGCTTCTCATAGCCATATCCTCCGAAAAGCAACATGGAACGCCGCGCATGCCGCGACGTTTTTCGCCGAGCCGAAGCCTCGACGCGAAACGATTTGGGAATGGCCAAAAATCTCTTCAAGAGGCGTCCCAAAAAATTTTTGATGCTGGGTTTCCGTGCAAAAACAGTGGCTTGCGGTAGTTTCGGCCGCACAACACTTTACTCTCGCAACAGCAGGATCTGCCCCGAAGCGGTACATGCCCGGGACTCCCGCGATGGTCGGGCGCCGATAGCGATCGCGCGGACTCGGTAGAAGTACCCCTATGCAGCGTCGCCGTCGCCATCCGGTCGCAGGGGGGCGAGACCGGCTGTGCCTACGCCTCCTCGGAAACTTCGCTCATCATGGACTTCAGCGGTTCCTCGCCGACATTGTCCTCGATCTGGTCGTGTCCAGGTGTGTCCGGCAGCGCCTTGCGGAAATTCCTTGCATAATCGGGCGGCATCCTGGGCGGCATCATCGGCTCATAGGCGTCCACCACCGCCTCGATAATCACGGGTCCCTGGGTGGCGAAGGCCGCCTCCAGCACACCCTCGACCTCTTCCGGCCGCGAGACGCTGTAGCCGATGCCGCCCATGGCCTCGGCGGCCATGGCGAAATCGATCGGCTGCAGCTCGCAGCCAAATTGCGGATTGCCAAGGAACATCATCTGCTCCCAGGCGATCTGGTTCAGCATGCCGTTCTTGAGCACGAGGACCTTGAGCGGAATGCCGTGCCGAACCGCGGTCGAGAATTCGCCGAGTTGCATGGCAAGCCCGCCATCGCCAACCACCGCGAAGATCGGGCGGCCCGGAAAGGCAATGCCGGCGGCGATCGCATAGGGAAGGCCACAGGCCATAGAGGCGAGCGCTCCAGAAACCCCGAACGCCTGTCCGGCCTTCATGTCGATGTGCCTAGCAGCCATCTCGGTATTCTGTCCTGAATCGGCTGCCAGGATCGCGTTCTCGGGCATACGCCTGCCGAATGCCTTGACCACGAGTTGCGGCTTCAGCGGCACATCCGGCCTGGCTTCGGATAACGCCATCGCGTCGCGCCAGCGGGCCATTTCCCGCCGTGCCTTTTCCAGGAACGAGCGGTCGCTCTTGCGCTCGAGGCGTTCGTTGAGAAGGCGCAAGGTTTCGGCGGCATCGCCGACGAGCCCTGCCTCTACGGGGTACCGCAGGCCGATCCTCTGCGCGTCACGGTCGATCTGGACGCCGCGCGCCTTGCCAGGTTCGGGATAGTATTCGATGTAGGGAAACGTCGATCCGACAATCAGCAGGGCGTCGCATTCGCTCAGCGCATCCTGCGAGGCGCGGGTGCCGAGAATGCCGATGCCGCCGGTCGTATTCGGATGGTCGTCGGGCAGCACGGCTTTGCCGAGCAGCGCCTTCGCGACGGGGGCCGCCAGCAGGTCCGACGCGCGTTCGAGTTCTTCGCGTGCGCCGAGTGCGCCGCGCCCGGCCAGGATGGCGACCTTTTTTGCCGCGTTGAGAATCTCAACCGCCTGGTCGAGCTGGTCGGCGGCCGGAAGCCGGCTGCCTTCGAACCAGCGATCGGGGGTGTGCGAGGGCCGGTTTCGCTTCGAGCGGTCCGCCTCGGGCAACTCGTTTTCCTGGACATCGCTGGCAATCGACAGATGGGCGACGCCGCGCCGGGCAAGGGCCGAGCGGCAGGCGAGACCGGCCAGGTTTTCCATATGGGCGGCATCGGAGACCTGTGCGTTGAAGATTGCGACATCGTTGAAGGCGCGGGTCAGGTCTACGTCCTGCTGCGTAAAAGTCTCGATGAGGTCGTGGAACTGCATGCCGGTGATGGCAAGCACGGGAGCCTGGTCGAGCTTGGCGTCATAGAGCCCGGTAAGGAGGTGTGTGCCCCCAGGTCCCGAGGTGGCCAGGCAGACGCCCAATCTGCCGGTCCATTTGGCATAGGCGCACGCCATGAAGGCTGCAGATTCCTCGTGCCTGACCTGGACGAACCGGATGCGGTCCTGACGGGTGCGCAACGCCTCCATGATGCCGTTTATGCCGTCGCCCGGCAGGCCGAAGACGACCTCCACTTTCCAGTTGATCAGCGTGTCGACGAGTATTTCGGCAGCGTTGGGCATGGCGGATTTCCTTCATTGAGCGCGACGGTTTCTAAAACCGTTCGCTTGAGGGGAGCTTCAGGAGTTCGTGTCGGGATCGAAGCAGAGCTGCCGCACGTCCTCGGGCAGCGCCCATAAAACCTGACGGCAAAACCATCGGTGGCGAGGAAAGTTTCATGCCCGGGTGAAATTTCGTGGCTCCGGCAGCTCTCCGCGAGGCGGTGTACCGGCCGCCCGCCATTTGCTACCCACGATCACGACGGCCGGAGTGTCCGCAGCGTGATCGAATAGCGATGCTCCGTCAGCGGCGGTATGCTGTGCTCCCACTCGGTTCGGGAGGCGCCGGTCATCAGGTATGCGGATCTCGGCTCGACGATAACGGTTTCGCGGTCCCATTTCGCACCGTTCCTGCGGCGCAGGCGGAAACTGCAAGCAGCCAACAGCGACACGCCGGCGACAATGCCGAAGTGCGGCTTGTCGCGATGCCATCCGATGCCGGCGCCCGGCCGATATTCGTTGATGAGGACCTGCACGAAATCGGTGGCAGGCCGGCCGGCAAAGCCGGCTACCTTGTCCCTCAAGGGCAGCAAGAAACCTGGTATGGGCGGCGCCTCCATCACCTGGCGCCGCTCATAGTCGTAGCGCAGGCCGAAGCCTGCCACGCGTCTATTGGCGAGATAGCCGTGGAAATCGAATGGCTGGAAGGACAGGCTCTCGAGCTCCCGCACCAGTTCAGCTTCCTGCGCCGGCGTGATCAGTTCGGGCCGGTAACGAAATCCTTCCGGCAAGCTGTCGGGCGCACCAAAGAGGTCGTCCTGGCGAGGGTTCGTGGGATTGCTGGATCCGGGCGATGGCATCGCCTTTAGATGGTGAAATCCGCAGCTGAGGCAAGATTTCCCCGGCCAGCCGCGTGGGGCGGCTCGCATTTCATGGGAACCTCGACTTCGCTGTCGGATTATTCAATGCGGGCGGGACGCATCGTATTTCACCAGCTTTGCCAAGGAGAAACTCGTGGGGGCAATGCGTAGCCAGCCTGAACAAGGAGAGCTCGATCTTATCGACCGTTATTGGCGGGCGGCGAATTTTCTGTCGGTCGGACAGATCTACCTGATCGACAATCCGCTGCTGAAAGAGCCGTTGCGGCCGGAGCATATCAAGCCTCGCCTGCTTGGCCACTGGGGCACCACGCCCGGCCTGAACTTCATCTACGCCCATCTCAACCGCATCATCCGGCAGCGGGATGCCGACGTGATCTACATCTGTGGCCCAGGCCATGGCGGACCGGGGATGGTCGCCAATACCTATCTCGAAGGCACCTACAGCGAAATCTATCCCGAGGTCAGTCGCGACGAGGATGGGCTGCGCAAGCTCTTTCGCCAATTCTCCTTTCCGGGTGGCATCCCGAGCCATGCGGCCGCAGAAACGCCCGGGTCGATCCACGAGGGCGGCGAACTCGGCTATGCGTTGGCTCATGCCTATGGCGCCGCTTTCGACAATCCCGGGCTCGTCGTCGCTTGCGTGATCGGCGACGGCGAGGCGGAAACGGGGGCGCTGGCAGCCTCCTGGCATTCGAACAAGTTCCTCAATCCAATCCATGACGGCGCTGTCCTGCCGATCCTTCACCTCAATGGCTACAAGATCGCGAATCCGACGGTGCTCGCGCGGATCGACCCACAGGAGTTGCGAAGCCTTCTGGCCGGGTACGGCTATGAACCTTTTTTCGTCGAGGGCGACGATCCGCCCGCGATGCACCGGCTGATGGCCGAAACACTCGATACGGTCTTCGATCGCATTGGCGAAATCCAGAGGGAAGCGCGCGAGACCGGCAGAGTGGATCATCGTCCTCGCTGGCCGATGATCGTGCTGAGAAGCCCGAAGGGCTGGACCGGCCCGAAGGAGCTGGACGGCAAGATGGTCGAAGGTTTCTGGCGCGCGCACCAGGTGCCGATCACCGATCCGCGAAACGATGCAGGCCATCTCGCAGCTCTGGAAAGTTGGATGCGCGGCTATCGGCCCGAGACGCTTTTCGATGAAGCGGGCAGGTTTCGAAACGAGCTTCAGGCTCTGGCGCCGGACGGCGAGCGGCGCATGGGCAGCAATCCGCACGCCAATGGAGGGATACTCAAGCAGGAATTGCAATTGCCGGACTTCCGCCGCTTCGCGGTTCCGGTACCGAAACCCGGCGGCGCGAGGGCCGAGGCGACGAAGCTCATGGGAGCATTCATCGAGGAGGTCGTACGGTTGAATGCCGATGCCCGCAATTTCAGGCTCATGGGGCCGGACGAGACATCGTCCAACAGGCTGGATGCGGTGTTCGACGCGACCGAGCGCGTCTGGATGGAAAGGATCGAGCCTTATGACGAGCATCTGGCGCGTGACGGCCGCGTCATGGAGGTGCTGAGCGAACATCTTTGCCAGGGCTGGCTGGAAGGATACCTGCTGACCGGCCGGCACGGCCTCTTCTCATGCTATGAGGCGTTTATTCACATAGTCGATTCCATGTTCAACCAGCACGCCAAATGGCTGAAGGTCTCGCGTGAACTTGCCTGGCGGCGGCCGATCGCGTCGCTCAACTATCTGTTGACCTCCCATGTGTGGAGGCAGGACCACAATGGCTTCAGCCACCAGGATCCCGGCTTCGTCGATCTCGTCGCCAACAAGAAGGCGGATATCGTGCGCATCTACTTCCCGCCGGACGCCAATACGCTGCTCTGGGTCACGGATCATTGCCTGCGAACCTACAATCGGGTCAACGTGATCGTTGCCGGCAAGCAGCCGGCTCCCCAGTGGCTGCCGATGGAGGACGCCATACGTCATTGCGAGGCCGGCATCGGGATCTGGGATTGGGCGGGGACCGAGCGTGGAGGCGAGGATCCCGACGTGGTGATGGCGTGCGCGGGAGACGTGCCGACGCTGGAGACACTCGCGGCTGTCGACCTTCTTCGCCGGGCGATACCGGATCTCGCGATACGCGTCGTCAATGTGATGGACCTGATGGCGCTGCAGCCCAAGGAGCAGCATCCACACGGCCTGGCGGACGCGGAATTCGACAGGCTGTTCACGACCGCCAGGCCGGTGGTCTTCGCCTATCACGGCTATCCCTATCTCATTCACCGGTTGACTTATAAACGGGCCAATCATGAGAATTTTCACGTGCGCGGTTTCAAGGAGGAGGGCACGACGACCACCCCGTTCGACATGGCGGTGCTAAACGAACTGGACCGCTTCCACCTTGCCATCGAGGCGATCGACCGGGTTCCGGGGCTGAGCGCAAGGGCAGCGGATGCGAGGGCCCGATTTGCCGACGGCCTGAGCGAACACACGCGTTATGTCCGCGAACATGGCGAGGACATGCCGGAGATCCGGAACTGGGCCTGGCGCGGCAGTGCGGGCGCGGCGGATGATTGAGGCCACGCCCGCCGGGGAGTGCCGCTCGTGACGGGCGCAATACTCGCCCTCAATGCGGGCTCGTCCAGCCTGAAGTTCGGCCTGTTCGAAGCCGGATCGCAAGAGGGGCCAGTGCTCAGGCTGAGCGGCGCGTTCGAAGGCCTGGACGACGGGCCAAGCCTCACCGCCAAGGACGCGTCGGGCAAATCCATCGTCAAACGCTCCGTCAAGCCCGCAAGCCCGGCCGTAGAGGTTCTCCTGCGGGACTTGTTCGATGTCCTCGATCCGTATCTTGCGCGGGCTCCGCTGAGCGCGGTCGGCCATCGCATCGTCCACGGCGGCGAGCGGTTTTCGGCTCCGGTCGTGCTGACCGGCGAGATCGTCGAGGCGCTCGACTCGCTGGCCCCGATGGCACCGCTCCACCAGCCGGCCGGTCTGGCGCCGGTTCGCGCGATCTCCAAACTGCTGCCCGGCCTGCCGCAGGTCGGTTGCTTCGATACCGCCTTTCACCGCATGCTGGAGCCGCCCGTTAACCGCTATGCGCTTCCGCGCGAGTTCGAGGAAAGCGGGATCCGCCGTTACGGCTTCCACGGCCTTTCCTACGAATTCGTCGCTGGCCAGCTGCAGGCGCTTTCGCCCGGACTCCTCGGCAAGCGTTGCGTGGTCGCGCATCTCGGCAGCGGATGCAGCCTGTGCGCCATGCGCGAAGGCAGAAGTCTCGACACCACCATGGGGTTCACCGCGCTTGACGGCTTGATGATGGCCACGCGGCCGGGCGCCATCGACCCCGGCGTGCTTCTCTACCTTCAGCAGGCGCGCGGCATGTCCGTGAATGAGTTGGAGACCTTGCTCTACCACAAGTCCGGCCTGCTCGGCGTTTCGGGAGTGTCGGCAGATGTGCGGACCTTGCTTGGCAGCAAGGATCCTCGTGCGGCAGAGGCAATCGATCTCTTCACGTTTCGGATCGCCCGCGAGATCGCGGCGATGGGAGCCACGCTCCAGGGCTTCGAGGCGCTGGTGTTCACGGGAGGGATCGGAGAGCATTCCTGGCAGATCCGTGAAGCGGTTTGCGAGCGCCTGCGATGGCTGGACGTGTTGCTCGACCCGCATGCGAACCGGTCGGGAAAAGGGCGGATCACCGGCGAGGGCAGCGCGGTCGAGGTTTACGCAATCGCCACTAACGAAGAATTGATCATCGCCCGCCAGGTGCTGGCGACCGTGCCGATCTGACCGCTGAACTCGGTCCGCGGCGACCCGCCGGGACCATCAGGCAGGAACCTCCGGCCTTGGGGATTGTTTATGGGCCAACCAAGAGTTGATATGGAAGGACTTCCTCATGGCAAGGGAGAATCCGGCTTCCACGGCCAGCATCGCCGGCCATCCCATCCATCCGATGCTCGTGCCCATTCCCATCGCCTGCTTCGTCGGCGCATTGCTGACAGACCTGAACTACTGGCGGACGGCGGAGATGATGTGGGCGAATTTCTCCGCCTGGCTGCTGACGGTCGGCGTGATCGTCGGCGTGCTGGCCGCCATTGCCGGCCTCACCGACTTCCTGGGCGATCGCCGGGTGCGCGCACATAAAACCGCGTGGCTGCACATGCTGGGCAATGCGCTGGCGCTCATACTCTCCTTCTTCAACATGCTCATACATACCCGTGATGCCTGGACCTCAGTCCTGCCGACAGGCCTGATCCTGTCGGCGCTGGTGGTACTCATCCTGATATTTACCGGCTGGCTGGGCTGGGGCCTTGTCTACCGCCACCACGTGGGAGTGGCCGATGAAACCGTTTGATCGATCCGGCAAGCGACGCGCTTCTGGTACAGGGCTTGCGTTCCTTTGTTTTGCGATGCTCGGCGCCGCGGGCTGCAGCGACGATGCCGCCGACCCAAGCACTCAGATAGGCCCTAACCCGAATTTGCCGGAGATAAAGCAATATCTGTTCCCGCCGATGCATCTTGCATCCGTGGTCGGCTGGAAGAAGGATGAAACGCCGACGGTAGCGCAGGGCCTTCAGATCCATGCGCTGGCGACCGGGCTTCAGCATCCGCGCTCGCTCTACATCCTGCCGAACGGCGATGTGCTGGTCGTCGAATCGAAGGCCCCGCCGGAACCGCCAGCCAACCGGCCGAAGGATATCGTGATGGGCCTGATCGAATCGCTTGTCACCTCGGGCGGCGATACGGGACCGAGCAACCGCATCACCTTGCTGCGTGACAGCAATGGTGACGGCGTGCCTGACGTCCGGGATGTGTTCCTTGATCACCTGAATTCGCCCTTCGGCGTCGCCCTGGTGGGAAACGACCTCTACGTTGCCAACACCGACGCGATCATGCGCTACCCCTACAAGCCAGGCGACACCAAGATCACCGCGCCGGGCGTCAGGTTGACGGAATTGCCGGGCGGCCCGATCGATCATCATTGGACCAAAAGCCTCGTCGCCAGTCCGGACGGTTCGTTGCTCTATGTCGGCGTCGGTTCGAACAGCAACATCACCGAAAACGGCATCGGCGCGGAAAAGGACCGCGCCGCAATCTGGCAGGTGGACAGGGCCACCGGGCGATCGCGCATTTTTGCCAGCGGATTGCGCAATCCGAACGGCTTGAGTTTCGAGCCGCAGACAGGAGCACTCTGGACCGTCGTCAACGAGCGCGATGAACTTGGGCCAAATCTGGTTCCAGACTACATGACATCGGTGAAGGACGGCGGCTTCTACGGCTGGCCGTACAGCTACTACGGCCAGCATGTCGATCCCCGAGTAATGCCACAGCGCCCGGATCTGGTCGCCAAGGCGATTGTTCCCGATTATGCGCTGAGTTCGCATGTGGCACCGTTGGGCATGGCTTTCTACACGGGAACCAGCCTGCCGCAGACATACCGGGGCGGCGCCTTTGTCGGCGAGCACGGCAGCTGGGACCGTCCCGGGCTGAATGGCTATAAAGTCGTCTTCGTGCCATTCAGCGGTGGCCGCCCGAGCGGCATGGCTCAAGACGTCGTCACAGGTTTCCTCAACGATCAGGAGGAGGCGCGTGGTCGGCCGGTCGGCGTTGCCATCGACAAAACCGGAGCGCTGCTGATCGCGGACGATGTCGGAAACACAGTGTGGCGCGTCATACCTTCGGGGTAATGATTGCCGCGTCAGGCATGTCGCTCTCCCGCCGGTCGGCCATCAAGCTCGGTCCGCCTTCGTCCCTTTGGCAGGATGGTCACGAAATATTACGTGAGGGAACGTCGGTGCCGAAATCTGCATTTTCCGGGGGAGACAACTGTCGTCTCGAAATTGGACTGAAGGAGAATTAGCATGCCCAATCAAGGTGGTAGCCACGAGCAACATGTGAAGGCAGGCCAGCAGAGCCACAAGAACACGGAAAACAAGAACCGCCAGCAGCAACAGGCCGCGGGCAACGATGAGCGGCAACAGGGCGACGGCTCCAACATGCGGGGCGGCTCGCACGAACAACATGTAAGAGCGGGCCAACAGAGCCACAAAAATCGCTAGAGGATTTCGGCCAGACGCTGACCTCTCATGACGTGAGAAGGCCCATCCCGAGGAATCGGGATGGGCCTATGTCTGCCCAGGTTCAAGATCAGTCCGCGGGAGCAGTGTAACGGCGGCCAATGGCTTCGGCGATGGCGGCGCGGCTCTCCTGCATATCCGTGCCGGTATCCGCTTCTATGTCCGCCACCTCGTCGGCGAGGTTCTCGTCCTTGATCTTGCTGCGGAACCATTTCGAATAATCACCGGCGCGCAGGTGATGTTCCCAGGTGCGATCGTCGATGCCTTCGGCGATGTGAAGGAACATCATCAGGTTCTGCGCTTTCAGGTTAAGCGCTCCGTCCGGCCCCCGGAAATAGAAGCTGTTGTCGCCAAGGTCGCCCTCGGCATATTTGCGCATGTGCCGCTTGCGAACCTGGCTGGGCCGTTCGACCTTGACCGTCCTGATCGGCTCGCCCGACGATCGTTTCCAGAACAGGACTTCGTCCTTAGGAGGCGGCACGGCGCCGTCGGGAACGTCGATGCCGAGCGTGGCACAAAAGCTTGCGACGATCTTGTCGGCTTCCGGTCCAAGCGCCAGAACGGTTTCGACGCCAGCCAGTACGTCGCGCGAAACCAGATCGGGGTGCACGGTGATCAGGATGGTCGCGGGGAGGGTCTTGGGCAGCGCGAAAGACGCGCCGTCGCGGGCCCGGGGCAAAAGATGATGCGCCTCATCGATGATCAGCCAATGCGGTCGGCCGGTGCGCGCGCGAATGCTGGCCATGTCCGGCAGCAGCTTGGCAAAATTGCCAGGCCGTTCGGCGGTCTTCAGCCCCAGCATGTTGACAGCGACATTGTTGGTTGGCTTGGACAGAAGATCGAAGACCTCACGCGAGATCGGCGGGGTCTTGGCGTCGCCAACCACCACCACATTCTCGAGTTCCTGATAGTCGCCTTCGGGGTCGAGAACGCAAAACTGAAACCCCTTCTCGACAAAGCGCTCGGTCAACGCGGTGGCAAGCGTGGATTTGCCGATACCGGACGTGCCGGCCAGCAGCACGCCGCCGCCATGCGGTGAAAGGTGCACCTGCGCGCCCGCTCTGTCGGTTCCCACCTCCACGTGTTGGCGAGCCGTCTCCACGAAGCCGGCATCGCGCGATATGAGCTGTTCGATCAGTTCCACCACGCCGGCACCTCGAGGGCTGGCTGTGACGAAATCCGCCGTCTCCTTAACGGTCGGCAATGCGTTGGCTACGGCGACCCCGAAACCGACAGCGCGCAGGAATGCATGGTCGTTCTGGGCATCGCCGACGCCGACGACGTTGTGGGCGGAAAACCCCAATTCCTCGAGCGCGCAGGCAAGGCCGGTGGCCTTGTTGACCCCGCTTGGCAACACCATCACCGCGCCCTTGTTGAAGATGATCTCGAGCTCAAGTCCAAGCTCCTTGATCTCCGACAGCACGGCGGCTTCCTGTGGTTCCCAGGTGGCCACGACGCAGCGTCCGACCGACAGCGGCGCGACCCCGCGACGCTTCAGCCGGTCGACAAATTCGGCCGGGGGCGCCGGCGCCAAAAGCCGTTCCTTCTTCGAAGCGGGCGTATAGAGCAGCGCGCCGTTTTCGGCGACCACCCTGTCGAAGATGTCGAGTGCCGGAAAGACCCGCTCGAGATCGGCAAGCTCGCGGCCGGTCACCATGATCAGCTTGCGGCCCGTCTGCTTCAGCCGTTCGAGCGCGGCATAGGTCGCATCGGAGACGGCCCCGTCTTCGGCGAGCGTGCCGTCATAGTCTGTCGCTAGGGCAAGAACATACATCCTGGATATCGTCTGCGCTTGAAACCAGACACCCCGATCGCCCGAAGGCAGCTTCGGCTGGTCCGGGCTAACGGCGCCGGATGGCGTTGGTTCCAATGCAGGAAACGGTCCCCGCAACATGCGGAAACCCGAGGTCCTGCGGGTGATTTTGCCCGCCGCCACCGGATTTTCCCCAGCCGTGACGCGACGATGGCGGAACCAGGCAAGGTCCCCGCTGTTAACAACGCGGGCGATCAATCGGTTGCCGATGTGTGGGAGCCATGCGTGTCATGACCAACGATCCGTTGCCGGGAACTGTTCCGGCATCCCTTCCCACGATCGATGCAAAGGCCGCGCCGACGCTCAAGAACGCCGAGGCCGAGGTGTTCTATACCGAAGCCATTCGCGAACTCGCCGCCACCGACATTCCTTTCCTTGTCGCCGGAACCTATGCGGTAAGCGCCTACACCGGCGTCATTCGTCAGACGAAGGATCTCGACATCTTCTGCAAGGCAGGCGACTACGCGCGCATCCTGGCTCATTTCAAACAACTCGGCTACGCGGTCGAGATCGAGGACGACCGATGGCTTGGAAAGGTCTTCAAGGGTACGCATTTCTTCGACATCATATTCGCCTCCGCGAACGGAACGGTGCCGGTAAGCGACCAGTGGCTGGAGCATGCCCGCCAAACCGAACTGTTGGGAAGCCGGGTGAGGATCATCAGCCCGACCGAGCTCATATGGTCCAAATGCTTCATCCAGGACAGAGGGCGCCATGATGGCGCGGACATCGCCCATACGATCCTCAAGGCGCAGGACCAGATCGACTGGCACAGGCTTCTGTCCTACCTGGAAGTCCACTGGGAAGTGCTGCTGATGCAGCTTCTCAGTTTCAGATGGATCTATCCGAGCGAGCGCGACCGCATCCCCGCGTGGCTGCTTGACGAACTGCTCGACCGTCTTGCCAAGCAACGTCAGTTGCCTTCCCCCCGGATGAAGATCTGCCGCGGCCGCCTGCTTTCGCAAACCGACTACGAAATCGACGTCAAGGAATGGGGTTTTGCCGGCGTCGGCGGTACAGGAGAATTTCGCGATGGCTGAACGGGCCGAAAACGCTGCGGCGATGGATAACAACACTACACTCAAGGTGGCTGCCGTTGGCGACCTGCATGTGAAGGAGGACGTCCAGACGTCGTATCGCGATCTCTTCAGCGAGATGTCACGTGAGGCCGATATCCTCGTCCTTCCAGGCGATCTGACCAATCTAGGCAAGCCCCGCGAGGCCGAGATCCTCGCCGAAGACCTGCGCGCCTGTTCCATTCCGGTGGTCGGCGTGCTCGGCAACCACGATTATGAATCCGGAGCGGTCGAGGACGTCGCGGAAATCCTACGTCAAGCGGGCGTCCATCTCCTCGACGGGCAGACGACGGAAATAGAGGAGGTCGGCTTCGTCGGCGTGAAGGGGTTCGTCGGAGGGTTTGGGTCACGCATGCTCGGCTCCTTCGGCGAGCCGGCCATCAAGTCAATGGTCGCCGAGAGCGTCAGCGAGGCGATGCGGCTTGAGAACGCGATGCGCCAGGTTCGCGCAAAACGCACACTTGTCATTTTGCACTACGCTCCGATCGTCGAGACCATCGCCGGCGAGCCCTTGGAGATATTTCCGTTTCTGGGCTCGTCGCGGCTGGCGGAAACGATCGACCGGTTCCAGGTCAGTGCTGTCGTGCACGGCCATGCGCATCGGGGAAGCTATGAGGGCCGCACGCCGGGCGGGGCGAGGGTCTACAACGTCGCCATGCACGTCTCCAAACCGACCGGCCGACCATATGCCTTGCTTGAAATCTGACGGAGTGGGACGCCGTCCCGACGATCAGCTTACCGCTTTGATCGATTTTGCCAATTCTTCGAGCTTGTGCGGATCGTTGCCGTGACGGCGCACGAGCTCGCGTGCCTGATTGGACGGCAGATCGGCTGTTGCCGCCAGTTGCCAGACCTGTTCACTGTCGACCGCAACCTGCGGCAAGTTGCTGCCGGAAATTCTCTCGTCACCAGCCATCGTCTTTCTCCTCGATCGATTGTCGAGAGAACGGATTGGAAAACCGTCCGGTTCCGAAAGACACGGCTGAAGTCGATCGCGGATGCGATCGACAGCGCGTCACCTCCATGGAACAAATGACGCCGGCCAGGAGTTGCGTCCCGAATGAAGGGAGGTGATCCCGTGCAAAACCCAGGAAAACCAGATCCCAATCGCGACGTGCCGATGCCGGCGCCGACCTGGAAGCCGGAACCGATCGAGGAGCCGGATCCGGAGCAACTTCCGGACGAGACGCCTTTGCCCAATCCCGACGAGAATGAAGAGTCGCCGATGCATGCCGGGAGCCGCGTCGTCTGACCGTGCGACGCGTGAGATCCTGATTCCGGGTGGCAATGGAACGTCTCGTGCCAGCTCCATCGTCCCTTCATCGTGTTTCCATTGCAACTATGGCAAGGGGCGCATCAAGCAAAGGAGAACATCATGAAAGTTGGCAACTGCATGACGCAAGGCGTTCAGGTCGCCAGTCCGGACCAGACCTTACGGGAGGCCGCCGCCGCCATGGCCAGCCTCGATGCCGGCGCTCTGCCCGTAGGCGAGGACGACCGACTGGTCGGAATGATTACCGATCGCGACATCGCCGTCCGTGGCGTCGCCCAGGGCAGGGGGCCTGATACCCGGGTGCGCGAAGTGATGAGTGCCGAGATCAGGTACTGTTACGACGACGAGGAGATCGAAGACGTGCTCCAGCAGATGGGGGACCTTCAGGTTAGGCGGCTGCCGGTGATCAACCGTGAAAAACGGCTGGTTGGCATCATCTCGCTTGGCGATCTCACGAAGAATGGCGAGGCCGCCCGAGCCGGCGAAGCGCTGAACGGCATCTCGCAGGCAGGCGGCGCGCATTCGCAGACGGCGCACTGACTATCGCCGACATGGCGAGGTTCGCCGCCCGCGGAACGCGGGCGGCGGTGGATGTTCAGCGATCGATCTCTCCAAAGACGATGTCGAGGGAGCCGATGATCGCGGAGACGTCGGCGATCATGTGCCCCCGGGACAGATAGTCCATCGCTTGCAGATGCGCGAAGGACGGCGCCCGAATCTTGCACCGGTAAGGAACATTGCCCCCGTTCGAAACGAGATAGACGCCGAATTCGCCTTTCGGCGCCTCGACGGCGGCATAGACCTCGCCTTCGGGCACGTGATGGCCTTCCGTGTAAAGTTTGAAATGGTGAATGGTCGCTTCCATGGAGCGTTTCATCTCCGCGCGGCGCGGGGGCGTGATCTTCCGGTTGGGAATTGCCACCGGTCCCTGGCATTGCGGCGACCGTAGCTTGTCAAGACATTGCCTCATGATCCGGACCGACTGGCGCATCTCCTCCATTCGCACGAGATAGCGGTCATAGCAGTCGCCGTTCTTGCCGATGGGAATATCGAAATCCATCTGCGGGTAGCATTCGTAAGGCTGCGCCTTGCGCAAATCCCATGCCGCGCCCGACCCCCGCACCATTACGCCGGAAAATCCCCAAGCCCAGGCATCGTCGAGACCGATGACGCCGACGTCGACATTGCGTTGCTTGAAGATGCGGTTTTCGGTGAGCAGCTCTTCGAGATTGTCGCAGACCTTGAGGAACGGATCGCAGAAATCCCAGATGTCGTCCAACAGGTCCGGTGGAAGATCCTGATGTACGCCGCCGATCCTGAAATAGTTGGCATGCATGCGGGCGCCCGACGCGCGTTCATAGAACACCATCAGTTTCTCGCGTTCGGCGAAACCCCACAGCGGCGGCGTGAGGGCGCCGATATCCATCGCCTGCGTGGTGACATTGAGCAGATGGGACAGCAGCCGGCCGATCTCGCAATACAGCACGCGGATGAGCTGGCCGCGCTGTGGAACCGAGATCTGGAGCAGTTTCTCCGCCGCCAGGCAGAAGGCGTGCTCCTGATTCATGGGCGCCACATAGTCAAGCCTGTCGAAATAGGGCAGGGCCTGCAGGTAGTTCTTGTACTCGATCAACTTCTCCGTGCCTCGGTGCAGCAGCCCGATATGCGGATCGACGCGTTCGACGACTTCACCATCGAGTTCGAGCACTAGCCGCAGGACGCCATGCGCCGCAGGGTGCTGCGGTCCGAAGTTTATCGTGAAATTGCGGACCGTCGCGTCAGCCATGACGCCCTCCTTCGACCTTTGCCGCCTGGCTGCGGAGCTGGGATATCCGCCCCGGCATCGGGTGCTGACCCATGCCGTCAGGTCGTGGTCTGGATGATCAGCGTCAGCGTGCCGTCGCCGTCAATGTTGGCCGCCACGACTTCGGAGGCATCAAGCCCATTCGCGGCCAGCACCGACGAGGCTTCCGGCGATGCGCTGACCGAGCTCTGCAGGACGTGAAGGTCTTCCTGGCTGGTCTGGGCAACCACGGTCTCGACCTTGGCCTTGAGGTCGGGGGGTAAGTCCGCCAATGCGACGATGGCTACGTTGGTGAATGTCTGTCCGGCGATGCCCTGGTCGGGACCGGTCTGATCAGGCACGGCTTCCGGTGCCGGGGCGGCTGGGGGAAGTGGCGCGTTTTGGGACTGTGCATGGGCAGGCAAAGCCAAAGCGAACGCCGCCAGGATGATGATCGTCTTGTTCATGATGTTTCCTTCCTTGTTCGAGGAGGATCGATCGGGATGCCGCGCGACAGGAACTGCCGAATGCAGCCATCGCCTCGAACAGCGTTGCGTGTTCAAAGCGCGAAGCCCGGATTTGTTCCGGCTCCAGTCGAATCCGGAGCCAGGGACAAGGACGCAACCGGTTCCGCTGCCTGCCTATGGTCAGGGGCCTTTGTCGCTGGTCGCCTCAAACCTTTCGATGTCGTAGCGCGGACTGATCCGCGCCAGTATCTCGACGGACGGCTTAGCCGCATCGGGCTGTTTCCAGCTCAGCTCGAAGGAAAATATGAAACGGCCGCGCTCGATGTCGTGCTGCATTCCGAGAAAGCGCCAGCGATAGCCCAGCGGTTGAACCAATGGATCGAGGTCAGGCGGAACGCCGTTCGCCGACGAGATCGTCAGGATCGCATGATGGGTGCGTGGGATCCACAGATCGACCTGCTTCAGCACCTGAAGCGTTATCAACGTCAAAACCGTCCCCGCTGTGCCAAGTGCCAGTTGGCCGCCGCCGAAGGCGAGGCCGATTGCGGTCATGACCCACAAGGTGGCGGCCGTGGTGACACCCGTCACGAAATCGCCGCGGCGGAGAATGGCTCCGCCGCCAATGAAGCCAACGCCCGTCAGCACGCCCAGCGGAAAACGCAGCACGTCCATCACACTGAACGAATCCGCATCCTTGCCGCCCACCTCGAGCAGGATATTGGCCTGCATCATCGCGATCGCGGCCGCCAGGCCGACGAGGATGGTGGTTCTGAGCCCGGCGGTGTGGCCGCGGGCTTCCCTGTTCATTCCGATGATCACGCCGGCAACAAAAGCAAGAGCCAGGCGCAGGGCGAGGTCGGTCAAGGTTGGATGAAGCGGCATGGTCACAGCGGGGACGACTCACGCAATGGGCTCGTTCTCCAACACCGCGAAGCGTTCGATGGTTCCCACGGTGGAAGGCGAAGCTTCTTGTCGGGTTTCAGGCAACCCACGGCGACCCAGCGCGTTTGGCACAGAACGCACTCGGGAGATCTTTCCATGCCGCTCACCGCCTTTGCGCTCAATTGCACCTTGAAGGCCTCCGACGACGCCGAGAGATCGTCCACGGACCGCCTGCTGACGGATCTGCTGACGGCGATGGTGCCGCATGGGGTTCGGGGCGAAATCGTTCGCGCGCTCGACCATGAGATCAAACCCGGCGTGCTGTCGGACATGGGCGAGGGAGACGGATGGCCACAGCTCCGCAGGAAGATCCTCGAGGCCGACATCTTCGTGCTGGGCTTGCCCATCTGGCTCGGCCAGCCTTCGAGTGTCGCCAAGCGCGTCCTGGAACGAATGGATGCGTTTCTATCGGAGACCGACAAACAAGGCCGGATGCCGGCCGCCGGCAAGATCGCGATCGTGGCGATCGTCGGCAATGAAGACGGCGCCCATGCCTGCCATGCAGCGTGCTTTCAGGCGCTAAACGACGTCGGCTTCACGATTCCTGCCAATGGCGGCGTGTATTGGGTTGGGCAGGCTATGGGCGACGTCAACTATGTCGACCTGCCCGGAACGCCGGAAGCCGTGGTCGAGATGATCGAAATGACGGCTTCGAATGCGGCCCATCTGGCTACCGTGCTGAAGGAAAGGCAGTATCCCGGCGTGAGAAAGTGAAGAGATTTTCGTGGCGGCACGGAGTGCCCGTTGCCCTGACACCATCGTCCACTCGATGGTTGCCGGTTGGCGTCCTCTTGTGTCACGTCTCGTCAAAAGGCCCGCCTCGCCTGGCCAGATCGCGCGATATGGCACCTTCCTCTTCGTCGTCGGGCAACGCCTCGTCGCTGTTCTGGTAGGCGTTGTCATCGTCCTCTTCCGGCAGGTCCCCTTCCTTCTCGACGTCGACGACGGCGTCGACATTGTCGGACACCTTGTCTGGAAGAACCCTGCCGCCCTTGATTGCATCCCAGTCCGACTGCTGGATTGCCGGGGCTTCAGTTTCGTCCGGTTGTTCGGATCGTTGCTTCTTGCGCGGTTCCATCTCATGTCTCCAGTATGAACGGGGTGCCTCATGTGGGCCCCTTTGTAGCCAGTGCGTCGCTTTCCGCCGTCGGTTATCCTGATGGGTCGTGGAATTGGAAAGGCTAACGGATAACCGCCAACCCGGCCCGTTGTTCCTCTCAGTGGGATCGGTTGGTGTTTCGCCGCGGGCCTGGGATGCCGCATCGGGGGCAGCCGCCGCATTCGCGCAACCAATCCCGCATTACCTCGTTTTGCCTTTGAGACCGCCCTTGATCGACTGTACCGATTGGAAACCTCAGAGACACTCAAATGAACCCTTCAGCCGAGCCCCGATCACCGTCGGGAAACAATCTCCATATTCAGCCTTTCCATGGAACGGTGACCGTCAGATTCTCCGACGCCATCATCGCTTCCACCGAACATGCACTGCAGGTCCAGGAAGCGGGGAGGGATCCTGTGTTCTACATCCCGTTCCAGGATATCTATTTCGACCTGCTCGAGAAAACCGATACCACCTCGATATCGCCAAAAGGCACTGCGAGCTATTGGCGCGTGCATGCCGTTGGCGGATCGGCGGATGATTTCATGTGGGCGTATGAAGAGCCGGAGGCGCCTGTCCGGATGCTTGCTCGCCACGCCGCCTTCGATCCCGGCAAGGCTCGCATAGACGCCGATCCCGCTGAAGACGAGCGCCACACGCCTCACATCGTGGAATAGCCGGGCACCGCGGCCCAGGTCGCCTTCACGCTGCGCGGTCTTCGTCGAGAATGCGCAGGCCCTCTTCAAATTTCGCGATGGGAATCCCGGCCTGCCGCGCTTGCCACAGGTTGTCGGCCAGATCGGCACGCTTGACCGGTCGCGCCAGAGGATTTGACGCAGCCCGGCGCACGAAGGCGATTTCATTCTCGCCACGCCTCTTCGTCAGTGCATCGACCGCGGCGACAATCGAGGGACCAAAGCCTGCGGATTTCAGCCTCGTCCTTGTCCAGCCCTCCCCTTTTTCGAGGACGTCATGCAGATAAGCCACGATCTTCTGGTCAAGGGTTTCGACGGCGTCGACCACGCGCCTGCAGTGTTCGATATAGGGTTGCCCGGTCTTGTCGGTCTGCGATCGATGCGCGTCCTCGGCAATCTTGGCCGCCCGGTAGAGCATGCTCATCGCCAGCCTCCCTTCATTCGATCTGTTCGAAGCGGCATTGCCGCGGCGCCTTGTCCGGCCGCCATCGCAACAGTTTGGTTCCATGGCGAAACCGATTGCCGGTGACATGATCGAAACGGACTTCGACAACCAACTCCGGCAGCACGGGCTCCCATTCCCCGCTGCGTTCGGTGCTCCAGCGGCTCGGCCCACCGGGAGCCTTGCCGGTGAAGCCGGGTCCGCCTCGCAGTTTCTCGAGCTTCGCGGTAATTTCCGTCCTGTCGTCCTTGCCGATCGTCGACGTAAACCCGACATGGTCGAGCTTGCCGTGGTCGTCATAGAGTCCAAGCAGCAGGGATCCGACCTGGCTGCTGCCCGTAAGATAGCGGAACCCGCCGACGACACAGTCCGCCGTGCGCAGCCGCTTGACCTTGATCATGGCGCGCTCGCCCGGCCGATAGGGGTCCGTCAGCAGTTTGGCGACAACTCCATCGGTGGAGCCGTGGCCGGCCTCGCCCAGCCAGCGTCTGGCGGTGGTCACGTCGGTGGTGCGCGGCGACAACCGCAACGAGGAAACGCCCGACCCCGTGACGAAGCGCTCGATCGCGGCCCGTCGTTCCGTCAAGCTCTTGTCGAGCATGATCCCGCCATCCGGATCGGCGAGAATGTCGAACAGGACGAGATGGGCCGGGGTCTGCGCGCTCAGCATGCGAATCCTGCTTTCAGCAGGGTGAAGCCGCATCTGCAAGGCCTCGAAGGAGGGATCGCCATTCACTTCGATGACGATCTCGCCGTCGACAACGAAAGACTTGGTATCGAGATCGCGCAACAGTGTCGTTATTTCCGGAAAATACCGGCCAAGCGGCTTGCCGGACTTGGCCCTGAGATCGACGCTTGCGGCGCCTTTGAAGGCCAGGCAGCGGAATCCGTCCCACTTCGGCTCATACTGCCAGAGACCGTCGCCCGGCAGCGCGTCGGCCGCCTTGGCCTCCATGGGGCGGGTATCCAAAGGCAGCGGAAAAGCAGCGGCCACGGCCTCTACCACCGCTCTTCGGCGTCGTGGTGCGGCAGGTCCACACCGCAGCATGTCCATCCGAGCCGTTGCGCGGATCCGTAGTTATAGCGTGGCTCGAGATCGGCGGGATGATCGAAGGTTCCGACATGCAGGGCGATTTCATCCGGCGATGCATCGTAGGCCAACGCGATGGGCGATCCGCAGTCGCGGCAGAAGCTTCTTTGTGCGATGGGTGATGACCGGCGGCAAAAAGGCTGGTTGGAAAGCCATTGCAAGCTGGCTGAAGGGACCCAGGCCAGAACGGCAAACGCACTGCCAGTCGAGCGCCGGCACATGTCGCAGTGGCAATAGTGAGCGCGCGGCTTGGAGATGGTGCGATAGCGGACATTGCCGCACAGGCACCCCCCGGTTCGTTCTCTCATTTCTTGCAGCGCGACCATTGGCCGATCTCTCGAACCTCGATGCTGGTCAACGTTCCACCGATGATGTGGTTTCCGAAAGCCCGAGGGGAACGAGTTTCGTTGCCTCGCGTTTGGTCGGCACTCGAGAAACTGGGGACTAGCGCAAGGATGTCGACTTGAACGGAACCCCTATCCGGCTGGCATGTGCGTTCAGGTATCTGTCCATGGCCGCCTCGTGCCGGTTCGACGCCGAAGACGACAAAGCGGGTCGCTGCTGATGTCGGTTCCGGGTCTGGCATATGGACCCCTAGGCGATCATTGCGCTCATCTGTGTGTCGACATGC
This sequence comes from Mesorhizobium sp. CA13, assembly GCF_020165235.1. Classification (NCBI taxonomy): domain Bacteria; kingdom Pseudomonadati; phylum Pseudomonadota; class Alphaproteobacteria; order Hyphomicrobiales; family Phyllobacteriaceae; genus Mesorhizobium; species Mesorhizobium sp. CA13. The sequence continues at coordinate 313,842 of NZ_JAIUHS010000002.1, read as the reverse complement.
AGCGGCTGTTCGCCGAGCCGTCGGAGTGGGCTACGCCCTGGATCACCCGCGTACTTCCCCGGATCGTCAGCCTTGCCGAACGGTATCCTTCGCAAACGATCTTTACGCGCTTCCTGCCGGCGCGAAGCCCGGGGCAGGGCGCAGGCACCTGGAAGCGGTATTATGAACGCTGGGCATCGATGACCATCGACAGGATCGGCGAGGAGATGATCGAACTCCTGCCGCCGCTGTCGGCATGCTGCCCGCCGGCGATCGTCGTCGACAAGCATATCTACTCACCGTGGCCCGAAGGGCATCTGCACACGCTGCTTTCATCTCGCCGGATCGACACTCTGGTTATCACGGGCGGCGAGACCGACGTCTGCGTTCTGGCGACGGTGCTTGGCGCGATCGATATCGGCTACCGCGTGGTTCTGGTGACGGATGCCCTGTGCAGCTCTTCGGATGCAACACACGACGCGCTGATGACCGTCTATCATCAGCGGTTCGCGCAGCAGGTCGAAACGGTCGAGATGGAGACGGTTCTTTCCAACTGGACCTGATCTCGAAGCAATGTCCAGGTCAGGCGCTCAGGTCGATCAAGGCGATGCCGAGATCGGCGTGTTTCCTGCGGCGCAGATGAGTGGGGGACTCGACCAGTGTGACCTCCAGCGTCGGTCGCACGACGCCGCCCAGCAGATGTCCGCCCCGCGTCGCTCCGTCGCTCAGTCCGAGCACGGCATGCAAGTGGAGGCTGGGCTTGCCGTCATCGCCCACGGCAATATCGCCGATCGCGCTGAGAACCTCGCACTGTTCGTTGACCGGTATCTTGCGGTAGTCCTTTGCCTCGAAGTCGAACCAGCCGACGGCTGCTCGCTCGAACGCGCCGAGTGCCGTCAGCGATGCGCCGTCGATCTGTTCTTCGCTGGCAAAGGCAGTGAGCGCGCCAATCGCCTCCTCGCCAGGCTCCAGCACCACCACGAAGGTTCTCTGTCCCGCGACTTTCGAAACCAGTTTCGATTTCATTGCCGTTGTCCTGTAGCCAAGGCGCAGAAACCTTGGCGGTGAATTTTCAGGCCGGCCCACTTATTTGAACGAACCGTTCGCGTCCTTGTTCCATATTGCGGCAGGCGCGCGGCGTTGAAGCGACCGGCTAATATCCGAACGCCTACCCCTCAGCCTTGAAGTTCTTGGCTTCCTTTTTCACCTCTTTCCTGTCGTTGTTGTGCTTGCGGATGAGATCTTTCGCCTGCTTGGGCGAAACGTCGGTCGTTTCGGCCAGATGCACGGCTTCGCGATCTTCGTCCTGTGGCCGGATCTTTTCCTTGGCCATCGGTCTGTCTCCTTTTTTCCGTGTCATGGGACGTAACCAGACAAGCGCCGCCCGGTTCCATGAAACTGCCCTGCTCGAGGGAGCGCCTGCCTCGGCAGAAGCTATTTCGCGGAGGAACTCGACTTCGGGGAGCGCAGCAAAAGTGCGAGCGGCACCAGAAGGGCGGTCGCGATCGCCGAGTAGCGAAACAAGTCCACGTAAGCCAGAAGCGTCGCCTGCCGGCCTATTGTCTGGCCAATCCAGCCGACCGCCTGGACTTTCGCCTCGACCGCGGGCGAGCCCTGAGCGACGAAATAGTCCGTCATGCGCCGAAGCATCTGCTGATAGACAGGCGAGGACTGCGCCGTGTTTCCGATCAGATGGGATTGGTGCAACTGCGCGTTCTGCGCCACGACGGTGTTGGAGAGCGATACGCCGACGCTGCCGCCGATATTGCGTGCGACATTGATCAGCGCGGAGGCCTGGTTGGTCTTTTGCGGCGGTAGGCCGACATAGGCGGCCGTCGAAATGGGGATGAACAGGAAGGGAAGCCCTACCGTGATGAAAATGCGGGCATAGGTGAAATAGCTGAAACCGGCATCCGGCGACAGTGAGGTCAGATGCCACAACCCGACGGCAACCGCCGACATGCCGATCATGATCAGGTATTTCGGCTGCACGAAGCCGGAGGCGAAGCCGGAAATCGGCATCAGCATCAGCATGGCGATGCCGCCGGGCATCATCGAAAGCCCCGAAAGCGTCGCGGTGTAGTCGAAGGTGGTCTGCTGGAGCTGCGGCAATATCTGCGTGGTGCTGAACAGCACCGCGCCGACCGCCAACATCACCAGGAAGGATGTGCCGAACTGGCGGGTGAAAACCAGCCGCATGTCGACGATCGGATCGCGATGGCGAAACTCCCAGGGGATCAGGAAAAGGAAAGAGACGGCCGAGATCACGGCGAATGTCGTGATGAAGCCCGACGCAAACCAGTCATTGCGCTGGCCCTCGTCAAGGAAGATCTCAAGGGATCCGAGCGCCAGCACGACGAAGATGAAGCCGACCCAGTCGATCTTCAGGCCACCCTTCAGCCTCTCGTGCCGCTCGCGCTCCAGCACGTCAGGTTCGACCAGCAGCCATTGCACAAGGGCCAACGACATGATGCCGAACGGCACGTTGATGAAGAAGATCCAGTGCCAGGAGAAATGATCGGTCAGCCAGCCGCCGATGGTCGGCCCGACCGTCGGTGCCACAATCACGGCGATGCCGTAGAGGGCAAAGGCCTGCGAGCGTTTTTCGGGCGGGAAGGTGTCGGCGAGGATCGACTGCTCGCTGGGCGCCATCCCACCGCCGCCCAGTCCCTGGAGGATGCGAAACAGGATCAGCATTTCCAGGTTCGGCGCCAGGCCGCAGAGCAGCGATGCGAGCGTGAAGGTGGCGACGCAGATCATGTAATAGCGTTTGCGACCGATCACGCCGGCGAGCCAGCCGCTGATCGGGATGACGACGGAATTGGCGACCAGATAGGTGGTAATGATCCAGGTGCTTTCGTCCATTCCGGCCGCGAGGCTGCCCGCTATGTTGCGCAGCGCCACATTGGCAATGGAGGTATCGAGCACCAGCATGAAGGTGGCGATGGAGACGACGATGGCGATAAGCCAGGGATTGCGCCCGCCGGCGGCGGACCGGCTTTCGTCGGCTTGCGCGGTCGCCTGGCCGGTCATCGCACCTTGACCGTCGGCACCACGGACATGCCGGGCCCGAGCAGCAGGCCGGTCTTCTTGTCGAAGACGATCTTCACGGGCACGCGCTGCACCACCTTGACGAAATTGCCGGTCGCGTTCTCCGCGGGCAACAGGCTGAAGGCGGTTCCACTGCCGGCCTGGATGCTGTCGACGTGGCCCCTGAAGGTCTGCTCCGGATAGGCGTCGATATTGATCTCGACGGGCTGGCCAGGCCGCATTAGGTCGAGTTGTGTTTCCTTGAAGTTGGCCTTCACCCACACGTCTTCGGGCACGAACATCATCAGCACTTGCCCCGGTTGGGCATATGCGCCCACGGCGGCGGATATGTTCGTCGCCCGTCCGGCCACCGGAGCGGTGATCGCGGTACGGGAAAGCGCGGTGCGGGCCTGCTCTTCGCTGGCATGGGCCTGGTCGAGTTTTGCCCCGGCGCTCTTGCGCTGGGCCTCAAGGACGGCGACTTGTCTCTGGGCGGCCACCACGTTCGCCTGCGAGCTGTCGAGCGTCGCCTGGGCCTGGCGAAGCGTCGAGGCAGCCTGTTGCGCCTGCTGCAGCGTTCCGGTTCCCTTGGCGAGCAATTCGCTGTTGCGCTGATTTTCGGCCTTGGCGAAATCAAGCGCTGCCCGGCCTTGCGACACCTGCTTTTCGGCCTGGTCCACCTTGGCCTGCTGCGCTTCGATCTGGGCTGCAATGTCGGCGGTTTCGGCGTCGGCCTGCGCCACCTGCGCCTGAGCCTGCTTGAGGGATGCCTGATAATCCCTGTCGTCGATGCGCAGCAGGACGTCGCCGGCCTTTACGCTCTGGTTGTCGGTTACCGCCACATCGGTGATGCGGCCGGCGATTTCGGCGCCTATGGTTACGGTCCGGGCGTCGATGAAGGCGTCATCGGTCCATTCATACTGTCGCGCCTGGAGCCACCAGATGATCACTGCGGCCGCCGCCAGCAGCAGAACAAGGATGACCGCCGCGGTGACGTAGGGGTGCCGCCTGAGTGAGCCGAACAGGCCATCTTTTTTCCCGGAGGAAGCATCGGAGTCCTGTTTTGCTTGTGGGCGCGACGAGGCGCCCTTCGGTCGTGAATCGGGGCGCCGCTTTGTTTGAGGTCTTTCGTCGACTGGTGCGACGTCTGGAGAGTTCGTGTCCACGTTAGCGGTCCGCGGTAGGGTTGGTGCGGCAAAAGCCGCGTACTGGAAGGACGTAAATCAACGGATCCGCGTCCGAGAAAGTTCCTGTTTCAGATCGAGTGTTTGTGGCCGGCCCGCGCTAAGCGAAGCGCAGCAGCACCATCACCAGGACGATGCCGACAAGTCCCGCAATGAAGATGATACGGCGCGTTCGCGTTCGCAGGATAATCTCGCCTTGCCGCGCATCCTCTGCGGAAAAGACAGGCCCCTCCTTGTCGGGATCGTTGCTCATGAGCTGCTCCTTCCGACGAATTTGGAGTGTCTCAGGCAGCTAAAACCTGCTCATCCCGGCAAGGTTCCCCAAAAATCGCCGGGCCGGCGGCCGGGATCACGCTTTACCAGCCGAAAGGCGCAAGCCAGTCCGGTTCAGGCGCGATCAGTCCGCCGGCAACGCATAAGCGATCACGTCGTCGCCGACCTTCGTCTCCATGAAATGATGACCGCCGGGCGCGATGACGACATATTGCCGCCCGCCGACCTCATAGGTCATCGGGGTGGTCTGACCGCCGGCCGGCAGGTCCGTCTGCCAGACCACCTTGCCGGTCCTGATATCGATGGCGCGCAGCTTGTCGTCCGTCGCCGCCGCGATGAAGATCAGGCCGCCGGCGGTCACGAGCGGGCCGCCATTGTTTGGCGTGCCGATGTCCAACGGCAACATGGACGGGATGCGCCAGGGGCCATTCTCGACCGCTTCGCCAAGCGGCTTGTCCCAGAGCGTCTTGCCCGTCTTCAGCTCGATGGCCCGGATATGGCCATAAGGCGGCTCGGAACAAAGCAGCCCCGTCGAGAGGCGCCAGCCCGCGTTGACGGCAATGGCGTAGGGCGATCCCATCTGCGGGTCAGCCATGTCCTTGGCTCTTTTCGAAGCGCCGCCCTGTTCGATCGACCTGAAGCCTATCTGGTCCGCCTTCTGGCGCGGTATCAACTGATTGTAGTTGGGCATGTCGTTGTAATTGGCGACCAGGATGCCGGAGTCGGTATCGACGGCGACACTTCCCCAGTCGGAGCCGCCATTGTAGCCGGGATATTCGATGAACGGCTTGTCCACCGTCGGGGGCGTATATTCGCCCTGGTAGGAAGCCTGCCGGAACTGGATGCGGCAGTAGAGCTGGTCGAGCGGACTCATGCCCCACATGTCCTTCTCGGTCAGCACAGGCTGGTCGAGATGCGCATAGCCGGAATAGGGCTGCGTCCTGGACAATTTCTCTGGTTCGACGCCGCCCGACGGCACCGGCCGTTCCTCGACCGGGAACAGCGATTTTCCGGTCTTGCGGTCGAGCACGTAGATCTGGCCCTGCTTGCTGGGCACGATGATTGCGGGAACCTTTCCATTGGCTGACGGAAAATCGACGAGCGTCGGCTGCGAACCGAGGTCGTAGTCCCAAAGGTCGTGATGGACGGTCTGAAAATGCCAGACCGGCTTGCCCGTCGTGACATCGACGGCGACGATTGAGGAGTTGTATTGGTTTTCGAAGTCCTTGCGATCGACACCATAATAGTCGACGGCGGCGTTGCCGAGCGGCAGGAAGACATAGCCGAGCTGCGGATCGGCGGCGGCTACGGTCCACATGTTGGGCGTGCCGCGCGTGTAGGTATCGCCCTGGGGCGGCGCGCCCGTGCGGTCCGGATGGCCCATGTCCCAAGCCCAGACTAGTCTCCCCGACATCACGTCATAGCCGCGCACGACGCCTGACGGGGCATCCTCGGCCTGGCCGTCCTGCACCTGAGCGCCAAGCACGGCAATGCCGCGCACGATGGTCGGAGGCGCCGTCACCGAATACCAGCCGGGCACGGTTTTGCCGAGCCCCTGGGTGAGATCGACGACGCCCTGCTGGCCGAAATCGCCACATGCCTTCCCGGTCCTGGCGTCGATGGCAATCAGCCTCGCATCGAGCGTGCCCCACAGGATGCGTGTTGCGCATGGTCGATCGGCGCTTGCGCCCGGAACGGCGTAGTAGGCGACGCCCCGGCAACTGGCGCCGTATGGGATGGCGGCGTCGGACACCTTCGGATCATAGCGCCACTCCTCCCTGCCGGTTGCCGCATTGGCCGAGATGACGATGCCCTTGGCCGAACATGCAAACAGGTGCCCGTCCACTTCGAGGGGGGTGTTTTCCGGGGAGTATTTGTCGGTCGCCGCCTTGCTAGGCATATCGCCCGTGTGGAAATCCCAAACTTTGGTCAGCTTCGCGACGTTGTCGGCGGTGATCTGTTTGAGAGGCGAATAGCGGGTGGCAAGTTCCGAGCCGCCATAGATGGGCCAATTCGGTCCAGCCTGGTGTATCACGACATCGGGCTGAGGGCTGACCGGAACCTGACCAGATGCGCTTCCTGCGGCCGGTGGCGTGACCGGGGCAACCGGGGATGCCTCCTGGGATTGTGCCGAGGGCGTGAAATGCTGAAGCCCGATCGCGCAGCCAACAATGAAAAGGGCAACGGATGCGGTCGCGCAGCCGCGGTCGCGAACCCGTTTCGCGCGCCCGGCGCGGAAGGCGGGCAAGGTCAAAAGAACGAAGATCAGGATGACCGTCGGCGCGAGTACACGGGGCATCAACCCCCAGCCGTCCATGCCGACTTCCCAATAAGCCCAGGCGAGCGTCGCGATCCAGGTCAGGACGTAGAGCCAGACTCCGGCGGCATTGCCGCTCAAAAGCAAAACCCCCGCCGCCAGGAGAGCCACCCCGGTGGGCAAATAGTACCAGGAGCCGCCCAGCGCGACGAGCCAGGCGCCGCCTGCGCCAATCAGCAAACCAAGTGTTGCCAGCAGCACACCCACGAACATGGTCCACCAGAAGGCGACGCCGGAGCGACGCCTGCCGGCGAGATTCGGATTGGCAGAAGTCATGACAGCATTTCCATTACGACAGGCTCATGATTGTTTCGAACGCTGGCCGTCTCGCATGGTTGCGATCGGTCGCGGTTTTCGAGGGCGCTCCCAACTCACCATTTTGTGAGCGTTCCGCGTTGACGGAACCTTTGTCGCTTTGCCGCCGTTAGGCGCTCGATCCAAAAGCTTGTTCCAAGCGAAAAATCGGCGAGGATGCCGCAGGTCTTTTCCAGCAACGCCAATGGGATTGCCCGCTTTTTTCTGTGGGGTGTTTGCTGTTTCGCGCTTCTGGCGGCCGTCGGCGGCACGGCGTTTTTGCGTTCAGGGTTCGTTACCGGCGTGGGGCAACCCGTGGCCCAGGCCGTTCCCTTCAGCCACAAGCATCATGTCGGCGATATCGGACTGGACTGTCGTTATTGCCACCACGGGGTCGAGACGTCAGCCTCGGCGGGACTGCCGGCAACGGAAGTGTGCATGACCTGTCATTCGCAGCTCTTCACCAATGCCGAGATGTTGGCGCCGGTGCGCGCAAGTCTCGCTTCGGGACAGCCGCTGCAATGGCAGCGGGTCAATGCGGTGCCGGATTTCGTTTACTTCAACCACTCCATCCATATCGCCAAGGGCGTCGCCTGCGAGACCTGCCATGGCGCGGTTGACGAGATACCGCTGACGCGACGGGCGCATTCATTGTCGATGGAGTGGTGCCTTGGCTGCCACCGCGACCCAGGTCCCAACCTTCGCCCGCCGCAAGACGTTTTCCTGATGCACTGGAAGCCGCCTGACGACATCGAGCAGATCCGGCGTTCCCTGATCAGCGTGCTCGACATTCATCCCGAGACGATGACGGATTGCTATGTCTGCCACCGCTGACCGAAACCCGGCTTTCGATCTTGCGGCATTGCGGCTCGCCGCGGCGGGGCGCGAGCCATGGCGAAGCCTGGACGAACTGGCTGATACGGCGGAATTCCAGCGCTTTGTGGAGGCGGAATTCCCCGCAATGGCCGATCGCCTTCAGCCTGGCTTCGACCGGCGCACCGTCTTGAAACTGATGGGAGCATCGCTGTCGCTGGCCGGGCTGACCGCCTGCAGCGAGGCCGAGAGCATCGTGCCTTATGTCCGCCAGCCGGAGAATATCATCCCCGGCCGGCCGCTCTACTACGCGACAGCCCTCTCCAGCGATGGCTACGGCATTGGAGCCGTGATCGAGAGCCATGAAGGCCGGCCGACAAAGGTCGAGGGCAATCCGGATCATCCGGCATCGCGCGGCGCCACCGATGCCGTCATGCAGGCGGCGGTGTTGTCGCTGTTCGATCCCGAGCGGTCTCGCACGCCGCTCAGGAAGGGCGAGCCGGCGAGTTACGACGAGTTCCTTGAAGAGATCGCTGAATTGGCTGGTGGATTCCTCGCTTCAGGCGGGCAAGGGCTGGCACTGCTGCTCGAAGCGACGACATCGCCGACGACGAAGGCGCAGATCGCGGCGCTGAGGGCGCACTATCCCAAACTTCGTGTCTTCCGCCACGATCCGCTTGCGGCCAATTCCGGTGAACAGGCAACGGGTACATTGTTCGGCAGGCCGTTGACGGCGATCTACCGTTTCGACCGCGCCGATGTGATCGTCAGCCTGGATGCCGATTTCCTGGGCGATGGCCCAGGGCGCCTGGCCTATGCTCGTGATTTCGCGCAGCGGCGGCGGGTGCGCAAATCGACGGACACGATGAGCCGCCTCTATGTCGTCGAGGCGACTCCGACCATCACGGGTGCCGCCGCCGACCATCGCCGCGCCGTCAGGCCAAGCGCCGTCGCAAGCGTCGCGGCGGCAATCAAGGCCGCTCTCGAGGGCGACAATGCGGCGGCCGGCTTGTCGCCGCTCGGTCCGGAATGGACAAATGCGCTTGCCGACGATCTGCGCGGCGCCGGCCGCAACGCGCTCATGGTGCCCGGGGCGCACCAGGCACCGTCCGTGCATGCCTTGGCCCTCGCGATGAATGCCAGGCTTGGCGCCCTTGGCAACACGCTGCAATTGATCGAGCCGCCTGATGCCATGCCGATCGATGGCGATCTTGCCGCGCTCTGCCGGGCCATCATGGACGGTTCGGTCGACAAGGCCGTCGTGCTCGGCGCCAATCCCTTGCACACGGCGCCATCGGACATCGATGCGCGGAAAACTTTTTCGAGCCTGAAGCTTCTTGTTCATTGGGGGCTCTATCGCGATGAGACCGCGTTTCTGGCTCAATGGCATATTCCGGCCGCGCATGAGTTGGAGAGCTGGAGCGATATCCGAGCCTATGACGGTACAGTCTCGATCGTGCAGCCGCTCATTGAGCCTCTGTTCGGCGGCAAGAGCCTGCATCAGTTGCTTGCAGCGCTGGGCGGTGAATTCGGCGCCGATGCGCAGGCAGCGGTGCGCCGGACGTGGGCCGCCATGGACGAGGTGGCCTGGCGCAAGGCGCTGCGCGACGGCATCGTGCCGAACACTGCTGCTGGTCCCGCTGTCGTTTCGGCACCGCCGGATAGCGATGGCTCGGCACCCAATGCCGCCGCCAAAGGGTTGGAGGTTCGCTTCGTCGCCGATCCTTGGCTTCGCGACGGCCGCCACGCCAATTCATCCTGGCTTCAGGAATTACCCCGGCCGTTAAGCAAGCTCGTCTGGGGCAATGCGGCGCTGGTGTCGCCAGCCACAGCGCAGCGCCTAGGGCTCGAAAGCGGGCAGGTGGTCAACCTGGGACGAGGCGGCAAGGATCTGGACGCACCGGTCTGGATCACGCCGGGGCAGCCTGACGACACGGTGACGCTGTCGCTCGGTTTTGGACGCAAGGCCGGTTCGGTGGCGGCACTCGCTGGCGGCTACGATGCCTTCGCGATCCGGACCAGCGATGCGCCATGGTTTGCCGACAATGTCGTCCTGACCCCACGCGGCGGCTCGGCGCGCGTGGTGACGACCCAGCATCATCAGGCGATGGAGGGCAGGGCAATCATCCGCCATGCCTCCCTCGATGCGTTCAGGACAAATCCCCATTTCGTGCGCGACGGCGTGCCGCCAGCGCCCATGGAATCGCTCTACCCTGACTGGAGCTACGACCAGGAAGCCTGGGGCATGTCGATAGACCTGTCGGCCTGCATCGGCTGCATGGCCTGCGTGTCGGCCTGCCAGGCCGAGAACAACATCGCGACGGTGGGGCCGGACGAGGCGGCACTCGGCCACGAAATGCACTGGCTGCGCATCGACCGCTACTATGCGGGCGGGGTCGACGATCCGGACACCTTCTTCCAGCCGGTGCCGTGCATGCATTGCGAGAAGGCGCCGTGCGAGGTGGTCTGTCCGGTCAATGCGACCATCCATACGCATGACGGGCTGAACGCGCAGGTCTACAACCGCTGTATCGGCACGCGCTACTGCTCGCAGAACTGTCCCTACAAGGTGCGGCGGTTCAATTTCCTGGAGTACCAGGAGTTCGACAAGGACAGCGCGGGGCCGGAGCAGGCCGTCCACAATCCCGATGTCACCGTGCGTTCGCGCGGCGTCATGGAAAAATGCAGCTACTGCGTACAGCGCATTTCGCAAAAACGGATCCGCGCCCAGATCGAGAACCGGGAGATCGAGGACGGTGAAATCGTCACCGCCTGCCAGCAGGCGTGCCCGACACAAGCCATCACCTTCGGCGATCTCAACAGGAAGGATTCGCAGGTCGTCCAGGAAAAGGCCTCGCCACACAATTACGCGCTGCTGGAAGAACTGAACACAAGGCCGCGCACCACCTATCTGGGCAAGATCAGCAACCCGAACGACCGGCTCGCCGCGACATCCGGCTCGGAGGGCGGCGATGGCTGACGTGGCCGCCCGCAGGACGAGCAAAGGCGTGACACCTGTGCTGCGCGGGCATCACGATTTTCAAGAGATTAGCGGCCGCATCAGCGCGGTGGTCCTGCAGGGAAAGCTGCCGCGTTTCTTCTGGTCGGCGTTCTTCGTCTGCTTCGCCTTCGTATTGCTGTTCCTCTACTCCATCACCTACCTGATCTCGGTCGGCGTCGGCGCCTATGGGGTCAACGTTCCCGTGGTCTGGGGCACGATGATCTCGAGTTTCGTGTGGTGGATCGGCATTGGTCATGCCGGCACGCTGATCTCGGCGGTGCTGCTGCTGCTGCGCCAGCACTGGCGCGCCTCGATCAACCGCTTCGCCGAAGCGATGACGCTGTTTGCCGTGGCGATGGCCGGCCTTTACCCGATCCTGCATCTTGGCCGGCCGTGGTTCTTCTATTGGCTGCTGCCCCTGCCCAACACCCACATGCATTGGCCGCAATGGCGCAGCCCGCTGGTCTGGGACTTCGCCGCGATTTCCACCTACGCCACCGTCTCGCTGCTGTTCTGGTACACGGGACTGCTGCCCGATCTCGGCGTGCTGCGCGACCGGGCGAAGTCGCGCGCCGGGCAACTTTTCTACGGCATACTGGCGCTTGGCTGGCGCGGCTCGGCCTATCATTGGGCGCGCTATCGGACAGTCTATTTCCTGATGGCGGCGCTCGCGACACCGCTGGTCGTCTCGGTGCATTCGATCGTCGCTCTCGATTTCACCTTCGCCATCACGCCGGGCTTCCATTCGACGATCTTCCCGCCCTATTTCGTCGCCGGCGCGCTCCTCTCCGGCTTCGCCATGGTGCTGACCATCGCCATTCCCTTGCGCTGGGCATTCGCTGTGGAGGACCTGATCACGCCGCGCCACATGGACAACGCCGCCAAACTGATGATCGCGGCTGGCATGATCGTCATCTACGGCTATGCGTCGGAAGCGTTCTTCTCCTGGTATTCGGGTGAGCCTTACGAGCGCGCGATGATGGTCCAGCGCGCCGTCGGACCTTATGCACCGCTGTTCTGGACCATGCTCTTCTGCAATTGCGCGGTGCTGCAACTGCTTTGGTTTCGCCGCGTGCGATCCAATATGCCGCTGCTGTTTTCGATCGCGCTGGTCATCAACATCGGCATGTGGCTCGAACGCTACATCATCGTGGTGACCGGCCCGAGCCGCGACTACCTGCCGTCGTCCTGGGGCGAGCAGTCGCTGACCTGGCTCGATTTCGGCATCCTGTTCGGATCGATCGGCACCTTCTTCGCGCTTGTCTTCCTGTTCATCCGCATCCTGCCGGCGATCACCATCTTCGAGGTCGAGGAACTGGCCGAGCAGAAAGGCCGCGCGGCATGAGCGTCCATGGTGTCATCGCGGCTTTCGCCGATCCGGATGCGCTGACCAGGGCGGCGCAAACGATGCGCGACAAGGGCTACCGGCATATGGATGCGTTCTCGCCGTTCGAGGTGCATGGCCTGATAGACATATTGGGCATGCGAAAGACACGGTTGCCGTGGGTCATGCTGGCCGGCGGCGTCGCCGGCGGCGTGCTGGTCTATGCATTGATCCTTTATTCCGTCGAGATCGACTATCCGGTCAATGTCGGCGGCCGGCCGCTGCATTCCTGGCCGCCGTTCACGGTCATCGCCTTCGAAGCCGCGATCCTGGCCAGCGTGTTTGCCGGCTTCTTCGGCATGCTGGCCGCGAACCGGCTGCCGCAATACTATCACCCCGTCTTCAACGCCGAGAGCTTTACCTACGCGCGCGGCGGCAAGTTCTACCTGCTGATCGAGGCCACCGACCCGAAATACCGCAAGGGCGTCACCAAGGGGCAGCTGACACGGCTTGGCGCCGAGACGGTCGAGGAGGTGGCGACATGAACCCGCGGCTGCTTTTGCCGTTTGTCCTGCTCCTCGGCGCCTGCAAGCAGGACATGGCCGACCAGCCTCGCTACGATCCGCTCGAAAACAGCAGAGAGTTCGCCGATGGCATGTCGGCAAGGACACCAGTCGAAGGCACGGTGACGCGCGACGCCGACCTGACGGCGACGCCGGACAAATTCCCGTACCCGATCACCATGGCGCTGCTTCAGCGTGGGCAGCAACGCTTCGATATCTTCTGCTCTCCCTGCCACGGCCGCACCGGCGACGGGCACGGCATGGTGGTCAGGCGCGGTTTCCCGCCGCCTCCGACCTACCATCAGGATGCCCTTCGCAAGGCGCCGGACCGGCATTTCTACGACGTCATCACAAACGGCTACGGTGCGATGTATCCCTATGCCGCGCGTGTCGAGCCGCGGGACCGCTGGGCGATCGTGGCCTATATCCGGGCGCTGCAATATTCGCGTCATGCTGCGGCCGGCAGACTGCCCGAATCCCTTCGCGCGAAACTCGATGCGGAGACAGCACGATGAAGCGCGCCGCCCGGCCCGACGGCTACCTCGTCCTGCTGCTCGTGGTGGCCGCCGCGGGGCTCTCTCTGTGCGCGGCCGGGCTGTTCGTCGCCCCGCGCGCGACACTGGCCGGCTGGCTGATGATGGCGGTATTCCTGCTCGGATTGCCGCTCGGTGCAATGACCCTGCTCATGGTGCACGGGCTGACCGGGGGGCGCTGGGGCGACGCGTTGCGGCCGCCGCTGCGGGCGGCCGTCGCGACCTTGCCTGTCGCGCTGCTGTTGATGCTGCCGGTGCTTGCGCGGCCCGATCTGGTCCTTCCCTGGGCAGGAGCCGATACGACTGCGCTGACGGAAGTGGCGCGCCAGAAACTGACCTATCTCAACGTGCCATTCTTCGTCGTTCGTTTCATCGCCTGTGCTCTCGTCTGGCTGGCGCTGGCCTGGCTTGTACTTGGCTGGACGGCGCCCGGTTCGGAAAGGGTTGCAAGCAGGCCTGGCGGCGGCTACGCCATCGGGCTCGTCGCGCACGGCTTTGCCGTGACGGTGTTTGCCATCGATTGTATGATGTCGATAGAGCCGGATTTTTACTCCACCATCTATGCGATGCTCGAAGCGGCGGCCGAGGTCGTCGGCGTGTGCGGGCTGGCGCTGGCGGTGCTTTCGGCGGGCCGCGCGATCGAGTCGGCGCCGGGTGGCGAGGAGGACGTGGCGCTCGGCGAAGACCTCGCCAACATGATGTTCGGCTTCATGCTCATCTGGGCCTATCTGGCATTCATGCAGTGGCTGGTCGTCTGGGGCGGCGACCTGCCCGGCGAAATCCATTGGTATGTCATCCGTGGTCGAAATGGCTGGCAGTATCTGCTTTGGCTGCTGATCGCGCTGCAATTTGCCTTGCCCTTCGCCGGTTTCCTGAACCGCTCCGTCAAGCGCAGCCGCGTTGGCCTGATAGGGCTCGGCGCGCTCCTGCTGACCGGACATTTCGCCGATGTCGCCTGGCGCATCCGCCCGCCTTTATCCGCCCTCGGTGCAGGAGTGTCGTGGCTGGATCTCGCGGCAATTGCCGGCGCAGGCGGCATCTGGTGCGGATGCTTCGTCTATGTCTGGACCAGGCCGGATCGCATCGCTGTCTGGCGCGGGAGGCCGGCCCGTGGCTAAGGTCGTGCGTCATCCCGAAACACGCGATGTCTGGCCGAGGGCGCTCGTGCTCCTTGGTCTCGGCCTGGTTGTCTTCCTGGCGCTCGTCGCGCTTGGGCTGAGACTGATTTTCGATACGGCCCCGTTCTGGCCACTTGCGGGCACGCAGATGAAGGGCAGCGCCGCAGGTCCCGCCTTGCAGCATTTTCCCGGGGCCGATCTTGCCGCGTTCCGTCAGCAGGAAGACCGTGAACTCGACACGCTTGGCTGGGTCGACCGCAATGGCGGCATCGCGCGCATTCCGATCGATGACGCCATGAAGCTGGTCGCCGCGCAGGGGCTGCCGGACTGGGCGGGAACGCCCGCTGCGGCCGGTGAGGACTGTGCCTTGCTCGAAGGCCAGGTTCCGCGTGCGCCGCAGGCCGGCACTTGCCGCGCCAATGCGGACGCGGCGCAGCCAAACGCCACGACGCCGCAGCACCAGGCCGCACCGGCCACGGGGGCGAGGCCATGAGGCGTTCAGTCCTGCCGCTCGTGCTCCTGGCTGCCATGACCGCCGGCGTTTGCGCGCGGCCGGCTTTCGACCCGCAGATCGGCGCGCAGCTCAGCCTCGGCACGGTCTTCCGTGAGGCTTCGGGCGGACGGCAGACGCTTTCCGGCATCCTCGGCGGGCGGCCGGCGCTGCTCATCTTCGGTTACGACAAATGCCCCAACCTCTGCGGCGTGACCCAGCAGGCGGTTGCCTCGGATCTGAACAAGACCGGCCTCGATCCTGCGACCTACCACGCTCTCTTCGTCTCGATAGATGCTTCCGAAACCGTCGCGGATGCGGCGTCCATCCAAGCCGAAGTCGGGCGGTCCGCCGGTCAGATAGGGCTGTCCGCGTGGCGCTTCCTGACCAGCGAGGATGGCGCTGGCGCGGCCCTTGCCGCGGAGGCCGGGGTCACATTCGATCCGCGCGACCGGATCTCGCAATATGTCCACCCGATCGCGGTCATCGCGCTGACGCCGCAGGGCCGGATCGCGCAAGTCCTTCCGGCGCTGAGGTTCGAGCCGCGGGACCTCAGGCTTGCCCTGGTCGAGGCGTCGGCCGGGCGGCTTGGCTCCATCGCCGATCACGTCTTTCTACTGTGTGCCGGCTTCGACGCGTCAAAGGGCCAGTACACGCCAGCGATCTGGGCAGTCGTGAAGGTGACAGGCATGGCGACGCTGCTTGGCCTTGGCGTCACCATCCTCGTACTTTCGCGAAGGAGGCCGATTTGACGTTCGGCATCCCCTTTACGCCGCCGCAGGCCTCCTCGATTGCCAGCAGTGTCGACGCGCTGTTTTATGTGCTGCTTGCCTTCACCGTCGCGCTGGGCGTCTTCCTGACCAGCCTGGTCGTTTTCTACGCCGTCAAATATCGCGCCGGCTCCAAGGTGGAGCGAACGGGGGAGCGTGCGCGCAGCACGCCGCTCGAGGTCACTTGGACAGTCGCCAGCCTGCTGATCGCTTTCACCATCTTCGGATGGGGAGCCGTGCTGTTCCTGCGCCGCGAGCACCCACCGCTCGACGCGCTCGAGATCGCCGGCCTCGGCAAGCAATGGATGTGGGAGTTCCGTCATCCTGGCGGTCAGCGTGAAATCAACGAACTGCATGTGCCGGTCGGCAAGGCGGTGATCGTGTCGCTGGCATCGCAGGACGTGATCCACTCATTCTTCGTACCTGCCTTCCGGGTCAAGCAGGACGCGGTGCCGGGACGCACGACGCATGTCTGGTTCATCGCCAGCGAGCCCGGACGGTATCATTTGTTCTGCGCGCAATATTGCGGCACCCAGCATTCGGAGATGGGCGGCTGGGTGACCGTGATGCCGCCGCAAGAATATGCGGCGTGGCTGGGCAACCAGGGCCAGGGCGAAACGCTTGCCGCCGACGGCGAAAAACTCTTCCGCGCGCTCGGCTGCTCCGGCTGTCATGGCAATTCCAGCAAGGTGAGGGCGCCGGATCTGGCCGGGGTCTTCGGACGGCCGGTGGCCTTGGACAATCAACAGACCGTCATTGCCGACGAACGTTATCTGCGCGATTCCATCCTCAATCCGAAGAAGGAGATCGCCGCGGGATATGAGCCCGTGATGCCGAGTTTCGACGGTCTTGTCGACGAGCAGGAGTTGCAGATGCTTTTGGCTTACCTGAAATCCCTGTCACCGCGGGCAACCAGGGAAAGTGGGGCGACCCAATGAGCAGGCAAGCCTTGGCGCCGTCGAGCTATCTGCATGGGGAGGCCGGACCTGCCGCCTGGCTCTTGACCACCGACCACAAGCGCGTCGCCTGGCTCTACCTGATGTCGCTGACGGCATTCTTCTTTCTTGGCGGCGCCTTCGCCGTGATGATGCGGATCGAACTCGCGTCGCCTGCGGGCGATCTGGTGTCTGACGATGTCTATAACAGGCTGTTTTCCCTGCATGGCATCATCATGGTGTGGTTCTTCCTGGTGCCGTCGATCCCCGCGACGCTCGGCAATTTCCTGCTGCCGCTGATGATCGGCGCGCGCGATCTCGCTTTTCCGCGGCTCAATCTCGCCAGCTGGTACGTGTTCATCTTCGGCAGCGCCTTTGCCCTGGCCGCGGTACTCGCCGGCGGCGTCGACACGGGGTGGACCTTCTACACGCCGCTCTCGACGCTCTATGCCAACGGCTTCGTATCGATGGCCGCGCTGGGCGTCTTCATCGTCGGTTTCTCGACTATCATGACCGGCATCAATTTCATCGTCACCGTCCACACGCTGCGGGCCCCGGGGCTGACCTGGTTCAGGCTGCCGATCTTCGTCTGGACGATGTATGCCACCGCGCTGGTCATGGTGCTGGCGACGCCGGTGCTGGCCGCCTCGCTGATCCTGATCGTGCTGGAGCGTGCCTTCGGTATCGGCATCTTCAATCCCGCTCTGGGCGGCGACCCGCTGCTGTTCCAGCATCTGTTCTGGTTCTACTCGCACCCCGCGGTCTACATCATGATCCTGCCCGGCATGGGCGTTGTTTCCGAAGTGCTGCCCTGCTTCAGCAAGCGCCCGCTGTTCGGCTACAAGGCGGTGGCAATGTCTTCGATGGCGATTGCCGTGTTCGGCTTCCTGGTCTGGGGGCACCATATGTTCGTATCAGGCCAGTCGGCCTATGCCGGCATCGTGTTCTCGTTCCTGTCGTTCTGCGTCGCGATCCCCTCGGCGATAAAGGTGTTCAACTGGACCCTGACGCTGCGCAAGGGCGAGATCACTTTCGAGACGCCCATGCTTTATGCGCTGTTTTTCCTGGCGCTGTTCACTTTCGGGGGGCTGGCCGGCCTGTTCCTGGCCGCTCTCGCCGTCGACGTCCACGTTCATGACACCTATTTCGTCGTGGCACATTTCCATTACATCATGGTTGGCGGCATGGTGACGGCCTATATGGCGGGATTGCATTTCTGGTGGCCGAAGATCACCGGCCGCGTCTATTCCGAAACCTGGGGCCGCATCGCCGCGACCGTGACCTTCCTCGGCTTCAACCTGACTTTCTTTCCCCAATTCGTGCTCGGTTTTCTCGGCATGCCGCGGCGCTATCACACCTACCCGCCGGAGTTTCAGTTCTGGCACGTATTGTCCTCCGCCGGTGCAGTCGTGCTGGCCGTCGGCTACCTGATGCCGCTGCTCTATCTTGGCTGGTCGCTGTTTCGCGGCGCGCGGGCGCCGGCCAACCCGTGGGGCGCGACCGGCCTTGAATGGCAGACGGCTTCGCCGCCGCCCCCGCATAATTTCGACACCATGCCGGTGGTCAGGCGGCCGGCCTATGATTATGCCATGAAAGGCCTGAGGCACGAGACGTTCAGCCCGCACAGGGACGAAGCCTCATGAGCGGGCCGACCGAAAGCATTGCCTTCGACACACGGGCCCGCGAGAAGGCCGCCGATGCGTTCGGCATGTGGATTTTCATCGGCTCCGAGGCGATGCTGTTCGGCGCGATCGTGCTGGTGTTCCTCTACGCCCGATTAAGCTATGGTGCGGCATTCGCCGCGGCGTCGCAGCATCTGTCATTGCCGCTCGGCACGCTGAATACGGCGGTCCTGATCACCAGCAGTTTCGCGATGGCGCTTGCCCATATGTTCACCGCGGCGCGGCGTTGGCGGCCCGCCTTCTGGGCCCTGATGTCCACGAGCCTGCTTGGCTGCATGTTCCTGGTGATCAAGGCGATCGAATACGGCAAGGAATTCAGCGAGGGCCTGGCGCCGGTGCTTGGCGCGCCATTCAGCTTCGCAGGCCCCGATCCGGCCCATGCCGAGTTCTTCTTCGCGCTCTATTTCGCCATGACATCGCTGCACGCGCTGCATCTGATAGGCGGCATCGCGGTGATCGCCGGCATGCTGTTGCTCTGGCCGGGGACCGCGCAGGCCAGCCGGGCGCGCCGCGTGCAGGCGATCGGACTCTACTGGCATTTCGTCGACATCGTCTGGGTGTTCCTGTTCCCGGTCCTCTATCTGATCAACCGGGCCTGACGACGATGAGCGACCTCGCCAAGCTCACATTCGCCTATCTCGCGCTGCTCGCCTTGCTGGCGCTTACCGTCGGCTCTTCGTTTGTCGACCTCGGCGGATTCAATTCCGCGATCAACCTCGCCGCGGCGGCTGCCAAGACAGTGGTGATCGCGCTGCTGTTCATGCATCTTGCGGGCGAGGGCATCCTCCCCAGGCTTGCGGTCGCGGCGGTGGGCCTGTGGCTGGCCATTCTCTTCGGCCTGACCCTGATCGGGCAATAGCCTGGGCCTTGTAGTAGAGCGGTTCTGTTTGAGGGCCATCAACGGTCGCGCGGATTGCCCAAGGCTGGATCGCGGCGCCTCGTGTAGCCGTCGACGCGGGGCAAGCCGTCGGCCATTTCGATGAATGGCAGGCGCATATCCCAATAGGCCTGTGCCTGTGGCGGAAACCGCTCCGGCGCGTCCATGAAGCCGATCGAGACATAGAGTTCTTCTCGCAGGCCTTCGTCGGCATAGAAGATCGAGGTACCGCAATCGGCGCAGAAGGAGCGGACGACCCCCTTCGTCTTCGAAAAGGTCTTCGGCTTTCCGGCGGTCAGTTCGACCTGGTGCGGACGATAGCCGATCCAGATGGTCATAGGTCCGCCGATCGCCCGTCGGCAATCGTCGTCATGGTCGAAGCAGATCCAGAAGGGCTCTCCTTCCATCACCGCCGTGACGGCACCGCAGAAACAATGTCCGCGCTCGATGCGAGCCATGTTGCTGCCCGTTGTCAGAGACTATCGGTCGTCAGGACGGCGCTTCCGCTGCGGTCGAGCATGGATTTTCTCCGAAGCTGTTGGGGGATCTGATCCAGGGGTCAACGCAGCGCCGCCAAATTGGTTTCCGGCCATAGGGGCGGCGGCGGATTCAAATCCGCGCTTCCGGCTTAGCCGCTGGAACCTGCCGGTCGAAACCAGGTTATGACTCTGCCAAAGGAGGACCGGGCCATGACTGGACACGAAAATCGCCGCGAAACTGGTGCCACCAAATATCCTGCCAGGAGCGACGGCGATCCCGCCGATTCATTCTCCCAGGACGCCGCAGGCAACAAGCCGCCGGCGTCCGGGCAAGGCCTGACGCGCCCTTCAGGCGAGGTGAATGAGAAAACGCATCAGTCCGATGGGCAGAATCCATCCCGGCGTGCGACCCCAGACCAACCCCGGAAAAAAGGCGCCGGCTCGGCCACTTCCAAAGACGACAAAGTGCCGCCCGGAGATCGGGAGCCTGGTCCGTAGGGTAAAGAATGAACGATTCACATTGACAAACCGGCGGTGCCTGTGGATTAGTGAGAACGTTCTCAGAGAACGTTCTCACCGCTGCGGCGGACTTACCTTTCGGGAGGAGGTATGGGTACCGACGAGATCCGGCTGGCTGTTCGCATCGCGAACATTGCAAAATCCTACGGACCGACAGTCGCACTCGATTCCGTCTCCATTGATCTGCGGCCAGGCGAAGTCCATGCGCTGTTGGGCGAGAACGGCGCCGGCAAATCGACGCTCGTGAAAATCCTCAGCGGCGTCGTGACGCCTGACGGCGGATCCATGTCGATCTTCGGCAAGCCTTATGCGCCGCATGGCATCGTTGATGCGCGGGCGCAGGGCGTGGCGACGGCCTTTCAGGAACTCAGCCTGCTGCCGAATCTCAGCATCGCCGAGAATCTCGTGCTGCCGAAAATGCCCAAGGGCAAGCTAGGTCTCGTCTCGCGCCGCACCGCCACGGCATCAGCTGGCAAGATTCTTAACGACTACGGTCTCTCCCACTTTCATCCCGACACGCCGGTCGGCGTGCTTTCGCTTTCGGATCGTCAGCGGCTTGAGATCGTGCGCGCCTTCACCCATGCCTCGAAGCTGCTGATCCTCGATGAGCCGACGGCCGCGCTGGCGGACGTCGAATGGCTGTTTGAGCTCGTGCGCCGGCAGAAGAACCTGCAGACCGCCATCCTCTACATTTCCCACCGCCTCGGCGAGGTGCGCACCCTATGTTCGCGCGCCACCATCCTGCGCAATGGCCGCAGCATCGGCACGGTCGAGTTGTCCGGCGCTTCGGATGAGAATATTTTCGAGATGATGGTCGGCCGCAGCGCGCGTGAGACGACCGCCTCGCAGCCCTCGATCCCCGACACCGCGCCCGTCGCGCTCAGTGTTCGGGGCCTCTCCGGCGGCATCTTGCGCGACGTGTCGTTTGATGTCAGGCGAGGTGAGATCGTCGGCATCGCCGCGCTCGAGGGGCAGGGGCAGCGCGACCTGTTCAGGACGATGGTCGGCCTCTCCAAGGCGAAAAGCGGCGGCATCGAGATTGACGGCGTGCCCGCCCAGATCGCCGGTCCGGGCGCAGCGCTCCATTTCGGCAACGGCCTTGCCTACCTGCCGGAGGACCGCAAGTCGGAAGGGATTTTCGCTGGCCTCAGCACCGCCAGCAACATGGTGTTGCCTATCATTTCGCGTATCGCGCAGGGCGGCGTCGTCTGGCCGGCCAGCGAGCGTCGCATCGCGAAAAAAACCGCTGAGGCGGTCGAACTGCAGGAGCGCTATCTGGAGTTCAAGATCGACGAGCTTTCCGGTGGCAACCAGCAGAAGGCGCTCCTGGCGCGCGTCATGATGACGGGCGCGCGCACTCTACTGCTTTTCGATCCGACGCGTGGAGTTGACGTCGGAACCAAGCAGTCGATCTATGAGGCGATCCGGAAGTTCGCCGCCGAGGGCGGCTCGGTGCTCTTTTACTCGTCCGAACTGCCGGAACTCGTCCATCTCGCGCATCGCTGCATGGTGCTCTATGGCGGCCGCGTCTTCGCCGAATATCAAGGCGATGCCATCGATGAGCCGACTATCGTCGGCGCGCTGATCGGCCACGCTGCGGGCGCGGTGAATGGAGTGGCTGCATGACCGCGGTCCAGGCAAATCCCGCGCCCCGCCGCTCCGCATTATGGAGGGCTGTCATCAGCGGCACCGGCATCGTGGCGATGATCTATGTCCTGCTTTATGCGCTCTACGCGTTCTGGCAACCGGATGCGCTTTCGGTCTACACCTTCACCGACCTCGTCAACAACTCGACGCCATTGGCGCTCGCGGCAGCGGGCGAGACGCTGGTCGTCATCAGCCGCGGCTTCGACCTGTCCGTCGCGGGCGTCGTCTCGCTGACGAATGTGCTTATGGCGGTCTATCCGTTGGACGGTCCGGGCGGTGCACTGGCCAGCCTCCTGATGTGCTGCGCGATCGGCGCTGCCGTCGGTGCAATCAACGGCATTCTCGTGGCCAGGCTTGGGCTTCAGACCATCGCGGCGACGCTCGGCACTATGATCGTCTGCCAGGGGCTTGCGCTGGTTATCCTGGACGCGCCTGGCGGTATGGTTGCCGACTTCGTCACCTACACGCTGACCGACACCCTGTTCGGCATCATCCCGATCGCCGGGCTGTTTCTGGTTGCCGCCATCGCGCTTTGGCTTGCCTTCCGGCGGACCAATACCGGGATCGGCCTCTATGCGATCGGCGCCGACGAGCAGTCGGCTCGCTTCTCCGGCGTGCCCGTGGCAGGGGTACGCATCACGGCCTTTGTCGGCGCCGGCATCCTCTACGGCGTCGCCGGCTTCATGCTGAGCGCCCAGACGGCGACAGGAAATCCGACAGCCGGCACGCCATTCCTGATGCTCACCTTTGCCGCGGTGGCGCTCGGCGGCACGCCGTTGAGCGGCGGCCGGGGCAGCCTCATTGGCTCGATCGTGGGCGCCGGTACGCTGATGCTTTTGCAGAAGGTGCTTTTCTCGGGTGGGGTCTCGTCCTTCTACACCGGCATATTCCAAGGTTTCGTGCTGGTGCTTGCGATCGTGTTCGGCAGCGCCGTGGCGCGCCTGCTCAAGAAGGAAGAGATCCGGTGAACGCGCATAAGGACGTCGCGACGCGTTTCGAGGCCGATTCCGACCGGCGCGGCAGGCAAAGGCTCGACCGGGAGGTGGTCAATACGCTCGTGGTGTTTGGGCTGAGCATCGTGCTTGTGGTGTGCTCGCGCTTCATCAGTCCGGCGCTGGGTTCCTGGGATCAGGTGCTGACGGTTCTTATCCTCGCGTCCTTCCTGATCGTCTTGTCGTTCGGGCAAGGGCTCGTCATCCTGATCGGCGGGCTTGACCTATCGGTCCCCGCCCTCATCACGCTCGGCGGCGTGTTGACGACGACCTGGATTGGTAACGGCAACGCCGGCATCTGGTACATGCTGCCGGCCATCCTGGTCATTTGCGCGCTGGTCGGCACGATCAGCGGACTGGGAATTGTCTGGCTGAAAGTTCCTCCCTTCATCATGACCATGGCGACCTCGATCGTCGTGGCGTCGGTGGCGCTCGGCTATACCAGCGGGACGCCGCGCGGGGGTTCCCCGTCCGTCTTGCTGTGGCTGATGAAGGAATGGTTCCTCGGCGTGCCGCTGGTCATCTACTTCACCGTCGCTTTCATCCTGTTGGGCTGGTTCTTGCAGAACTTCACTGCGCTCGGCCGCCGGCTCTACGCCCTTGGCACCAACAGGAACGCCGCCCTCATCGCCGGCATCGCTGTCAATCGGCTCGAGCTCGTCCCCTATGCGATCAGTGCCACCTGCGCAGGGTTCGTCGGCATGATGCTGGTGGGCTATTCGAACGGGGCGACGCTGAGGATGGGCGACAGCTACATGCTGCCTTCCATCGCTGCCGTCGTCGTCGGCGGCTCCTCGATCCTCGGCGGCAGCGGAACTTTCATCGGGACGGTCGGCGGCGCAATTCTTCTGACGACGCTTGGCACCGTTATCTCCGCCATCGGCCTCGACGAAGGATGGCGCACCGTCATAGAGGGCGCAATCATTGTCGCCGCCCTGCTGGTGCTGCGCGGTGAATTCCTGGCCGATCTCGGAAATCGAATGCTGACGCGGAGGAGGTGACCATGCCTGTGCGTGAAATGTGTTTTGTCCAATTGTGAGAACGTTCTCACAAGCCTTGGTCCGGCACCTGCAAGGGCCAAATTCCAACGGGAGGTTGATCGAAATGAGGCTGTTAAAAAGACTGGGACTGGCCGCGTCGCTGACGCTTGCCACCGCCATGGGCGTTGGGACGGTTGTCGACCATGCCCAAGCGCAGGACAAGAAGTTCAAGATATATCTGTCGCTGAGCTACAGCGGCAATTCGTGGCAGTCGGAGGCTGCGAACATCGTCAAGGCGTTGGCGCAGACGCCGCCCTACGACAAGACGGTGGAGCTGAAGGAAGTCATCTCGGGAACCGACCCCCAGGCTCAGATCTCGGCCTATGAAAGCATGATACAGGCTGGCGCCGACGGCATCATCAGCTTCCCGATCTCCTCGACGGCGCTGAACCGCACGGTCCATCGCGGCTGCCAGAAGGGCGTGCTCTTCTTCATGTACGACGCCACGGTGACCGAGCCTTGCGCATACAATGTCAGCTATATCACCGCAGGCTTCGGCGAGAACACCGCTCAGGCCTTGGTCAATATCCTGGGAGGCAAGGGCAAGATCTTCCTGAGCCGTGGCGTCCCGGGCAACTCGGTGGATAAGCGCCACACCGACGGCGCGATGCACATTTTCAACCAGTATCCCGGCATCAAGGTCGTCGCGGAATACTACTCCTACTGGGATGACCGCACCACACAGCAGGAGACAGCCAAGGCTCTCGCCGCGCATCCCGACGTCGACGGCATCTGGGCTCAGGCGGGCGAATACGGCGCCGTACAAGCGCTGCTCGACAAGGGCAACAAACTGGTTCCGATGACCGGCGAGAACTCGGATGGTTTTCGTCTCGGACTGGCAGACCCGAAGATGCAAGGCATGGGTCTCAAGGGGGTATCCGCCGGTTCGCCGCCTGCTACGTCAGGCTATGCCTTCAAGCTGATGATGGAGATCCTGACCAAGAAGCGCGACCTGAAGCCGATGAACATCGAGTATCCGCTGCCATGGGTGCCAGCGGATCAAGTCAAACCTTGCAAGGGCGATACGTTCGCCGACGGGTGCAATGTTTTCCCGTCCGACAAGGTCCCGAGTTCCTTCGT
Source organism: Mesorhizobium sp. CA13 (assembly GCF_020165235.1). Taxonomy (NCBI): domain Bacteria; kingdom Pseudomonadati; phylum Pseudomonadota; class Alphaproteobacteria; order Hyphomicrobiales; family Phyllobacteriaceae; genus Mesorhizobium; species Mesorhizobium sp. CA13. The sequence goes on along the minus strand of NZ_JAIUHS010000002.1, from coordinate 288,902 downwards.
CACCGAGGTCTTCAATCCCGATTTGCTGCCGGAGCTGTCGCTGCAGTCGGCGCTCGAGGGCAAGCCAACGCCAGGAGCGACCATTCAGGCGTTGCCCGCGGACGTGAAGCAGGCGCCCGATGCGCCCGGCATCAACTGCTCGTCGTGCAAGGCTCCGGCCGACGAATACAAGCTCACCAAGATCGAGCCGACGGTAAAACCCTGACGATCAGCAATGCAACAGGTGGACGGCATCCTGCCGCCCACCTGACTCAACATAAGGATGAGAATATGCCGACTTTTCTGAAGCGGGGCAGGGATCCCGAAGCTGTCGCCCAGAGCGATGCGGCCGTCCGGACGACCGTCGAAACGATCCTTGCCGACATAGAAAAGCGAGGCGATACCGCTGTCCGGGAGTTGTCGGAGCGTTTCGACAAATGGTCGCCGCCCACCTTCCGGCTCAGCGACAGCGAGATCGAGCAGGCGATGTCCAAGGTGTCGGCAAGCGACATCGAGGATATTCGCTTCGCCCAGGCCCAGGTTCGCAATTTCGCCGAGAAGCAGCGCGCCTGCTTGCAGGACCTCGAAGTGGAAACGCTTCCCGGCGTTGTCCTCGGCCACAAGAACATTCCCGTGGAAACAGTCGGCTGCTACGTGCCTGGCGGGAAATACCCGATGGTCGCCTCCGCGCATATGAGCGTGGTGACGGCCAAGGTCGCCGGGGTGAAGAAGATCATCGCCTGCGCGCCGCCGTTCCAGGGCGGTCCGCATCCGGCCATCGTGGCCGCAATGCACATGGCCGGCGCGGACGAGATCTACGTTCTGGGCGGTGTGCAGGCCGTCGGCGCCATGGCGCTCGGAACCGAAACCATCGGCCGCGTCGACATGCTCGTCGGTCCTGGCAATGCCTTCGTCGCTGAAGCCAAGCGGCAATTGTACGGCCGCATCGGCATCGACCTGTTCGCCGGCCCGACCGAGACGCTGGTCATAGCCGACGACAGTGTCGACGGTGAGATCTGCGCGACCGATCTGCTCGGCCAGGCCGAGCACGGGCCAACCAGTCCCGCCGTGCTTTTGACAAACTCGGAGAAGCTCGCGCGCGACACCCTGGCCGAGATCGAGCGGCAGCTGAAGATCCTGCCGACCGCCGAGATCGCCACCAAGGCATGGGCGGACTATGGCGAAGTGATTGTCTGCGCTTCCTATGAGGAGATGGTCGCGGAGGCCGACCGGGTCGCATCCGAGCACGTCCAGGTCATGACGCGCGATCCGGACTACTTCCTCGACAACATGCGCAATTACGGCGCTCTGTTTTTGGGACCGCGCACGAATGTTGCCTATGGCGACAAGGTCATCGGCACCAACCATACGCTGCCCACCAAGAAGGCGGCCCGCTACACAGGCGGTTTGTGGGTTGGCAAGTTCATCAAGACCTGCACCTATCAGCGCGTCCTGACCGACGAAGCGAGCGCCATGATAGGCGAGTACTGTTCGCGCCTGTGTGTCCTCGAGGGGTTCTATGGGCATGCCGAGCAGGCGAACATCCGGGTCCGCCGCTATGGAGGTCGCAACCAGGCCTAAGCCAGCGCGCCAACGGAGTTTTCATGTCGATCATCGCCCGCAACAAGAACAGCAAGCCCCGCCTGACCGTGAAGGATCTGGCGCGCGATCTCGGCATGTCTGTTTCGACCGTATCCAGGGCCTTTCACGCCGATGCCGTGATCGCCAAGGATACGCGGGACCTGGTGCTGAACCGTGCGAGGGAGATCGGCTATTCGCCGAATCCTTTCGCGCGCAGCCTCATCACCAAGAAGACGCGTATCGTGGGTATCGTCGTCGCGGACATCAAGAACCCGTTCTATCCGGAAGTGCTGACGCGGCTGACCACCGCCCTTCGCGCCATCGACATGAACGTGATGCTCGTCGCCGCCGACCAGTCGGGAGACGTCGACCAGGCGCTACGCCTGCTGCTCAACTACCAGCCAGATCTTGCCATCATCCTGGCGGCCACCTTGTCTTCGGCGGCCGCGCAGGAATGCCGTAGAGCCGGCACTCCGGTGATCTTTTTCAACCGGCTCTCGGCCGACGACCACGCGTTCGGCATTTCCTGCGACAACATACGCGGCGGCCGCAGCATCGCCGACTATCTCGTCGATACCGGCCACCGGCGCCTGGCCTACATCGCCGCCTTGCCCGATGCCTCCACCAATGTCGCGCGCCACAGGGGCTTCAGCGAACGCGCCGTCGAGCGCGGCCTCGCCGCGCCGGCGGTTATCGAGGCAGGCCAGTTCAGCTATCATGCCGGCTACGAAGCGGCGCGCAAGCTGCGTGACCTGAAAGAGGTTCCCGACGGTGTTTTCTGCGCCAACGATATTCTCGCCATCGGCTTTCTCGACGGCGTGCGGCGAGAGCTGGCCCTCGGCGTGCCGGACGACATTTCGATCGTCGGCTTCGACGATATCGAGATGGCCCACTGGCCCTCACACGGGCTGACGACCGTCCGGCAGCCCATCGACCAGATGCTCGAGGCCACGGTCAGCCTGGCGAAGGAACTGAGCACGAATTCCGGCCGGGAGCCGATCGTCCAACTAATCCCGCCCGGCGCGGTGATCGAGCGCGCGACGACGCGAAAAAGGCACCATGGCTGATATCTCCGGAAAGCGCTTCTTCGAGCGGGCGGTAAGCGTCCACCGTTATGACTGCGAGGTCGTCGCGGCGCCCCATGTCTCCGTCACCGGAAGCGAGGAACCCGTCGCGGCCGTCAACGGTGCCGCGTTGGCCGACGAAGCCATCGTCCGCTACGTCGTGGCAACCCGCCCCGTCTACGAAGGCCTGCGCCGGCTGATCGGCCAACTCGCCGGCCTGCTGGTCCTGGCTCAGGCCGGCGGACGCCGCGACGTGCTCGACCTGCCTGACATTCCGGTGGCCCGCGAACGGTGGACGGAGATGGAGCAGCGGCTGGGCGCCTTGCAGGCGCCGCATGGGCTCGAAAGCCATTGCGCGCGTCTGCGGGCCGCTCATGCAACGCTGGGCGAGGTCCTGGACGATTTCGGTTCGGCCCGACTGCGGCGCGACTGGCAGCAGGAGCTCGACCGGGCCGGGCAGAGGATCAAAGGCGCCTACGCCGGGCTGCAGGCGGCGTCGGAACCGCGGGCCGGTATGACGCCGGTCGATTTCAATCACGCCTGCTGCAGCTGTGCGCAGCGTTGGCGACAACAGGGAGGAAGCAATGGGCCAATATTCGATCTGGGTGCTTGAGTATAGCTATGTCAGCAACTACCACAAGAGTGGCGTGCTCTACGGCGCCCACAACCAGGGTTACGTCAAGCTTCCCTACTGCTACGCGCTGATCAAGGGCAACGGTCGCGTCGCGATGGTCGATGTCGGTTACAACAACAAGGACTACGGCAAGCATCTCGCGGACAAATTTGGCGTCGAGAACTGGCACTCGCCAGAGGCCGTTCTTGGCGAAATCGGCCTCTCGCCCAAGAACGTCGACACGGTTTTCGTCACGCACGCGCATTTCGACCATTTCGGCAATGTCGAGGACTTCCCGAATGCGACCTTCTACGTCCAGGAGAGGGAGATCGCGAAGTGGGTCTGGGCGATGTCGCTGCCGGATCGCATGCGCTGGATGAACGTAGCCGTCGACCCCGGCGACATCGTGCGCGGCGTCGACCTGGCCCGTCAGAAGCGGTTGGTGACGATCGACGGAGCGAAACAGGACGTCCTGCCCGACATCGATCTCCATGCCGCCTTTGACAGCCATACCTACGGATCGATGTGGGTCACCATACGCAACGGCAAGGACGACACTTGGGTGCTGGCTGGCGATCTGGTCTACGTCTTCGACAACATCGAGGGCTCGGGAGCTGCCGTCGACATCGAGACGCTCTACGTTCCGGTGGGGCTTGCGGTCGGCAGCCAGACCAATCTCGTTCTCGCCACCGAGGAGATGATGAAGCAGGTGGGCCATGAAGCGCGGCGGGTCATTCCCATCCACGAAGAGCGGCTGAAGGACCGGTTCCCGTCCCGCATCACTCAGGATGGCCTGCGGATCACCGAAATTTGCCTCGCGGACGGCGAGACGTCGCGGGTGCAATGATGGATGCAATCCGCAAGGTCGCCATTGTCGGTGCCGGACTGGTCGGCCGTGGCTGGGCGATCGTCTTCGCCAGGGCTGGCCATGATGTGATCATCTATGACGGCAGCGCCGACATCCGCGCCGCGGTGCTCGACAAGATCCGGGCTAGTCTTGCCGATATGCAAGAGGCCGGGCTGGTCGATGCTGTCGATGCAGTCATGCGGCGGCTGAACGTTGTCGATACGCTGGAGGGTGCGGTAGCGGACGCCGACTACATCCAGGAGTCGGTGCTGGAAGTGCGCAACATCAAGGAGGCGGTCTGTCTGGAGATTGACCGGGCGATGCGGCCCGACGCGGTCGTAGGCAGCTCCAGCTCCGGCATTCCGGCCTCGGCCTTCACCGGGGCCTGTGCCAACCGCCGGCGTTTTCTTGTCGCTCATCCCGTCAATCCACCGCATTTGATCCCGTTGGTGGAACTGGTCCCGGCGTCCTGGACCGATGCGGAGGCCGTTGCGTGGCTGCGGGTGCAGATGCAGGCCATGGGGCAGGCTGCCGTCATTGTGCGCAAGGAAGTCGAAGGGTTCGTCCTCAACCGGCTTCAGGGGGCATTGCTGAACGAAGCCTGGGCCCTGCTCGAGGAGGGCGTGGCAAGTGCCGCCGATATTGATCTTACGGTGTCGCATGGGCTCGGCTACCGGTGGTCCTTCATGGGGCCTTTCGAGACGATCGACCTGAATGCGCCCGGCGGGATCGCGGACTATGCGAGACGTCTGGGACCGCTCTACCATTCGATCGCCCTCGCCAGGCGCGATCCGGCCCCCTGGTCGGAAGGGCTGATTGCCAAGGCCGAGGAAGCGCGCCGCGAAAAGTTGTCCGCATCCCAACTCGCCGAACGCAGCGCCTGGCGCGACCACAATCTCATGGCGCTGGCCGCCCATAAGCGAAGCACCGGAGTTTGACACTCAGGAGACGGCCATGACAGGCACACTCACGGGCAAGGTCGCCCTGGTCACCGGAGCAACCGGCGGTATCGGCGCGCGGATCGTATCGCGGCTTGCTGCGGAAGGGGCTTCGGTTGTCATCGGCTACAACCGTTCGCGGCAGGTGGCCGACGATCTGGTTTCGTCACTGGCGCCCGGCGGTCACTTTGTCGCCGAGGCGACCGTGACGGACAGCGATTGCCTCGCGCGCCTTGCCGGTCGGATCGAGAAAAGCGTTGGCCAGCTGGATGTCCTGGTCAATTGCGCCGGGACAACCCGCTTCGTGCCACACCCGGACCTCGACAGCCTGGACGACGAACTGATCGACCGCATCTTCAGCGTCAACGTGCGCGGTGTGATCGCTGCGACGCGGGCCATGCGGCCGCTGCTCGACCGCACCGGCAGCGGGGTTGTCGTCAACATCTCGTCGATCGCAGGGGTCACCGCCATGGGAAGCAACGTCGCCTATTGTGCGTCGAAAGCCGCTGTCGACAATTTGACCAAGTCGCTGGCGCGTGCCCTGGCCCCGAGAATCAGGGTCGTGTCGGTCTCGCCCGGCGTCGTCGACACCGACTTCATCAAGGGCCGTGACGAATCCTGGCGGGACGAACAGGCAAACCGCACGCCGCTGGGGCGACTGGGCACGCCCGACGATGTCGCCGAGGCCGTATTGGCGGCCGCAACCCACCTTCGTTTCGTGACCGGTGTTATCATTCCGGTCGACGGCGGTCGGCCCCTGGCCTAGAGCCCGGCCAACCGCTTGACAAGACCAGTGCGGTGCTTCTGGAGCGGGTATGTCGTCAAAGGGTATGGACAAGACCAAACGTGTTCGCATCCGCTGTTCCACCGCCACGGAAAGCGGAATTGGCGCTAATCCCAAGACATTCTTTCGCGTATCTGATGCGAGAAGCTGCACACAGGCGACCTTAAGGTCGTTTGCACCTCTTCGCTCGCATTTCGCAAACGGTCCAATGCCGCGCAGGCGGCTTGCATGCAAAAGGTACTCACAGAGGAATTTCTTCGAGAGCCCTTTCAGGGGCATCACGCTCGACAAGCAGGTCACAAACCCGAACATCGTCGTCGGTCAGCTACTATCACGGACACAGTTTCTACGACTGCACCGGCTTTCTTCTTCCTGAGGAGGAAGCAGACCGTCCCCTTATCGGATCAGCTCGATCAAGCCGGTGCGGCCCTCATCGTGGCGAGTAGGAAATGAATCCTTCACGGATGCGCAGGGCGAATTTCATTTGGCGAAATTGTTGGAAACATCGATTGATCGGCCGATCGCTGCTGCTAGCGTTACCCGGCGTTCTAGGAGCGCTGTGCTTGTCCCGGAAAGACGCAAATCCGACGGTGCTGCAACGCGCTTGAAAAGCGTCCCATAAATCTCCGGTGATGAGCGCTGAATGCACAATGACATAATACTTTCGGCTCGCGGACTTGGAAAAGACTTTGCTGGTTTCCGCGCTGTCGATCAGGTGGATCTCGATATCCGCCGCGGTTCTGTTCACGCATTGATCGGGCCGAATGGCGCGGGCAAGACAACCCTTTTCAATCTTCTTACAAAATTCCTGCAACCTTCCCGTGGCACGATTTCCTACCGCGGGCGCGATATCACCCGGATGCGCCCCGCAGATGTCGCGCGTTTGGGCCTGGTTCGTTCATTTCAAATCTCGGCCGTTTTCGGCCATATGACGGTCCTCGAGAATGTCCGAGTCGCGCTGCAACGCAAACGTGGCGATAACTTCGATTTCTGGCGGCCGCAGAAGGCGCTCCATGCGCTTGACGCAAGAGCCGTGGAACTGCTGGAGGCGGTCAATCTGGCCGACGTCGCAGACAGGGCAGCGGCCGAACTGCCCTATGGGCGAAAGCGCGCGCTGGAGATTGCGACCACGCTGGCGCTCGATCCCGAATTGATGCTGCTGGACGAACCGATGGCCGGGGTCAGCCAAGGGGACATCAAACTAATCGAGGACCTGATCAGGACATCTTCGGCAAATCGGACAATTCTGATGGTCGAGCACAATCTCTCGGTGGTTGCTGCTCTGTCGGACACCATCACGGTTCTGGCGCGCGGCGCAATCCTGTCGCATGGCGACTATGCCACGGTGTCGGCCGATCCGCGTGTGATCGAGGCATATATCGGGGCCGGTCATGTTTGATATGGCAGCAGACCCACCTTCCTTGCCACCTGCTCTTTTGCAGGTAAGGGGCCTTGAGGGGGGCTATGGCGATGGCTCAGTCCTGCATGGTGTGAACTTCGATGTTCATGCAGGTGAAGTCGTTACCCTACTTGGACGCAACGGCGCCGGCAAATCCACGATCATGCGCGCGCTGATGGGTATTCTTGCCCATTCTAAAGGGTCGGTCATGTTTGGCGGGGTGGAGATGATTGGGCTTCCCTCGCGCAAGATTGCCTGTTTGGGCATCGGATATGTGCCCGAGGAACGGGGAATATTCTCAAGCCTTTCTACCGAGGAAAACCTCCTTCTGCCACCGCAAGTGAAACGTGGCGGCCTGACCGTCGAGCAGATCTACGAGTTGTTTCCCAATCTTGAGGAGAGAAAAAAGAGCCGCGGGACGAAGCTGTCTGGGGGCGAACAGCAGATGCTTGCACTTGGGCGCATTCTGCGCACCGGCGCAAAGCTGCTTCTTCTGGATGAGCCGACCGAAGGGCTAGCTCCGGTCATCGTGCAACAGATCGGCAAGACCATCGAGCGGTTGAAGCAGGACGGCTTCACCATCCTTTTAGTCGAGCAGAATTTTAGGTTCGCGCAGACGGTCGCGGACCGGCACTACATCGTGCACGAGGGGTCGATCGTCGAGATGCTCGTCAATGATGAAATAGAGGACAATCTGGCCAAGCTCCATTCCTATCTTGGAGTTTAGCATGGCTGGAGGCCGTATGGGTGGTCCAGGGCCAGCGGAAGACTGACAGCAAACGGGAGGGAAGATAATGAAACTCATGTTACGATCGTTGATCGCCGCATCATTTATCGCGGGAAGCGCTTTAGCCGCTTCGCCAGCGATGGCGGCCGATGGCCCCATTCGGATTGGAGTTCTGGGAGATCAGTCCAGCAACTTCGCTGACTCCGGTGGGCCCGGTTCGGTAACCGCCACGCGCATGGCGGTGGAGGATTTCGGAGGAAGCGTTCTCGGCCGCCCGATCGAGGTGCTCGTGGCCGATCACCAGAACAAGGTCGATGTCGGTGTCGCCATCGCACGCGAATGGTATGAGAAAGAGGGCGTCAACGTCATCGTCGATTTCGCCTCCTCCGCAATCGCTCTCGGCGTCCAGGATATCGCGCGTGAACTCGACAAGATAGCGCTTTATACAACGGCAAGCTCGTCCGATATCATCGGCAAGGCCTGTTCTCCGAACGGCCAGCAGTGGGGCGCCGAAAACTGGTCGAACAGCGCGTCGCTGATGACCGCCCTTGCATCCGGTAAGCCGGGAACCACCTTCTTCTTCATCACGGTGGACTACAATTTCGGGCATCAGCTTGAAGACGTGTCGCGCGCGGCGATCAAGGCGGCGGGTGGCGAAGTCGTCGGCAGCGTGTTGGTGCCACTTAATACCATGGACATGTCGTCTTATCTGCTCTCGGCGCGGGCCTCTGGCGCCGATGTCATCGTACTGGCTCAATCGGGGACAGACCTCGTCACGTCGATGAAACAGGCGACGGAGTTCGGCATCGCCGCCAAGCAGAAAATCGCGGCGCCGATCCTGTTCCTGACCGATATCAAGGCTATCGGGCTGAAAAATCTGGCCGGATTGCAGTTTATCCAGACTTGGTACTGGGACCAGGACGAGTCCAGCCGTGCTTGGGCTCATCGATATTTCGACCGCATGAAGAAGATGCCGAACGAAAGCCACGCGGCGCTTTACGCGGCGGTTACTCATTATCTAGAGGCGGTGAAGGCTGCGGGCACCGACGAAACCCAGGCGGTCCTGAAGCAGATGAAGGAAGCGCCGATTGAGGGCCTGATCTCTAAAAACGGTCACATCCTTGAAAACGGCAGGGCGGCCTTTGATCGCTATCTCGTCCAGGTGAAGACCGAGGATGAGTCGAAATACGATTGGGACTTCCTCAAGGTGGTGTCGCGCATTCCCGCCGACAAGGCTTTTCGTAGCGCCACCGACGCTGGCTGTGTGATCAAGTAGCCCTTTTATTGAAACCGATCCCGGCGACGGCCATCGAGGTGTTCCATGCCTCGATGGCCCTGTGCCCGTAAGGACAAAGCAAATGGATGCCCTCCTCGCTCAATTGACCGTCGGTCTGATCAACGGAGCATTCTATGCTATGCTGAGCCTTGGGCTCGCGATCATCTTCGGTATGCTCAACATCGTTAACTTCGCCCACGGGGCGCAGTACATGCTGGGCGCGTATATTTCCTGGATGCTGCTGAACTATCTTGGGCTCGGTTACTGGTGGTCGCTGCTTCTTGCGCCGCTGCTGGCCGGTGCCTTCGGCATCGCGCTTGAAAGGATGCTTATCCGACACCTCTACGACAAGGCCCATCTCTACGGGCTTTTGCTGACCTTCGGCCTGGCGTTCATCATTCAGGGCCTGGCCCGCGTTTATTTTGGCAGCGCCGGCCTTCGGTACGAAATCCCCGCGGAATTTTCCGGTATCTGGGATTTCGGTTTCATGATTCTGCCCATCTATCGCGGCTGGGTCATCGCGTTTTCTCTGGCGGTCTGCTTTCTGGTGTGGCTTGCGATCGAGAAAACCAAGCTCGGTTCCTATTTGCGAGCGGCGACAGAAAATCCGGTTCTTGTTGGCACGTTCGGTGTGAATGTGCCGCTGCTGATCACACTGACATATGGCGGAGGAGTGGCGCTTGCGGCACTTGCAGGCGTTTTGGCAGCGCCCATTTTCTCGGTTAGCCCGAATATGGGCGTTGAGATCATCTTGGTCGTGTTTGCCGTCGTAGTCATCGGCGGCATGGGCTCGATCGGCGGCGCGGCGATAACCGGCCTGTCGCTTGGTCTCATCGAGGGACTTACCAAGTACCTCTACCCGCAGGCGGCATATGTCGTCATTTTCGTCGTGATGATTGTGGTGCTGGTGGCGCGTCCGGAAGGACTGTTCGGCAAGATGGGGGGCATGAAGATCGATGCGCATCTGGAGCGCCCAGATGGCGAGCGCTGGTGGCGCGAACTTTCAGCCTCGACCAAGAGATTGTTCTGGTATGGTCTTGCCATAATCGCCGTGATTGCTCCATTCTTTGTCTATCCCATATTCGCGATGAAGATTCTTTGCTTCGCGCTATTTGCGTGCGCCTATAACCTGCTGCTCGGTTATGGAGGACTTCTTTCATTTGGTCATGCGGCCTATTTCGGGGCTGCGGCCTATGTTGCCGGTTACCTTCTGAAAGAATGGGGGCTTACGCCCGAACTGGCAGTTCTGGCGGCGACTGCATCCGCGGCGCTGCTTGGGCTTGCGTTCGGAGCCTTGGCAGTCCGGCGTCTCGGCGTCTATTTTGCAATGATCACGCTGGCATTGTCCGAGCTTGTGTATTTCATCTGCAACCAGCTTAAAGCTACAGGTGGCGAAGACGGCTTGCAGGGCCTGCCGCGCAACAAGCTATTCGGTTTGGTCCCGCTTGAGAACGACCTTCTTCTCTACTTTATCGTCCTGGCCGTTGTCACGACGGCCATTTTCGCCACCTACCGGATCGTGCATTCGCCGTTCGGTCAAGTAGTCAAGGCAATACGAGAGAACGAGGATCGCGCGGTGTCGCTCGGCTATCGCGTCAATCATTACAAGATCCTTCTCTTTACCCTGTCGGCCGCGCTTTCGGGCTTGGCGGGCAGTCTCAAATCGGTGGTCTTTCAGGTGGTGTCCCTGGTCGATGTTGTGGGCACCACCTCGGCCGAAGTTGTCATGATGACGCTGGTCGGCGGCATCGGAACAATGTTCGGTCCGATCATCGGTGCGACGGTCGTGACGACCATGGAATACTACCTCGCCCCGTTCGGCGCCTGGGTGACGATCATCCAAGGGATGATCTTCGTGGTCTGTGTCATGAGCTTCCGCGAAGGCATCATCGGTATTATCGGTTCATTGACGACTGCGTTTCGCCGGTCCCGGCCGCTGTGGCGCGATCGTGAATCATGAGGCAAGGCTTATTCCCTTTTTCGCCGGGTTATCGGTCTCGGACGGTCGACACGTTGTTACGACAACTCTAGGGTGCGCCTGATGACGCCGTCGAATATGCAAGACGGTCATACGGCCGGTGCAACGCTATATGCGGTCTTTATCCGAGAACCGACGGCGCCAGGTGTTCATCGGCCAAAGGCCGGCCGGCGGTTGCGGCCATTTCCGCTACTTTCGCGACACGCTCCGCATTGCTGACAGCCAGCTTGCCATGGGCGTCGATTATCGCATTCTCGAATCCCACACGGACATGCCCTCCCAGTTCGATCACGGCTTCCAGGCAAGCCATTTCCCCGCGACCGAAAGCACAAGCCATCCATTTGCCCTGGCCTGCGAGACCTTCCGCGCTCAAAACGCGGTAGAGGTCGTCGACCATATCCACGGTGGCGTCGTCGATGACACCGTACCGACCGGCGACAAGCAAGGTACTGGGCTGCCGATCGTCATCGAAGAGCCGCCCGCGCAGGCCGGAGAGGGTGCGAATGTCTTCGGCCGAATAGAGAATGTACTGGATGGAGATTTCGGAAGCGATGGCGCGCTGGACGATTTCGATCGCCCTTTCTTCACCGTCACGCAAGATCTCCGCTATCGAAACCGATGCATAATGCGGTTTGAGCTCCGAAAGGACCCGCTCTTGATCGCACACCGTGCAAATGGACGCCGCTTCTGTCGTGACCTGTACCGTAAGGCGGGGGACCGCCGTCGAAACCACGCGCACGGCCTCGGCGTATCCGGAGACGTCGAGACTATGCCTGCCGAACGGGTCTCGTATATGAAGGTGCATGGCTGCGGCGCCTGCCGCACGGCATTCGACGGCAGTGCTTGCCAGTTCATTGGCTGAAATCGGGAGCGCGGGGTGGTCGGCCTTGGTCCGGCGCGCACCGTTCGGCGCCACCATTACGAACAACGGCTTTACCAATATCTGACTCCCGACAATCGCTCGTCTTCTGCCTTTCGATCCAGTAGGCGTCGCAAAAGGTGCGACTACTCATCGATGATCCGGGCATTGCGCCTCTTCAGGATCAGCGCCGATGCGCCGCCGCGCAGCGACAGGGCAACGATCATAAGGCCCAGAACGATGAACGTGCCGCTGATCGGCTCCTGCAGGAAGACGAAATAATCTCCATCCGAAATCAGCAGGGCGCGTCGGAAATGCTCCTCCAGGATGGGGGACAATATGACCCCCAGTATGAGAAGCGCCGGCGAATACCCGAAGGAAGAGCATATGTAGCCCAGGATTCCGAATATCATCATCGTGTAGATGTCGAAGACGTTGTTGTTGACGCTGTAGACACCGATACACATCACCAGCAGAACGATTGGGCTCAGGATGTGCGAAGGCACCGAAAGCAGTCTGACCCATATGCCGATGAGCGGAATGTTCAGAACCAGCAGCATCACGTTTCCAACCCACATGCTCGCGACCACCCCCCAGAAAATATCCGCATGCTGCACCATCATCAGCGGTCCGGGCTGGATTCCATGAATCATCATCGCGCCCATCAGCACCGCCATGACCGCGCCGCTGGGGATTCCGATGCCGAGCATGGGGATGAACGAGGCCTGGACCGTCGCATTGTTGCAGGCCTCGGGCGAAGCGATCCCTTCGATCGCGCCGGTGCCGAATTTAGACGGATCGCGGGAAATGCGCTTCTCGATCGAGTAGGCGATGAAGGTTCCCAAAGTGGCGCCCATGCCAGGCAGCAGTCCGATCACGGAACCCAGAACCGAACCCCGCAGGGTCGGCATCGTCGCCTCCCGTACCTCCTGGCGTGTCGGGATGAGTGAGCGGAGCGTTACCCGCTCGGGCTTTGAAGCGCCGTCCTCGTGCAGGTAGGTAGAAATGATCTCCGACACCCCGAACAGCCCCATCATCATTGCTACGAGATCGACACCGTCGATCAAGGATGGGACGCCCAGCGTGAAGCGTGCCTGCCCTGTGGTGACATCCGTCCCGATCATGCCGAGCAGCAGTCCCACAGCTACCATGGAGAAGCCTTTCACCGGCGACCCAAGCCCGAGCATCGAGGCCCCAATCAGGCAGAAGAGAATGAGCGCAAAGTAGTCGGCCGAGGAAAAGCGCAGCGCGATGCTCGCCAGAAACGGCGTGAAGCAAACCAGCAGGACGAGCGCAAGCGTCCCACCCACGAAAGAAGCGCCAGCCGTAATGAACAGGGCGGCTCCCGCTCGACCTTTCTTGGCCATCGGATGCGCATCAAGGCAAGTGATCGCGGTTGACGGCTCACCGGGGAGGTTGAGCAGGATCGCCGTGATCGATCCGCCATACTGGGTTCCATAGAAAATGCCGGACAACATGATCAGCGCAAGCAGCGGATCGACATAATACGTCAACGGCAGACTCAGCGAAATTGCGGCTAGCGCGCCGATGCCGGGCAGAACGCCCACAAGCGTGCCGATCGTTACACCGATCAGGCAGAATAGAAGAGCCTCAGGCGTCAGGGCGTGCCCGAAGCCATGCATGAGATTTACAAGGGAATTCGTCATCGCGTCACCAGGCAATAGCGCGCAGGGGAAGCTCGAACCCCTCGATGAAAATCACCACGGAGGCAGCCGAGGCGATGAGCGCGGTGAGGATCATGGCTCGCATCCTGACCTTGTTGCGCCCTAGCGACCCGAGAATCACGAGCAGCATTGAACTTGGAAACAGCCCGATGTGCTCGACCAGGAGAGCCCAGATCAGGAGCGCCGAGAAAACACAGATGAAGGCCCGCCAGGGAATTTCGGGCGCTGGAGTGTCCGAGTGCCGGACCTCAAGCAAGACCGCGATGCCGGCAGCCGCAGTGGTAATGCCAAGGAGGACCGGGAAATACCCGGCCCCCATATTTTCAAGAGAGCCAACGCCATAGAAACTCCCGAAACAAGCCATGGCGATACCAAAAATAACAATGGAGGCAGCTACGGCGCATTCCGGTTTATTTAGTTTCATTTTCGAAACTCTCTGGAATCATCGACGATGTAATGCGATCTTTGGATGTCAGAATATCTTCTTGTAAACTTCTTCCTGCTTCGCGAGATACGCTGTCAGATCGGGGGAGTTCATATATTCGACGTTGGCACCGATCTTTTTCATTGAATCAAGGAAGTTTTCGCTTTTCACGGCGCTTGCAACCGCGTCGGAGACCTTGGAAACAATTTCGGCAGGCGTGTCCTTCGGCATTCCCACACCTCGCCAGGTGGCGATATCGAGCGGATAGCCCAGTTCGGCCGACGTCGCCACTTCGGGCAGCTCAGGGTATCGCTTCGTTCCCGCCACGGCGAGCATGCGTAGCTGTCCCGACTGGATATAGGGCAACGTCTCGGTGACACCGTTGACGGTGCTGTCGATATGTCCGCCAAGCAACTGAACGATGGCCGCCGGTCCTCCATCGAACGGCACGTGCTTGAACTTCACGCCCGCGGCTTCCTCCAGATTGCGGGCAAGCATATGGAAGCTGCCGCCCTGGCTGCCGTTGCCAACCGTTATCGAACCTGGATCGGCCTTTGCGGCGTCCAGAAACTCGGGCAGCGTCTTCCACTTGGAATTGGCCTGGACGCTCAGGCCGGCATAGTCAATCGTCAGCATCGCCACGGGCGCGAAGTCCTTGTAGGACGTTTTCATCACGCCACGCAGGTTCGCCGTGATCAACTGCGCCGTGAGAATGCCGAGCGTATAGCCATCGGGTTTTGCCGCCTTGATGTCCTCGAAGCCGACAACGCCGCCACCGCCCGCGCGATTGACGACTTGCACGGGCACGTCAAACTGCTTTGAAAGTTCATCCGCCAGCGCCCGCGCCAGAAGATCGGTGCCGCCTCCCGGCGCAAACGGAACGATCAGTTCGATCGGCCGGGACGGCCATTGCTCGGCAAGCGCGCCTGCCGAGGAAAAGAGCGCCAGTGCCGCCGCCGATCCAAGTATCACGCTACGCCGGGTTGGCCGGCTGCGGTTGATCGCGTCGATTTCAGTCTTGTCGTTCGTGCCCATAGTCTCCTCCACTTTTGAACGTTTTCTGCTTCCGAGCTGGACAGCCCCTCCCACGTTTCTGCACTTTACTTCCGTGGTCGATGTGTCGGTGATGGCGACGGCGCGCCATTTCGCTGTGGTCCGACGAGCAGCGCGGGCGCGCCTGGTCCACCTGAACCCCCTCAGGTTCGATAAGCGGTGAAACTCGCGGTGGTGGACTGCGCACGCCAGTCAGTCACGACGTTGATGACGGCGGTTTGCCCCTTCGAGACTGCCGCGGCGCCACGTTCGAGAGCCGGCCTGATGTCTTCTGGGCGCTCCACATATTCGCCATAGCAACCAAGGGATTCGGCCATCTTGTCGAAACGCGTGTAACCGAGATCCCGGCCAGGCTTGACCTTTGTAGGATCGGCTGTCCACCCTCCGTTCAGGCTGATGACGACGAGGAGCGGCAGGCCATGCCGGGCCGCTGTGTCGAGTTCCATCGCATTGAGGCCAAACGAGCCGTCGCCATGCAGCACCACGACTTGAGCGTCGGGTCGAGCGGCCTTGGCGCCCACGCCGAAGGGCATGCCCACGCCCATGGTGCCGAACGGCCCCGAGTTCAGCCTGTGGCCTGGCCGGTAGGTTGGAATTGTCTGACGGCCGAAATTGAGAATCTCCTGGCCGTCCACAACCAGTATGGCGTCCCGGTCGATGAAATCGCGAACCTCCTTGCAAAGCCGGAGGGGATGAACAGGCATCTGGTCGGTAGCGATGGCGTCCTCGTGCTTTGGCGCCCGCTTGCGCTCCACCGTGGCAAGTTGCTCCCGCCATTCTGCGAACCCGTCCGGCGTGAGCGATGACTTCACGGCGTCGCGGAGTTGTTCCAGCACCGCGGCGGCATCCGCCACGATGCCGATATCGACCCGGTCGCTTGCTCCGACGGCATCGGCGTCCGTGTCGATCTGAACGATCGTCGCGGTTTCCGAGAAACGTGGCGGGCGGGCGTGAGAAATGACGTAGTTGAGGCGAGTACCGACAATCAGCACGAGGTCGGCTTCTTTGAAGGCCGTGGAACGCGCATGAGCGTAGAAATAAGGATGGTCTTCAGGAATCACGCCGCGGCCCTGAGGCGTGGTGTAGAATGGAATGCCGGTCGCATCGACGAAGGCGCCAAGCTGCTCGGAAGCCTGCGACCACAGGATGCCGCTGCCTGTCACGATGACAGGGCGTTTTGCCTTTGCAAGCGCGTCGGCGACCTTGGACAACGTAGCCGCGTCGGCAGCCGGTCTGCTGCGTGCCGCACTTGCCGGCGTCTTGGGCCATACGACTTCGGCCTCGTCCACTTCGGCATAAAGCACGTCTCCGGGTAGATCGATATAAACCGGGCCTGGCTTGCCGGCCATGGCCCGCCGGAGGGCAATGTTGACGTACTCCGGAATACGTCGAGCGTCATAGACACGTTCGGCCCATTTCGTGACCGGCCGCATGATTGCCAACTGATCTACCTCCTGAAACGAGCCCTGCAGATACTGCCCAACTGGGCTTGCTCCTCCGAAGGCGACGACGGGCGCACAGTCGACCAGTGCATTGGCGAGGCCCAGGGTAAGATTGATCGTCCCCGGCCCGGATGCGCCCATGCATAAGCCAGGCTTGCATTTTACTCGCGCGTAGGCCTGCGCGGCCATTGCAGCCGCCTGCTCGTGCCGGGTATCCACCATGCGCACACCGCCGCTGATGGCAGCCTTGACCGCATCGTTTATCGGTCCTCCCATGATGTAGAAGCCAGTTTCCACACCCTCTCTCGCGAGAGCTTCGCCAAACAACGTATATCCACGGACCATTTTCGTCTTCTTCTGTTCAGGGGCAGGGAGTGGCTAGATCAAGCTGCTAGATCGCGCCAGCTTCCTGCAGGCGCGCGATTTCATCTTCGGGAACCCCAAGCAGATCCCGGTAGATCTCGATATTGTCGGCGCCGAGCAAAGGTGCGGGTTTCACCGGCACGTGGCTGGCCGATAGCTTGATCATGGCTCCGGGGAGAACAAATTCGCCACGCACTGGATGATCGACAGTAACGAACGTGCCTCGCTCGCGCAGGTCTGGATCCTGCGAAAGCTCGACGGTGTCGAAGGTGGCGCTGACCGGGATTCCGGCGTCGCCGATAAGCTGCATGACGGTGTGTTTGTCATGCTGGACGGTCCAGGCCGATATGACCTCGTCCACGCTGCGGAAATTGGCCGCACGGGATTTGGCGTCGATGAAACGCGGATCGTCCAGGAGATCATTGCGGTCCACGACTTCCAGCAGGCGATGCCAATGGGCATTGCTGGCGCGAGTCGTGTAGACATAGCAGTAATCGTTGGGCCCGCCGCCCTTGCAGGGATAAACCTCGCTCGGCGACGTACCGGCGATGATGCTCTGGTTGCCGCAGCGTGGCGCGGGGGCGCCGAACATATATTGCGCCGCATAGGCGATGCGGCCGAAATTGATGACGGCGTCCTGCATCGTGACTTCGATGCGCTGGCCCTTATTGGTTGTATGACGTTGATGCAGCGCGGCCAGAATGCCGATCGCGCAGTGAAGCCCCGCTCCGGTATCACCGATGTTCGGCCCTGGCTTCAAAGGGCGGCCGCCGTCTTCACCCGTGATCGACAATGCCCCACCGGCGGCCTGGGCTATCGGATCGAATGCGAGGAAGTTCCTGAACCGACCCGTCGGTGCAAACCCCTTGATCTGCGCATAGATGATACGCGGGTTTATCGAGCGCACGTGTCCATAGTCGAAGCCAAGCCGCTCGATCGCGCCGGGCGCGAAATTCTCGATGAAGATGTCGGCCTGCGCGATCAGCTTCTCAATCAGCTTACGGCCTTCTTCCGTCTTCAAATTGCATGTCACGCTGCGCTTGTTTGCATTGAGCAGAAGGAAATAGGGGGAGTCGGAGCCGAGCTTGTCGGTGGTCGCGCCGCGACCCTGTTCTCCGCGCTTCGGCGGCTCCACCTTGATGACGTCCGCGCCAAGCCAGGCCAGGGTTTCGGTGCAAGACGTTCCCGCCTCAAATTGCGTCAGATCCACGATCCTGATGCCGGCCAACGCCGGTTTGCCGGTGCCTGCTTCTTCCGGGTTGGACGCATTGTTGCTCGAACTCATTACCCCTCCCAAGGCATTAGAATATTAAGGAATGACGAGTCTCAGCCGAACGAACTCGAGGCAGATCAGCCGCTTGAGGCTGGGTTCCAGTAGCCCGCCTGTCCGCGTACCCGGCCGCTGCTTGCAGGGTCGAATACTTCCTCGCAGGGCCGGATAGCAATGCGGACTGTCTATAATTTCATCAAGTGAAATTATACCGGCGATCGGTGGCGACGATTTTGGCGGCCAAGCCGCAGTGGCCTCGTCATGGTTGTTGATCGTCAATGGCTGCCGAAAGTGCGGCGGGCCGACCTTTCACGATCAATCCACCGAGAAGATGCTGCGGGCTATGTAGCGCACGCCGCCCGCACCCCAAAGAGTGTCGGCCGGCTTTACCTGGATGGGATCGTTAATATCGTTGTAGTGGTAAACCGTTCCAACCCTGCCCGGCTCAACCTCCCAAGCGCGCGGATAGCCGATATCCCAACTGCCGCCATCGCCACGGATGATGATTTCCGGACCCCATGTCTCTCCCTCGTCCTCGCTGACAATGGCGCGCATGCCATAGGGCGGCAGCCGATAGGTGTAGACGACCACCAGGCGCCCGTCGTTCAGCAGCACAGGGGAGCCTGGCGCCCCGAAATCGTTGACTCGCGAAAGGAACTGCCAGGTCTGCCCGCCATCGTCGCTCTTGAAAGCTTCGGTCCACATGTCGCCTGACCAGTTCCGATCGACACGCAACGTGCAGAAGATTCTGCCGCTCGGCAACATGATGCCGCGCGGATACATTCGCTGCATTCCGCTGAAATCGGGATCGTCTCGCGGGGTTATGAAGGAGAGAAAGTGGAATTCGGTGCCATCTTCAGTGCTGCGGTAGACAAGTGGCCGGTTGGGCGCGCCGTGTTCGGGCCCGGCAGGGAACCGGTTGTGCTGTCCTTCGCTGGTCTCGCCGCCCGTCAGGAAGAGCAGACATCGTCCATCGGGTCGGACCAATGAGGATTCCACGGCGCTTAGCGAATAGAGGCCGTCGAGCGGCAGCATCGCCGAGCGCGACCAGGTCTGGCCAGCGTCTTTTGAAATGCGGAAAAAGACTTGGTTGTCCGGGGGGCCGAAAGCGGTGGTCAGGGTCGGCACGAAATCCCCGATTTGTGGATCTTCCTGTGTGTACTGGTAATAAAAATTCGAGACGAGGACATCCCTGTCGGTGAAGTCGATCGGCCCGATTTCCGCCAAGCCGCCGGGCTTTCCGTCTATCCCCGGCTGCGGGCCTCTAACGTCCATCCCGGGGCGGTTCCTGTCCTCGTTCCAAATATGCCATGTCCGGCCCCGATCCTTCGATCGAATCGTGACGCCACGCCTGCCGCCCGGATTCTTGATCAGATTGTGGTGGGCGAGGCCGCGGGGGTCTCCGGAATAATCGGCGGCGGCAACCGAAAAATTGCAGATGAGATGGCCCGCCGCGGTTTCCCAGAAGCCGCGGGAAAAGGGGTGGCTCGCGAACTCGTTTTCACGCCGGTATACGACGGCGTGCTCGGTATCCGTGGCGAAGCGTGGAGGAAGCAATTTCTTGATCATCGGTGTTTCCGGAAGACGCGTGGCTCGGCGCTTGAATCGAACAAGGCGTTCGAGCCAGACGGAAAATATCGATGGAGGCAATAAGCACTATCGTCACTTTCAGCGAATGAAACTGGAGCATCCGAGGCTCCGGACATCCACCGGAGCACCGGCCGCGTTGAGCATTCGGCGGTTCGGCCCCAGCGTGCAGGTAAGACACGCGATGCGTTCGATCGGTCTTTCGGAAAGGCTACATTCTGCGCCTTATCGCGTCGGCGGCGGATGAAGCTTCCGCACGAAGCGCATCAGCGATGACCGTGATCTGCGAACGTTTAACGACCCTTCGAAAGTAGGTTACACCGATAGTGGCAACGACGTGCCCGGGCTCGACCACGATTGGCACCGCCAATGAATTCGTGAAAGGATCGGCCCTCGAAAGTCGACTTGCATATCCTGCCTTGCGCGTCATTCGCAGCGCTTTGCGCCACTGATAGTTGGTGCTGACGATCTTGTCTTCGTCGAAGTCGCGCTCCAGTGCGAGCCTCAGGAGCAGGGTTCTTTCGCGGCTGCTGCAGAATGCCATGTAAGCGAGCCCGTGAGCCCGACTGATCAGGGAGGCGCGCTTGTGCAGTGTGCTTCGCACATGTGCCAGGGGGCTAAGCGGAATCGAGGAGTATTGGACAACCATCGCATTGTGCTCGAGCGTCGCCGCGGCAAAGGGCCAGAGATATTCCTTCGTCAGGGCGTCCACGGCAGGCTTCACGATCTCGACGATCAGTGATTTGCTGTGATAGCCCGCGCTGAGCGCCTTGACCTTGGAGGTGAGCGAATATCCGCCCCGCCGCGAAACATGTTCAAAATAACCTTCCGCGCAAAGCGTTTCGAGGATGCGTACGACGCTGCTGGGCGGGATCGCGCATTCGTCGCTGATCCGTTGCACCGTGATCAATTCAAGGCGGTTGGCGCATTCCAGCACCGCAAGCGTTCGCTGCACCAGGCTCACATCCGCGTAGCTGCGCCGCTTCGAAGAGCTCGGAGACTCTTCGTCGGTTTCCTGTGGCTGAGGGGTTACCAGTGGCATGGGAAAACAGCTTATGTGGCCTGCCATTTTTCAACAATCCTCATATCCGGGTCACAACCCAGTCCTGGGCCGGCGGGAACAACCGTATGTCCGTTAGCGACCATGGGCATCGTGGGGAAGGGAGATTCTTCCAGCTCGATATAGAGGCGTTCCACCGGAATTTCCGGCTGTAGCGATGCGACGATGTGCAGGTTGGCGAGATAACCGGAACCCATGTATCCGCAATGGGGGATCGCTTCGACGCCATACTTATCCGCCCTCGTCAGTATTTTGAGCATTTCGGTGATGCCGCCAACCTTGCAGACGCTGGGTTGCAGGACATCCACCGCCTTGGCGGCGAGGAGCCGTTCAAAATCGTCGACGGATGCCGTGTTCTCTCCGGCGGAAATCGGCGTCCCGGCCCCGCGCAGGCGCGCAAGCCCGGCATAGTCGTCCGGCGGCCATACGGGTTCCTCTATCCATCGCAGGTTCAGGTCGCGGACCGCCGCAAGCACTTCCTTCGACTGTTCGACGCTCCACGGGCAGTTCGTATCGACCGCCAACGCGGTCGGTTCGCCGAGGCTGCGCCGAGCCAGCCGTATCCGTTCAAGGGTGATCTCATGCAGCTTGACGGTTCCATAGCCTTCGCCCAGCGCGCTGGAACAGGTTTTCTCCAAGGCCTCGTCCGACGAACACCGCAGGAAACTTGCATAGACCGGCAATTCGTGCCGCCTCTTCCCGAGAAGGTCGGACACTGATTTGCCCTCTCGTTTACCGCGGAGGTCCCACAGGGCGATGTCGATGCCGGAAATCGCGTAGACTACCGGTCCGCTGAGCCCAAACAAATGGATCTTGCGGCGGACGCTCTCCATCAGTGTGCCGATGTCGCGCGCGTCTTCGCCCACCAGCAGCGGCGCCACCAAACTGTCGATCATGGATTTTGTCGCGACCGCGCCGGCGTGGCCAAAGGCTTCGCCCCATCCCGTCAACCCATCCGTGGTCCTGATTCGGACCAGCAGCATCGCAAGCGCATTCGACGGCCGGCCGGCAATATAATGAAAACCTCCGCTCGTCCGATACGGCAGGGAAAGCATGAAACTGTCGACGGTTTCGATCTTCAAGTCGTCCTCCTCATGGTTCCGCTTCCTTCTATCACGGGCGTGCGCGGCGGATCGGATTGCCGATTTGAGTTTCAGTGGTCGAAATTGGAGCGCAAGTCGTTTGCGTCTGGAGGGTCTCTTTGCTGAATTCGGGCATCAACAAGCTCCAAGCGGGCGTTTGCCTGGCAAATCATTGGCGGCATCAGGCAGATTCAACGCGGCCAATATTCGTGCCGCGCCGTTAATAGCGAGAAAGGTGCGGGATTTGAAAATCGCAAGTGTGAAAGCAGCCGGAGCCGATATCCTGGTTACCGAGGGCCCTGACGGTCGGATTGCAAGTCTCGGGGACGCCCTGAAGGCTTTCACGGGCGCTTCGCCGGCTTGGGGCGGCGACATGATTTCGTTGATCGAGGCAGGCCCGGCTGCTCTGCAAGACCTGGCACAGGTCCACGACGCCTTCTCGGCCAATCCCGATGCGATACCGGCGATAGCTCCGGAGGCCATTCAGTGGCACCCGCCAGTCCGCAGGCCGTCAAAAATCTGTTGCCTCGCGCTCAACAACAGCGCCAATTCGGATCGGATCCTCTCGGGGCCGAACCATCCGGCGATCTTCGTGAAAGGCGCGAACGCTTTGGTAGGGCACGGCGAATCGATTCTGGTCAAGGAGCATTACGGACGTGTCCACCCCGAGCCGGAACTGGCGCTGGTTATCGGCAAGACGGCAAAGGACATTCGCGCCGCCGAGGCAATGGATTACGTCTTCGGCTATACAATCCACAACGACATCACATCTCCCACCATGCGGGCCGAGGATACTTTTCACTATCGTGCGATCCATCCGCGCAAGGACGACGATACGGTGATCGAATTTGTCGACACCTTCGTATCCTATTCGGGACGTTACAAATGCAGCGACACGTTCTCCCCCATGGGGCCTTGGATCGTCTTGCGAACCCAGGTGCCTGATCCGCACGCGCTTTCGGTTAGATGCGACCATAAGGGCGAGCTCGTCACGGAAGACAGCACCCGCAACCTTACCCACAAAATCCCCGAAGTCCTGGAGTTCATCTCCGGCTACATGACGATGGTGCCGGGTGACATCGTCTCAATGGGAACCGCGCTCCAGCGCGCGAACGGAACCGGTAGGGCTGTGCAGAATGTCAATCTGCGCACACTGGGGGGGCCGGTTTCCGTCTCCATCGAAAAAATCGGGACTCTCTCTAACACCGTAATAGCGATCGGCTAGAATGACTGCCATGGACTTTCGCAACCTGCTCTTGCTGCGGCTCGAAATCGAAGCCCTGAACTCGGAGTTCGCCTACCTGATCGACCACGATCAGTCCGAAAGGGTCGCGGACCTGTTTACCGTCGATGGCGTCTATGGCCGTTCGACGGGAGGCCGCAGCGTCGGCAGAGAGGCAATCCGCAACAGCTACAGTCTCCGCAAGGACAATGGCCCGCGCACGGCGAGACACATCTTTAGCAATCTGCGCTTGACGCCTCTCGATGATGGCCGCGTGGGTGGATCATGCGTCCTGACACTCTTTGCCAAAGACGGCCTGCCGCCGCATCCCGCCGACCCGATGGTCGTGGCCGACTACGACGACATTTACGAGTGCGGGGAGGACGGGCGCTGGCGTTTCAAGGAGCGCATCATAACCTGGATTTTCGTGCGCGAGGGCGCGTCGTCTCCACTCGCCTTGGGTGCCGGGCAGGAGAAGCGCTGATGTCCCCTCGCAGCCATCCCGCCGCGCCCGGCGAAACTTGTGACTACCTGATCATCGGTGGCGGTTCTGCCGGTTGTACCTTGGCTTCCCGGCTCTCCGAGGATCCGAACGTCTCGGTCGTGCTGGTGGAGGCCGGCAAGAATGTGACCCGTGAGACCGCGTCCGACGACGTGCTTTCCAACTATCCGGGCAAAGCATATTTCAATCCGGACTACACATGGCCCGGATTGAAGGCGCGCCTGGGCGGCGGCCGGCGAAACGATCCCGAAGCCGGGCGCATCGCCCGCTACGAGCAGTCGCGGCTTTTGGGTGGCGGCTCGACGATCAACGGTCTCTGCGCCAACAGGGGCGCGCCATCCGACTATGATGAATGGGAGCGCCTCGGGGCGGGCGGATGGGATTGGGAGTCCGTTCTGCCCTATTTCCGCAAGCTCGAACGCGACCTGAATTTCCACGACGACCTGCACGGTGCCGATGGACCGGTGGCGATCAGCCGCTTTCCCACGGATGACTGGACAGGCTTCGTCCGGGCGGTGACGGGCGAACTCGACCGGCAAGGCTACGGGCTGGTCGACGACCAGAACGGCGCCTGGCGCGACGGCTACATGCCGGTGGCGACTTCAGTCGATGAAAACGGGCAGCGCGTTTCCTGCGCCTATGCGTATCTGACGCCGAGCGTGCGTGCGCGATCCAATTTGTCGGTGCTGACGGAGACGATGGTCGAACGGATCATGTTCGACGGCAAGGAAGCCACGGGCGCCGTCCTGCGGGACGGCCAAGGCCGGCATCACACCGTTGCCGCGCGCGAAACCGTGTTGAGTTGCGGAACCATACACAGTCCCGCAATGCTTTTGCGTAGCGGCATCGGGCCGGCGAGCGAAGTTGCCGCGCTGGGTTTGAAGGGCATCGCCGATCGTCGTG
Organism: Mesorhizobium sp. CA13; assembly: GCF_020165235.1. NCBI lineage: Bacteria > Pseudomonadati > Pseudomonadota > Alphaproteobacteria > Hyphomicrobiales > Phyllobacteriaceae > Mesorhizobium > Mesorhizobium sp. CA13. Next base: position 264,264 of record NZ_JAIUHS010000002.1, on the reverse strand, counting down.
GCGTCGGGCGCAACCTGATTGAGCACCCGGTCATCTCGGTGTCGTGCCTGCTCGACCGCTCCGCCCGCATGCACAATCCCTTTCGCCATCATACCCAAGCCCATCTCAGATATTCGTCCGGGCTGGAGGATTGTCCCGACGGCGATATGAGCCTCGCGATAATTGCGCGCTCCGGCTGGCACGCGATGGGATATCGGATCGGCACGCTCTATGTGTGGGTCAACAAATCCTATTCCCAGGGAAGCGTGCGATTGGCCAGCGGCAGCGTCGAGGCTGAGCCGATCGTTGATTTCAGGATGCTTTCTGACGATCGCGACATGCAAAGGTTGAGAGAGGCATTCCGCTTCGTGGCGGCGCTGGCACAATCCGAAACCGTCTCGGGCATTTCCAGCATAGCCTTCCCCGCCAATTATTCCGACCGGGTCCGGCATTTCTCCGTGCCGGGTATGCGCAACCAGGCGGTGATGCAGATCTTTGCCTCGATGCTTGACGCCCTTCCGGCCATGCGGCCGTGGCTTGTCAGGAAATTCGTGACCGAGGGGGCAACGCTTGCGGAAATCCTTTCCGACGACACGGTCCTCGACAACTATCTGACCGAGTGCGTGACGGGGGTCTGGCATCCAGTGGGTACCTGCCGGATGGGCAGGCAGGACGATCCGCTGGCGGTGACGGACAACAGTGGCCGTGTCTACGGCGTTGGAAGGCTCCGCGTATGCGATGCATCTGTGATGCCGTCCATTCCCCGCGCCAACACGAATATACCGACGATCATGGTCGCCGAACGCATGGCGGATCTGATCAAGAAGGAACGCGCGTCCAATACGGTTCCTAGCGAAGCTTCGGCCGCGTGATATGGGAAAATGATGATGCTTGTGGAAGCCACGACCGCATTCCTGCTGGTCATCGACGTCCAGGAGCGGCTGCTTCCGGCGGTCGCAAACAATGTCGCGGTGGAACGCAACTGCGCCGTGCTCTTGAAGGCGGCAAGCGAAATGGAGGTTCCCGCGGTCGTTTCGGAGCAGTATCCCAGAGGGCTTGGAAAGACGGTTCCGGCTCTCGCGGAGCTTGTTGGCGACGATGCCATCTTTGCCAAGGTGGAATTCTCCTGTGCCCGCGACCTGGGCCTCATGGCGCATATCGAGGGTTTGGGGCGGAAGCAGGCGATCCTGTGCGGCCTGGAAGCTCACATCTGCGTTCTCCAGACCGCGCTGGAACTCAAACATCGAGGCTTCGAGGTGTTCGTTGCGGTGGACGCCATCGGCTCGCGGGCCGATTCCAGCAAGGAGATCGCCAGCGACAGGATGAATGCTGCAGGTATAGCGATTGTCACGGCCGAAATGGTCGTGTTCGAGATGATGAAGACGGCCGCCGCGCCGCAATTCAAGCTCCTCAGCAAACTGATCCAGTAATGCTGGGGAAGCGCTGCGCCGCAAACCAAGGACTGACAGATTATGGGTGAAACGGTTCAACTTTATATCGACGGCATGTGGCGCGACGGCGCGACGCGCGAGACTACCGATTTCTGGGATCCGGCAACCGGCGCCACGGCGGGAGCGGTGGCCGTGGCGACCTCCAAGGATCTCGAAGAAGCTTGCAGCGCCGCCGACAAAGGCTTCCGGCTGTGGCGGGCGAAATCGGCCGTCGAACGCAGCGCCCTTCTTCGAAAGGCATCGGCGCTGATCCGTGAGCGAAGCGCCGTCATAGCGCCTCTTCTGACCCGAGAGCAGGGCAAGCCCCTCGCACAGGCAAGGCAGGAGGTGGAATCTTCCGCCGACATCTTCGAATGGTTCGCAGAGGAGGGGCGCAGGGTCTATGGCAGGATCATTCCGTCTCGGGCTCCGGATGTAAGGCTGTCCGTCACGCGCGAGCCGGTCGGTCCGGTGGCATCGTTCAGCCCGTGGAACTTTCCTCTCGCACAGGCTGCCCGCAAGATCGGCGCAGCGCTTGCCAGCGGCTGTTCCGTGATCCTGAAGGGACCGGAAGAAGCCCCCGAAGCGCTTGCCCGGATCGTCGGCGCCCTGCATGACGCGGGTATTCCCGCCGGCGTCCTCAATCTGGTCTATGGCGTGCCGAGCGAAATATCGTCGTTTCTCATCCCCCATCCAGCCATCCGTAAGATTTCCTTCACGGGATCGACCGTCGTCGGCAAGCAACTCGCCGCCATGGCCGGTGCGCACATGAAACGCGCCACGATGGAACTGGGCGGACATTCGCCCACGCTCGTGTTCGAGGACGCCAATCTCGAGCGTGCCGCCGACCTGCTCACGGCGTTCAAGTTCCGGAATGCCGGCCAGGTCTGCACCTCGCCCGCGCGCATCCTGATCCAGGACAAGGTTTACGGTGAGTTCAAGTCCAAGCTCGTCGAGCGCGCGGCCCGGCTGAAGACCGGCAATGGCTCCGACCCCGGCACGGACATGGGGCCTTTGGCCAACCCCCGGCGCGTGCAGGCGATGGAGGCTTTCGTGCAGGACGCTACGGACCGTAATGCTTCCGTCGCTACAGGCGGCCGCCGAATCGGCAACCAGGGAAATTTCTTCGAGCCGACGATCCTGGAAGACGTTCCGCAGCCGGCAAGGATCATGAACGAGGAGCCCTTTGGTCCGATTATGACGCTGCAGCGCTTCGCCGATTTCGACAGCATGGTCGAAGAGGCGAACAGGCTTCCCTATGGGCTGGCCGCCTATGCCTACACGCGTTCCGCACGCACGGCAGCCATGGTGAGCGATGCGATGGAGAGCGGGATGGTTTCGATCAACCATCATGGCCTCGGTCTCCCGGAGACGCCGTTCGGCGGCGTGAAGGACAGCGGCTACGGCTCCGAGGGCGGCTCGGAAGCGATGGAGCCGTATCTGGTTTCCAAATTCGTTACCCACTCCTTGGCGGACTGACCACCCGATGGTGATCACAGGCTTCGAGGTTCTGCTGCTCGGCCTGCCGGTCAATGAGCCTCTCGCGGGCGGACCATCCAGGCCGAACGCGAGCAGGCCCACGGTATTGCTTCTGCTGCGTACCGACGAAGGCGTGGAGGGTATCGGTTTCACCTTCCTTGGCGCGGGCCTTTCTCGCGCATTGAAAGTGGCCGTGGAGGACATGGCGGAAATGTGCCTCGGGCATGACCCGCTTGATCCTGCGCCACTATTCGAAAAGATCAGCGCACTCGCGGGTGGCTCTGGCCCAGCGGGTATTTTCACGCTTGCTCAGGCGGCTCTCGATATCGCTTTGTGGGATATCAAGGGCAAGGTGGCGGGACAGCCGCTATGGCGATTGCTTGGGGCGAAGGGCACACCGGTGCCGGCCTATGCCAGCGGAGCCATGATGCGGGATTTCGATCTCGACATAGTCCTGCGGGCATGCCGTCGCCTGACCGACGACGGCTACCGGCAGGTCAAGATGCAGCTTGCCCTGCCTGGCGCTTACGATCGGCACAGGGAGGTGGATCGAATTCGTCGGGTTCGAGAGGCGCTCGGCGAGGATGTCGAACTGATGTGCGACGTCAACCAGCGCTGGACTGTCCAGCAGGCGATCGAAATGGGCCATGCGATGGCTGAATTCAACCTTTGCTGGCTCGAGGATCCGATCGCCCATGACGACCTGCGCGGGCAGGCGGCGGTGAACGGCGGGCAGCCCGTCCCGGTCGCGACCGGCGAATTCATCTATCGGCTCAACGGCTTCGACCAACTCTTGAATGCCGCGCCGCCGGACTACGTGATGATCGATCCGTTTCGCGCAGGGGGAATAACGCCGTGGCTCGCCATCGCGGAACTGGCGCAGGTTCACGGCAAGCCGGTCGTGAGCCACCTCGCGCCCGAGGTGCAACTTCATCTCGTCGCCGCGATTCCAAACGGCCGGACGGTGGAATACATGCCATGGTCCATCGCCATGTTCCGGGAAGTCCCCTGGCCGCGAGATGGATATCTGCACCTGGGAGAAGCGCCCGGGCTCGGTCTGGACATCGATGTCACCGCTGTCAAACGATATCGTTTGTAAGGTCGCGACGGATATGTGCGTGAGCTTGTTCTTTCCCCTCGGGTTCGAATATGCGGAGGAAACATGCGTATTTGGCTCGTAACGGGGGCCAGCAAGGGGCTTGGCTCAGCCATTGCCCGTGCCGCGCTCGCTCGTGGAGACCGGGTGGCGCTGACGGGACGCAAAATGTCCCCGGCAGACCCGGTATTTGCTGAATTTCCAGACACGGCATTGGCTGTGGCGCTTGATGTCAGCAACTCCGAAAGCATTCGTGCAGCCGTTCGCAAGGTGGAACAATGGGCGGGCCGCATCGACATATTGGTGAACAATGCGGGGCAGGGAATTCACGGCGCGATCGAGGAGACGTCCGACACGAGCCTGCGCGCCCTGTTCGACGTCAATTTCTTCGGAGTCGCTACGCTGATACGCGAAGTGCTGCCTTCGATGCGCGAGCGCGGCAGTGGGTTCATCATCAACATTGGCTCTGTGGCCGGATTTGTCTCAAATCCCGGAACTGGCGCGTACTGCGCCACCAAGTTTGCGCTGGAAGGCTTAACCGAAGCACTCCGCAAGGAGGTCGCCGGCATGGGCATCAGGGTGTCTATGGTCGCGCCGGGCGGAATGCGCACCGGTTTCAACGGTCCTTCGATCTGGCAGGCGGATGTCCGGATGGAGGCCTATCAGGCGACCGCCGGCGCACGCACGGACGAACTTGGGCGCAATGCCGCCCGCAGGGGCAGCGACGTACGCGCCGTGGCAGCGGCCGTATGGCACCTGGCGAGCAAGACGGATCCACCCTTGCACCTTATCCTCGGCGCGGATGCCATCGAGCGGATCGACGAGAAGCTGTCGCTCCTGCGATCGCAACTGGCGAAGGCCAACCCCCTGACGGAAGATTTCAGTGACAACAGCAGCGACGCGTCCTCTTGTGGCACGGTCGATCCCGGAGTTGAAAATGAGCACACTTGACGTCCTGTTGGCAAAGGATGCCATCCGCGAAGCGATGGCGAAATACTGCCATAACCTCGATGCCTGCAATTTTGCTGGAGTCGCCTCCCTGTTCGCCGAGGATGGCTTATGGGAAACCGATTATGGCGCCGCGACGGGGCGAGGCGAGATCGAAGCCTTCCTGGCGACGGTCGTTCCAACGAAGGGAAACGGCCCCCAGCGCAAGCACTACATCTGCAACACCGCGATCGAGGTGGCGGGCAAGGAGGCATCCGCCGTTTCCGATTACCTCATCGTCAGGGAATCGGAAGCCGGACTGATCCCGGTGATGGGCGGCACCTACAAAGACAGCTTCAAGGAAGTCGGCGGCCAATGGCTGTTCAGCAGGAAATTCCTCATCCACGACATTGCAGGCGACATGGGGCTGCTGAACAAGCGCTGACCTCAATTGGGTCGGTCGCCCGGGCGCAGAAGTCGCGAGGCCATTTGAGCCGTGCCTGTCTTGCGCCTGCCGTCGGCGCGTAGGCATGGAGCAATGGCGAGCACGTTTGTGCCCGAAGATGCGCTGGAGCGCATCGGCGCCGTGCAAATCGCGCCAGATCCGAAACTCCCTCACTCGGTCCTAGACATCTGGCCGGCCCCAGGCGATGGCCGAATTCATATCCGAGCAAAGTGAGCGGCGCGGTCTTTTCAGAACCGGGACAAGGAACGCCGCGCCGGTGCCGGTGGGCTATTTCCAAATCTGGTTGAATGCAGGCCAATTTCATTGTCCGGAATTCGGCGAATTCAAGCGCGCGGGCAAAGGCCGCTGCTTGATATGATTTTCACATCAGACTGAAGAGCGCCTTGGCGCACTTTCACCATCGGGAGGGGTGGAATGTCGATAATATCCAAGAATTCGATCCACAAAACCGTGACGCGCCGACAGTTTTTGAGAAACTCGGCAGCGGTGGGCATCGGTTTGGCCGCGCCAAGTCTACTGACGACCCGCTCTCGGGCCGCTGAATCTCTTGTCTATATCGGATATGGCGGTTCGACACAGGACGTAATCAACAAGGTATTCATCGAATCGTTCACCAAGGAAACCGGCATCGAGATCATCTCCAATCCCGGCGCAGACCTGGCCAAGTTGAAGGCGCAGGTGCAGACCGGAAATATCGAATGGGACCTAGTCAATCTTATCGGGCCGCAGGCGTCGGCAGCCGGCAATGACGGGCTGCTGGAGGAGATCGATTATGCGGTTGTCCACAAGAACGGGCCGCTTGAGCGGGGTCAGTCCAAATTCTTCAACACCTATTATTTTTCCCGGGGCGGCATAGGCTTCAATCCCGAGAAATTCCCCGCCGGCAAGCATCCGACCGGTTGGGCGGAATTCTGGGACATTGAACGTTTTCCCGGCAGGCGGGGACTGCGCTCGCGGCCCGAAGACAATTTGGAGATGGCCTTGATAGCGGATGGCGTCGCTCCGCGTGATGTCTATCCCATCGATGTCGATCGCGCGTTCGCGTCGCTCGACAAGATCAAGCAGAGCGTTGCGCATTGGATCGCGGAAACGCCCCAGACCGTGTCACTCCTGCAGAACAACGAGGTGGATTTCGTATTCACCTACAGTTCACGCATCGAGGCCGCGCAGAAGCAGGGGTCTTCGGTCGATTTTGCGTACGGGCCGAACTTCCTGACGCCGGGAACGCACGTAATCCCCAAGGGAACAAAGAAGCGCGACATCGCCATGCAGCTTATGGGGCATTTCCTGCGGCCCGACCTGCAAGCCGAATTCTGCAATCAGACCGGCTCCACTCCTATAAATCCGGGCGCGGTTCCGCTCATGAAGGCGGAGGTTCAAGCCAATCAGCCGAAATTCGACGATCCAGAAGTCATGTTCGTGGATGTCGACTGGTGGGCCCAGAATTACGTCGAGACAAGCCGTCGCTTTCTCGAGTGGCGCTTGACGTGACGTTCACATCCACCCGGTCGGTGACGGCGTTCGCGTGAGTGCGGCCGAATGATCATATTTGTCCTTCCCATCGCGGCATTCTTTGTCGTTTTCTTCCTGCTGCCGCTCGGGATGGTCGTTCTGGCCAGTCTGTTCGATCCGGTCCTGACCGGGTCGAACTACCAGGAACTGTTCACATCGCTGCTCTATGTGCGAGTTCTGCGTTCGACCCTTGAGATCAGCGGCCTGTCGACGATCATGACGCTTCTGATCGCCTACCCGGTGGCCTATCATCTCTACAAGCAGCCGCCGCGGCGACGTACAATGCTGATGACGTTGGTTCTGCTGCCGTTCTGGACCAGCATTCTCGTCAAGAGCTTCGCCTTCACCGTGCTGCTAGGGCAGGACGGCGTCATAAATACCATTGCCCGCGCCCTGTTCGGCCCCGAGACTGGATTGAAGCTGCTCTTCAACCGACCGGGGGTCATCATAGGTATGGCGCACTACCTGCTGCCCTTCATGATCTTCGCCATACTGACCAGCCTGATGGCCCAGAATCCGGACTTACGAAGAGCGGCCGAAGTGATGGGAGCGGGCCGGCTGAAGATATTTCGCAGCATCACGCTGCCGCTCAGCCTGCCGGGCGTCGGCGCCGGCTGTCTCATCTGTGTCGTCCTGTCGCTGGGGATGTTCGTGACGCCGGCGCTGCTTGGCGGGCCAAAAGACATGATGCTGGCCAATCTGGTGGAGATGCATATCCGGCAGACGCTGGACTGGGGCCTGGCTGCCGCCCTTACCGTGATGCTGATCGTCATGACGGCGGCATTGAGCGCTCTCATTTCGCGTATCAGGGGCGGGGGGCTGGGAACTCATGGCTGATCGACCTCCCGGCGCCGCATCACTCGCGGAACGCCTCCTTCCATGTATTGGAATCGCGGCGGCCATTTTCGGCTACGTGTTTCTCGTCCTGCCGAGCCTGATCGTCATTCCGATGTCGTTCGGCACAGGAAGCGAACTCGTATTCCCGCCCCGTTCGTATTCGCTCGAACTCTTCCGGCAGTATTTCCAGGAATCGACCTGGATGGCTGTCACCGCGCAAAGCGTGAAGGTCGGCCTGGCGACCATGGCAGCGTCGCTAGTATTGGGATTTTCCGCCGCGTACGGGATCACCAGGGCCGATTTCACAGGCAAGGGGCCGCTGACGATCCTACTGCTCAGCCCGATGTTCATGCCGCACATCGCCGTTGCGCTCGCGATGTATCTCTACCTGTCACAGCTCGGCTTGGTCGGCACCACTTTCGGACTTGTCGCGGCCCATACCGTGGTTACGGTTCCCTTCGTCATAGTCACCGCCTTCACCGGCCTTCGCTACGTGGACCGCAACCTTGAACTGGCCGCGCAAACGATGGGAGCGGGCAGACTGCGCATCATCTGGAAAGTCGTGCTGCCGCTGGTCGTGCCCTCGCTTGTCGTGGCAGGCCTGTTCGCCTTCCTTCTATCGTTCGATGAGGTCGTTATTTCCTACTTCATCTCGAGCGTTCAATCGGAAACGCTGCCGGTGAAGATGTACAGCAGCATCCATTGGGAGATTTCTCCGGTTCTCGCAGCGATTTCGAGTCTGCTGACTGTCCTGTCGTTCGGCGCGTGCGTCGCGATGTCCTTGCTGCAAAGGAATGACCGATGACGGAAGCGATGGTCCGGCTGGACGCCGTCGGGAAAGACTATGGAGCCGTGCGGGCGCTGTCTCCCACGTCCCTGGAGATTGCCAAGGGTGAATTCCTGACGCTGCTCGGACCGAGCGGTTCCGGCAAGACCACAATCCTCAACCTGATATCGGGATCGATCGCCGCTTCAGCGGGGACGATCTGGATAGGAGGGCGCAACGTCACCGGATTGCGGCCCAACCAGCGCGAACTTGGCATGGTGTTCCAGAACTATGCGCTGATGCCGCATATGACCGTGTTCGAGAATATCGCCTTTCCTCTCCGGGTGAGGAAATGCTCCGAGACGGAAATAAGGAAAAAGGTGGACGAAGTTCTCGATGTGATTGGGTTGGGCGGCTACGGGGCGCGCAAGCCGAAGGAACTGTCCGGCGGTCAGCAGCAGCGCATCGCCATTGCCAGGTGCCTCGTCTACAATCCGGATCTGATCCTGATGGACGAGCCGCTCGGCGCGCTCGACAAGAAGCTTCGCGATCAGTTGCAGCTCGAAATCAAGCGCATCCACCGGACACTGGGCGTCACTCTGCTCTATGTCACGCATGACCAGAGCGAGGCGTTGGTCCTGTCCGACCGCATCTGTCTGATGAACGGGGGCGAGGTGGAGCAGATCGGGACCCCTGAGGATCTGTATTTCAGGCCGCGGACCGTCTTCGCCGCCGATTTCCTCGGAGAATCCAACATTCTCGACGTATCTGTCGTCTCCAGTGGAACAGAGGCGAAGCTGTTTACCCGGAGCGGCTTCCAGATAGCGGGCGTTGCGACGTCCTTGTCCGCGCCCACGGCCAAGATCATGATCCGCCCGGAATCCTTCGCCGTCGCAACGGATGGCGAACAGGGGCCGAATACCGTTACCGGCGCGGTGGAAGATGTTACCCTTACGGGTGGTGTCGTCGATATCCAGGTTCGCCTGGGCGGTGCCGAGACGGTCAATGTGCGGCGACTGACGACCAGGGATTTCCGAGCGATGGAGCGTGGCCAGCCCATCACGCTCAGCGTCAAGTCAAGCGACGTGATGGTGCTGGAGTGATCGACCGGGATCTCCGGCACGTATTGTGCGACGAGCAATGCCCGTCGCACAATTTTTCGGCAAGGTAAGACTAGCTATGGACAGTTCGCGACGAGCGCGGCTGCTACCCGCCCTGATGTTTCCGCCCCACGAAACCGGTACCGTATTCAGAAGAACCTGTGCACCTGAACGGCGAAGGTCGCGACTTCGGGAGCTTCCCGTTCGAGCCGGGCCGCATTCGCGACGACTGACCTATCGTCGCGAACCCATAGCTCCGCCAGGGCGCTCACCCCGAAACCGATGAATGGGACGGCACTGCTGGGGGCTGCTCCCTGCTCGAGGATAGTATGCGAGATCGAGCCAAGGACGCCATCGAGCTCGGCAATGACGTCCGGCAGGGCGAAGACTCCCCTGTCCCCAGGGACCAAAAGAAGCTGCTTGATCGCGGTTTCGGATCCAGCCGGCGCCTGCGCCCCACCATCGTCGCTGATCACCCGCGCGACGGCACCGATGAAAAAAAGGGAATCCTTATTGCAAGCCGCCATTTCGGGCGAGCCATGCGACAAGCGACGGCTTTCCGGGCTGTCGAAGGCAAGCACGGGAAATCCATCGACGCGGAGCCGGCGCGCCGCTTCATTCGTTCCCGGCGTGTCGGCAACTACATGGTTCTGGTCGTATTTGCGCGCGCCGGGCAATTTCGCCGTCAATGGCCCATGAGGATCGAGCCAATGGCTTTTAAATGCGGCGGGCGAAATGTCCTCCCGGCGGCGGATTAAGCTGGTGGATACAATCATTTCCAGGCTTTCGGAAGATTTCTCAACGGCTTGCGGTGGATTTCAGTTCCCTGGCAGCCGCCGCCGCCAGATCGTCGAAGAACGGGTCCGCAGCCACCGCCGGTATTTTCAGGAAGTCATCATGCCATTCGGCCAGCGCCTGACGCCCCGTGCGCCAGTCGAGCGTGCCAAAACGAAAATCCGAGTAGGACAGGGCCGTGCCGATGGCTGCGTGGCCGATCGAAAACGGCGTCGCAATCAGGTCGGGCACCTCTTCGTTCATCCGGTCCAGGACGTTTTGATGTTTGGTCTCCAGCGCGGCGACGAATTCAGGTGATTTCAAGGCGCCCGGCCGGTTCCTCTCCGTGAACCAGGCCAGAAGCAGGTCGATCGTGCCGTGGCCCAGCGCCAAGCGGCGCAAGGCCTCCACGCGCGCCTTTCCTCGCTCGGGAAAGAGACGCGGCCCTTGATGGCAGCCGTCCAGATATTCGCAGATGACACGTGAATCATAGATCGCGCTGGCATCGTCGAGAACCAGTGTCGGAATCTTTACCAGTGGGTTGTCCCGCATCAGATCCGGCAACGGTCGGTAGATGTCGACGACCGTGTTCATCAACTCGATGCGCTTAGCCAGACCAGCCCAATGGATCGCAACCATGACAAGACGTACATATGGAGAGCGGTGGGAATAATAGAGTTTCATCGGTCGCATCCTTGATCGGGCTAGGCTTGGCTCAACACGCGACGCTTTAAGAAGCCGTCGATCGCTTCGGCGATTTCCTCAGGGGTCTCGACCGTCTGGTGATGGCTCGTCTCGATGGTGACGAACTCGACGTCCGGGATGGAACGCATGACGTTGCGCACATATTCGGGGGAGCGGAACACATCTAGCGTGCCGCCGATACCAAGTGCCGGGCATCGCACGGCCTCGACGTAGTGCGCGATGTCCATGTCGATCAACAATTCGTAGTGAGCGACGAAGCTGTGAGGGTCGTTGCCGAGCCAGCGCGCCCGGAAGGCGCGGAATCGTTCGGGATCGCGCTCGCGCAACACTGGCGGATATCCGCTTGCCATCGCACCGTCGACGATAGATTGCATCCCGTCACGCAATACGTTCTGGAGCATGGCACGCCGGCTGGGCCGATCTTCCGGCTTCATGTCGATCGCCGGACTCATCACGACGACTGCCGACGTCCGTTCCGGAAAACGCGCGGCGAACGCGAAGGCCGTCGCCGCGCCCAGGGCGCATGCCGCGAGCGCCACCGGCTCCCTCAAGCCGAGCGCATCGAGGAGCGCCAGGAGGTCGTCGCTCAGCAATTCGACCGACAGTTCGCCGCCTACCTTCGCCGACAGGCCGCAGCCACGCGCATCGTAGCGGAGAACCCTGAACCTCTGCGCAAACCGTGGCGCGACCAGATCCCAGTTTTCGATCATGCCTCCCATCTCATGGATCATCACCAGGATGGGGCCGCTCGCGCCATGCAGGTCGTAGCGCAGCGATGTGCCGTTGACCTCGATATAGTCCATTTCCGTCCTCCCAGGCTGTGAAGCCCCATAATCACTATTCCGCGGGATGCGGCTTTGTCCGTGCGAGCGGCGCGGTACGCTCGATCGGAAGGCAGAGCAGGATGACGATCGCGACGCAGCCGAGCCCGGCCAAAGCCAGCAGCCCGCCTTCGAAACTCCCGGTCAGCGTCTTGACGTAGCCGACGATGTAAGGCCCGGTGAACCCGGCCACGTTTGCGATGGAATTGATGGCCGCTATGCCCGCGGCCAGGGCCGGTCCGCGCAGGAAGGTGTTCGGTATGGCCCAGAACGGGCCGAGATAGGCAAACATGCCGAAGCCGGCGATCGATATGGCGATGATCTTTAGAACGGGGTCCGACAGCATAGTGGAAACGATCAGGCTGATGACGGCCACCGCGATGGCGATCGCAGTGTGTATCTTACGCTCGCCGCGAGTATCCGAACGCCGTCCCCACCAGATCATACCAACGGCGCCCACGACATAGGGCAGGGCTGCGACGAAGCCGGTCGCAAGGGCGGACAGGCCGAAGCCGGATATGATCTGCGGCAGAAAAAAGCTGACGCCGTAATTCGTGACGACTGCTCCGAAGCACACGAGACCGAGGGCCAGGACCCTGGGGCTTTTGAGAGCCGCGGCGATGCTGTGGTGGCCGCCGGCGTCCTCCTTGTTCTCGGCGTCCATGCGAGCCTCCAGCCAGTTGCGCTGGTCCGGCTCAAGCCATGCCGCTTCCGCGGGCCTGTCGGTCAGATACCGGAAGACAATCACCGACAGCACGATCGCGGGCACCGCTTCGATGATGAACAGCCATTGCCAGCCGCTAAATCCGAGCATGCCGTCCATTCCAAGAATTATCCCAGAGAGAGGAGCTCCAATCACTGTCGAGAGCGGAATGGCCACCATGAAATAGCTGGAGATGCGCCCACGATACCCGGCAGGGAACCAGAGAGACAGATAGAAGACGACCCCCGGGAAAAAGCCGGCTTCGGCAATGCCGAGCAAAGCCCGCAGGATGTAGAAACTGGTCTCGCCGGTCACGAATGCCATGGCGCCCGAGACCAGGCCCCAGGTCAGCATGATCCGCGCGATCCAGCGCCTCGCGCCCACCTTTTCCAGTATGATGTTAGAAGGCACCTCGAACAGGGTGTAGGTGATGAAGAATATCCCGGCGCCGAAACCATAGGCGGCTGCCGAGAGGCCGAGGTCAGCGTTCATTCTTATCGCGGCGAAACTGACATTGACGCGATCGAGATATGCGATGAGATACGCTGCGATCAGCAGCGGAACCAGGCGCCACGTCACACGCGCCATCGTGGCTTGTTCCTGTTCCATGCTTTCCTCCCGGTGTCGCACCGTTCATCCCGCCGGCTACGTGATCTTCGCGGAGTCAAGCCATGCCACCGCCAAGATCGCAGCGTTGGGCTTCTGCCCTGAAGCACGGCCAGCTTGTTTGAAGTGCTAGGGCGAATGCTTGCACGGCTATCTTGAGCGGACAATAAATCTTGCCGGTAATTTCAATGGATGAAAGGGCGCGAGCACAAGCGATCCCTGTCGCCACAAACGGCAAGCGCGGTTTGCTTTAATCCACATCCCTCAATCGCCGAACAGTTCGAAATCTGGTTCTGTTGCAACGTTTTGAATACCGGCACTGTGGCAAGGAGAGCCTCTGACATTTTCGGGGATTGAATGTTCAAGAGCCGCCAGTTTGACCAATCGGTGATCCCGCTTTGCGTGCGCTGATACCTAGCCTACAGTCTGAGCCCTGCGTGATTTGGAAGAGATGACGGCCGAGCGGGGTATTGCTATCAATCACACGACCATTCACCGCTGGACCGTCCGTTACGCACAGCTATTGTTGGAGCGTTTCAACCGCGTTATCAACTTAACTCGGGTTCAGGGATTTGCGGCTTAGACCGATGGCATGAACACCGCGCCATCAGCTACAAGCGCCATCGTGTCCCGCCGCAGATCATGATTCCGAAGCTGCAGAGGCGATGCGAGACTTGATCGACACCGTTACCGTTTCTCGAGGCTCGGTGGAATTCAGGTGGAAATCGCAGGACGCCTCACCAAACTCCTCGGTGAGGCCGCTTTTCCCAACGGCGTCAAAGGAGTGTGGTGAAAGGTGGTAGCGGGAGAGGGACTTGAACCCCCGACCCCAGGATTATGATTCCCGTGCTCTAACCAACTGAGCTACCCCGCCAGGGCGGCGAAAGGCCCGAAATCCGCCTTAAATCGCAAGGCATTTCGAGGCGTTCGCCAAGGTCGCGCGGATATAAGGTTGGGAGGGTGAGCCTGTCAAGCTTCGAACCGCTCGGCCAGGGCGCTTATTCTCTCGGCTGAAAAGCTTTGCCGCGCCGACAATTGGTTGCAGCCGCCGGGGTTGAGTTCGAAGAGGCACGTCGCTATGTCTCGGCCACGAGTTTTTAGAGTTTGAGAACAGATGAAGCCGCGCATTGCAGTCCTCGGTTGCGGATACTGGGGCTCCAACCACATCCGCACCCTCAAGGCGCTCGGCGCGCTGCACGCGGTCTCCGATGCCAACCGTGCCCGCGCCGAAGGCTTTGCCAGCGAACAGGACTGCCTCGCGATCGAACCGGACCAGTTGTTCGTCCGCAATGATATCGATGCCATTGTCATGGCGCTGCCGCCGCAATTTCATGCCGAGATGGCGGTGCGCGCCACCGAAAGCGGCAAGGACGTGCTGGTGGAGAAGCCGATCGCGTTGACGGTTGCCGATGCCGAGCGCTCGGTGCAGGCGGCGAAGGACAAGGGCCGCGTCTTCATGGTTGGCCACGTCTTGCGCTTCCATCCCGCGTTCGAGACGCTGAAGGGGCTGATCGACAAGGGCGAGCTCGGCGAGGTCCGCTACATCCATTCGCATCGGCTCGGCCTCGGCAAATTCCACACCGAGAACGATGCGCTATGGGATCTGGCGCCGCATGACCTGTCGATGATCCTGGCCATCACCGGCACCGAGCCGATCGAGGTACGCGGCGAAGGAGCGGCGCTGCTCGACAATCTCAGCGACTTCGCCCATCTGCACATGCGCTTTCCCAACGGCTTGCGCAGCCATCTCTTCGCCTCGCGGCTAAACCCTTACCGCGAGCGGCGGCTGACCGTGGTCGGCACCAAGGCGATGGCTGTCTTCGACGATGTCGAACCATGGGAGCGCAAGCTCGCCGTCTATCGCCACGCGGTCTGGCAGGACAGCGGCCAATGGGCATTCACCACCAATGAGCCCACCTATGTCGCGGTTGGCCAAGGCATGCCGCTGACACGCGAACTCGAGCACTTCATCCATTGCATCGAAACGCGGGCCGAACCGCGCACCAGCGGCGAGGAGGCAATCCGGGTGCTGCGCATCCTGACCGCGGGTACGATCACGCACACCAAATCCAATCCCTGAAGAAGGCCGGGCCGTGTCGCGGCGGAGAGATCGTTGCCTACTCGGCGGGAACCTGCGCCGGTGACGCGGCAAGCCGGCTCAACATCGCCTCGGCCTCGGCGCCGCGCTCGGAGCGTTCGATGAAGCCGCCGCCGAACACGCGGGCCTCGTTGCCGTCGTCGGAATAGAGTACGCAAGCCTGTCCAGGCGCGATACCGGACTCGCCATCGGCCAATTCGACCGATGTGACGCCCGCCTCGTGACGCAGCATCGCTGGGCGTGGCGGCCTTGTCGAGCGGACCTTGGCGAACAGTTCCAGCCCGCCGGCGGGCATGTCGGCCAGCGCGCCGTCACCAAGCCAGTTCATGTTGCGCAGGTAGATTTTGTGCGTCTCCAGCGCCTCGCGCGGCCCGACCACGACACGGGCGCGCTCGGCATCGAGATGGACGACATAGAGCGGCTCGCCGGAGGCCACGCCGATGCCGCGGCGCTGGCCGATCGTGTAGCGCAGAATGCCTTCATGGCGGCCGAGCACCCGGCCGTCGATATGAACGATGTCACCCGGATTCGCGGCCGTCGGCTTCAGCTTGGCAATGATATCGGAATATTTGCCCTGCGGCACGAAGCAGATGTCCTGGCTGTCCTGCTTGGCGGCAACCGTCAGGCCCATCTCCTCGGCAATGGCGCGAACCTGCGGCTTCGACAGGCCGCCGAGCGGAAAGCGCAGATAGTCGATCTGCGCCTGCGTGGTGGCGAAGAGGAAATAGCTCTGGTCGCGATCGGCGTCGACCGGCCTGTAGAGCGCGCGATGGGCGCCATTGGCGCCGGAGCGGATGTAGTGGCCTGTGGCCAGCGCATCGGCGCCGAGATCCTTGGCGGTCGCCAGCAGGTCGGCGAACTTCACCGTCTGGTTGCAGGAAACGCAAGGGATCGGCGTCTCGCCGGCGACATAGCTCTCGGCGAAGGGATCGATGACCGCCTTGCGGAAGCGCTCTTCGTAGTCGAGCACATAATGCGGAATGCCGAGCGTCTCGGAAACGCGGCGGGCGTCGTCGATATCCTGTCCGGCACAGCAGGAGCCGGCCCGGTGCGTCGCGGCGCCATGATCGTAAAGCTGCAAGGTGACGCCGACGACATCATAGCCTTCGCGCTTCAAGAGACCCGCCACGACGGACGAATCGACGCCGCCCGACATGGCGACGACGATACGGGTGTTTTCGGGACGTCCGGGGAGATCGAGGCTGTTCATGGTTCTTTCGTTCTGCGCGGCGCTTGCATGCCAATGACGCGAATATAGGTCAAGCTTGGCGGCTGCGCCAGCTTGGGGCACCGATCGGCGGGCGGCTGCCGGCCCGGTGCACATGCAGATTTTTCGACCGAATCCGGGGCTTCCCGGCAGATATTTCAAATGCTTGCGAAAAGGCTAACGCGGCGTTCATGATCATTACCTAGCTGTTAGGGTCTGCTTAGGCAATTTTTAAAGCTGTGGCGGTAACGTGGCGGGGATTGGGTCTTTGAGTTTTTTGTAGAGAGTACGATGACCGATCTGGTTAGACCGCGAGTCAAATATGTTATCGGGCCTGACGGCAGCCCTCTCACAATTGCCGATCTGCCGCCGACGAATACACGTCGCTGGGTTATCCGGCGCAAGGCGGAAGTGGTTGCGGCGGTGCGCGGCGGGCTCTTGAGCCTCGAGGAGGCATGCCAGCGCTACAAGCTGACCACCGAGGAGTTCCTGTCCTGGCAGGCCTCGATCGACGAATACGGCCTCGCCGGGCTGCGCACGACGCGCATCCAGCAATACCGGCACTGACGGTCGAGGATCTGCAAAAAGGCGCGAAGTTCGCGCCCTTTTGGTTTTTTAACAGCATCTGCATCCGTTTCAGACCGTCAGCACCACCTTGCCGACCGGCTTGCTGGCGAGGAAAGCGTGAGCGGCGCCGGCCTGTTCGAGCGGGAAGGTCTTTGCCACGTGCACGGTAAGCTTTCCCGCATCGACGAGCCTGCCAAGTTCCAGAAGGCCTTCGCGGTCGGGAACAACGGACATGCGTTCGACGCGGATGCTTCGCGCCTTGGCGTCCGCCCTAGTCTTGTCGCTGACGTCGAGCAGTGACACCAGCACGCCGCCGTCCCTGAGCACCTTCAACGATTGATGGGCGTGCTCGCCGCCCACCGTCTCGAGCACCAGGTCGATGCCCTTCGCCTTGTCGGTAAAATCATCCTTGGTGTAGTCGATGACTTCGTCGGCGCCGAGCTTGCGGACGAAATCCAACTTTTCCGTGCTGGCGGTGGCGGCAACCCAGGCGCCGCCCGCCTTGGCGACCTGCACCGCCAGATGGCCGACGCCGCCGGCCCCGGCATGGACCAGCACGCGTTGGCCGGCTTTCAGCGCGCCGTGACGCACGAGGCCTTGCCAGGCGGTGAGGCCAGCCAGCGGCAATGCGCCTGCCTGGATGTAATCGGCGTGCGCGGGCTTGCGCGCGATTTCATCGGCGGGCACGGCGGCCAGTTCAGCATAAGCTGCCGCCTGCTTTGGGAAACGCGGCATGCCGAACACCGCGTCACCTGGATTGAGGCCGCTGACACCAGGCCCCAGCGCCTCGACGGTTCCCGAAAGGTCCCAGCCGAGGATGAAGGGTGGTTCGCCGAGCAGCGGGTAATAGCCGGCGCGCACGGCGCCATCGACCGGATTGATGCCGGCCGCCTTGATGCGGACCAGCACTTCGCCGGCGTTGGGCGAGGGCGCCGGGCGCTCGGCGATGACGAGGACATCGGGTCCGCCGACGGAATTCTGGATAATGGCACGCATAAGATTTCTCCTGATTGACCGGTCCCACTATCATTTGGAGAGTAATAATCCCTTGTCCAGTATGTACCTTTTTGATATATACTCTCTGTATGGATAGCGATCTCGACTCCCCCTTCGGCTATGATGCGTTCCGGCGGACCTGTCCCTCGCACACGGTGCTGGAGACGCTGGCCAGCAAGTGGGTCTACCTAGTTGTCTGTGCGCTGCGCAAAGGCCGGCAGCGCAATGGCGAGCTTGCCCGCAAGCTCGAAGGCATCACGCCGAAGATGCTGACGCAGACGTTGCGCGTGCTCGAGCGCGACGGCCTGGTGCGGCGCGAGGTGTTTGCGGTCGTCCCGCCTCGGGTGGAATATGAGTTGACCGAACTTGGCCAGAGTCTGGCGGGATTGCTCAACCAGATCAGATCCTGGTCGGAACAACACGTTCCCGACATCAAGGAGGCCCGGGCGCGGGCTGCGGCCATGAATGAAGGGGAGTGGGTCGCTTAGCGCTCGTTCAATGCGTTGCGCGCCCGCTTGGACGTGCTCAAAGACGCGTATATCGGGCGATTCAGCCGATCATCGCGCTGCGACCGCCTGTTTCGGCCTCGCGAATCTTGGTGTCGCGCGATTCGAGCATCTCCGCCTTGGAAAGCTCCGCTTCAGCTTCGCCGAGTAATGATTCGGCGGCGCTTCGCTGCTGGGCGAGGTCGCCTTGCGAATTTCTGAGGTTGTCGCGGCGCAAACGGGCCGCCTTGGCGAAGGTCGGATAGGCGAAATGATTGATGTCGGTGATACCGGCCTTCTTTTCCTCGGCGCTGATCTGAAGCTCCAACTCGGCGGCCATGCGTTCGAATTCGGCGATCATCATGTCGAGCTGCAGCAGTTGCCGCCGCTTCTCATTCACCTGAAACTGTTTCAGCCGAACGAGGTTTTCACGTGACTTCATGATTCGGTACTCCCGGAAACGCACACCTGCACATATCGTCCAAACCACTTGGAAAGGCCCAAGCGCTGCCCGTGTCCACCGGCTTTCCCCGCCCTATGGGAAACAAAACCCTAAAGTTTTTTGCCGGCGGTAACCATTCGTTTACGGGCATTGTTAATCATACGGGTCAGGACTTAAGGCCGGGTAAAAATCCGGCGGGCGACATGGAAGCGATGTCGATGAGTCCCTGGAGTCACTTAGTCCAGGTTTTTAATGTGTTGCATTAGCCGTTTGGTCCTGTGATTCATTATTAAATTCAAGAGGGTGTAGAAAGTGGTTAAAAAATCTGGTACCGTCATCGACGCGGAATTAGGTTTTGTTAACCATTCCATGGCAGCCTCTGCACCAGGCAATCACTGCTCCGGTCCCGGACGGGTCGCAAGATGGTCCGGCAGCAGAAAAGGGGAATGAAATGCGTGTTCTGCTGATAGAAGATGACAGTGCAACCGCACAAAGCATCGAGCTGATGCTGAAATCGGAAAGCTTCAATGTCTATACGACCGACCTCGGCGAAGAGGGTGTCGATCTGGGCAAGCTCTACGACTACGACATCATCCTTCTCGACCTCAACCTGCCCGATATGTCCGGCTACGAGGTCTTGAGAACGCTTCGTCTTTCCAAGGTCAAGACGCCGATCCTCATCCTTTCCGGCATGGCCGGCATCGAGGACAAGGTGCGCGGCCTCGGCTTCGGCGCAGACGATTACATGACCAAGCCCTTCCACAAGGACGAGCTGGTGGCGCGCATCCATGCCATCGTGCGCCGTTCGAAGGGACATGCCCAATCGGTCATCACCACCGGCGACCTGGTGGTCAATCTCGATGCCAAGACCGTCGAAGTCGGCGGCCAGCGCGTGCACCTTACCGGCAAGGAATACCAGATGCTGGAGCTGCTCTCGCTGCGCAAGGGCACCACGCTCACCAAGGAAATGTTCCTTAACCACCTCTATGGCGGCATGGACGAGCCGGAACTGAAGATCATCGACGTCTTCATCTGCAAGCTGCGCAAGAAGCTCGATGCTGCGTCCGGCGGCCAGAATTATATCGAGACGGTCTGGGGCCGCGGCTATGTGCTGCGCGAACCGGAAGACATCCGCGTCAGCGCCTGAGCGACGGCCGATCGAAATTCCAGACAAAAACCCGGCGACAGCCGGGTTTTTGCGTCATAGGCCGGTGGTAACCGTAATCCAATGGATCAGGCAGCGATCTTCAGGGTGCGAAAGCGCTCGAGTAGCTGCGGGCGGTTGAACGGCTTCAACAGATACCCTTGGGCGCCGGCGCGCTTGGCTCGCATGATCGAGGCGATGTCCAGTTCGACCAGCGAGATCAGGATCTGCGGCTTGGTCGGGCTTTCCATGGCGCGCACGCGCCGGATCAGGTCGACCGCCTGTACATCCGGCAGTGCACCGTCGACGACGATGATATCAGGCATATCGGCGGCGCACATTTCCAGTGCGTCAAGCCCGCTGGCGGCTTCGATGACCATCATGTCGGAGCCGCCCAGGATGCGCTTCGCAACTTTCCTGATGACGCTGGAATCGTCGACGAACATGCAGCGTTTCATTTCCGGGTCCTCTTTGCCTTGTGGCAATCCGGTCGCGTCGGGTATCTGCGGCACAGCATAGGCCGATCTGGTAAAGAAGCTGAAAAGCCATTAGGTAAAATTTTTGCAAAGATGCCGGTTTGCAAGCTTTTTCTTGCAGATGCTTTGGCCCGCGCCGTCAGGCGAAGTTCATCTTTCGCCGCTGGTCCATTCAATCAATATTACAGCGCTGAAATACTTTGCTGCTGGTTTGCGTGAATCTCAGGCCGCCGAAAGCACAATCTCTTCCGCGGTCGCATGGATCGATATGGTCATATTGGCCTCCCGCGCCAGAAGCAGCGTATAGTAAGGCTGCACCGAATGCGCGTCGATCGGTTCGTCCGGCTTGTGGCCGGAATGCAGTTCGAGGAATTTCGGTGGCACCCGCAACATGGGGCCGCTCGCCGAAAGCGCGAAGCGAGGCTCGGTCTCGAGATTCTCCAGCGTCACCGAAAGCTTGCCGCCGCGTGGAATGGCGGCGTTGGCGACCAGGATCAGGTTAAGCAGCAGCTTGACCTTGTTCTTGGGCAACAGTGCACGGGTTCCATTCCAGGTGAGTTCCGGCTTCTCGTTCTTGAGGAAGGCGATAGCGACGGCTTCGGCATCGCCGGTGTCGATCAGCATGCCGGCGGAACCAGCCGCGCCGAAGGCGATGCGGGCGAACTGCAGGCGCGCCGAGGCGTTGCGGGCGCTCTGGCGGATCAGCTTCATGGCGTCCTCGTCGGCTCCGCCTTCATCGAGCAGTTCAAGCCCGTTGTTGATCGCGCCGACAGGCGAGATGATGTCGTGGCAGACCCGGCTGCACAAAAGTGCCGCCAGATCGGGTGCGGAAAGGGTGAAAAGATCGGACATCGGCGAAAATCCCTGCAAAATCCCATAATCATGGCCGCGATCGATCGTCGCCTGCCCACACGAATCACGCTCTCTTCCCAGGCTTTCTGAATACACAGCGCCCGTGCGTGCAGCAACAAACCCAAAATCGCCGTTGGGGCCTATGGCGCGTTCACGCAGGCTGCTTGCCTGTATGAGCGACCCCAACAGCCTTCGAACCGCCATCTTCATGTGCGAGTTTAATGGTTGAAAAAGGATTACGGCATAGTTTGCCCCTAACAGCCATCCTTAACGGCCGCCTAAAGAGCCGTACGGGTGCGAGGCGTCGGCGAAAGTGCTCCCTGACGGAGATTGGAAGCATGTTTTCCCGATTCTACGGCCGGAGTTTTCTCCGTGTCCTCTCAATGGCGATCACGCTCATGGGCGTTCTCGTCTTCTCGACATCGGCCCTGCGGGCCCAGGAGTACACCGCTCAGGAGATTGTCGATTCCGGTCACAAGTTCTTCGGCGCGACATCGGGCGGCCTTGCCACAGTCGTGGAGAAGATTTTTGCTTCCTATGGTTTGCCCAATGGCTATCTGCTTGGCGAGGAGGGATCCGGCGCGCTCATCGGCGGCCTGACCTATGGCGAAGGCACGCTCTACACCAAGAATGCCGGCGACCATAAAGTGTTCTGGCAAGGCCCGTCGCTCGGCTGGGATTTCGGCGGCGAGGGGTCGCGGGTGATGATGCTCGTCTATAATCTCGATGACGTCGGCAATCTCTACAACCGTTATGGCGGCGTCGCCGGCTCGGCCTATGTGGTGGCGGGCGTCGGATTCAACGTGCTGAAGAACAACAATGTGCTGCTGGTGCCGATCCGCACCGGCGTCGGCGCCCGGCTTGGCGTCAATCTCGGCTACCTGAAGCTTACCGAACGGGCGACGTGGAATCCGTTCTGACCCGCGGTCACGACCCGAATGTGTATACGCTTTCGATGAGAATCCAGATCCGATGACCCACATGCGCCGCGGCGAGCCCTTGCCGCAGCGCCGGATTTCCGTCATGCCAACAGAGTAAGGGTCAAAGGTCGCGACCGGCTTTTGATCCTCGCATTGTTGCATGTCGGCGCGCGATAACGGATAGTCACTTGGTTCAGTCGGTCCTGTTCTTTGCTCTCGGCTTTCTCTGCGCCGGCTTTCTGGCGCTGATGGTGGTTCCGGCCATCTGGCGGCGGGCGGTCGCCCTGACGCGCAAACGCATCGAAGCCTCGATCCCGCTGACGCAAGCCGAAATCGGGGCCGACAAGGACCGCATCCGGGCGGAGTTCGCCATGGCGACGCGCCGCCTCGAGATGAACGTCAAGGCGTTGCGCGAGAAGTCGACCGAGCAGCTCATCGAGATCAATCGCGGCCGCGAGGCCCTGAAGGGGCTGGCAGTGGAGCGCATGGACAAGAACCAGGTGCTCGATGAACTGGCCGCCAAGAACGCGGCGCTGCACCAGCGCGAGGATGAACTGCACCGGCTGTCCGAGCGGCTCAAGGAGACCGAACGCCAACTGGAGAAACGCGCGCTTGAGCTTGAGAAGCTGGAACGCATGTATGACGACGCCAGCTTCTCCTCCAGCAGCCGCCAGATCGAACTCGTGGCGCGCGAATCCGAGTTGCAGAAGCTCGCCAGCGATATCGCGCTGCTGCGCGGCCAGCGCAAGGAGGCGGACAGGCGCAACCAGGAGATCGCGGCCGAAAGCAAGGCCGCGCGTGAGGCGCTGAAGGCCGAGAGGAAAAAAACCGCCGAACTGGACAAGAAAGTCGAGCGGCTGCTCGCCACGCTTGCAGACCGAGAGGAGAAGCTCGAACGCCGCGAGAAAGATCTGGCGCGGCAGCGCGAAAAAGCGAAGGCCGAGGACGGCGCGTCGGCCTTGCGGTTGATCGGCGGGCAGGTACAGGCGGACAGGCGCGACGACGTCGAAAAGGCGATCGCCAGGCTCGACGCCGACCGTGAGCGGCTGGAGGCCAGACTTACGGCACTGGCACGCGAGAACAAGCGGCTGAAGGCGGATCTGTCCGCCGCCGAGGCCGCCAGCCCGCAGGGCGATACACGCCACGCAAGTTCCATGTTGCGCGAACAGATGAATGACCTGGCGGCGGAGGTCGTCAACTTGACAGCCAAGCTCGAAGGGCCGGGGTCGCCGATCGCCAAGGCGCTAGAGGCGCCGCAGGATGCGCGTCCGAACAGCGGCGGCCGCAGCCTTGCCGATCGCGTGCGGGCGTTACAGAAGGCGGCTGCGGCAGATTGAATTCAGGCACCGCCGGCGCAGAAATGATGCAGGGCGATGGCGGACGCCGCCGCTACGTTCAGGCTGTCGAAGCCTTCCGACATCTTGATCCGAACAGTATTGAGACGGGCGAGCAGGCTTTCGGGCAGACCTTGGCCCTCAGTCCCGAGGTAGAGTGCCAGGCGTTCGGCCGGCTTTGCATCGCGTATGTCTGATGTCCCGCGTGGCGACAGCGCAAATTGGGTAAAGCCACGCCGGTCGAGCGTCGCGGCGAACCGCGCGGTGTCGCTGAACGAGGCGAACGGAACCTTCAAGGCCGCGCCGACCGAAACGCGGATCGCCTTGCGATAGAGCGGATCGCAGCAGGTCGCATCCAAAAGAATCGCGTTGGCGCCGAACGCGGCGGCGTTGCGGAAAATCGAGCCCATGTTGTCATGGTTGGCGATGCCCACGAGCACCACGATCAATGCTTGGGCAGGCAAGCCGTCCAGCAGGGCCTCGGCCGGCTGGGGCGCCTCCTTGCGACCAATGGCAAGAATGCCGCGATGCATGTGAAACCCGGCAATGGCATCCATCACAGCTCCGGCGGCGACATAGACCGGCAGGTCAGGAGATGCCTTGTGCAGGATTTCTTCGAGGCCGGCCAACCGGTTCTCCAGAACCAGCACCGATTCGGCGCGGAAGCGCGCGGCCGACAGCAGCATGTCGAGCACGACCTTGCCCTCGGCAATGAAGCGGCCCTGTCGACCGGCGAGGTCACGCTCGCGGATGTCGAGATAGGCGGCGACGCGCGGGTCCCGCGGATCGTCGATGTGGACAAGGATCATCTGAGCCTCGGCTGACAATCGGAATCGGTTGCCAAGAACACGATGCGCGGATGCAGTGTCAAAGTGTATTTTGCGCGCCCAGGATGGACGCACATTGCCGAAGGCAGCTGGTGGCGTAAACGTTTACGCGACCAGCCGTTCAAGTTCCGGCGCGGCGCAGCCTTTGTGCCATCTGGGACAGATCATCCTTGCCGCTGCCGAAAATGCCGTCGAGCGTGGCAAGCAGTTCGCGCACAGCGTCGGATTTGCAGGAGTAGTAGATCATCTGGCGGTCGCGTCGGGTGTCCACGAGGTCCAGCGCCCGCAACTTTGCCAAATGCTGCGACAGGGCGGACTGGCTGAGCATCACCTTCTCGGCGATGGCTCCGACCGACATTTCACCGTCGATCAGATAACTCATGATCAAAAGCCGTTTTTCGTTGCCCATCAGCATCAGAAATTCGGCCGCCGATCCGGCGTTGGCGATTAGCTTTGTCGAGATCATCGATCCCCCATGCTCTTTGCTCATCGAGGCACCATGGGGGCAATGGTGCCTGAATCCATAAATTCAGTTGTGAATGGTCGCCACGAGTCAGCGCCACGGCCAAAGGGTAGAACATTTCGTTCAAATCTCAAGCGTTGCTTTTGATCAAACGTAATTTAAGTGCGGCTATTTGCCGACGTTGCCGCCCGGCCGCTCTTGGCCATGTCGACCAAGACGTGCCTCAACTCGTGCGCCGTCACCAAGGGCTGCGGAAAGAAGACCCTGCTGGCATCGTCGCCGGACGCCAGATCCATGCCGTCGGCGTCGAATCCGGCGATGATCCAGCCGTCACCGGATGCCCTGGCAAAATGACGCGCGTAGAGGGCGACGGCATCGAGATGGTCCGCATTCATGTGGTCGATCGCGGATTGCTCGCTGGATGCCAGTTCCTCGACGATTGGCCCGTCGGTGATGAGATCGGTGCGATCGAGCAGGTAGGCCTTGCCGAAGCCGCCGTTCAGGCTGGCGCGCTGCGGTTCGAGACGAAAGATCGAGAAGTCGCCGAGGCCGGCATAGAGGCTGGCCTTCGGGTTGTGGTTGAGATAGCGGCGTTCGGCGCGTGCATGCGCGTCCGATCCGCGCTCGATCCGCGCTGCCCGGCAGATCAGCGTCAACCGGGGATGCGCGAGCGGGTCGCCCTTGCCCGGCTCGCCGAGCAGCAGCGAACAGCGCGGGTCCGCAAGGATGGCGGGCGTATGGGCCGAAAGCTCCGACACCAGGATCAGCGGCGTGCCGTCGATGTCGGTGGCGACCCCGACCCGGCTGGCCAGCGGCGAACCCGTTTGCGGCTCCAGCACCGCTAGGGCGCCGAAGCGGGCACAGCGCATAAGCGTCTTGGCCAGCCGGATCGCCTCGGCGTCGGTCTCGCGGATCACGTCCTTCGTTCGATCGGCCAAATGCTCGCCCTGCTAAGTTGATTTATCCATCCACTTATCAGACGATGGCGTCAGGCTGGCAAGTGCTACCTCGGAGCCATGCGAATGGCGCCATCGAGACGAATGGTCTCGCCGTTGAGCATCTGGTTCTCGATGATGTGCAAGGCAAGGGCCGCATATTCCGACGGCTCGCCGAGGCGCGAGGGGAAGGGCACCGCGGCACCCAGCGAATCCTGCACCTCCTGCGGCATGCCGGCCATCATCGGCGTCCTGAATATGCCGGGTGCGATGGTGCAGACCCGGATGCCGGAACGGGCAAGATCGCGCGCCACCGGCAGCGTCATGCCGACGACCCCGCCCTTGGATGCCGAATAGGCGGCCTGGCCGATCTGGCCGTCATAGGCGGCGACGGATGCGGTGTTGACGACTACGCCGCGCTCGCCGCCCTGCAGCGGCTCGAGCTTTGCGGCGCGGTCGGCGACGAGGCGGATCATATTGAAAGTGCCGATCAGATTGACTTCGATCACCTTGCGGTACTGATCGAGCGGATGGGGACCATCCTTGCCGATCGTCTTCACCCCGATGGCAATGCCGGCGCAATTGACCAGGATGCGCGGTTCGCCAAGCCTGGCCGTGACCTCGGCAAGCGCGGCAACACCGCTGTCGGCGCTGCCGACATCGCATTGGACAGCGATGCCGCCGATCTCCGCCGCCACCTTGGCCGCCCGATCGAAACCGACATCCAAGATGGCGACGCGGGCGCCCCTGGCGGCCAGCGCGCGCGCCGTCGCCTCGCCAAGGCCGGAGCCGCCGCCGGTAACAACCGCGACCTCGCCGTTCGGATTCATGGCGTCATCCTTTCACATGAGAGTCAGGCGTGGATCAGGCGCGCAATCGGCGCGAATGGTCAAGCCATCGCGGCGAAGTGCTCGGCGACCCTGGCCTGGTCGGCATGGCAGACCTCGCCCGTGAGCCTTGCAACCGCGCCCGGCATGATCTCGTGCGACAGCAGCCTGTCAAGATCGACGGGACGTGGCATCGATATCTGGCCGCGCGGGATCCGCTTGAAGCCGAGCGGTCCATAATAAGGCTCGTCGCCGACCAGCATGACGGCGGGCGCCCGGGCCTTGGCGGCAGCTTCCAGCGCGATCGCCACCAGCCGGCGGCCGATGCCGAGATTCTTGAAGGCCGGCCGCACCGCGAGCGGCCCGAGCATCAGCGCGCGTCCGGCGCCTGCGGCGATGCGGGTCATGCGAACCGATGCTACCACGAGATCGCCATCCACGGCCACGAAGGACAGCGCGCGTTCATGCCCGCCGGCCTCGCGGATCTTGTAGGCGGCCAGCACAAAACGGCCGGGCCCGAAGGCTTCGTCGTTGATGGCTTCGATCTGAGGGTCATGCGCCGGAGTTTCCGGCAGGTATTCTACGTCGGCAAGGCTCATGGTCTTTGCATCCGGTACAGGAGGAAAGGTTTGCTGCAAACGGCAGCATTCGCCAATCAGCGCTTTATCAAGCGTGGGCGCCCTTTCGTCGTCGGTCGAACCGGATCAAAGCAAAATCGAACATGCGGAGTGTCCGCTAGCATCAATTTCCCGCCGCTGCAATCGGCGGTTTGCAAGTAGAGAGCAACGGGCGCCGCGACGTGCTTGACGATCTGTTCAGCGCCCGGTGATTCCACGCAACGGCCTGAAGCCCTACATCATGTCTCAGACAGGAAAGGACAAGCGATGGGATTGCTGGTCGAAGGTAAATGGCAGGACCGCTGGTACGACACCAAAGGCAGCGGCGGCAAATTCGTGCGGGCGCAGTCGCAATGGCGCGACTGGATCACTCGTGACGGGGCGCCTGCCGAAGGCCGCGGCCGCGGCTTCAAGGCGGAGCCCGGTCGCTATCACCTCTATGTCTCGCTTGCCTGCCCCTGGGCGCACCGAACGCTGATCTTCCGAGCGCTGAAGAAGCTTGAAGGCATCATCTCCGTGTCAGTCGTCCATCATTTCATGGGCGCCGATGGCTGGACGTTCCTGGCGCAGGACGGAGCCACAGGTGACACGCTCTACAGCCTGGATTTCCTGCACCAGATCTACACCAGAGCCGACCCCAACTATTCCGGCCGGGTTACAGTACCGGTGCTGTGGGATAAAAAGGAGGAGACCATCGTCTCCAACGAATCCTCTGAAATCATCCGGATGCTGAATTCAGCTTTCGACGCTTGGGGTGACCCCAATCTCGACTTCTATCCGCAGGCGCTACGCGGCGAGATCGACGCGGTCAATGCGCTGGTTTATCCCGCCATCAACAACGGTGTCTATCGCGCTGGCTTCGCCACCACGCAGGCCGCCTACGAGCAAGCGTTCGGGGAGTTGTTCGCCGCGCTCGACACGCTGGAGCATCGGCTGTCGAACCAGCGCTATCTAGTCGGCGGGCGGATCACCGAAGCCGACTGGCGGCTGTTCACCACGCTGGTGCGCTTCGACCCGGTCTATGTCGGCCATTTCAAATGCAATCGGCGCCGCATCGCCGACTATCCGAACCTATCGAACTATCTGCGCGATCTTTACCAGGTGCCGGGCGTAGCCGGCACGGTGAACCTCAATCATATCAAGTCGCACTATTACGGCAGCCACGAAATGATCAACCCGACGCGTATCGTGCCTGTGGGACCGGAACTTGATTACGGCGCGCGGCACGACAGGGCACGGTTCGCCAAGGCGGCTGCCTGAACTACCAGTAGGGTGACGGCGGCTTCCCGCCAAAAACCTCGGCGATGCGCCGGAGCGTTGCCGGCGTCGTGCCCTGGGGCAAACGGTCGAGGGGAAAGAAACCGGCCTCGGCGATCTCGCGGTCCGGCAGTTTCGGGGCCGTCTGGCTGAATTTTTCGATCAGGTAGAGGCCGACATGGTCGCGGCGGCTGGCGCGGCGATTGAAATGCATCGAGCGCAGCACCGGCGGAGCGGTCAGCGTTATATTGCCCTCTTCCGCCAGTTCGCGCGTCAGCGCTTCGGCCATCGTCTCGCCGATCTCGACTCCGCCACCGGGAAGCTGCCAGCCCGGCACATAGGTGTGGCGGATGAGGAAGAGGGAGTTGGATGCCGTTTCGTGGATGAGGCCGCGCACGCCAAGCGTCATTGGCCGCCGCAGCACGAAATAGAGATGGAACAGCCTGGCTCGCAGCCCCGGCCAGCCGGTCTGGCGCAAAGTGCTCTCGGGATCGGTCGTCATCAGTCGCGAAACCGTGGGTGGAAAGCCGCGTGCGCGTCGCCTATGAAGGAGAGATGTTCAGGCTCGCGCATATTTCCGATATCCATTTGGGGCCACTCCCTGAAGTAACCTATCGCGATCTCGCCTCCAAGCGGGTGCTGGGCTACGTCAACTGGCAGCGCAACCGCCGCCGGCACATGCACGATGCCGTCATCGACACCATCGTGGCCGATATCAAGGCCAGCGCGCCCGATCACCTCGCGGTCACCGGGGACCTCGTCAACCTGGCACTCGACGGCGAGATCGAGATGGCCAAGCACTGGCTGGAGACGCTCGGCTCGCCGCATGACGTGTCGGTGGTCCCGGGAAATCATGACGCCTATGTGCCTGGCGCCTTCGACAAGGTGTGCCGGTCTTGGGCGGCATGGATGACGGGCGACGGCGTCAACAGTCCGGTCGATCGCAATTCGTTTCCCTATCTGCGCGTGCGCGGCAATGTCGCGTTGATCGGCATCACCACGGCGCGTGCCACGGCACCCTTTATGGCCAACGGCTTCTTCATGGAAGGCCAGGCCGAGCGGCTGCGCAAAATGCTTGATGCGACGGCGAAGCAAGGATTGTTCCGTGCGATCATGATCCATCATCCGCCGGTGCGGGGCGCCGTCCCGCAGCACAAGCGGCTGTTCGGCATCGCCCGCTTCCATAAAATCATTCGCCGGCACGGTGCCGAGCTCGTCCTGCATGGCCATTCACATCTGCCGTCGCTGTTTCAGATCGGCCCGCGCGACGCCAAGGTCCCGGTGGTCGGCGTCGCCGCGGCCGGCCAGGCCCCCGGCGGCAAGGCTCCGGCGGCGCAGTACAATCTGTTCGACATAGACGGTGAAAAAGGCGATTGGCGCATCCGCCTGACGCGGCGCGGCTTGACCGGGCCGGCGATACCGCCTTCGGATCTGCAGACGCTGGAGCTCGGGGCGCAACCGGCTATGGCCGCAACCTGAGCCCCAGCGCCACGATACGGTCCCAGAACAGCACGGTCGAAACCGCCAGTCCCACCAGCGCGCCTGCGGCGATCAGGCCAAGACCGGACAGGACGGCCGACCAGCCCTTGTTGCGCGGCGGCGATCGCAAAGGAGGCTCGGCTTCCGGCACCACGTGCCGCTTCATGCCGGGAACGGCAGCCTCGACGCCACCTTCCATCATTCTCTGGCGTTCGACGATCCGCTCGGCGACATAGCGCGTCACGGAATCGGCAACCGGCTTCATGTCGCTCGATTCAGCCAGCACCACGCGACCGATGCGGGTGTCCTTCAGAAACCTGTAGGTGCGGCGGTCGCGCCCCATGGCGACATGGCTGACGGCGTCGATCCACAGGCGCGGCTGCAGGCCGGACGAGACGACGAAGTCGAAACTGTCCATGTCGGCGGGAACGTCGGCAAAAACGGGCGCGAGTTCTGCGGCAAGAAGGTCGAGCCGCATGCGATGTGCCTCGCGCATGTCGACGACGACGTCGTCGCGATCGGCAAAGGCATTCTTTACATCGCGAATGGCATCGGACAATTTTCTCGATGGGTCGATGATCTTTTCGCCTGCATCCTTCATGGGCGTGGCCTCGCGGGTTTGGTTAACATGGAGTTAACACAGCCGCCGGCAAAATGCACTGGCGAGATCAAGGCATCCGGGCACCGGCGCAGGCGGCGCATACCGCGAAGAAGTCAGCTGGCCGCGGCGGACAGTTTCACCCGATGCGGCCCCATGCGGCGATCGCTGTTGCGGCGAATGATTTCGGCGATCAGGTCGGGCGCTTCCTCGGCCAGCATATGGCCGGCCTCCAGCACATGGTGCACATGGAAGCGCTCCGGCGGGTCATCCACCTGGGTAAAGGGTAGAACGGCGTCATCCGATCCCCACGCCACCATCACCGGCATGTTCAGCGCATCGAGCCGCTCGCGTGGGATGGCGCCCTGTCGATCGCCCCTGGTCATGGCGGCCGCGATCTCGACGAGCTTTTCCGTTTGTCCGGGGCGGTCGCGCATTTCGCACAGCAATTCGGCCATCAGACGCGAGGGCGCGGCTCGAGGGCCCGACATTGCGGCGAGGCAGGCCTGGACTTCGGCCAGGTCCTGTGCGCGGGCAAAGCGGCGCAACAAGGGCCCATTGATTTCGGGGCCAAAACCGCCCGGCGCCAGAAGCGTCAGCGAGGCGACTTTTGCCGGCTCCGCCAACGCCATCAGCGCTGCAACCGCGCCGCCCATCGAATGGCCGACGAGATGGACGCGCTTGATCGCGCGTGCGGAGAGGTTGGCAAGGATGGCGTTTGCCGCGACCTTGGCCGGTCCGGCCGACGGAAAGTCGAGCGACAGGCCGTGTCCCGGCAGATCATAGGCCAATGTGCGTACGGAAGGCGGCAGCAAGGAGATCACCTCGCGCCAGACATCGTGGCTGCCGCCAAAACCATGCAGCAGGACGATGGTCTTCGAACCCACACCCCGTTCGTCGGCATAAAGTGATGAAGTCATGAAAGGTTGAGGCTTTATTCAAGAAGGCGCGATGGAAATGTGGTTGAATTGCTCCTAGTCCAGAGCATTCGCCAGTAAAATTTTCGCGATTAGGCGATTGGCCGAACAGCGAGCCGGCTGCTGGTGGATGCCGCTCCCCAAAAGCGACCTCGATTGGGGCGAACGACACGCGAGACAAAAGACCTAAGGCGTGTCGCATGGATCCGTTTCGACGCGAAACGCTTTTAGGGGTCTTTCAGGATTCCATGGAATCGCCGTCTGCTTGAAGTCTTTGCCTTTTACGCGACCCCGGAAGGGAAACCGGCACTAGCTGCCCTGGAATGGCTCTAGCTCGCGTTGAAGAGCCCGGCGGCACGCAAGGCGTCGACGAGCCGCTCGGTCAGATCGGCGGGATATTTTCTGTCGATGAAGGTTGCGCGCGGATTGGCGGCGAATTTCGGAAACTCGGTTATCAGCTCATCAAGCAGCCTGCGTGCCTGTTTGTCCCGACCGCTGATCTTGGCGCCGATCAGACGGGCGGCGAGATAGTGCGATTTCGCCGCAGTGGTTCTCAGAGCGCTGCTGGCTATCGCTGCCTTGCTGGTATCGCCCAGCATTAATTCTCCGGCGAAAAGCCCAAAGTCCCACCAGGTCGGGTGGCCGCTCGAGGCATCCACGGCATGCGCCAGAAGAGGTGTTCCTTCGGCGTACCGGCCAGCGAAAACCAGCCCGTAGCCATAGGCCGCGGCCATGGCGAGATCGTAGGGGTTGAGATCATGGGCCTTGCGCATCCATCGCAGGGCCTCGTCGGCGTTGCCGAGGCGCGAATTGATGTAGCCGTAGGAGCGATGTGCGTACGGGCTGGTCGGCCCCATCTGCACGGCGCGATGGGCAAACGTCATCGCCTTCTCGATCGTTGCGTCCGGTGGGTAGGCATAGTGGTCGGTCACGGCCTCCAAATGCAATGAGGCGAGTTCCGAATAAACCAGCGACGATTTCGCGCCACTGTTGGCAAGGGCTTCGAGGCAACGATAGGCCGTCTCGTGAGTCCTGGCGTTCTGGTCGAGATAGTATTTGTCGTTAAGCAGCAGGCACTGCGTCAGGCCGGTCTCCGCGCCGGACTGCTCAATGTAATTGTAGATGGTGCCAGAAGCGGGAAGTGCCGCGCTGAGAATGCCGGATATGCGATCCTCGACCACGGTTGGCGCGCTGTCGGCGGCGGTCAGGTTGCGCGACAACAGCACCCGTCCGGACGCCAAGCTTTGCAGTTCGATTGTAACGTCGCCCGCGTCTGGTCCAGGCAGGATATCGAAAATGAAACTCGTCGCATCGGCGACCGGATCGGCCTTGTTGACGGTGTTGCGACCGATGAAGTCGATCGTATCAAAGCCGCTCAGGCCGGCACGCAGCGATGCGGCGACGCGACTGGCGTTGGGAGTATTGGACTTGAGGGCGATGTAGACGAGCGGCAGCGCTTCGACCACGGGCGACGGCGTGATGCTGCCGGTTTCGCCGGCGGTCTCCAACGTTGCTGGGATGTCGCCTCCCGCCAGCAAGGCACCGCCGCCCTGGCGCAGGATCAGAACGCCCAACATGGCGATAACCACGGCGATCGCCATCCAGAAGAACCTGAGATGGCGTGTCACAGAGAGGCTTGCCGCAGGAACCTGGCCGAGCAAGGCCGCCATGGGTGCGGCGTCACCGGCGGCACCGGACTGTTCGGGCAGGGTGGCTGTCGGCTCTGCCTGACTGACGGTTTCCGCTGCTTGCGGCAAGCGGATCGCATTGAGTTCGTAGGCCGGGACGTAGCCGCCGCGCGGAATGGCTATGCGGACCGGCTCGGCAATGCCTTCATTGGCGAAATAATGTTGCAGCAACTCACGCAGCCGGCCCGCCTGCACCCGCACGACGGCATCGGTGGACGGATCGAAATCGCCGTCCTTGCCGAAAACATCCATGGCGATGGAAAAGCCCTTGAGTCTGTCGGCTTCCCCGGCCTGCTCGCGCTCGACGAGATAGCGAAGCAGTTTGCGCGCGCGCTCGGATCTTCCGAACGTTTCGCTGGCAAGCAGTCGCTCCAGTGTATCGCGCACTGCGGGGGCGGCAGGCGTGGCATGCTGCAAGTGTCGATCCTCTCGAAGTCGGCACAGGTTGAGGCGCGATCATATCGTTACCGCACCACCGTACAAGCATACACATATTATGCGATCGCGTACCACACCGGATAATTTCCCGGTGGTTAATGACACAGAGGTCGGGACCAATCGCCAAATGACGATGGTCCCGATGTCGTTCCGGGCCTGTATCAACCGGCTCTTTTGCCGATAATCCGGTTGGCGGCGGACACCACGGCCTCCAGCGAGGCAGCGACGATATTGGTGTTGATGCCGGCGCCGAAGAGCTTGCCGTCGGGATATTCCATCTCGACGTAGGAAATTGCCGAGGCGTTCGAACCGCGCTGCATCGAGTGCTCGGAATAGTCGAGCACCGACATATCGACGCCGACATGGCGCGACAGCGCATCGACGAAGCCGTCGATCGGGCCTGTGCCTGTGCCTGATATCGTCATCTCCTTGCCGTTGTCGAGAATGACCGCCTCGACAACGCGTCGGCCCTTTACCTCGGTGTCCGGATAGGTGTGGTGATCGAGGAATTTCAGCCTGGCGCCCGGCTGGTCGACATAGGTATCGAGGAAGCGCTCATAGATGCGCCTGGCCGGCACTTCCTTGCCTTCGGCATCGGTGATCGCCTGGATTGCCTGGCTGAACTCGATCTGCAGGTTGCGCGGCAGGTTGAGCCCGTAATCCGCCTGCAGCACATAGGCGATGCCGCCTTTGCCGGACTGCGAGTTGATGCGGATGATGGCTTCGTAGCTGCGGCCGACATCGGCCGGGTCGATCGGCAGATAGGGAACCTCCCACACTGGCGTGTTGGCCTTCTTCAGCGCCTTCATACCCTTGTTGATGGCATCCTGGTGCGAGCCGGAAAAGGCGGTGTAGACGAGTTCGCCCACATAGGGATGGCGCTCGGGAATCTTCAGCTGGTTCGAATATTCGTAGACATCCTTCATCCGGTTGATATCGGAGCAGTCCAGCTCCGGATCGACGCCTTGCGTGTACATGTTGAGCGCCAGCGTGACGATGTCGACATTGCCGGTGCGCTCGCCATTGCCGAACAGCGTGCCTTCGACGCGATCGGCTCCGGCCATCAGGCCGAGCTCGGTGGTGGCGATGCCGGTGCCACGGTCATTATGCGGGTGCAGCGAAATGATCAGGTTCTCGCGTCTGTCGAGATTGCGGCACATCCACTCGATGCGGTCCGCATAGATATTGGGCGTCGACATCTCGACGGTCGACGGCAGGTTGATGATGAGCTTGTTGTCAGGCGTCGGCTTCACGATCTCGGTGACCGCGTTGCAGATCTCCAGCGCCACTTCGAGCTCGGTGCCGGTGAAGCTTTCGGGCGAGTATTCGAAACGGTAGCCGCCGCCGGCATTGGCTGCCATGTCGGTGATCATCTTGGCGGCATCGGTGGCGATCCGCTTGATGCCGGCGACGTCCTTCTCGAAGACGACGCGGCGCTGCAGCTCGCTGGTCGAATTGTAGAAATGCACGATCGGGTTGGTGGCGCCTCTGAGCGCTTCGAAGGTGCGGGTGATCAGTTCGGGCCGGCACTGCACCAGAACCTGAAGCGAAACGTCGGCCGGTACGCTGCCCTCTTCGATACACCAGCGGGCGAAGTCGAAATCGGTCTGCGAGGCCGAAGGGAAGCCGATCTCGATCTCCTTGAAACCCATGTCGAGCAGCAGCGCGAACATGCGCGCCTTACGTTCGTGGCCCATCGGGTCGATCAGCGCCTGGTTGCCGTCACGCAGGTCGACCGAGCACCAGATGGGCGCCTTGTCGATCACTTTCGAGGGCCAGGTCCGGTCGGTGAGGCCGACGATTGGGTAGGGTTGGTACTTGCGGGCGGCATCCGGCATGCCGCCGTTCTGCTGGCCCGCCGGGGCCTCGCTTACGCGGATTTCTTCTCGTGCGTTCATCGTCGTTTCTCCCAGCGACCCTCGAATCCGCCTTCAGGCGGATGGGTGGCGAGTGGCGCCTTTTACCAGTTTTTCGTTCGCTTGATGTGACTGCCAAGGAGCATGCGCTTGCGCGGCGGCTCGACCGCCGGGCGCTCCTTCAGCGAACCCGGCGATCGCCGATAAGGCCGAGAAGAAGCAGCGTCGAGGCAAGCGCGCGCACGGTCTCGCCGGCAAAGCCGGTCTGACGGGAAGCGGTGGTGGCGCGCGTGTTCATGGCGGTTTCATACAGGAGCGGCCAGCCGGAGGCAAGCAGTACCGAGAGCCATGCCGACAGCCGGGAGCGTGCCGGACCATGTCCCGCCTGACGTCGTCGCCGACGTGCGTGACCCTCCAACAGCCGAAGGCCGGACCTGGCCGCCAACGAGGTGTAGCGGTTCAGTATATAATATGACTTAAGTATTCAAGTTTCTGTGGAAACTTCGGAACGTCTATGGCATGCCGCTGCCGGCGCGGCCGTCTTGCGGCCTATTGCTTCAAACCGTTTCGAAGGACGCGAACGATGGACCAACTGCGAGCGCAAACCCGGATCAATGATGCGGCGATCAGGTCGGTGATGGACCGGCTGCGCACCGAGCACAGCGAATTCGAGGTCGAGACCGGTGTTGCCGATCGATGGGAACTTCGCCTGTACTACGGTTCGCTGAGCGCGGCACTCGAGGGCGACTCCATGCTGATCCGCGTCTCGGCTATAGACGAAACCTGCCTCTCCTACATGAAGATGACGGTCGCCGGCCACGTCGCGCAGCATCTCGGAACGACGAGCGGACTGCGCTGGCAAGGCGATGGCCGCGACACCGGCACGCCGATCTTCTTCCGCGAAATCACGGTGGTCTCCTCAACGCGGATTTCTCCGCACATGCAGCGCCTGCGCTTTGCAGGCGATGATCTTGGCCGGTTTACCCATGGCGGCCTGCACATCCGGCTGCTGCTGCCGCCGCGGGGCAGGCCGCCCGTTTGGCCCTCGATGGGCGCCGACGGCCTGCTTGTGTGGCCTGCCGGTGAGGATGCGCTCACCGTGCGCATCTACACGATCCGGGCGGTGGATCCGACAAGCGGTTGGCTCGATGTCGACTTCGTGCTGCACCCCGGCCATGACACGCCCGCCGCCACATTCGCGCAGAACGCGGTGGCGGGAGACGTCATCGGCATGGTCGGGCCAAGCGGCGGCGAGACGCCGACGGCGCAAACCCTGCTGCTGGTCGGCGACGACACCGCGCTGCCGGCAATTGGCCGGATTCTGGAGGAACTGCGGCCGTCAACCCGCGTCGAGGCGCTCATCGAGGTCGACGGCCCGGACGACCGCATCGCGCTGGCGCAAGGCGACAACATCGACATCACCTGGCTTTACCGGCACGACCGCCCGGCCGGCACCGCCGGCCTGCTGACGGCCGCCCTGCGCGAGCGCAGCCACATGACGCTTGCCGATAGCCTCTACGTCTGGGCCGGATGCGAGTTCACCGACTTCCGGGAGATCCGCAAGATCGTGCGCAAGGAGTGGGGCCTGGGCCGCGATCGGCACCTGGTAACGGCCTATTGGCGTCGCGACGCGCGGGCCGAGGGCGACGACGAAGATTAGGAACAATCCATAAGTGTGCCGGCAGCCGGAGCGGAGCAGCCTATTCCTTCACCGTGCGCGCCACCAGCCGCGCGATGCTCGGGCCGACAAGCAGCACGATCAGGAAACGCGCCGACTGGAGCGCCATGATGAAGGAGATGTCGACGTTCTGGGCGGCGGCGGCGATGATGGCGACGCTGTCCATGCCGCCGGGGCTGGTGGCGAGATAGGCGGTCAGCGGATCGATGCCGAGCAGATAGCTGATCATGAAGCCGAGGCCGCCGCAAAAGGCGATCAGAGCCACGATCGAAGCGACGATCTGCGGCAGGGCCCGTGTCGCATGGCGCAGGATCGGCCTGGTGAAGTTCAGCCCGATCGACCATCCGACCATGGCGTAACTGACAGCCAGCAGCCATGGCGGCAATTGCATCGGTACGCCGAGGCCAAGGTGGATGACAGCGCCGAAGATGAAGGTGCCCAGAAAGAAGGGCGAAGGCAGCCGGCAAAGCTTTCCCGCCAGCCCGCCGACCAGCGCGATGCCGATGGTTGCGGCGAAGGCCTGGGCGTCGAGCGGCGGAAACCAGACGATGGGCGGCACCTCGATGCCCGACGTGTCAACCCACATCTTGGCCACGAGCGCCGCCGTCATCGAGACGAAGATGACGCGCAGATACTGCATGAAGGCGACGAGCCGCTGGTCGGCGCCGAAAGCGCCGGCCATCAGCACCATTGCGGTGGCCGCGCCTGGGGAGGATCCCCAGACGGCGGTCGTGCCGGGCAGGATGCGCCAGCGGCTGATCAGCCAGCCGAGCAGGCTGGACGCCGCGACAGTGGCTGTCACGGCACCGAGGAACAGCGGCCATTCGGCGTAGAAGACGCGAAAAATGTCGGCCGAGATCGAAGCGGCGATGAGGCAGCCGACGATTG
This sequence comes from Mesorhizobium sp. CA13, assembly GCF_020165235.1. NCBI lineage: Bacteria > Pseudomonadati > Pseudomonadota > Alphaproteobacteria > Hyphomicrobiales > Phyllobacteriaceae > Mesorhizobium > Mesorhizobium sp. CA13. The sequence continues at coordinate 226,074 of NZ_JAIUHS010000002.1, read as the reverse complement.
CCTGGGCGGAGCCGAACAGAAGCCGCGGCACGCGCACCGTGGCGCCGTTGGTGCCGGCGACGATGGCCGCCAGCATCGGCCCGATCAGCAGCGCCGCCGGCAAGGCGGCCAGTTCGAGCGCACCGACAAACAGCACGGAAATGACGAGGAGGGCCAGCCATTGCCAAGGCTTGGGCATGCGCGCCATGCGCTCGACGGCGGCTTGGCCCGGAGATGGCTGCTTGGGCGAGGAATCCATGTTCTGGTCTTAGACTCGAAGCGGCACGATGCAACCCTGCGACGCCAAAAGCTGTGACACTCGTGGCTGGTTTTACTGGGGGGTCCCAGTCAAAGCCTTCGAACAGGACCTGGACAGCTGGCGACAAGATCGTCCATCGTCAGAGGTAATGCCGTCCACCATTGCCTGGGCGATCAGGATTCGATCAAAGGAATCTTTGGGCCATGGCTCCGATTGTCGTTATCGGGTCGCCCATCCGGTCAGCCGGTTGTGGTGTCGGCCAATCCGAAGCCGCCGACGGGATTGGTTTCCACCTGGAACTCGAAGCCGGCGATGAAAGGCCGCGCCTTGGCGATGGCCGCCTGGACTTCGGGAAGCTGCAGTGAGGCTTTGTGGCTTGCCTGGTCAGTCCACACTTCTGTGACCCAGATGGCATCGGCATCGGCCGGGTCGGTGGCAACGATATAGCTCAGGCAGCCGGGCAGGGCGCCGGTGCTGGCGCGCAGGACGTCCATGACAGCGTCGCGCTGGCCGCGGGCCGCTCGCATCTTGCCGATCAGACCGTACATCCCTTCGTCTCCCTTCAGCGTTTTCGACAAGAGTATGCCGTTCGCCAGTATGCAGGTCGCGGCTCAAGGCATCAACTGGCCACCATTCACCTCGATCACCTGGCCGGTAATGTAGCCGCTCAACAAATCGGAAGAGAGGAACAGATAAGCACCGACGCAATCTTCAGCCGTGCCGGCGCGTCCTTGCGGAATGGTGGCAACCATACCCCTGATCTGCTCTTCGGTCGAATAGCGGTCGTGGAACGGGGTGAGGATGGTGCCGGGCGCCACCGCGTTGACGCGAATGCCGAAGCCGATCAGTTCCTTGGCCATGCCGCGCGTGACGTTGGAGACGAAGGCCTTGGCCGAGCCGTAGAGCCCGGCGCCGCCGCCGGCGCCGTTGCGCGCTGCGATCGAGGAGGTGTTGACGATGAAGCCGCCCTGTCTCTTCAGCCACGGCATCGCCTTGCGTGAGGCGGTCAGCACCGAACGCGCGTTGAGATCCATCACCGCGTCGTAATGCGCCTCTGTCTGTTCGGCGTAGGGCACGCGGCCGAGCATGCCGCCGGCATTGTTGACCAAGCCGTCGAGACGGCCGAAATGCTGCGCGCTCTCCTCGACGACACGCTCGACGTCGGCGGCCAGTGAAAAATCGCCCTGCACGAGAAACACCTCGCCGCCATTGTCGCGGATGGCCTTGCCGAGTTTCTCGGCGGCGTCACGGCTGGAATTGTAGTGCAGTGCGACGAGACATTTCTGCGCCGCATAGGCCAAGGCGAGTGCCGCACCGATGCCGGTCGAGGCACCGGTGACCAGCACCGCCTTGTCGGCGAGATCGGGAATGACAAGCCCAAGGGGAATGGTCGTCGCTGGCACTGTCGTTCCTCCGGGTTTTCGTGGGTCTTGCCACCCTTGCATTCAAGTCCATGCAGCTTCAAGGCCTGAGATAGGCATAGCCCCGGCTTTGCAGTTCGGCGAGCTTGACGACACCGCCACTGTCAGCCGCATGAAACCCGTCGAGCAGGTCGGCGAGGGAAATATCCATGCCCTGCATGGTGTTGGCGCAGGCATGCGGATCGAGCCCTTGCTGGACGAGACCGGTGAAACGACCGGAGATCGCCGCCGATACCCCCGTCGACTTGAAACCGGCAAGAGCCGGGCCATGGACGACCAGCGCGATATCGACATTGCCGCCAGTGCCTTCGTAGTGGTTCTTGATGTTGCCGAGGACAAAATTGACCTTGTCGAGGTCGCTGAGATGGTAGGCGACCTTCAATCTCGTAGGCCCGGTGGTCGCGGCTTGCGCGGTCCGGAGCCCAATCAGCGTACCGGCTCCGGCGAGAATCGCGCGGAACATGTCGCGTCGGCGCATGACAATGGTCCCCCGTTGACTGATGGCCGCGAATTGCGTGGCCGCGGCGCCGAGTGTAGCATAAATTGATGTCGCGTCCTGCCGATGCGGAGGGGTCACATGGCGTTCGAACAGAGACTGGCAAGCGTCCTGTCCGGAGCGGCTTTGTTGACTCTGCTGGGCGCGACGGCTTTCGCTGACGAGGCCGCCAAGCTCACCGAACTCAGTCCCAACGGTCAGGACGCCTGTTTCGGCCGCATTTACGATGCCAAGCACCTCAAGGCGCATCCGGAGCAGAAGGTGGCCCGGATCTTCTTCTACTATGGCCATGATCCGGTCAGCAGGCCGAACGAGGAACCGGCCGCGAATGCCGACACGTCCTACAATGGCTTCGTCACCACCACGGTGCGTGGCGCCCAGGCTCCGGAATGGGCAGGCGGCTGGTGCAATCACCAATCCGAGGAGGGCACGCCAGGCCCGATCCACTGCGGCATGGAATGCGACCGCACGTTGGCGTCGCTGAAGGTCGACGACGAAGGCCGGCTGATCCTGTCGGACCTGCAGCCCGATATCTATCTCGATGCCGGTTCGGAAGAGGAACTCGGCACCACTGAATACAACAGGCAGGCGCTGGGCTCGCAGGACGACAAGTTCCGCCTCGACCCCATGCCGGCCGCGACCTGCAAGGCGGAATTCGCCCGCATCGACCCGATCGATCCGGCGCTCGGGCCCCGCTGCGCGAGCGGCTGAAGCCGGACCAGGCTTTCTGCTACGGCCGCGACTACGATGCCGCGCATTTCGGCTCGCATCCCGACCAGGTGACGCAGTCGATCCGCGTGTTCCGTGGGCCGGTCGAACTGGCTTCCTTCGCGGCGGGCGGCGACCTTCCCAATTGGCCTGACGGCGCCGACATCGCCGTTTCGGTCACGACGCGACAAAAGTTGGGCAAGGTCACGCAGGCCTATTCCTGCCAGGGCGAGGCCGACCAGTGGCGCTGCGCGGCGAGCTCGAAGGTGAGCGATTTTGCCTGCGACATCGCGCAGAAGGAAATCTTCCTCAAGCGCGGCGCCAACGGCACGATGATGCTGGCCAATCCCAACAACAGCCTGCCCATCCTTGACCTGTGTTCGACCGCGGCCAACGGCAAGACGACGTCCGACGACAAGGTCTACCGGCTGCAGCCGATGCCGCAATCAGCCTGCGCGCCGTAAGCGCCCGCGAAGTCGAGAAGCTTCGGCTAATTTTCCAAGGTCGTGGCGGGAAACCACCTCACGCGAACGGCACCGCCGTCGTGCCCTTGGGCAGCTTGGCTTCATCATCGGGCTCGACATGGATGGTGACGCGCACGGAAGGGATTTCCGCCTGCAGCGCATCCTCGATGCGGTCGCAGATGACATGGCTGGCGCCGACCGACATGTCGGCATCGACGACCAGATGGAATTCGATGAAGGTGGCGCGGCCGGCGATGCGTGTCTTGAGGTCGTGCACTTCGAGCGCGCCTTTGCAATTGGCCGAAATGATGTCGCGGATGCGCATGTGCTCCTGGGTATCGACAGCGCGGTCCATCAGCCCGTTCATCGACGAGCCGATAACATGCCAGCCCTGCCAAAGAATGTTCAGCGCGACGATCACGGCCAGCGCCGGATCGAGGATCTGCCATCCGGTCAGCACCGCGCCGACCAGGCCGGCGAAGACGCCGACCGAGGTCACGACGTCGGTCATGATGTGCTGGCCGTCGGCGACCAGTGCCGGCGATCTTGCGTTGCGCCCTGTATGAATCAGCGCCCAGGCCCAGAAGGCGTTTATGACCGTCGCCACACCGTTGACGGCAAGGCCTTTCCACGGCTGCTCGAGCGGGACGGGATTGAGCCAGGATTGCCAGACCTCGTTCAGGATCAGGAGTGCCGCCACCACGATCAGCACACCCTCCAGAACGGCCGAGAAATACTCGGCCTTGTGGTGGCCGAACGGATGGTCCTGGTCGGCTGGCTTGTAGCTCACCTGGATCGCCCAGAACGCGGCGGCCGAGGCGATGACGTTGACGATCGATTCCAGCGCGTCCGAATAGAGTGCGACGGAACCGGTGATGTACCAGGCGGCAAGCTTGAGTGCGAGCACCACACAAGCGACGACGATCGACCAGAAGGCAAGTTTTGCGACCTTGCGCTTGGTCGCGGCCTTCGCCGCGACCGCCATCGTGTCCCGCGTTTCGACCATCGTCTCTAGGCGGCCTTGTCCTTGGCCTTGCGCGGCAGGTGGGCGACGATGTTCTCGATGATGCGCATGCCGGCATTGTGGCCGAGCGTCATGATCGATTCCGGATGAAATTGCACCGCGGCGATCGGCTCCTTGCGGTGCTCGAAGGCCATGATGACGCCGTCTTCGGTCTCGGCGGTGACCACGAAATCGTCGGGTAGCCGCACCGGATCGGCGAAGATCGAATGGTAACGGCCGACGGTGACTTCCTTGGGCAGGCCGGAGAAGATGATGCCGGGCTTGGAGACGCGAATGCGCGACGGCTTGCCGTGCATGGGAATGTGCAATTGGCGCAATTCGCCGCCATAAGCCTCGGCCAGCGCCTGCAGGCCGAGGCAGACGCCGAAGATCGGCAGCTCGTGGGCGCGCGCTCGTGCGATGGTGGCGGCGCAGTCGAAATCCTTCGGCGTGCCGGGACCGGGCGACAGCACGACGAGATCCGGCTTCAGCCGGTCGAAAACTTCTTCCGGCACCGGGGTGCGCACGGTCGAGACATTGGCGCCGGTCTGGCGGAAGTAATTGGCCAGCGTGTGGACGAAGCTGTCTTCATGGTCGACGAGCAGGATGTTGACGCCGTCGCCGACGCGCGCGGTGGTGCGCTCGGTGCTGGCGGCATTGCCCGTCTTGGCGTCGCGGATGGCGGAGAGCATGGCGGATGCCTTCAGTTCGGTTTCGGCTTCTTCTTCCTCGGGAATGCTGTCGAACAATAATGTGGCGCCGGCACGCACCTCGGCAATGCCGTCCTTGATGCGGATGGTGCGCAGTGTCAGGCCGGTGTTCATGTCGCCGTTGAAGTTGACCATGCCGATGGCGCCGCCATACCAGGCGCGCGGGCTCTTCTCGTTCTGCTCGATGAAGCGCATGGCCCATAGTTTCGGCGCGCCGGTAACGGTCACCGCCCAGGCGTGCGAGAGAAACGCGTCGAAGGCGTCCATGCCTTCGCGCAGCCTGCCCTCGATATGGTCAACCGTGTGGATAAGCCGCGAATACATCTCGATCTGGCGGCGGCCAATGACGCGCACCGAACCCGGTTCGCAGACGCGCGACTTGTCGTTGCGATCGACATCCGAGCACATGGTCAGCTCGGATTCGTCCTTCTTGGAATTGAGCAGTTTCAGGATCTGCTCGCTATCCGAAATGGCGTCGTCGCCACGCTTGATCGTGCCCGAGATCGGGCAGGTCTCGACACGACGGCCGTTGACGCGCACGAACATTTCGGGCGAAGCGCCGATCAGGTATTCGCCTTCGCCCAGATTGATGAAGAAGGAATAGGGCGAGGGGTTGATCGACTTCAGCTTGCGCGAAATTTCGGAGGGTTGGGTCTCGCAGCGTTCGTAGAACATCTGCCCGGGTACGACCTCGAACAGGTCACCGCGCTTGAAGCTGTCCATCGCGCGGCGCACAAGATTGGCGTATTCGCCGGGTTCATGGTCGCCGCGCGGCGGGATGCGGTCGGCGGTCTTGAACGGCTCGGCGATCTCGTCGCGCGGCAGGCCTTCGGTCGAAAAACCCTTGCCGGCGTAGTCATATCGATCGGTCCAGGCCTTGGCCGAATAATGATCGACGACCAGGATCTCGTCGGGCAGGAACAGCACGAGATCGCGCTGGCTTTGCTTGCGTTCGAGCTTGTAGTCGACTGGGTCGAACTGGAAGGCGAGATCGTAGCCGAAGGCGCCGTAAAGGCCGAGATTGGCGTCTTCGGCGGTCTTGAACAAGGCGGTGATGGCGCGCAGCACCGTGAAAACGGAAGGAACGCGGCTGCGCTCTTCCTCGGTGAAGACACGGCCCGGCTTGGCGACGTCGAGGCGGATCAGCTTTTTCGACGCCTCGGCGATCGCGATCTCGGCGATATCGCCGAGCGTCTTGACGATGACCGGCAGAAGCACCTCGCCTCGCCGGTTCAGCGCCTCGATGCGCATGGACCGTCCACGCGCCGAGATCACCAGGGGCGGGTCGATGATAGCGGTGTCCCAACGCGTATAGCGGCCGGGATATTCATAGTTCGAAGAGAACACCGCGCCCCGGCGCGCATTCAGCCCGTCGACATAGGCGTCGATGGCGCCTTCATAAGGCCGGTCGTGGCGCTCGCGGGTGATGGTGATGCCACCCCCGGTCACAAAACTCTCTGCGCCGTTGTCCAGAACCTTCATCGTCATTGCCGTCTCCATCAGCTTCTTGGGCAACGGACCCGGGAATGGCTTTGGAAAAAACAAATGGCCGCCCGGACATTCCGCTGCGGCCACCCTCTCTTTTCACGCGCACGCGTTCGAACAGGCCGCTGTCAGCAGGCCCACCACCAAACGGTCTTGATCGAACGCATGTTCATGGCGATTCCCATAGCGGCGATTGAGCGACCACGCAACTGGATTCGATGGAGGCTCAATCTTCCAGGGTGCCGGACCTTGCGTCGGCGCTCTTCCTGTCGCCCACCAGTTTCAACAGATCCTCGCCGGCGCGGATGATGCGGCGCGAGCGCCGGGTCAGGACGATGCCGGCCTGCGGCGCGAACACCTCGGTGCGGCCATCAGCTTCGCCCGGTGCGTGGACGATGACGGCAAGCCGCGTGTCCTTGGCCACGCGGTCGCCGGGCTCCACGTCGTAAAGCACGGCACCCGCCCGGGGCGCCGGCATCATGTCGATGTTTTCGAGCGGTGCGACAACCCCGGTGAAGGCACCGGGTGAGGGCAGGGCCGGGTCGGCGACCACGCCGCGCGTCGCCAGCAGCCGGTAGAGCCCCGCGGCGTCGGACGCCGCGAACGCGCCATCGACATCGAGGATGCCGCGATATTCGACCGTGGTGACGACGCGCCGGTCGAGCTTCGCCACATCGGCGGGAACGTTCTGGTAGGGCATGATCGAGGCGCCCTCGAAAGTGCCGTCCGTGTCTTCACTCCACAGCACCACCGCCTCGACGCCCATGGCGGCGGCGCAATCGGCCATTGCCGGCCACAGGCTGGTGTGGATGTAGAGATAGGCAAGGCCTTCGTCGTCGCAGTGCAGGTCGAGCACGATGTCGTGGCCGAGCGAAAGCTGCACCAGTCTCGTCTTCAGCCTTTGGTCGGGCGTGCCATGCGCGGTGTCGGGCAAGAGTGCCGCGTCGGGCGCGGCGAGCAGCGGAAAACCGCGGTTGAAGTTGGTGCGCGTGCCCAGATGAAAACGGCCTTGATGTTCGCCGAAATGATACTGGGCGCGTCCGATAGGGTTGGCCCAAGGCACGATGGTGATGTCGCCCTTGATGCGCCCCTCCGCCTCGGCCCTGGCCAGCATCGGCATCAGCGCGTCAATGGCGACGACTCCAGGCAGTTCGCCGGCATGGAGTGCCGCCTGCAGATAGGCCGAGGGTGCGGATTCGTCCGTTCCAGCGAAACGAAACAGCGGGAATTCGTAGGAAACGCCTTCGCTGTCGCCGGCTATGCGTTCGATCGATTTCTGCATGGGTCTTTCTCCGTCGAGAGGCGAGAAGGACATGCCTCTTCGACGGTGCGCTTGTCGATTGGTCCAGACTGTCGCGCTATGGGCGCAAGCAGCTACTGCGCAGCAGGCTGAAAAGCGACGGTCGGAGCACGCCGGTCCAGTGCCCGCGAGGCTATGGCCACGGCAACCGCCAGCAGAGCGAGTGCCGCGCCCACCAGCGGCAGGTTGGCATAGGAAACGCCCCAGGAGAGCGCCACGCCGCCGATCCAGGCGCCGCTGGCGTTGCCGACGTTGAAGGCGCCCTGGTTCAACGTGGCGGCAAGGTTCGGTCCCTCGGAAGCGGCTTCCACGACGCGGATCTGCAGCGGCGGCACGACGACGAAGACGAGCATGCCCCAGAGGAAGACGATGCCGACGGCGACACTGGCGATGGCGCCGAACTGCATGAAGCCGACAAACAGGACCGCCAGCAGCAGCATCGTGCCGATGACCGTCGGCATCAGCTTCCAGTCGGCCAGCCGGCCGCCGATGATGTTGCCGATGGTCATGCCGGCGCCGAACAGCAAGAGCACCCAGGTCACCGCTGAAGTCGAGAGGCCGGACACGTCGGTGAGATAGGGCTTGATGTAGGTGAAGACGGCAAACAGGCTGGCTGAGGCGAGCGCCGCGATCAGCATGGCCAGCCACACCTGCAGCTTGCCCAGCACGCGCAATTCGCCGCGCAGGCCGCCGCCGCTTGGCTCGGTGACATCCGACGGCACCAGCCACGCGATGGAAGCAACCGAGATCAGCCCGATGCCGACCACCGCCAGGAAGGTGGCGCGCCAGCCGAAGGCTTCGCCAAGCGCCGTTCCGGCGGGAACGCCGAGGATGTTGGCCAGCGTCAGGCCGGCAAACATCAGCGCGATTGCGCTGGCGCGCTTGTTGCGGGGTACCAGGCTGGCGGCGACGACCGAGCCGATGCCGAAAAAGGCGCCGTGGCCAAAGGCGGTGAAGACGCGCGCGCCCATCAGCATCCAGTAGTTGGGCGCGATGGCGCAGAGCAGGTTGCCGACGACGAACAGCGCGGCCAGTCCGACCAGCACCGGCTTGCGCGGCAGATGCGCGGTGGCAATCGCCACGATTGGCGCGCCGAAGACCACGCCCAGCGCATAGCCCGTGACCAGCAGCCCGGCAGCGGGAATGGTCACGCCGAGGTCGGCGGCGACCTCAGGCAGCAGGCCCATGATGACGAATTCGGTGGTGCCGATGCAGAAGGACGCAATGGCAAGCGCAAGGATCGGCAAAGGCATGGGAGGTCCAGGCTGAATCGGTTCAAATGGAAACTGCGCGAGCGCTCCATGGCGCACAAGCGCCATTGCCGCAATGCAGCAATGCAGAAAGCGGAGAGCAAAGAGGCACTGGCAGCGGTGCTTGTGCCGTGCCGCCTAAACGACCCTGACCGAACCCAGCCAAGCGGCCGAACCGACCGGCTGAAGCCGAAGTTCAGACCAGCGGCGTCAACTCCTGGGCGATGGTGGGCAGCAGTTCCGAGACATTGGGGTGGATGTGCATGGCGCGCGCCAGCGTGTCCACAGGCGCCTTGGCGTACATCAGGTCAAGCACGCAATGCACGGCTTCATCGCCGCCGGGGCCAAGCACGCAGCAGCCGAGGATTTCCTTTGTGTCGGCGTCTACGAGGATCTTCATGAAGCCTTGCGTTTCGCCTTTCTCGACGGCGCGGCCGACACGGGTCATCGGCCGCTGGCCGACCAGCGCGCGGCGTCCCGATCTCTTCACCGCCGCCTCGGTCATGCCGCAGCGACCGAGCGGCGGATCGATGTAGAGCGCATAGGCCTCGATGCGGTCGCTGACCTTGCGCGGATCATTGTCGAGCAAATTGGCCGCGACGATCTCGTAATCGTTGTAGGACGTGTGGGTGAAGGCGCCCTTGCCATTGCAGTCGCCCATCGCCCAGATGCCGGGCACGCTGGTGCGCAACTGGTCGTCGACGGTGATGAAGCCGCGTTTGTCGACCTCGATGCCGGCCTTGTCGAGACCGAGATCGTCGGTATTGGGCGTTCGCCCCAGCGCCAAGAGCACATGTGAGCCGACGGCCGGCGGCTTGCCGGCGGAGAAGGCCACGGCAATATCCTCGCCCTGCCTGGCGAAGCTTATGGCGTCGGCGCCGAGATGGACCATGATGCCTTCGTTTTCCAGGATCGACAGGATGGCGTCGGACACATCCTCGTCCTCGCGGCCGATCAGGCGCGAGCCCTTTTCGACAATCGTGACCTCCGCGCCGAAGCGCCGGAACATCTGCGCGAATTCGAGCGAGATGTAGCTGCCGCCGACCACCACGAGGTGGCGCGGCAGCACGTCGAGCTCCATCATCGAGGAGTTGGTGAGATAGTCGATGTCGTGGATGCCGGGCAGGTCCGGCACCGAGGCGCGGCCGCCGGTGTTGAGGAAGATCTTGCCGGCGGTCAGGAGCTCATCGCCGACGCGCACCGTGTTGGCAGATTCGAAACGCGCATGGCCGCGATAGAGCGTGCATTTGTCCATGCCGGCGATCCAGGTCTCCAGATTGCCGCGGGCGTCGTTCGACACCTTGTCCTTGCGCGCCTTGACCCTGGCATAGTCGACGCCGACCGGGCCGGAAAGGGTCACGCCATAGTCTGTGGCGCGCCGCGCCAGATGCGCGGCATAGGCACTGGCGACCATGGCCTTGGTCGGCATGCAGCCGGTGTTGACGCAGGTGCCGCCGACCAGCTTGCGCTCGATCAGCGCCACGCTCATGCCGGCCGAGGTCAGCCGGCCGGCCAGCGAAGGGCCGGCCTGGCCACCGCCGATGACGATGGCGTCGAAGGTCTTCGCCGTCATGCCACAGCCGCCACGATCAAGAGGCCGCCGACGATCGCGACCGCGTCCTCGATGAAGGCCGCTGGCTGGTCCTTGCCGAAAGCGGCCGCCAGCCGGCCCCGTGCTTCAGCGCCACCTAGCGTGCCGAGAACGGCACCAATGGCGCCGGCGATCAAGCAGACGACCGTGGCGCCGCTGGTCGCACCGATGACCGCGCCGCTGAAGGCGCCGAGCAGGATGCGGGCGCCGAATTGCTGCGGCACCTTGCGGCTCGGCGTCGACGGCAACTGGTCGGTGACCAGCTCGACGATGGCCAGGATCGTGAAAATGCCGACAGCGGCCCAATGGCTCATGAAGCTGGCCCAGGTGCCGGCAACCGGCAGCCACCCGAGCCAGGCGCCCCAGGCGACGGCGGCCGGCGCCGTCATGGCGCGCAGGCCGGCAATGATGCCGATCAGAAGTGCGAGAATGTAAAGCATGTCGATCCCCCTCGATCCCGGGCCGGGACAGCCCTGAAACGGCAGGCTACCATAGGTCCGGTATTTGGCCAGCACTTGCATCGGCGTTTTCATGCGCCGCAACCGTGCGTGGCAATGATGACGGAGGCACCGCATGGCTGAGAGCGAACGCGCAAAAATGGCGGCGGGCGAGTGGTATACGTGCATGGATGACGAACTGGAGGCGCTGCGCGGCGTGGCAGCGGGCGCCGTATTCGAGCACAATTCGCTTGCGCCCCGTCAGCGCGGCAACATCGGGCCGGCCTTGCGGGATCTGCTCGGTGGCGCGGGCGAGGGCGCCCGCATCGAGGCGCCGTTCCACTGTGCCTATGGCTTCAACATCTTTCTGGGCGGCGGCGTCTTTCTCAATGCCGGCTGCATCATTCTCGACACGGCAAGCGTGCGCATCGGCGAGGGAACGCTGCTCGGCCCCAATGTGCAGATCTATTGCGCCGAGCATCACAGGGAGGTCGCCGGGCGGCAAGCCGGACTGGAAGTCGCGCGGCCGGTCGAGATCGGTGCCAATGCCTGGATCGGCGGCAGTGCGGTCATCCTCGGTGGCGTCAGCATCGGCGAGGGCGCCATCGTCGGCGCCGGCGCGGTGGTGACGCGCGACGTGGCCGCGAACATGACGGTGGTCGGCAATCCGGCGCGGGCGGTCAAGCGCGATTGAATGCCCGCCGACGCTCAGTGCGAAAGGGCCTGCGCCATCCTTTCACCCTGGTCGGCTCGCCCGGAAAATTCACGCCGGTATTGCGCCGGTGAGGTCCTGAGACGGGCCGAAAAATGCTGGCGTAGCGAGGCGGCGCTGCCGAAGCCGGCCTCGAAGGCCACGACATCCATCGATTTTTCCGTCGCCTCGAGCAGGCGCTGCGCCAGTTCGAGCCGTTGCTCGATCAGCCAGTCGCCGAAACTGGTGCCGATCGATTTCTGGAAGCGGCGGGTGAAGGTGCGCCGTGTCATGCCGGCGGCTTCGGCGACGCGGTCCAGGCTGTGCGCTTCGCAGAGCGTCGCACGCACGGCATCCAGTGCTAGTGTGAACCTGTCGGTATCGGCGCTCCTCGCCAGCGGACGCTCGATGAACTGCGCCTGTCCGCCTTGCCGGTGCGGGGAGAGCACGATCTGCCGCGCGAGCCGCAGTGCTGCCTCGGCGCCGTAGCGGGCGCGGATGATGTGGAGACAGCAGTCGAGCCCGGCCGCGACGCCGGCCGACGTCACCACGTCGCCATTGTCGACATAGAGCACCTCGGCATCCACGACGATGTCGGGATGAAGCTTCTGAAGCCGCTCGGCATAGGCCCAATGCGTGGCCGCACGCCGACCGCCAAGCAGTCCGGCAGCAGCGACTGCGAATGTTCCCAGGCAAAGGCCGACGATCAGGGCACCATTGCGGTGGGCCCGCCGCAGTGCCTGCGTCAGCGGTTCCGGCAGCGGGTCTTCGAGATCCCGCCAGCTCGGCACGGTGACGATGTCGGCGCCATCGAGGCCCTCAAGCCCATGCGGCGCGGCGACGCTCAGCCCGGCCTCGGTGTGGACCGGACCGGCCTCGATCGCGCAGATGCGGAAGTCGAAGCGCGGCAGGCCGAACGATGTGCGATCTTCGCCGAACACCAGGCAAGGCACGGAGAGATGGAACGGGCTGATGCCGTCGAAGGCGAGGACGGCGACGATCGGGTGGGTCATGTCTGTGCCAGGGATTTCTGCGCGAGGTTATGCCGGATTGTCCCAATTCTTTCGAATGATGTCAATCGGGCCACTTTCGTCCGATGGTGGCGGACCTATGCTCGGGGCATCACATCAAGCCTGAAAGGAATGCATCATGTCCGAACCAGCCAGCAAGACGCCGCGCCGCGCGCTCGTCGTCGTGGACGTCCAGAATGACTATGACGGCGGCAATCTCGCCATCCAGCATCCGCCGTTCCGCGACAGCGTCGTCAACGTGGCGCGCGCCATGGACGCGGCAGCCGCGGTCGGCATCAAGGTGGTGGTCGTAAAGCAGATGGCGCCGGAGACGTCACCAATCTTCGCCAAGGGCAGCCAAGGCGCGGAGTTGCATCCCGAGATATCGAGGCGGCCACGCGACTACTATGTCGAGAAGACGCTGCCTTCCGCCTTCACCGGCACCGATCTCGAAGAGTGGCTGCGCGCCAACGCTGTCGATACGATCGTGGTGGTCGGCTACATGACGCATAATTGCGACCTGTCGACCATCATCCACGCCGTGCATATGGGCTTTGCCGTCGAGTTCCTGTCCGACGCGACCGGGTCGGTGCCTTACGCCAACAGCGCCGGCTATGCCTCGGCCGAGGAGATTCACCGCGTGGTGACAATCATCCTGCAGTCGCGCTTCGCCGCCGTGCTCAAGACCGCCGAATGGATCGAGTGCCTGAAGACCGGCACCTTGCCGGAACGCGACACGATCTTCGGCTCCAACCAGCGGGCGCTGTCGCGCAACGCTGCGTAGGATTTCCGGAAACAGAAAGGGCGCCGCCTCGCTGCGGCGCCCTTCGCACTTTTTGGAATTGAGGATTTCTAGAACAGGCCTTCGATCTGGCCGGCTTCGTTGAGGAAAATCTTTTCCGACGACGGCGCCCTGGGCAGGCCGGGCATGGTCATGACCTCGCCGCAGATAATGACGACGAAGCCGGCACCCGCCGAAAGCCTGACCTCGCGCACTGGTACGGTGTGGCCGGTCGGCGCGCCGCGCAGGTTCGGGTCGGTCGAGAAGGAATACTGCGTCTTGGCCATGCAGACCGGCAAGTGGCCGTAGCCGGCCTGCTCCCAGGCGTGCAACTGGTCGCGCACCGACTTGTCGGCGATCGCTTCCGAGCCGCGATAGATGCGCTGGACGATGGTGTTGACCTTCTCGAACAGCGGCATGGCGTCGGGATAGAGCGGCGCGAACTGCGAGGCACCGGATTCGGCCAGCGCCACCACTTTCTTGGCGAGATCCTCGATGCCGGCCGAGCCGTTGGCCCAGTGCTTGCACAGGATCGCCTCTTCGCCCATCGAGGCGACATAATCCTTCATCGCCTGGATTTCGCCATCTGTGTCGGAGTAGAAGTGGTTGATGGCAACTACCGCCGGCACGCCGAACTGCCTGATGTTCTCGATGTGGCGGCCGAGGTTGGCGCAGCCCTTCTTCACCGCCTCGATGTTTTCCTTCCCGAGGTCTTCCTTCTTGACGCCACCATTCATTTTCATGGCGCGTACGGTGGCGACGATGACCGCCGCCGCCGGTTTCAGCCCGGCCTTGCGGCACTTGATGTCGAAGAATTTTTCCGCGCCGAGGTCGGCGCCGAAGCCGGCTTCCGTGACGACGTAGTCAGCAAGCTTGAGCGCCGTCGTGGTGGCGACCACCGAGTTGCAGCCATGCGCGATGTTGGCGAACGGGCCGCCATGCACGAAGGCCGGATTGTTCTCCAGCGTCTGCACCAGGTTCGGCTGCATGGCGTCCTTGAGCAGCACGGCCATGGCGCCGTCGGCCTTGAGGTCGCGGGCATAGACCGGCGACTTGTCGCGGCGATAGGCGACGATGATGTCGCCCAGACGCTTCTCCAGGTCCTTCAGGTCGGTGGCGAGGCACAGGATGGCCATGACCTCCGACGCGACGGTGATGTCGAACCCGGCCTCGCGCGGATAGCCGTTGGCGACGCCGCCGAGCGAGCAGATGATCTCGCGCAGCGCCCGGTCGTTCATGTCCATGACGCGGCGCCAGGCAACGCGGCGGGTGTCGATGCCGAGCTCATTGCCCCAGTAGATGTGATTGTCGATCAACGCCGACAGGAGGTTGTGCGCCGTCGTGATGGCATGGAAGTCACCGGTGAAATGGAGGTTCATGTCCTCCATCGGCACCACCTGCGCATAACCGCCGCCGGCGGCCCCGCCCTTGACGCCGAAATTCGGACCGAGCGAGGCTTCGCGGATGCAGATGATCGCTTTCTTGCCGATGCGGTTCAGGCCGTCGCCGAGGCCGACGGTGGTGGTCGTCTTGCCTTCGCCTGCCGGGGTCGGGTTGATGGCGGTGACGAGGATCAACTTGCCGTCCTTGTTGCCCTTCACCGATTTGATGAATTCGGCGGAGACCTTCGCCTTGTCATGGCCATAGGGCAAAAGGTGTTCGGTCGGGATGCCGATCTTGGCGCCGATCTCCTGGATCTGTTTTTTCTTCGCACCGCGGGCGATCTCGATGTCGGACTTCACTTCTGCCATGACGGCTTTCCTCTGGATTGGACGGTGGAGGGGACGGGTTGATCACTGGTGCATGTTCGATACGCCGCGCGGGCAAGGGCATGTTCTAGCCCTCTCGCTGCCGTGGCGTCAACTTTCATGCAACTATGTTTCCTATGAAGAAAATTCCTCTGCGGCGGACCGACCTGCCTCCGGTTCTTTCTGGCTCCGCTTGCCGCGCCGTATAGAAGCCAGAGCGGGGACGCGTCCGCCGTCTCAAAACAGCCGCGCAATGCACGGAATGCGACAGACAAGGCGGCGCGAATCCGCCATCGTCGGCCTAAAGCGCATCGCGCTTCAGGCATTTGTTTCCATACATGCCGTTCTCCCCAGGCCGGGCCACTTTTGGGCCACATGCATTGGGCCGACCAGCCTTACTGCGTCAGCACGTTGCTGATTTCGACCATGTTGGAACGCACCCTGAGCACATAGAAACCCATGGTCGTCAGATGCGTGGGCAGGAGCCAGCCGTCCTCGCGGCCATTGGCGATGATGAAGGGCTGGATGCGCAGCGCCGAGACGAACTGCGCGTCCATCGTATCCCACAGGCTCTGCAGGTGTTTTTCCTTGATGACGTCCTCGAAGTCGGCCTGCGCGCCCTTCATCAGTCCGTAATAGGCGTAGAGCTGGCCATAGGCGAACCAGTAGCGGTCGTCGGCGCGGAAATCGAACCAGCCATTGTTATGGTTTTCGGCACGTTCCTTGAGGATGGCCGAGGTCGAGCCGATATCGCTGGCGATACGGTCGATATATTGCTTCAGATTGTCGGCGCGGGCATCGAAGGTGGCCTGGCAGGTGGCGAGGCGGGCGTTGAAGGAGCGCAGCTTGCGCACGGCGTCTCGATAATAGCTCGGGGTCGGCGTCTTCGGGCCGAACGGGCTTACACCGAAATACCAGGTGTACTCGTCGAATTGCAGATTGCCGCGCGCATCCTGCAGGTCGGCATCGATCTGCGATGTCGTGCGCACACGGCCGAGATTGTCGGCGAGCTCGGTCGCGGTGCGGCGCACCGCCTGGTTGATGCCGCGCTGGAATGAGGCCTTGTTGTCCATCCACGGCGTGTTGTCCCAGCTGATGCCGAACAGGCCGAGCTTGTAGAGGATCATCGACGAGATCCAGGCATTCTGGTTGACGTTGAAGTCGGTCAGGTCGGCGGCAATCTGGGCGATGCCGGAGTTGCCACAGGTCCTGGCAGTGTCGGCACCGGCACCAGCGGCTACCTGTTCGCCCGCCGAGATGTTGCGCTTCTCGAACGTGTAGGTGTCGGGATAGCTCGGGTTGAAATTGTTCCACCACTGGGTGGCGTAGAAGAAATTGGCGTAGAGGCCGAGCAGCACCAACAGGGCGAGGCCGAGCACGGCCTTGAGGATCCAACCGCGCTGCGCATACCAGCGGCCGGCCCACATGAACGGCCACAAGATGACGCCGATCAGGAGGCCGATGCCGCGGCCGATCCATTGGAAAATCCTGACGAAGAAGTTCACGATCGGATCGAGCATGGCTGTGTCACCCCTCAAAGCATAATGTCAAAAAGTTGCGGACTTTTTGGATAACATCATGCGCCAAAACAACAAGTTAGAACGAAATGACGGCCGGTTTCGTTCTAGTCAGTCAGGCCGTAGAGGCGCGTGCGGAACGCCACCTTGTCCTTCAGATATGTGGTTTTCAGAACGTCCACAACATGCGATCGCCAGGCGTCGCTGAAGCCCTCATAATCCTTGTAGAAGCCCTGCTTGTTGAAGACGTAGCGCGAGACGAAGTCCGACGGCACGAAATCCGAGATCAGCCGATTGGTCAGCCAGGCGTCGGGATGGTCGGGCTTGGCGCGGACCACCAGGAAGCGTTGCTGCGGGAACACATCCTCGATCTTGAGATGACCGAGCTGGGCAATCTCGCGCTTGGCGGCGTTGAGGAAGGGAAAATTGCCCTCCTTGGCGATCAGGTCGGCATGGCCCTGGATCCAGGTCTGCAGCCAGACCTTGTCGACGTCGGTCAGATTGCGATCCGGCTCGGCGTCGCGGATCAGCGCGCGCACCACCATCTCGGCGCGGTGCTCGAGATAGCCCGAGGCCTCGACCCAGGAGGCGCGCGGCAGTTCGATGCGGCCGGTGGCGGCGAGGAACTTGAACACCTTGTCGGCGTCCTTGATCGAAAGATAGCTTACCTGCCACGGCCGCGAGCGGCGGAAACCGGGGGCCGCTGGATCGCTGATGACGGTCGTCATGTCGGGGTCGACGAACACGTAGAGCCCGCCGAAATGACTGGTCCAGTAGGCGTTGTGGCGGAAGATCACCTGGTCGGGCACCAGCGCGTTCTCGCGGATGTCGCCGCAGATCTTGGCCAGTTCCACCATGCGGCTGAGCATGGCGTTGTCGCGCCAGGCGTCGGGCTCCTGTTTCAGGCGGTCGACGAGCTTGCCGAGCTCGGCGGCCTTGCCCAGCACATCCTCGGCCGACAGCACCTTGAATTCGACCTGATTGATCGACAGCAGATCCTCGATGTCGTTGACCTTGGGGATGGAATCCTCGATCTCGCCGTAGATGACGTCCTTGATGGTCAGCGCGTCGATGGCGCGCTGGTTCCTGGACATGAACTCGAACATCAGCTGCGAGGTGTTGGAGAAGGCGGTGTGCACCACCGGCAGATCGATCTGCGACGGTGTCAGGATGATGAAGCGGCGATTGACCTCATTGGGATCGAGATAGCCGTAGTCGCCGCATTCCTCCGCCACTTCGGGCGAAAAGCCGGTGCGGTCGATCTGGAAGCTGTTCAGCTTGGTGGGCTTGAGGCCGAAGGCGGCAAGCGCCTTGTTGTAACGCTGGATGAGGTGCGGCTCGTCGACGATGAGCAGCCGGCCGTAGATGAGTTCGTTGTCGCGCAGAAGGTCGGGTTTGCGGGCCATTATTCCTTCTCCCCGTTTATGGGGAGAAGGTGCCCGAAGGGCCGATGAGGGGCACGACCTTTCCTTCTCCCCTTGCGGGAGAAGGTGGATCGGCGCGCTAGCGCCGAGACGGATGAGGGGTGTTCCAGCGGAGTGAGACCTTGGCGTTCCCTGGAACGCCCCTCATCCGTCGCCTTCGGCGACACCTTCTCCCACAAGGGGAGAAGGAAAGGCCGGAGCGCATCACGCATTCCACAGCCCCTTCTTCTTCATCTCCTCCATCTCACGCGCCGCCCGTTCGCGCAGCCGCGCGTCACGCAGCAGCTTTTCCACGGCGGAGTCGTCGGACTTGTCGGCGTAGCGGAATTCGGAATCGGCGTAGCGGTTGATCTCCTGCATGACCATGTCCATCGAGAACGGGCCGCGCAGTTCCTCGATCATCGCTTTCTTCTCGTCATAGCTCTTGTGCATGAAGGCTTCCGGCTTCTCGAACCAGTCGTCGGGAAGCTCGATGTCCATGGCGCGCATCTTGATGGCGTCGGTGACGTTCTTGATGGCGCGGCCGGTGAAGCGCGGCTCGGCCTGCTTGATCAGGTGCAGATAGGTGCCGATGTCGGCCATGGTCTTGGGCGCGCCATTTTCCTTCATGTAGCGCTCATGGACCCGCATCAGCCCGTCCTCCTGCGGCTTCTCGTGCTCCTCATAGGCTTCGGCCACGGCGCGCTGGATCTCCTGCGCCGCATAGAGCTTGTGGTCCCCGAGCGGGATCTTGTGGTTCTTGCCGGCGAGCAGCACGAAGATGTCGATGTAATCGTCACGGGTCTGCGGCCCGTCGACCAGCCAGCGGGCGCCGGCGCGCTGGCGCAGCGCGTCGTCGACATTCTCGGGATAGTTGGAGAACATGCCGAACGAGCAGTTGCCGCGCACCACGGTGGCGGCACCGGCGAAGGCATCCATCAGGACGCCGGTGATCTCCTGCTGGCCGGCCGAGGCGCGGTCGTCGGAGCGCCGCGCCGCAACCTGGTCGATGTCGTCGATGGTGCCGAAGCCGATGACGCGCGGGTTCAACACATTGTTGATGAACTGGCGGCAGTTCTGGCCGGACTTGCCCTGATAGGACGAGATCTGGTCGACGCCGAAATTCTCATAGGCGAAGGGATAGCCGGCGACCTGGCAGTAGCCGTTGACGAGACCGGCGATCATCTGGATCAGCGTCGTCTTGCCGGTGCCGGGCGCGCCGTCGCCGATGAAGGTGAACAGGAAGCCGCCGAGCTCGACGAACGGGTTCAGCTCGCGTTCGAAATCATAGGCCATCAGCATCTTGGCAAGCTTGACCGACTGATATTTGGCGATGTGGTTGCCGACGACCTCTTCCGGTTTCTTGAAGGTCATCACCAGCGGCTTGGAACGTTTGCCCGGCGCGACGTCGAAGCCGTCGAGCGTGAAATCGTCGGCATCGATGCGGATATGGGCGTTCTCGAACGGGCCGATGCCGTCGAAGCGGCCTTTTCGTGCCAGGAGGCCGTCGATGGCGACGCGGGCGAAGGCGCGCGCCCTGGTCATCAGGTCGGCATCGTCGGATGCGCCCGAAATCGCCTTGTCGAGCCCGGCCAGGATCGACTTCACCGCGTCCTGCGGCGTGTCGAAGAGGAAATCCGGCTCGGGAATGTCGTTGGGCGCCTCGCCGTCGCTGTCGATGAGCTGGAACAGATAGGAGGACAGGCTGAAGGCGGCAATGTAAGCCGAGGCCGACAGAAGCTTCTTGAACGTGGCGGCCTCCTCGCCTTCGAGAGGAGCGCGGGTGTTCCTGGCCTGCAGGCTTTCAAGATCCGACCCTTCGGCGAAAACATCCGATATGGCGAGCGCGAGCGCCGTGCCGCGCCGGGCGCGAAACAAAAGTGTGTGCTGCGGGATGGTCAGCAACTGGTCGTCGGGGTGAACGGCGCCGACGGTCTTCGCCAGCTCGACCTCGCGTGTGCGGCGCACCGAACCGACCGAGACGGTGGAGACGAAGCGGCGGTTGGTGCCGGCAAGCGCGGTGCCTGAGGAACTGGACGGGTCTTCCAGCACGACGATGCGGGTGATGAAGCTCTGCGCGATGGCGCGGTGCTTCTCGATCGCCGCTTCCGGGATGGTGGTCAGGCCGGTATCCATGAAGGTTGCTCCGTGGTGTGACGGTCAGACGTCCGAGATGACCTGTCCGTTGGACAGGATGTGGACCTTGTATCGGGAAAAGATCTTCTGCGCTTCGCCCGCGGCATAGAGCGCCTGGTATGCCTCGTGCGGGATCAACGCGTGGTTCTCGTAGCTCGACACGCCCTGGCGCGCGGCCTCGAGGTCGTCGGTGTTGATGAAGAACTCCTGCGTCGTCTTCTCGCTCGAAAACAGCCCCCTGCGGCCGGGTTTTTCGCCCTTGGAGTAGACCTCCTGGATGGTCCAGGTCAGCAGCCAGGCGTTCTCCGGCTTGCGCACCTTGGCCAGAACCTCGGTCACCGTAGAATTGTTGTCGGTGATCCCGGCCGAATAGAAGGGGCCGAGCACGACGCGCCGAAGCTGCTTGGGGTGCAGCGGCTCGAAGTCCTTGTCGAGATTGACGGCGATCGTTGCCGGCGACAGCGTATAGGCCGAGTTCTTTTCGGTGAAATCGTCGAAGCGATGGGCAAGCTCGGGATTGAGCAGGCCATCGACCGGCAATGGAATGTCGATCTGGTCGTTAAGCTTGCCATTGCGGTCGACGAGCTGGCCGATCATGTCTTCGGAGGAATCTTCCACCGTCACCATATAGACCAGCGGCAGGTTGGCGCTGCCGTCGAAGGTCGCCCAATGGACGAGGTAGTAGGGCCGCGCCGTCTTCGGATTGACGGAAACCTTGGCCGTCTGCGCCAGGGTGAAGGGGCCGAAGGTCTGCTCGCTCTTGACGTCCTCGAGATAAAGCCTCTCGGCCATCGACTTCTGCAGCGCTTGGGGGAATTCCTTGTGGCGCAGGATGAAGTCAGCCATCTCCTCGCGCAATTCGTCGGCCAGCGGGATGTTGGCGAGCCGCGTGTCAGCCTGGCGGCGGTCGTTTTCGAGCTCGAGCAGGTTCTGGAACACCGGGAATCCGCTTTCGGCGCGCGAAATGCGGAACGTGTCCATGAAGCCCAGCCGGTTGCGCCAGCAGGAGAACGACTTTTCGAGCCGGGCGATGTATTCGGCGACGATCTTAGCGACGATGCCGTGCCGGTAGAGCGGCGAGCGATCGTCGCGCATGAACACTTCCAGCCCGCCGAGTGCTGCCGTGATTGCCGAGAAATACCGCGCCGCCGCGTCGTTTTCGGAGGTCATGCTATTGGGCCTTGGCATTGTCGCACCGGTGCGGGCGGCAATTACGACTGCACGTAATTGGCCGAATTGTGCTTCTTCAGCACCTCGTCGAAACGGCGGGCGAAGGCGTCGTCGGCCAGCTTCTTGCGGCGCTGGATGTCGGCGGTGGCAACCATGTTCTTCTCGTGCATCTCGAGCAGGTCGCCAATGTGCTTCTGCGAGGCGGCGCCGATGCCGGCCATGGTCTCCTCGGCGGTGTTGTCGACCTGGCTGCCCAGCGTGTTGATCTTGTGGGCCACATCCTGCTGGGCGGCGGTCTTCAGCGAATCCTCCAGTGCCTTGTAGAGGACGATGCGCTGCTCGGTGTCGATGGTCAGCTTGTTGATCAGGGTCGACTGCGCGGCGATCTGGTTGTTGAGCGAATCGACGAAGGTCTGGAACATCGAGGTGTAGCGCTCCAGCGTCTGGCTCTCGGCCAGCAATTCCTGTTCCTTGGCCTGCTTCTCATTGTATTCCGTGGCGAGCTTGGAACGTTCGCCCTCGAGTTGCGTGCGTTCCTTCTGGCTGGTGGAGGCGGCGATCTTGTTTTCGATGTCGAGCAGCATCGGATTGAGCTCCTCGATGCGCTTCTGCACGGTTTCCAGGTTGGACATGGTGGCCTTGCGGCGCTCGATGACCTGCGACTGGCTGGTCTCGGAGGTCTTGTAGCGCTGGTCGAGGACTTCTTTCTGCGCCTTCAATATGCCGACGATGGTGTCGGACTTGACCAGCAGTTCCTGCAGGTTGCCGGCCAGTGACATGTTGCGAACGCGGTCGGTGCGCAGACGCTGCTTGCGTTGGCTGGAGAAGATGCCGATGAAGTTTTCCCAGCCGGTGTAGTTCTTCATGCTCTCGAACTCGGCGCCGAAAACGTTGGTGGCGTCCTCCAGCCCGATGATCAGGTCGGCGATGTTGCCTTCCATCACCTTCTGCTGCTTCAGCACGTCTTCGATGCGGGCGTTCTCGATATCGAAATTGGCATCGCCGATCTTCTTGTCGGCGGTGGCAAGTTTTTCGAGCACGGTGCCGGACTGGTCTATCTTGGTGCGCATGTCCTGGACGACCTGCTTGGTCCTGGCAATTTCGGCATCGAAATTCTGCAATGTCGCCATAAGGGCCTCCCGCTCCGGCATCAGGTCGCTGATTGCGAACAGCGGCGAATATATGTGGGGCTTCAGGGGATTGAAAGACGTGAAGACAGGCGCGCTTCGAAAACAAAAACCTTGCCCACGCCCTTGAAACGCAATCGATCCGCGATCATGGCGAAAGGATCGTTTGGAATACGCGTGGTTCAACTGTCATTGAACTTCAACGTCGGCAAGGTAACGGCCGGCATTCAATCCCCGCTTCCACTCAGGGCTTGGGTTCGGCCTTCAGATAGGCGATGACATTGGCGATATCGTCGTCGTTGCTCAGGCCGGCAAAGGCCATCTTGTTGCCGGGCACTTTTTGGCGCGGCGCCTTCAGATACTCGGCGAGGTTGGCCTCGTCCCAGACGAGACCGGCGGCGCCTGCACTCTTCATCGCTTCGGAGTAATGGCCGAGGAAGCTCTCGGCACTGCCGGCGGCGCGGCCGACGACACCCATCAGATGCGGGCCGACCTTGTCGCGGTCGCTCGCTGCTTCATGGCAGGCCATGCATCGGTTGAAGACCCTCTTGCCCAGTGCCGGATCGCCGCCGGCATGGGCGGCAAGGACGCCGGCAAGCAGAAAGGCTGCGGCAGACGAAGCGGCTCGAAACATGGCTGACCCCGACGAGTTCTGGCTGGACCGAGAGGACGCAAGATAGGGCCGAGGCCTTAACAAACGCTGCATCGCGGCGGATCGCGGAAGACTGCACCGCCCATGGCAGCAAGAGCAGCGGCCGTGATGCCACAGCCCGGTCAAGGCGCGACAAAGCCGATGAAATCCTCGGGGGCGGCGCGACCCATTTCTTCTTCCCAATGGCGACGGCAGAGAGAGACATAGACGTCCTTGCCGATCGCCACCTGTTCGCCCTGCCGGGCGACCTTGCCGTCGGGGCCGAGGCGCACCACCATCGTCGCCTTGCGGCCACAGCGGCAGATGGTGCGCACTTCGCGCAGCTCATCGGCTATGGCCAGCAACGCGCGCGAGCCGGAAAACAGCTTGCCCTGGAAATCCGTGCGCAGGCCATAGCACATGACCGGGATGTCGAGCCGGTCGGCGATCCGGGCGAGCTGCCAGACCTGCTCCTCCTCGAGAAACTGCGCCTCGTCGACGAAGACGCAATGCACGGCACCGTGCTGATGATGTTCGGCGACGCGGGCGAACAGGTCGTCGCCGTCACGAAACATCTCGGCTTCCGTTTCCAGCCCGATGCGTGACGAAATCAGGCCGGTGTCGCCCTTGCGGTAGTGGCCGGCGACGAACAGCATCGTCGTCATGCCGCGCTCGCGGTAATTGTACGATGCCTGCAACAGCATCGTCGTCTTGCCCGCATTCATCGTCGCGTAGTGGAAATACAGTTTGGCCATGGCGCCCTTTTAAGCTCACTTGGCCGGGCGCGGGGAGGGGCCATGGCAGGCCTTCCACCAAAAAAGCCGGCTTGCATGGAAAAAGCGGCAGACGTGTCGCTGATCGGCCAGCCGGCGCCGTTGATCGTGATTGCCTTAGTGCTTGAAACCGCACGAGAATGGTGTTTGGCTGACGAAACAAGGCGGGCACAAGAGCCGTAACTTCGCTTCGCCACAGAATCGAAATGGGAGAAAGTTCATGTCGCGTATGAATTCCTTCGTCGCAGGCCTCGGCCTTGCGGCTTTCTTGTCGACGGGCGCCGCCTTCGCCGGGGATCCGGCAAGCTGCAAGACGGTACGCCTTTCCGATGTCGGCTGGACCGATATCCAGGCGACGACCGGCATCGCCTCGGTGCTGCTCACGGCGCTCGGCTACGAGCCGCAGGTAATCCAGCTGTCCGTGCCGGTGACGATGGCGTCGCTGAAGAATAAGGACCTCGATGTCTTTCTGGGCAACTGGATGCCGTCGATGACCAACGACATCAAGGACTACACGGCCGACGGTTCGGTGGAGACCATCAGCACGAACCTGACCGGCGCCGGCTACGGCATCGTCGTGCCGACCTATGTGGCGGATGCCGGCGTCAAGACACTCACCGACCTCGGCAAGTTCAAGGACAAGTTCGACGGCAAGATCTACGGCATCGAGGCCGGCAATGACGGCAACCGCATCATCCTCGACATGATCAAGAACCCGAAGGACAATCTCGAAGGCTTCGAACTGGTCGAATCCTCGGAGGCCGGCATGCTGACGCAGGCCGAGCAGTCGATGAAGAACAATGAGTGGATCGCCTTCCTCGGCTGGACGCCGCACCCGGTGATGGGCGCCATGAAGATCACCTATCTCGACGGCATGGGCGACAGCGGCTTCGGTGCCGCCACCGTCCACACCAATGTGCGCAAGGGCTACACCACCGAGTGCCCGAACGCTGGCAAGCTCATTGCCAACCTCAAGTTCAACCTGGACATGGAAGGCCAGTTGATGGACGCCATCCTCAAGGGCGGCGACGCCCAGACCGTCGCCACCGACTGGCTTAAGAAAAATCCGGATGCCGTGACACCCTGGATCGCCGGCGTGACAACCTTCGACGGCGGCGATGCGGCAGCGGCCATCAAGACCGCACTGGGAAGCTGAGCCGACCGACTTCGGCATGCGCGCGTGAGAACAAAGGGCAGCCACTGGAAAAGGCTGCCCTTTTTCATATGCTGTGAGAAGATGATTTGACGACAGCGGACACCGTGGCAGGGCGATGCCGGTAGGAGAGGGGGCAAGATGGATCCGATTTCCAAATTCCTGGTCAGCTACAAGATTCCCATCGGCCCATGGGGCAAGGCGTTCTTCGGGTTCCTCACCGACAATTTCGACACCGTCTTCAGGGCCTTTTCCAACGGCCTGAACTTCATCCTCGACGGCCTGGTCGACCTCCTGCTGGTGGTGCCGCCGGTGCTGCTGGCGCTCATCATCGCCATCATCGCCTGGCTGCTGCAGCGTTCGCGCCCGCTCGCCATCGGCGTCTTCCTCGGCCTCATCTTCATCATCAACCAGAACCTGTGGAAGCAGACGGTGCAGACGCTGGTGCTGGTCGTGGCCGCCGCCGCCATGGCGATGGCCATCGGGGTGCCGCTCGGCATCTGGGCGGCGCACAAGCCGAAGATCTACCGCTTCATGCTGCCAGTACTCGACCTGATGCAGACGCTGCCGACCTTCGTCTACCTGATCCCGGTGCTGACCCTGTTCGGCCTCGGCAATGCGCCCGGCCTCATCGTCACCATCATCTTCGTCATTCCGACCGCGGTCCGGCTCACGCATCTCGGCGTCGTCTCGGTGCCCAAGTCGATCATCGAGGCCGGCGAGGCCTTCGGCGCCACTAGGAGACAGCTGTTGTGGAAGGTCGAACTGCCCTCGGCGCTGCCCACCATCATGGCGGGCCTGACCCAGTCGATCATGCTGTCGCTGTCGATGGTGGTGTTCGCGGCGCTGATCGGCGCCGGCGGGCTCGGCACCGAGATCAACCGCGCGCTCGGTTCGCGCCGCATCGATCTCGGCCTCGAGGCCGGGCTCGCCATCGTCGTGCTCGCCATCGTGCTCGACCGCATGACCCGCATTGGCGTTGGAGGCAAGAAATGACCGTCGCCGTCGATTTCAGGAATGTCGATATCGTCTTCGGCGCCGACCAGGCGGGTTCGCTGGCGCTCATCGACAAGGGCGCGACGCGTGCCGAGATCCTCGAGCAGACTGGCAATGTGCTCGGCTGCGCCGGCGCCAGCCTCACCGTGCATGAGGGCGAGATTTCCGTCCTCATGGGTCTGTCCGGCTCGGGCAAGTCGACACTGCTGAGAGCGGTCAATCGCCTGAACGTCGTCTCGCGCGGCCAGGTTCTGGTCAAGGATGGCGACCGCACCGTCGATGTCGTGACCTGCGACGAGTCGACCTTGCGGCGCCTGCGGCAGAAGCAGGTTGCCATGGTGTTCCAGCAGTTCGGACTGCTGCCGTGGCGGACGGTGGAAGAAAATGTCGGCCTTGGCCTCGAACTTGCCGGCGTCCCGGACGCCGAGCGCAAGGAGCGCGTGCACAGGCAACTCAAGCTGGTCAATCTCGAGCAGTGGTCGAAGAAATACGCGCATGAGCTTTCGGGTGGCATGCAGCAGCGCGTCGGGCTGGCGCGCGCCTTCGCCACCGAGGCGCCGATCCTTTTGATGGACGAGCCGTTCTCCGCGCTCGATCCGCTGATCCGCACCAAGCTGCAAGACGAATTGCTTCAGCTGCAGGCCGAACTGAAGAAGACCATCATCTTCGTTAGCCACGACCTCGAGGAAGCGCTGAAGATCGGCAGCCACATCACAATCATGGAGGGCGGACGCATCGTGCAGACTGGCGCGGCGGAGGACATCGTGCTCAAGCCCGCCAACGATTATGTCCGCGACTTTATCGCCAATGTGAATCCGCTGTCGGTGCTCACCGCCTGGAACGTAATGCGCGACCGCCGCGACCTCGAACAAGGCAAGGACGGCTGGGTGTGGCTCGACCGGCGCAAGACGACGCGCTTCAAGATAGACGATCATGGCCTCGTGGCGGCGGCCGAGCGTGACGGCAAGCCGGCGGTATGGGTGTCGTGCGCCGATGTCGAAGGCCAGTCCGAGGAAGCGGCACAGGTGTTCTGGGCCAACCCGGGCACGTCGCTGAAGACGGTGATGCTGGCCATGCACCGGTCGCAGACCGCACCCGTGGCGCTGTTCGACGACCAGTCGCGCTTCGTCGGCGCGATCGGCATCAGGGACGTGCTGAGCGCGGTGCTGCGACGGTAATCCCTCAGTCGCGTCTCAAGCCGCCAGCGGCAGGCGCAGCTCCGTCAGCAGGCCGCCGTCCGGATGGTTGGACAGGCGGATCTCGCCGCCGGCGGCACGCGCGATGTTGCGGGCGATGGTGAGGCCGAGGCCGAGGCCGCCGGTCTGGCGGTTGCGGGACTGCTCCAGGCGCACGAAAGATCCGAACACGGCATCGATCTGGGCTTGGGGAATGCCCGGCCCTTCGTCACGTATAGCCAGCGTGATCGTGTCGCCCGACCGGTACAGGCTGAGATGCGCCTTCTTGCCGTAGGTGACGGCGTTCTGCACCAGATTGGTGACGCAGCGCTTGAGCGCCACCGGTCGTGCCATGCAAATCAATCCCCGCGAGCGTGTGTCGTCATTGTCGAACGACACGTCCGGATAGGCGTCGGCGATCGATTCCACCAGCGACCAGAAATCGATGCGTTCGCTCTTTTCCTCGGTCACCTCGAAGGTGGCGAAGTCGATCACCGAGCTGGCGATGCTCTCGACATCGGCGAGATCGTGCGCCAGCGCCTCGCGAACCGCGGATTTGCGCAACAGCTCCAGGCGCAGCCGCATTCTGGTCATCGGCGTGCGCAGGTCGTGCGCCAGCGCCGCGGCCAGGTGCTCACGGTCCTCGACATATTCGCGCAGCCTTGCCTGCATGGCGTTGATCGCCTTGGCGGCGGCGCGCACCTCGCGGCTGCCGCTTTCGGCGATCGGCGGGCTCTTGAGGTCATTGCCGATCCGGTTCACGGCGGTTTCCATCATCCGGTAGGGCGCGGTCAGCCGGCGCAGCGACCAGATCGACATGATCACCACCAGCCCCGCGATCAGCGAATAAAGCGGCAGGCTGTCGAAGCTCAGGATCGGGCCGACAGGCGTGATCGGCTCGGTGAAGTTCAGCCACTGGCCGTCGGCGAAGCGCAGCGACGCTGTCAGTTTGTCGCTCTGGGCGAAGTTCGCCGCCAGCATCAGAAGGTCGCGCTCCACCTGGCCGACGTCCCTGTTCATGACCTCGCCGCCGGGGGTGTCGGATTCCTGCGTCGCCGGATCGCGCCGGACGCGCGCGTCGGTGACGCCGAACTTCGACAGCCGTCCGACGAGAATGTCTTCCAATTCGGCGAGTTCATCGTCGCCGGCGATCGACGAGGTGACCGCGGGGGTATCTGAAACGGTGAGAGCATAGGTGGCGTTGAAAAGGCCGGATGCGGTCGCCTTGCGTTCCTCGGGTGTGGCGGCATGCATCAACTGCACCAGCGAATAGGCCCGGTCGTTGAGGCGGTAGAGATCGACCACGTCATTGGCGGCGGCGCGGTCGCGCGACACGATGTAGAGCGTCGCGACCTGGCTGATCAGCAGGCCGGCAATGACGATCAGCAGTACCCACACAGGCAGGGTCTGCGGCAGGAAACGTCTCATTCGGAGGTCGTTTCGGGAAGGAACTGATAGCCGCCGCTGCGCACCGTCAGGATCAGCTTGGGCGTCTTGGGGTCGTCTTCCATCTTGCGCCGCAGCCGGCTGACCAGGATGTCGATGCTGCGGTCGAAGGAATAATCGCTATCGCCGCCGGAGAGTTCGATGAGCTGATCGCGGGTCAGCACGCGCTGGGCGCTCTTGACGAAGGTCTGCAACAGGTTGAACTCCGCCATGGTCAGTTCGACCCTGACATCGTCGGGCGCGGTCAGCCGGCGCCGCGAACAATCCATCGTCCAGCCGGCGAAGCGGTAGATCTGCTTCGATGTGGCGCGCTTGGGCTCGGGGGCGCCGTTGCGCCGCAGCACGGCGCGTATGCGGGCTAGCAATTCGCGCGGATCGAAAGGTTTGGGCACATAATCGTCGGCGCCCATTTCGAGGCCAACCACGCGGTCCGTCGTCTCGGTGACGGCGGTCAGCATGATGATAGGCGTCGAATACTGGGCCCGGATGTCACGGCACAGTTCCAGCCCGCTCCTGCCAGGCAGCATGACGTCGAGCACGATGAGATCGACCTGCGCGCGGCGCAGGATCGTCTCCATCTCGGTGCCGTCCGCGGCAACCGAGGTATGCAGGCCGCGCTTCTGGAAGAACTCCTGCAGCAGGTCGCGAATGCCCTTGTCGTCGTCGACGATCAGTATGTGTGCGTCGGATTTCACGGGAATCCTGTCTTTGTTGACTTGCCAAGCCGGCAGGCGGCCACCCACACGATAGAATTCGGGCCATATGTTGGCCAGTGCCTTGGATTTCAAGGCAAGGCAAATCCAGCATTCTCAACACCGAATGCTGGCGGCCTTGCGCCGGGGTGGCCAGACACAATCCAGAAACAAAATTCTATAATCGGGAAAAACTCCTGAAAAACTAGGCCGGCATAACGGTGCCGTGGCGGTCAGGTCATTTGGCCGCGACGCAAGTCTCCGGGTTCACGGATTAACCGATGCCGAGGTTGTCGATCAGTTTGTTGGGTGCGTTGATGGGCATTTCGCTCGTCACAGCCGCTGCTGGACAATCGGATGCAAAAGTGACGCTCACCACCCGGACCGAGCGGTGTGCCAATCTCAGCCACCAATTCGACGAAGCCCTCGAAACCCATGCCACGGCAACGCAGGTCACCGCGGCAAAGGCACTTCAGAGAAAGGGCAACCGGTACTGCGCCGCCAAGAAACAGGCACAGGGCATCCGGATGCTCGCCAACGCTTTGAAGTTGCTGGGGGTGACACCGAACGACCCGGTTCAGTGACACTCGAAACCCGACCCGCATGAAAAGGGAAATGAAGTCATGAAAAAGTCCATCCTCTCCGCCACCGGTCTCGCCGTTGCTCTCGCCTTCGCCATGCCAGCTCTCGGCAACGCCGCTGCCACCACGACGGCTCCGGCTGCTTCCTCGACGACCACCGCTCCGGCGACCACGACCGCCAAGCCTCCGGTGAAGAAGGTCGTTGCCAAGAAGCACAAGAAGGCGAAGAAGATCGTCAAGAAGACCGACAAGAAGGTCGCTCCGAAGGCTTGATCCAGGTCGGGCACAACTGCCTGCCTTATGACAAGGCCGCTCCAGTCGCGTTTTGCTGGAGCGGCCTTCTTCCTGTCCGAAAAAGCCGAAGGCCGTGTATCGGCAATGAAGCGAACGGACAGGTCCGAAAGATGTGGCCGAAGCCGGTGCCGGCGGCTTCCGCCCCGATCGGCCCTTAACCCGATTGCAAGGCCGGCGCCGTAGGACAATCCGCATGAAGAGGCGGCTTTCGTCCATTCTGCGCTCGATCGTGTTCGGTGGCCTGGTCGCCACCGGCGCCGCCCGGCTGCTGATCCTGTTTACCGCCAGTCCCGTGCCGGATCCGGCCAGCGGCCGCACCGAGCCGTCACTGTTCGCGCCTGTGATTTCCACCGACTGGGATTACATCACGCCCGCGCAGGCCTGGCTGCTCATCGCACTTGCCAGCGTGACGCTGATCTGCGTCGCCGCCTGGCCGGTCGCGTCCTGGATGGAACGCCGGTCGGATGCGGCCGGAAATTTGCCCTCCCGGCGCGGCTTCGGCCGCCAGGGCCGTTGAACCGCGGGCCACACTTCCCACATAGCTCTGTGATTGGACGCTCGCTTTCGCCCGTGCGAAAATAGGGGCGTAGCCGAGGCTCGCGCAATTGCCGGTTCCCATGCCTGAAATCACGACAAAGCCCCGTACGCAGACCCTACCCAAGACCGAGCGGCCGAAGCTCTACAAGGTCATCCTGCTCAATGACGATTTCACGCCGCGTGAATTCGTGGTGACGGTGCTGAAGGGCGAGTTCAAGCTCAGCGAAGACCAGGCGCATCGGGTGATGATCACGGCGCATCGGCGCGGCGTCTGCGTCGTCGCGGTCTTCACCAAAGACGTCGCCGAGACAAAGGCGACACGGGCCACCGACGCCGGCAAGGCCAAGGGCTATCCGCTGATGTTCACGACGGAGCCGGAGGAGTAGAGCAGAGCTTTCCCTTCTCCCAGAGGGGAGGAGGGAAAATGCCCCTATCGTCCCTCGCGGTACCACATCGAACCCATCGCCAGCAGCAGCAGGCCGAGACCGAGGAAGCCGCCGAACAGCGGCACGCGCGAGACCGCCTTGAGTACGCTGTCGTCGGTGGTGCGCAGGCCGATCCAGTCGGCGCCGGATGCTTCGCCCGAGGATCGTACGGGCACGATCGAGGGCAAGGTCACGTCGCCGCCTCCAAGGGTCGATCCCGCAAGCCTGCGAACGCTGCCGCCGGTAGCTTCGGCGGGAGCCTTCAGCCGGTCCTGCGTGGAAACGACCTCGGCGAATTCGGGTGCGTTGACCGGCCCGACATGGGCGAGCGCGGTAAGGTCGCCATTGCCGACCTGATAAAGGCCGATCTCGGAAGTCTGGGCGCTGCCCAGGAAGACCCCGGGTTCGGATTTCTCGAGCTTGACGGTGATGGTCTTGCCGGAGGGCGTGATGATCTGGGCCGGGCCGGGGTCGTCAGCCATGGTCTGGCGGCGGATTTCCAGCATCATGCCGCGCCCGTCGGCGGTCAGCCGCTCCTCCTCGAGCTCTGGTTCCTTCATCAGCCAGTGGGCGATGCGGCGGTAGAGCTGGACATGCGGGCCGCCGCCTTCGAAGCCGCGCGCCCACAGCCAGCCCTGATCGGACAGAAGCATGCCGACGCGGCCTTCTCCTTTGCGGTCGAGCAGGAGCAGCGGCCGGTTGTCGGCTCCCTTCATCACCACCTCGCCTTCGGGATTCTGCACGCCGATGGTGCGGAACCAGCGGCTCCAGTGCGGCGGCTCGCTGGCAGAACCGTCGAGACCGCGCGTCACCGGATGGCGCTGGCCGATGTCGGTGAGGCGTGGGTAGAACGCCTTGTCGACGACCTCGCCGGTCGGCATCGCCGGCAGCGCCGACATCAGCGGCGTACGCGCGATCGAGCTTTCGCCGGCATACTCGGGTCCGGCCGCGATCAGCAGCGCGCCGCCCTTTTCGACATATTCGGAGATGTAGTCGTAGTAGAGGATCGGCAGCACGTCGCGGTGCTGGTAGCGGTCGAAGATGATCAGGTCGAAATCCTTGATCTTCTCGACGAACAGTTCCCGCGTCGGGAAGGCGATCAGCGACAATTCGTTGATCGGCGTTCCGTCCTGCTTTTCCGGGGGCCGCAGGATGGTGAAATGGACGAGATCGACCGAGGCGTCGGATTTCAACAGATTGCGCCAGGTACGCTCGCCCGCGTGCGGCTCGCCGGAAACGAGCAGCACGCGCAGGTTCTCGCGAATGCCGTCTACCAGCGCGATGGCGCGGTTGTTGGTGTCGGTGAGCTCGCCCGGCTCACGATCGATGGCGAGTTCGATGATGTTGCGTCCGGCGCTGGGGATGGTCACCTGCAGCGGCATGGCCTGGCCGACGGTGGCATGCTCGACCGCGACCTGCTCGCCATTGACCGAAACGCGCACATCGACCGGCCCGGTCTCGTTGCTGGTTGAAATGACGCGATAGGTCATGTCGAGCGGCTTGCCGACGAGGGCGAAACGCGGCGCGTTCTCGAAACGTATGCGGCGATCCTTCTCGTGGTCGTTGCCGGTGACCAAGGCGTGCAGCGGGGCATTGAAATCGGGCGCGCCGGCGGGCGCGTCATGCACTTCGCCATCGGTGATCATGACGGCGCCGCCGATACGCGAGGGCGGCACATCGCGAAAGGCGTTTTCGAGCGCGCCGAACAGCCGCGTTTCCGTGCGTTCCTCGGCGGCCTCGGACTTGCCGGCCTCGACAACGCGGACATCGAACTGCTTGAAGCGGCTCAGACGCTGCTGCAGCCCGGCCAGCGCCTCGTCAGTCTGTTTGGTCCGCTCACCGATGTCCTGGCTCTGGCTGCGGTCGACGATCAGGGCGACCACGCTTTGCTGCGGCTCGCGCTCCTCGTTGAGGAACACCGGATTGAAGAGAGCGGCGGCGAGCGCCAGCAAGGCGACGAGGCGCAGGACCGCGCCGCGCTGGCGAAACCAAAGGCCGACGGCCGCTAGCAGGGCCAGCGGCACCAGCACCAGGGCCAAAAGCGGCCAGGAGATCAGCGGTTCGAAGGAGATCGACCAGTTCATGTCTTACCCTCCCCCTTGCAGGGAGGGCCTATCCGGGGGGCGGGCGCAAGGACGAGCGTCATCTTACTGCCCCAACCGTTCAAGCAATATGGGCACGTGCACCTGGTCGGATTTGTAGTTGCCGGTCAGCATGTACATCATGATGTTGACCCCGGCGCGCAGCGCATAGATGCGCTGCATCGGATCGTTGGGCACGGTCGGCAGCAGCGGGTCGCCATTCTCGTCGACGGCCCAGGCGCCGGCGAAATCATTGGCGGTGATCATGATCGGCGAGACGCCGTCACCAGTACGCACCGGCCGGTTTTCGGCATTGCTGGCGTCGAGCGATGCCTCGACCCAGAGCGGGCTGCCGGCGAAGCGGCCAGGGAATTCGGGCAGGATGAAGAAGGATTTGGTCAGCACATGATCCGACGGCACCGGCTCCAGCGGCGGCACGTTGAGGTTGCCGAGGATGTCGCGCAGCCGCTCGGTGGCTGGGCTGGTCGAGTCGGCGCCGATGCCGTTGGCGAACTGGTCGCGCGTGTCGAACAGCACCGTGCCACCTTGCTGCATATAGGCATCGATACGGGCAATCGCGGCCTGGCTGGGCATGGCTGCGGCCGGATCGATCGGCCAATAGATGAGGGGGAAGAACGACAGCTCGTCCTTGGAGATGTCGACGCCGGCCGGCGCGCCCGGCTCGAGCGCGGTCTTTTCGATCAGGAAGCGGGTCAGGCCCTCGAGCCCGGCGCGGCTGATCGAATCGTCGCCGGGCACGCCGGTCAGCACATAGGCGATGCGGGTCTTGGAGATGTCCTCTATGGCGGCGGTGTCGCCAGGCTTGGCATCGTCGGCGCGCGCGGGGCCGACATGGCCGAACAACGCGCCGAGCGCGATCAGAATGGCCGCCATGGCGGTTACGGCGGCGGCGCGGCGAGGCCTGCGCGACAACAGGCCGCCCATCCAGAACACCGCCAGCGTGTCGAGCAGCATCAGCGCCAGCGCGGCGGCCACCAGCGCACCCTTCAGATTGCGCGATTCGTCAAAGGCGTACTGGATCGTGGTGACCGGGACAGTGATTTGCGGGCGCGCCAGCGGCGCAAGCGTGCTTGTCGCATCGAGCAGATTGTGAGCGAAGACGCCGGCCTCCGAGCCATAGAGGCCGGGCGGGTTCTCGAACGTCACCGGCAGAGCGCCGGCGCCCGGCACCAGCGGGCGCGCATCCGGCGTCGGCGGCACCAGCATTCCGTCGGCCGCTATCATGCGGTAGGGCGCCAGCGAGGTGGCGGCGGCTTCGGCATTGGCAACCGCGGCGCCCTGGTTGCGCGACAGCTGCACGATGCGGCGCAGCATCTCGACGAAGCTTCCCGAGATCGGCAGGTTCGACCAGGTTGCTTCGGGCGTGACATGGAACAGCACGAGCGTGCCCTTGCCCTTCTTCAGCCCGGTGACCAGCGGCGTACCGTCGGCAAGCGCTGCCCAGGTGCGCTCGACGATATCGGGCGTCGGTTCGGCCAGCACCTGCCTGGAAACTGTCACCTCGGTCGGCGGCGCCAGGTCGGCGAAGGGGCCAGCCTTGGGGAATTCGGTGACCGGCTGCGGCGTGGTCCATGACAGTGCGCCGCCGAGCGAGCGTTCGCCGGTGCGCAGACGCACCGGCAGAAGGTCGTCGTCATTGCCGGCGGCGGCCAGCCGCGACCCGGCGAAACGCACCAGCGTGCCGCCCTTTTCAACCCAGTCGACCAGCCTTGGCCTGATCTGTGCGGGAATGGTGCCGATATCGGCCATGACGATCATCGCCGGCTTCTGGTCGAGGATCTGCGGAATGGCGTCGGCCAGGTCGGCGCTGGAAGGTTCGACCAGGTCGGCGAAGGGCTGCAGCGCGCGCCTGATGTAGTAGAGCGGCGACAGCAGCGGCTGCGCCTGGTCGGCCTCGGCCTGCGACAGGAGTCCGACGCGGCGGCGCTTGGAGCTTTCGTCCAGCACGCGCACGGCGCCCGCCTGACGCTCGCCATCGAGCGCGATCGAAGCGAAATCGTTGCGCAGTTCGAACGGCACCGCCATGGTGCCGGTGGCGGTGGATTGGCCGGGTGCGAAAGTCAGCGTCGCATCGGCGATGCGGCGGCCCTTGTCGTCGAAGGCGCCAGCGGTGACTTGCGCCGGGGCCGCATCGCCGGGCGGCCGGATGGCGGTGAGGGCAAAACCGTCGACCTCGTTCTCGGCGCCCGTCAGGCCGGTCAGCGACATCCGGTCGGCAACGGCCCACACGACGCGGGCGGCGTTTTTGGATAGAAGCGTGTTGAAGGCGGCCTCGTCGCCCTTCGCCGCCAGGCCGTCGGCGAGCACGGCGACGCTGGCGCCCGGCAGGCGCTCCAGGGCGGCGGCGACGCGGGCGTAGAGCGCCGGCCGGTCGGTCGGGATCGGCCGCGGCTTTGCCGCGCGCAGGCGGTCGAGCGCCGCGGCCGCATCGAACGGGCCGATCTCGGCATTGGGTTTTTCGGCGGTGAAGGCGATGATGATCGGCACGCCGTTCGAACCGGCGTCGGCGATCAGCCGCTCGGCGGTTGCGATGCGCTTGTTCCAGTCGGCGGCGCTTGCCCAGCCATTGTCGACGACCAGCGCCAGGGCCGCGCCCTCGGCCGGCAATTTCTCGCGCGGATTGAAGACCGGTTCGGCAAGGGCGGCGACGATGAGCGCCGCCATCAGCAGCCTGAGCAGTGTCAGCCACCAGGGGCTCTGCTGCGGGGTTTCCTCGCGCTTCAGAACACGCGCCAGAATCTTCAGCGGCGGAAACACCTCGGTCTGCGGCCTGGGCGGGGTCAGCCTGAGCAGCCACCAGATCACCGGCAGTGCCAAAAGACCCCACAGCAGCATGGGCGCGCCAAAGGAAAGCGGCAGCCAGCTCATGCGGAGGCCTTTCCGGCGCGGCCAACAGCGGTCAGCCCGGGCTGACCGCCATCGGTCATCGCCATGTGCAGGCGTACCAGGGCGTCGGAAGCCAGCCGATCGGTGTGGTTGACGGTGAAGCTCCAGCCGAGCCGCTTGCACCAACTGGCCAGTTCCTGGCGTCGGGC
The DNA here is from genome assembly GCF_020165235.1 of Mesorhizobium sp. CA13. Lineage (NCBI taxonomy): Bacteria > Pseudomonadati > Pseudomonadota > Alphaproteobacteria > Hyphomicrobiales > Phyllobacteriaceae > Mesorhizobium > Mesorhizobium sp. CA13. Next base: position 189,548 of record NZ_JAIUHS010000002.1, on the reverse strand, counting down.
GCCATAGAGCAGGCGATATTCATCGGCCAGCACCTCGGCGCGTCCGGCGGTCAGCTTGTCGCCGCTCTCCGGGTCGGTGAATTCGGTGCGGCCGGCATAGGGGAATGTCTCCTCGGCCGGATCGGCGACCTCGATCAGATGCGCGCGCACGCCGTGGCGGGCGAGCACGTCGAGCCAGGCCATGGTCTCCTCCACCGGGTCGAGGAAATCACTGGCGATGACGATGTCGCAGAAGCGGCGGATGCCGGAGAGATCGGGCTTGGCCGGCAACTCGCCGGCATGCATGAGCTGGGCGGCGATGCGCTCCGCGCCATTGCGGGCGGTGAACGGATCGGTAAGGCCGGGCCAGGCGATGCGCTCGCCGCTGCGCGACAACAGCTCGGCCATGGCCAGCGCCAGCACCAGGCCGCGCGATTGCTTGGAAACGGCGGCACCGGACGACTTATAGAGCATGGACGGGGAGGGGTCGGCCCACAGCCACACCGTATGGGCCGCTTCCCATTCGCGGTCGCGCACATAGGTGTGGTCGTCGCGGGCCGAGCGGCGCCAGTCGATGCGCGAGGAATCGCCTTCGACATAGGGCCGGAACTGCCAGAAATTCTCGCCGATGCCGCGCTTGCGGCGGCCATGCCAGCCGGCGATCACGGTGTTGACGATGCGGCGCGCCTCGACCAGCAGGTCGGGCACGAGCGAAGCCCGCAACCGGCCGCGGGCGAGCGCGTCGCGCGTCGCTGCCGGAGCCTGGAGCTCGCCGATGCGCGCCATCAAATCCCTTTCACGAGCTTGGCCACCACGTCGCGCACGCTGGTGCCTTCGGCGCGGGCGGCGAAGGTCAGCGCCATGCGGTGCTGCAGCACCGGCTCGGCCAGAGCACGCACATCGTCGACCGACGGCGCCAGCCGCCCATCATAGAGCGCGCGCGCCCTCGTGCACAGCATCAGTGCCTGGCTGGCGCGGGGACCCGGGCCCCAGGCGACATGCCTGTCGGTTTCGGCGTTTCCCTGGCCGGGGCGCGCCGAGCGCACCAGGGCCAGGATCGCCTCGACCACGCTTTCAGGCACCGGCATGCGGCGGATCAGCGTCTGGATATCCCTCAGCCGCGCCGGCTGCAGCACATTCTGCGCCTTCGCGTCCTCGACGCCGGTGGTTTCCAAAAGGATGCGGCGCTCGGCCTCGAGTTCGGGATAGAGGATGTCGACCTGCATCAGGAAACGGTCGAGCTGTGCCTCGGGCAGCGGATAAGTGCCTTCCTGCTCCAGCGGGTTCTGCGTCGCGAGCACATGGAAAGGCGAGGGCAGGTCGTGGCGGGCACCGGCGATGGTGACGTGATACTCCTGCATGGCCTGCAGCAGCGCCGACTGGGTGCGCGGCGAGGCGCGGTTGATCTCGTCGGCCATCAGCAACTGCGCGAAGATCGGCCCCGGAATGAAGCGGAAGGAGCGCTTGCCGAATTCGTCCTGCTCCATCACCTCGGAGCCGAGAATGTCCGAGGGCATCAGGTCGGGGGTGAACTGGATGCGACGCGAATCGAGGCCGAGCACGATGCCCAGCGTCTCGACCAGCTTGGTCTTGGCGAGGCCGGGCACGCCGACCAGCAGCGCGTGGCCGCCGGCCAGAAGCGCCACCAAAGCGCGTTCGACGACACTTTCCTGGCCGAAGATGATGCGACCGACCCCGTCGCGGACCCTGGAAATGTCGGCCAGCGCCTTCTCGGCCTCGGCGACCATGTCTTTTTCGCTGATCGGGCTTTCCTTGACCATCACGCTCATGCAGCATCGATCCTTGTGGTTGGAAATACCAGCTTGACGCAGAATGCCGCGATTCGGCTCCGTCTGGCGCCTGCCGTCAAATTTAAATCACAGAGTTAGGCTGACAAGCGCAACAACAGTGACTATTTCGTGACGATGGCAGAGGGCTCCGAACAAAGACAGCAAAGCCTGGCGGCCGCGACCGAGGCGCGCGGCCTCGAGGCGCTGATCTCGCGCGCGGCCCGCGCCGGCAAGGGGCCCGCCCCGGTGGAGCGCTGGAATCCCGATTTCTGCGGCGATTTGGATATGGAAATCAAAGCCGACGGCACCTGGTTCTATCTCGGCACGCCGATCGGCCGCATGCCGCTGGTGCAGCTTTTTTCCTCGGTGCTGCGCAAGGACGCGGATGGCAGGACCTATCTGGTGACGCCGGTGGAAAAGGTGGGCATCCGCGTCGTCGACGCACCCTTCATCGCCGTCGAGTTGGATGTCTCGGGCAGTGGCGAGAGCCAGATCATCACGTTTCGCACCAATGTCGGCGACGTCGTCGAGGCCGGGCCGGAGCGGCCGCTGCGCTTCGTCGACGAGCACGAGACCGGCGGGCTGAAGCCTTATGTGCTGGTGCGCGGGCGGCTGGAGGCGCTGGTGGCGCGGCCGGTGATGTACGAACTGGTCGAGCATGGCGAGGAAATCGAGATCGACGGCAGGTTGATGTTTGCCGTTCGCTCCAAAGGCCAGGCCTATCCGATCATGCCGGCCGACAGGCTGAGGCAGCTGAGCGCGTGACGGACAGTTCATGATGGACCAGGTGACGCCGACGCCGTTTTCCATTGCCGATCTGCGCGCCCGCTTTGCCGCGCAGCCGCAGGCGCATGCCGGCGACGACTATGGCGATCATCGCTTCAATCCAGGCCATCCGCGCCTCCACCGGGCAAAACCGCTGCGCGATGCCGCGGTGCTGATCCCGATCGTCGATCACCAGGGCGATGCCACGGTTCTTTTGACCAAGCGGGCCGAGACGCTGCGCAACCACTCCGGGCAGGTGGCCTTTCCCGGCGGAACGATCGATGCGACCGACGCCAGTCCGGAAGCAGCGGCGCTGCGCGAGACCTTCGAGGAGATCGGCCTTGGCCGGGACCATATCGAGGTCATCGGCCGCATGCCCGATTACGTCGCGGGCAGCGGTTACAGGATCGCGCCGGTGCTGGGCATCGTGCGGCCGCCTTTCCAGCTGACGCTCAATGCCGAGGAGGTAGACCTGGCCTTCGAAGTGCCGCTGCGCTTCCTCATGGATCCGGCCAACCACATCAGGGACAGCCGCATTTGGAACGATCTCGAATGGTTCTTCTACGACATGCCCTATGGCGACCGGCGCATCTGGGGCGTCACCGCCGGCATCATCCGCACGCTCTATGAAAGGCTCTATGCGTGAAGGTCTCGATCGCTGACAGGGCCGACTGGCTCGGCGACAAGCATCTGCAGCGCCTGCTTGCCATTCTGGCGAGCGGCGGCGAGACAGCGCGGGTCGCCGGCGGCGCAGTGCGCAACACGCTGATCGGCCAGCCTGTCGCCGACATCGACATCGCCACCACCTGCCTGCCGCAGGAGACAATCCGCCGCGCCGAGGCGGCGAGGTTCAAGACCGTTCCCACCGGCATCGAGCACGGCACGATCACCGTGATTGCCGGCGGCAAGCCTTATGAAATCACCACGCTGCGCGCGGATATCGAGACCGACGGCCGCCGCGCCAAAGTGTCCTTCGGGCGGGATTGGAAGCTTGATGCCGAGCGGCGCGACTTCACCATCAACGCGCTCTACGCGGAAGCCGACGGCACGGTCGTCGATCTGGTCGGCGGCGTCGCCGACATCGAGGCGCGCCGGCTGCGCTTCATCGGCGATCCGGAAGCGCGTATCCGCGAGGACTATCTGCGTATCCTGCGCTTTTTCCGCTTCTTCGCCTGGTATGGCGAAGGTCGGCCGGACGCCGAGGGGCTGAAGGCTTGCGCCCGGCTGAAGGGAGGGCTCGTGCAGCTCTCGGCCGAGCGTGTCTGGTCCGAACTCAAAAAGCTGTTGTCGGCGGCCGATCCGTCCCGCGCGCTGTTGTGGATGCGGCAGGCGAGCGTTTTGACCAGTGTGCTGCCGGAAAGCGAGAAATGGGGCATCGATGCGATCCACGGCCTGGCCAGAGCCGAGAAGGATCTGGGCTGGACCGCGGAGCCGATGCTCAGGCTGGAGGCGATCGTGCCGCCGGACGCGGCGCGCATGAAGACGCTGGCCGAGCGGCTGAGACTGTCGACGGCGGAAGCAAACCGTTTGCGCCACTGGGCGCTTACGCCGGGAATCGAGCCGAAAACGACCGAAGGCGAACTGGCCAAGACGCTCTACCGCGGCGACCGGCAGGGGGTCGTCGACCGGCTTCGCCTGTCACTCGCAGCGGCACGGGTGCGCGCGGTGGACCAGACCGATGCGCTCATCGAGGCCGGCGGCTTTTCCCGACTTCTCGCCTTCGCGCTGAGATGGGAAAGGCCCGTGTTTCCACTCAAGGGCGCCGATCTGACGGCGATCGGGGGGATACCCGGGCCAAAACTCGGCGCGATCCTCAGGAATCTCGAAGTGGAATGGGTCGATGCCGGGTTTGGGCCCGATCGCGACGCGCTGCTCAAGCGCGCCGCGCAGGCCCTGAAGGCCGGATAAAGCATCCGTCAACGCAATCCGGGCGGAAATCGCTGCGATTTCCCGGAACTTGCTCCAAATCAGGCGGCGTCGCGGACCTTCTCGATGCGCGAGCGGATCGCTTCGATCATCGTTTCGCGGATGATCGTCTCGCCATGCGTCTCACGCATATGTTCGACGGCACGGCGCATGACCTCGGCTTCCTCCTCGGCGCGCGTGTGCCATTCACAACCCGGAACGAGCGAGCCGCAGTGGAATTCCTTCATGGGATTTCTCCTTTTCCTCCATGGAGTCCGGTCGACCGTCCTGCAAAAGGCGGCAGGGACTCCACATCTTCTTGGCGCGTTGTCCGACCTTGAAACCGGTTGGACCGCGAGCGGGTGAAACCATAACACAGATGGGGTGGCATTGATTACCGTCAACGGCAAAAAGGCGGAGCAGCGCTGCTCCGCCCTCTTACGCCAGCCCTGTGGGCAGGTCATCACTTCATGATCTTGACTGCCTCGGCAACCTTATCCTTGCCGCTCATGTCCCATGAAACTCTGACCTTCTCGCCGACCTTCAGGCCAGGATCCTTGAAGGTCCGGGGAAGCGTAAAAGACGATCCATTGTCGAGAACCAGGCTCTTGGCCGCCGTATCAAAGGTCTTGATCGTGCCGGTGGTGTGCTTGACGGCGGCGAATGCCACCGAACCGGAAGCGAGAAGGGCAGCCGCTGCGGCCGAAACAATGATCTTGCGCATTGCGAAGTACTCCTGGAAAGCGCGGGCACCCCTTTTTGGCGAAGGTGTCCCGCATCGTCCTGGGCCGTCCGGTTGCGTCGAGTCGCGATCCGCTTCGTTCTGACGCAATTCCGGACGGAGAACCGCTCTGCGCTCCTGGAATTGCGCAGGCGAACCGCCGGCGCTTCCCGACCCGTCCTGACAAATAGCCCAGTCTTTTCCGAAGCCTATTAGACGAAAAAGAAACTTTGCGAGGGCTCCCGCGCCACATTCGATGCCCATTTCGAGGCGAATGGGACATCAATGCGGCTCACGGCGCGCTCACCATCTTTTTACGGCCAGCGCGCCTCCGGCGGCAGGCTGGAGAGGATCGAGGCGACGTTGCCGCCGGTTTTCAGGCCGAAAATGGTGCCGCGATCATGAAGCAGATTGAACTCGACATAACGGCCGCGGCGGATGAGCTGTTCGTCACGGTCGCCATCGGTCCAGTTCTCGTTGAAATTGCCCCGCACGAGATGGCCATAGACGACGAGAAAAGCGCGCCCGACATCCTGGACGAAGTTGAAATCGGCATTCCAGCCGCCTTTGTCCTGCCCCGAATGCAGCCAGTCGAAAAAGATGCCGCCGGTGCCGCGCGGCTCGTTGCGATGCGGAAGGAAGAAGTACTCGTCGCACCAGGCCTTGAATTTCGCATGGTCGGCGACACCGGCATTCTTCTCGCAGGCGAACTGCATGGCGCGGTGGAAGGCCATTGTGTCGGGGTCGTCCTGCGCGCGGCGCCGGTCGAGCACCGGGGTAAGGTCGGCGCCGCCGCCGAACCAATGGCGCGAGGTGACGACCATGCGCGTATTCATGTGCACGGCCGGAACGTTGGGGTTCCAAGGGTGCGCGATCAGCGAAATGCCGGATGCCCAGAAGCGCGGGTCCTCCTCGGCGCCGGGCATCTGCTTCCTGAATTCGGGCGAGAACTCGCCATAAACCGTCGAGGTGTGGACGCCAACCTTCTCGAAGACTCGGCCGTGCATCATCGACATGGTTCCGCCACCGCCCTTGCCGGAGTCACGCTCCCACGGCGTCCTTTCGAACCGACCCGGCGACCATGAAGCGAGCGGGCCCTGGAGATCCTGCTCGATCAGCTCGAAAGCACCGCAGATGCGTTCGCGCAATGCCTCGAACCACAGGCGTGCCTTCATCTTCTTTTCTTCGATGTCGGCGGGCAGGCCAGCCGGTATTTCAGGTCGTTCCAAGTGCTGTCTCCGGTTTCGGGGCGGCCGGCCCCTACAAATGACTCGTCTTTTGCCGGCGCGATCCCTAATCTCTTAGGGGAAAGGGTCAAGTCTGATCTGATCGGAGCAAGGAGACCTTCGTGCGCACCCCGGCAAGACCGCCGCTGGATGGCCTGAAGAAAAGGCTCGATCAAAGCCGGGCTGAACGCGCGCGCATGCCGCGCGACGGATTTTTGCGCGAAACCTTCGTCCTGCCGCGTTCGGACGCTCGCTTGAAGGCAAAGGAATGGTTCGAGCGCTTCCCCAAGCAGGCTTACTGGACCGAGATCGAAAGCTGGTTCGAACGGCCGGGCGATTTGATCGAGTTCACCATAAGGCGCCTGCCGGCGGCGGATTAGGATTTCCTCGCCCTGTTTACGGGGACAACCAATACAGGCGCCGCCCTTGTATCCGCCTTCACTACGCTCAGGTACCTTCTCTCCGTGAACCAAGAGAAGGAAGAACCAGCCTTCTCGCCCCTGTTCCTTGCCTGGCCAGCCGGTCATCCTTGTTGCGGAGCGGACATTTGTCGATCGACATGCAGCCGCAGCCGATGCAGTCGGTCAGCCCGTCGCGCAATTTCTTCAATTGACCGATCTTGCGGTCGAGCCCGTCGCGCCAGGCGGTCGACAGCAGGCTCCAGTCGTCGCGCGTCGGGGTGCGGCCCTCAGGCAGGGATTGAAGCGCCGTCGCTATCTCGGCCAGCGAAATGCCGACCTCCTGCGCGATCTTGATGATGGCCACGCGCCTCAGCACGTCGCGGCCGTAGCGGCGCTGGTTGCCTGACGTGCGGTGGCTGCGGATCAGGCCGCGAGCTTCGTAGAAATGCAGCGCCGACACCGCGACACCGCTGCGCGCGGCCACTTGGCCAACCGTTAATTCCGCTGCTGGCGCCATCTCGCACTTTTCCGCTTGACCTCAAGTTAAGTTGAGCTTGTAGCGAAGAAGCCATCGACATGCAAATGACAGGAGATGGCGATGTGCGCCTGGGTGAGAATGACGGGCGAGGGCCGTGTCGCCGCCGCCGGCGGTACCGTGGCCGCCGCTTCAGCAGATGGCATTCTGGCCCAATTGCCGTATGGCTTCGCCGGCCACCATGGCGACGGAGAGCGCGACATTGATGCTGCGCGCGCCGGCCTGCATCGGAATCGTCAGCCGCGCGTCCGCCGCCTGATGGACCGGATCCGGCACGCCTGCGGATTCGCGGCCGAACAAAAGGATGTCGCCAGTGGCGAAGTTGAAGCTGGTGTATGGAGTCGCGGCCTTGGTCGACAGCAGGACCAGCCGGTGCGCGCGGGCCTTGCGCCACTCCTCGAAGGCGTGCCAGTCGACATGCCGGGTCAGGGCAGCCATTTCGAGGTAATCCATGCCGGCGCGCCTGAGCGTTTTATCGGAAAGCGGAAAGCCGGCCGGTTCGATGATGTCGACGCCGATCCCGAGGCAGGCAGCGAAGCGCAGGATTGTGCCGGTATTGCCGGCGATGTCAGGCTGGTAGAGGGCGATGCGGAGACGGTCGTTCATTTCCGCATCCTTCTGTTAAGTGGCAAATCGGCCACAGCGGCTTCGCGGTTTTGGAAATTGCTGGACCTGCGGGTGGCCATTTTCTGCGAAGTCGGGTATACAGCGTACATTGTCAACCCGAACCGAAGGAGGGGTAATTCATGATGACCATGCACATCCAGCACCCTCTCCGTGGGCTTACATGCCCCCTGGCGGTTTCGGTACGACGGTTCTCCTGATCTCTTAGACGCTTCCGCACCGATTTCCGCCGAAACCATTCACTGGTCTTCGAAGGAATCCTGCGATGTTTTTCAAGCTGCCGAAGGGGCCGATGGCCCCACCCCAACGCGTCTCGACTGATCAGCCGCCGATCCCGCGGCAGGACGTCGAACACCCTTTTTATCTCTATTTCCACACGGAGGACGGACCGATGTTCGATCCCTACAGAATCCCTGGCTCGAGGAGCCTGCATATCCACCGGCTGCCGACCTGGGCGCTGTTGATCGGCGAAACCTATTCGTCGGCGGTCCACGCCGAGGTTCGCCGGCGTCCGCATCGCGGCATGTTGCCCGATGTCGATTTCTCGCGAGCGGTTCCCGACCCGAGCCGGCCCTCGTTGGTGCGCCGCATCATCCGGGCGATCCGGCCGGGCGCGAAGATCCGACTTGTCGACACCGCACCGTCAGGATCGGCAAAAGAGCCTGTCGGCGAAAAGCCCGCGAGCCCCTATATAGCGCGAAGCAGGGCCGACGGTCCGGATGATTCCGGACCGTCGGCCCTCGGCGCCATGCGGTCCGAGGACTTCGTACGTTCACGCGCCGCGTGAGCGGAAACAGATTTCATGAGCATGACCTATGTTGTTGTTTAGCTGGTTTGAAAAAAGGCTCGATCCGTTCCCGGCCGCGGAGCCGGTCGAGCCGCCCAAGACCCTGGTTGCCTTCTGCCTGCATTACACGCGCGGCGCATGGCCCTATATCCTTGTCGATGCGGTGCTGGTGGCGGCAATCGCCATCGCGGAAGTATGGATGTTCGGCTTCCTCGGCCGCATCGTCGACTGGCTTTCGGGGCAGAACCGAGAAACCTTCCTGCAGACGGAGGGCTGGAAGCTCGCCAGCATGGCCTTCATCGTGCTGTTCGCGCTGCCTGGCACGGTATGGCTGCATTCGCTGCTCAACCAGCAGACGCTGATGGGCAACTATCCCATGCGTATCCGCTGGCAGGTGCATCGCTATCTGCTCAAGCAGTCGATGAGCTTCTACCAGGACGAATTCGCCGGTCGCATCGCCACCAAGCTAATGCAGACGGCACTCGCCGTGCGCGAATGCGTGATCAAGGTGATCGACGTCCTGAATTACGTCATCGTCTACTTCCTCGGCATGCTGCTCATCGTCGGCTCGGCCGACTGGCGGCTGGCCGCGCCGCTCGGCGTCTGGGTGGTCGGCTACATCCTTCTGCTGCGCTATTTCATTCCTCGGCTGGGCAAGGTCGGCGAGGAACAGGCCAATGCGCGCTCGGTCATGACCGGCCGCGTTGTCGACAGCTACTCCAACATCCAGACGGTCAAGCTGTTCAGCCATGCCCGCCGCGAGGCCTCCTTCGCCAAGGAGGGCATGATGGGCTTCCTCGACACGGTCTACCGGTCGATGCGGCTGGTGACGGTGCTGTTCGGCTCGCTCTACATCCTGAATGCGCTTCTCCTGTTCTCGGTTACCGCCATCTCGCTGTGGCTGTGGCTGGGCCAGGCGGTGACGATCGGCGCGGTCGCCGTGGTCATCGGCCTGGTTCTGAGGATGTGGGGCATGTCGCAGTGGATCATGTGGGAGATGTCGGGCCTGTTCGAGAATATCGGCACGGTGCAGGACGGCATCGCCTCGATCTCGCTGCCGCGCCTTGTCGAGGACAGGCCCGGTGCGAAGGAGATCACGGTCGCCAAAGGCGAGATCCGCTTCGAAGACATCCGCTTCCATTATGGCAAGCAGAAGGGCATCATCGAGAACCTGTCGCTGGCGGTGAAGCCGGGCGAGAAGGTCGGCATTGTCGGCCGCTCCGGCGCCGGCAAGTCGACGCTGGTCAATCTTCTGCTGCGGTTCTACGACCTCGAAGCCGGCCGTATCCTGATCGACGGCCAGGAGATCGCAGCGGTGAAACAGGATTCGCTGCGCGCCCAGATCGGGATGGTCACGCAGGACACCTCGTTGCTGCATCGTTCGGTGCGCGAAAACATCCTCTATGGCCGGCCCGACGCCAGCGACGACATGCTTGTCGAGGCTGCGCGGCGCGCCGAGGCGCTGGACTTCATCGGCGGCCTTTCGGACCATAGCGGCCGCAAGGGATTCGACGCCTATGTCGGCGACCGCGGCGTCAAACTGTCCGGCGGCCAGCGGCAACGCATCGCCATTGCTCGCGTTATGTTGAAGGACGCGCCCATACTTATCCTTGACGAGGCGACGTCGGCGCTGGATTCCGAGGCGGAAGCGGCCATCCAGGAGAACCTCTATAAGCTCATGCAAGGCAAGACCGTCATCGCCATCGCCCACCGGCTGTCGACCATCGCGGCGATGGACAGGCTTGTGGTGATGGACCAGGGCCGCGTCATCGAGGAAGGTTCGCACGAGGAACTGGTGGCCAAGGGCGGGCTCTACGCGCAGCTCTGGCAGCGCCAGTCGGGCGGTTTCCTGCTCGATGACGGCCCGATCGGTGCCGCAAACGACGTTGTTGCCAATGACGTTGGCGCAAAGGGACAAGCCGCAGAATGATGGCCGCCGCCGCATGATGACAGCCGTCTATCGCTGGTTCGAGAACTGGGTCTATCCGTTCAGGGAGCCCGCGAATCTTCGGCCGCCGTCCGGCGTCGCCGGTTTTCTCTGGCACTATGTCGGCCAGGCCAAGTTCGCCTTCTTCGCCATGCTGGTCATCGGCGGCATCGCGCCGCTGGTCGAGGCCGGGCTGTTCTACTTTGTCGGGCGGCTGGTCGACATCCTCGACCAGCTTCCCGGCGAACGCAGCTGGCATGCGCTTTGGACGGCCGCCGGGCCGGAGCTTGTGTTCATGGTCGTCGTCGTGCTGGTCGTCCGTACCATCGTCGTCGGCCTGTCGGCGCTGGTCGACGAGCAGACAATCACGCCCGGCTTCTACAATCTGGTGCGCTGGCAGGCGCACCGGCACGTGTCGCGCCAGTCCTATTCCTTCTTCCAGAACGATTTCGCCGGCCGCATCGCGACAAAAGTCTGGCAGGCCGGGCAAGCGACCGGCGACCTGATGGAAAGCTTCATCGAGGTCGTCTGGTTCATGATCGTCTATACGGTGACGACGCTGGCGCTGGTCGCGGGACTGGATCTGAGGCTCGCTGTGCTGGTGGTGATCTGGATCACAGCCTTCGGCTTTCTGGCCAGGCTCTATCTGCCGGCGATCCGCAAACATGCCGAGGCCACCGCGGAGGCGGGGTCGATGATCACCGGCCGCATCGTCGATTCCTACTCCAACGTGCAGACGCTGAAACTGTTCTCCGCCGATGGCGACGACCGCTACATCAGAAGCGGCTTCGACATCTATCTCGACGCGTTGCGCCCGTTCACGCGCCGGCTGACCGGCGTGCGCATGGCGCTGACGACGCTGTCGGGCATCATGATCACGGCGATCGGCTGCTTTGCCGTCTATCTCTGGGTCGAGGGCTCGATCACCGTCGGCGCGGTCGCCTTCACGCTGTCGCTGGTGCTGCGGCTCAACATGCTGCTTGGCCGGCTTATGATGCAGCTCAACAGCATCCTGCGCAATCTCGGCGTGCTGGAGAATTCCAAGGCGCTGATCTCGCAGCCGCTCGGCCTAGTCGATGCACCCAACGCCGGGGAACTGGTCGTGGCCGGCGGGCGCATCGAGGTGAAGAATGTCGAGTTCCACTACGGCAAGGGGTTCGGCGTGCTCAACGGCATCGATCTCGTGGTGCGGCCGGGCGAGAAGGTCGGCCTGGTCGGGCCGTCCGGCGCCGGCAAGACCACGCTCGCCAACCTTATCCTGCGGTTGTACGAACTCGAAGGCGGAAAGATCGCCATCGACGGCCAGGACGTCTCCCGGGTGACGCAAAATTCGCTGCGCGCCAATATCGGCGTCGTCAGTCAGGACACGGCGCTTTTCCACCGTTCGCTGCGCGACAATATCAAACTCGGCATGCCCGACGCCACCGACGCGCAGGTGATCGCGGCGGCCAGGAAAGCCGAGGCGCATGATTTCATCCTGACCTTGCGCGACAATCGCGACCGCCAGGGCTACGAAGCCTATGTCGGCGAGCGCGGCGTCAAACTATCGGGCGGCCAGCGCCAGCGCGTGGCGATCGCCCGTGTCTTCCTCAAGGATGCACCGATCCTGATCCTGGACGAGGCGACCTCGGCACTCGATTCCGACATCGAGGCGGCGATCCAGGAAAACCTGACGCGGCTGATGGAAGGCAAGACGGTCATAGCCATCGCTCACCGGCTGTCGACCATCGCCGCGCTTGACCGTCTGGTCGTGCTCGACGGCGGCCGCATTGTTGAACAAGGCACGCATGACGAGCTGGTGGCGCTCGACGGGCTCTACGCGCGGCTGTGGAAGCGTCAGTCCGGCGGCTTCCTCTATCACGAGGAAGCCGTGCTGGAAGAGACGCGGCCGGCGGAGTAGCGGCATGGGCGCGACGCAGGAGACCGGCTATCTGCTGAAACGGCTGCGGCCGACGACGCCGGCCTTCGATGCGCTGATGGAAGAGAGCCGACGGGAAGGCTACTGGATGCTGGTGCGGCTTCGCGACGGCTGGACAAGCGGCCGCAACAAGTTCCTGAAACAGGGCGAGGCGCTGTTCGGAGCATGGCACGGCGCCGAACTCGCCGGCGTGTGCGGGCTGAACATCGATCCCTATTTCGAGGGAAGGGACCACGGCCGGGTCCGGCATCTGTTCGTCGGCGCGCGCCATCGGCGCACGGGCCTTGGCCGCATGCTGGTCGAGACCGTTGTCGACAGGGCGCGCCACTATTTCGCCGTGCTCAACACCCGTGCGCCTCAGGAAGCCTTCGGCTTTTATGAGCGGCTTGGCTTCGCGCCGGTGGCGGGCGAAGAATTCGTCACGCACCGGATGATTTTCGAGAAAGGAGGTTGAAATGTCCTTGCGCCCGCCGTCCCGTCTGACCGGCGCCTCGGCCGCTGAGGCCGCCTTCGACGCGCTCGGCCATGAAGTCCTTGCCGAGAAGGCGGCGGCGCTCGGCCGCGCCGGACAGCGCGTCGAAGAAACGCTGGCCCGGCTGCGCAACAATGACGACGAGCAGTTGCGTCCCCGGCTGCTCAAGGAGGCGGCGGTGGCGGTGCACGGCTACTTCATCCAGCGCGAGCTCTGCGGCCTTCGAAAGCACGATGCCGTCATCCGCGAATACGACATCCCGAAGGCGGTGCTGGTCAGGCTCGGCGCCATGTAGGGTCGGCGTTTGCCGCGCCGATCTCCCTGTGGAATCTCGCAAGGCGGATGGCGAGCGCTTCGGGATTCTCGTCGGCGACGAAGTGCCCGCTGTCGGCGATAATGTCGCCTTCGACATTGGAAAGCCCGGCGGCCCTAAGGCCTTCGACATAGTCGCCGATGTCGCCGGACTCGGCCGAACCCCTGAGATACAACACCGGAATCGCGATCGGCGTCGCGGGCTGCGCGGCATTGGCTTTGGCATCTTCGGGGAAGGCGCGATACCAATCGAAACCGGCCTGGAGGCTTTCAGGCCGGGAATAGGCTCTCGCATAGATTTCCCTGGCCTGCGCGGGGATCGACGCCCGATCCTTCGAAAGCACATTGAAGAAGAAGTCGAAATAGGTGCTTTGGTGGCCGCTCACCAGCGTTTCCGGCAGCGCCGGGACGGCATGGAAGGCAAAGTGCCAGATCCGCGGATTGCGAATGACCTCTTCCCATGGCGCGACACCTGGAACGGCGACATCCATGATCGCCGCGCCGGAAAGGATCTCAGGATGGTCGCGCAGCAGGGCGAACACGATCTGGCCGCCGACATCATGACCGGCCGCCACGAGGTGCCGCAGCCCGCAAGCCTCGGCAACGCCTCTCATCAGCCTCGCCAGGGTTCTCTTGTCGCCGGCCTCAGGCATGCCTTGCGAGCCGCCGATGCAGGGCAAGTCAGGTGCGACGACCCGGTAGTCGGCAGCCAGCCGGCCGATTACCCCTTCGAACGCATAGGAGCTTTGCGGCCAGCCATGCAGCAGCAGGAATGCAGGCGCTTCAGCCGGGCCTGCCTCGCGGATCGCTATGCTCAGCCCTTCGATTTCGATTTCAGAGGTTTGCATGTCCTGGCCCTGCCGGCTGCCTATGCCATAGATCTAGGCGGCGATCGGAAAACCGACAGGGCTGGATTATTTTGATGCCGTTGCGGACGGAAAGCGTTTCACACTTTTCCAGGAATTGCGCTTTCCAGGAATCACTTGGGCCGGGATCACTCCAGCCACTGGGTGATGAAAGTGCCGTTCTCGTGGATGTCGGTCGTTTCCAGCGGGCCGGGGCCGAGATTGGTGAATTTGTGCGGCGTGCCGGGCGGCACGATGACGATCTGGCCGGCGGAGGCCTCGATCTCCTCATCGCCGACCGTGAACAGGCCGGTGCCCTGGCGGATGATGAAGATCTCGGCGTAGGGATGGGAATGCAGGCGCGGTCCGCCGCCGGTCTCCGGCAGATAGTTGAAGATCAGGCAGGAATTGGAGCCGTAGGGGGCGCATTGCAACTCGCCCTTCCAGCGGTCGGGGCGAACAGCCCATTCCTCGCGGTCTATGACATGCGCCATGGTGCAGGATAGACCATCCCGGGGCCAGGTGTCGAGGCGAAGCTGGACGCCGGATTAGCCGTTGTTTCCCGGTTGTTTGGCGGTGTTTCACAGCCATTCGTCGTCTTGTCGGGCGGTGGCGGATTCTGCCCCCGCGACAATCTGCCCTTGTGCCTTCACCCGTCTGGACAAAAACGGACTTCACGCATAAACCGAAGCCCAAATGCCGGAGGAATTCGCTAGCCTGTTTGCCATGCGCTGTCGGGTTGGCGTGAATGGGCGGGGAACAAGGCTCGGCCACCGGCACGGAAGAGGCGAAAGGATCAGGCACCCGTGAGCGCAACCGACACCCAGGATCCCAACCGTCGAGATTTTCTCTACGTCGCCACCGGCATGGCCGCCGTGGTCGGCGCGGGCGCCGTCGCCTGGCCGTTCATCGACCAGATGCGCCCCGATGCCTCGACGCTGGCGCTCGCGTCGGTCGAGGTCGACGTCTCCTCGCTGACGCCGGGCATGTCGCTGATCGTCAAGTGGCGCGGCAAGCCGGTCGTGGTGCGCAACCGCACCGAGAAGGAGATGAAGGACGGCGAGGCCGTCAATCTCGCCGATCTCAAGGATCCGATCGCCCGCAACGCCAACCTGCCGGCCGACGCGCCGGCGACCGACGCCAACCGCACCACGCCCGGCAAGGAAGCCTGGATGGTGATGGTTCAGGTCTGCACGCATCTGGGCTGCATTCCGCTCGGCCAGGAAGGCGATTTCGGCGGCTGGTTCTGCCCGTGCCACGGTTCGCAATACGACACCGCCGGCCGCATCCGCAAAGGCCCGGCGCCCGAGAACATGGCTGTGCCGGTATTCAAGTTCATTTCCGATACCAAGATCCTTATCGGTTGAGGCAGGGGATAATTCGATGAGCGAGGGACACTCGACCTATACGCCCAAGACCGGTATCGAGCGCTGGTTTGATGCGCGCATGCCTCTGCCGCGGCTGATCTATGACAGCTTCGTGGCCTATCCGGTGCCGCGCAACCTCAACTATGCCTGGACCTTCGGTGGCATCCTGTCGATCATGCTGGTGGCGCAGATCCTGACCGGCATCGTGCTCGCCATGCACTACACGTCCGACACCAATCTGGCCTTCGATTCGGTCGAAAAGATCATGCGCGACGTGAATTCCGGCTGGCTGCTGCGCTACATGCATGCCAACGGCGCGTCGTTCTTCTTCGTCGCGGTCTACATCCATATCTTCCGCGGCCTCTATTACGGTTCCTACAAGGCGCCGCGCGAGCTGCTGTGGATCCTCGGCTGCATCATCTATCTCCTGATGATGGCGACCGGCTTCATGGGCTACGTGCTGCCGTGGGGCCAGATGAGCTTCTGGGGCGCCACCGTCATCACCGGCTTCTTCAGCGCCATTCCACTGGTCGGCGATTGGATCCAGCAGCTTTTGCTGGGTGGTTTCGCGGTCGACAATCCGACCCTCAATCGCTTCTTCGCGCTGCATTACCTGCTGCCGTTCATGATCGCCGGCGTCGTCGTGCTGCATATCTGGGCGCTGCATGTCGTGGGCCAGTCGAACCCGACCGGCATCGAGGTCAAGTCGAAGACCGACACCGTCGCCTTCACTCCTTACGCGACCATCAAGGACGCGTTCGGCATGATCGTGTTCCTGTTCTTCTTCGCCTATTTCGTCTTCTATCTGCCGAACTATCTCGGCCACCCCGACAACTACACGGTCGCCAACCCGCTGAAGACACCAGCCCATATCGTTCCGGAATGGTACTTCCTGCCGTTCTACGCGATCCTGCGCGCCATCACCTTCAACATAGGGCCGATCAACTCCAAGCTCGGCGGCGTGCTGTGCATGTTCGGTGCCATCGCCATGCTGTTCCTGGTGCCGTGGCTCGACACCTCCAAGGTGCGCTCGGCGGTCTACCGGCCCTGGTACAAGCTGTTCTTCTGGCTGTTCGTGGCCGATGCCATCCTGCTTGGCTGGCTGGGCTCGCAGCCGGCGGAAGGCAGCTATGTGTTCATGGCGCAGATGGCGACGCTGTTCTACTTCGCCTTCTTCCTGATCATCATGCCGGTGCTCGGCCTGATCGAGACGCCACGCAGACTGCCGAACTCGATCACCGAGGCGGTGCTCGAAAAGAACAAGGGCGGCAGCGGGCATCCGGCGGGCGCCACGGCGGCACCTGAGACCAAGGGCTGAGCGGTAGAGAATCTAAGGGGATTTGGCATGAAAAAGATTCTCACCTCGCTTGCGCTGGTCGGCCTTGTGGCCGCCGGCATTGGGGCCGCGGGCACTTGGGCGATCGCGGCCGAAGAGGCGCATAACGCGGCGGCGCCGACGCATTTCCCGATCAACGAACCGAAGGAAATGGACTGGAGCTTCACCGGCCCGTTCGGCACCTATGACAAGGCGCAGCTGCAGCGCGGCCTCAAAGTCTACAAGGAAGTCTGCTCCGCCTGCCATTCGATGAATTTGGTGGCGTTCCGCACGCTTTCGGACCTCGGCTATTCCGACGCGCAGATCAAGACGCTGGCGGCCGAATACACCATCCATGACGGCCCCAACGATGCCGGCGACATGTTCGACCGTCCCGGCAAGCCGTCCGACCATTTCCCGGCGCCGTTCGCCAACCAGGAAGCCGCTGCCGCCTCCAACGGTGGCGCGGCTCCCCCCGACATGTCGCTGCTGGCCAAGGCGCGCGGCGTCGAGCGCGGCTTTCCGCAGTTCGTCTTCGACATCTTCACCCAGTATGATGCAGGCGGCCCGGACTACATCCACTCGCTGCTGACCGGCTACGACCAGACGCCCCCGGCTGGAATGGTCATCCCGGAGGGCACGCACTACAATCCGTACTTCATGTCCGGTGTGTCGCTGAAGATGCCCAAGCCGCTTTCCGACGGCCAGGTGACCTATGACGACGGCGCGCCGCAGACCGTCGACCAGTACTCCCGCGACGTGTCGGCGTTCCTGGCGTGGGCGGCCGAGCCGCACATGGAAGCCCGCAAGAAGACCGGCTTCCGGGTCTTGGTGTTCCTGCTCCTGTTCGGCGCACTGGTGTACATGACCAAGCGCAAGGTTTGGGAAGGCGTCGCGCACTAAGCCGCGCGGCCGCAGATCGAGAAAAGGGCGCCCGCGAGGCGCCCTTTTTGCTTGCCGAAGGGGCTGGCGCATGAGGTGGTCGCTTTCTTGTCCAACAAGCCGGTTGGCAGCGCGGCAGGCGATTGCTATTCGACGCCCCGACGGCAGCGAAAGGTTTGCCGCCTATAGGGCGTTTGGGGTTCCATGATGCGGCTCAACGACTGTCACAATTTTTCGGATTTCCGCCGCATGGCGCAGCGGCGGCTGCCGGGGCCGATCTTCAACTATATCGACGGCGCGGCGGACGACGAGGTCACCTACCGCCGCAACACCGAGAGCTTCGAGACCTGCGACCTCGTTCCCAACGTGCTGCGCGGGGTGAGCGAGGTCGACATGTCGGTGACCGTCATGGGCCAGAAGCTGGCGATGCCGTTCTACTGTTCGCCGACCGCTCTCCAGCGGCTGTTCCACCATCAGGGCGAACGGGCGGTCGCCAGGGCCGCTGCAAAGTACGGCACCATGTTCGGCGTCTCCTCGCTCGGCACCGTCAGCCTCGAGGAAGTGCGAAAAATCAGCAGTGGACCCCAGGTCTATCAGTTTTACTTCCATCGTGATCGGGGCCTCAACCGGGCGATGATGCAGCGGGCACGGGAGATCGGCGTCGAAGTGATGATGCTGACCGTCGACAGCATCACCGGGGGAAACCGCGAGCGCGACAAGCACACCGGTTTTGCGATCCCCTTCAAGCTCAACCTGGCGGGAATGACCCAGTTCGCGCTGAAGCCTGCCTGGGCGATCAACTATTTCACGCATGAGGCGTTCAAGCTGCCGCAGCTGGACGAGCATGTCGACATGGGCGGCGGCACGATGTCGATCAGCCGCTACTTCACCGAAATGCTCGATCCGTCGATGACGTGGGACGACGTCGCCGAGATGGTGAGGCTCTGGCCGGGACCATTCTGCCTCAAGGGCGTCATGTCGGTGGAGGATGCCAGGCGCGCCGTCGAGATCGGCTGCAAGGGCATCGTGCTGTCGAACCATGGCGGCCGGCAGCTGGACGGTTCGCGGGCGGCTTTCGACCAGCTCGCCGAAATCGTCGACGCGGTCGGCGACAAGATCGACGTCATCATGGATGGCGGCGTGCAGCGCGGCACACATGTGCTCAAGGCGCTGTCGCTCGGCGCCAAGGCCGTCGGCGTCGGACGCTACTATCTGTTTCCGCTGGCGGCGGCGGGCCAGCCTGGCGTCGAACGGGCACTCGAGCAGATGCGCATCGAGATCGAACGCGGCATGAAGCTGATGGGGTGCAGCTCGATCGAACAGTTGACCCGCGAGAATTTGCGTTATCGGTGATGGCCATCGCTTCGATGCGAAAGATCGCGGCGCCGGCAGAGGCAAGCCTTTGGACGTATGTGATCCTTTCGCCGGATGCGCTTGTCTCGGCCGCCACATAGCGCTAGCCGTCGTGGGTCGCGCCGGGTTAGATTTGGCGCAGCGCCATTTCACGCCTTTCCGCCGAAACTGGACCATCCGGAGCCGCCTCATGAAACCTTCGCTGGAAGACACGCTGCTGGCGGCGATCCGCACCATCCCGGACTATCCCAAGCCCGGCATATTGTTCCGCGACATCACCACGCTGCTCGGCAATGCGCGCGCCTTCCGCCGCGCAATCGATGAGTTGGTGCATCCCTACGCCGGCGAGAAGATCGACAAGATCGCCGGCATCGAAGCGCGCGGCTTCATCCTCGGCGGCGCCGTTGCCCATCAGCTCTCCGCCGGCTTCGTGCCGATCCGCAAGAAGGGCAAGCTGCCTTACGAGACGGTGCGAGTCGCCTACAGCCTGGAATACGGGCTGGACGAGATGGAGATGCACAAGGACGGCGTGTCGCCGGGCGAGAAAGTGATCCTGGTCGACGACCTGATCGCCACCGGCGGCACGGCGGAGGCGGCGGTGAATCTCCTGCGCCAGATCGGCGCCGATATCCTTGCCGCCTGCTTCGTCATCGACCTGCCGGATCTCGGCGGCCGCGCCAAGCTGGAAGCGCTCGGCGTGCCGGTGCGGACGCTGATCGGGTTCGAGGGACACTAGGGGCACTAGTGAGTAGTGAGTAGTGAGTAGTGAGTAGTGAAAAGAGAAATGATGCTCGGAAATGTTTCCGCGCTATTTCCTACTCACTACTCACTACTCACTACTCCACCTTAACCAGCACGGCGCTCTCGAATTCCAGTACCTTGTCGCCGGTCGAGTCGAAGGCTTCCGAGCGCAAGGTCAGTATCCGCCAGCCCGGACGTGAGGCGATCGGGCGGTGGGAAAGGACGGTACGGGTGAAGGTCACGGTCTGCCCGGCGTAGACCGGCTTCAGCCATTTCAGGTTCTTGAAGCCGGGCGAGGGGCCGAATTCGGGCGTCGGGCCAGGGCCGGTCCACTCGGCGTCCATGCGGGTTTCGAGGTTGAGCTTCATCCAGGTGGCGGCGGTATGCCAGCCGGATGCACACAGCCCGCCCAGCACGCTCTTCTTCGCGGCGTCCTCATCGACGTGGAAGACCTGGGGGTCGTATTTGCGGGCGAAGGCCTTGATCGCCTCGGCTTCGAACGTATGCGAGCCCAGCGTGACGGTGGTGCCGACGCGGAAGAATTCGTCCAGCGTCATGCGAGGCTCCCCGCGGCATTGCGCGTGAGGAACATGACGGAATTCTCGAGCTCGAAGACGCTTTCGCCGCGCTGGTTGACCAGCTCGCTGCGCATGGTCACGAAGCCGAGCTGGGGCTTCGATTTCGAAGGACGCTTGGCGATGACGACGAGGCTGCCCTTGAGCGTGTCGCCGGCCAGCACCGGCTTCTTCCATTTGACCTGATCGACGCCGGGCGCGCCCTGGCAGGTCGAGTCCAGCAGGAAGGCGTCGCACAGCATGCGCATGAACATGGCGCAGGTATGCCAGCCCGAGGCCGAGAGGCCGCCCAGGATGCTTGCCTTGCCGGCCTCCTCGTCGAGATGCATCGGCTGGGCATCGAATTCGCTGGCGAACTCGATGATCTCGGCCGCGCTCACCTGTTTGGTGCCGAGGTCGAACGAGGCTCCTTCGACGAAGTCCTCATAGGCCCATGTCTTTCCAGTCATGGCGTGGAATCCGGTTGCAGAACGCGCGATCCACATGGATCGGCAAACCCGGATGCAGGCCGGACGGCGTTTGGTCAAGCCCTTTCTGGTGAGCCAGCCGCGGGCGATCGGCCGGCCGTTGTGATCATAACCAGCCGCGGCGGCGGAAATACCAGAAGGGCAGGATCGCCGACAGAACCATCATGGCGATCGCGAACGGATAACCGAGCTCCCATTTGAGCTCGGGGATGATGTCGAAATTCATGCCGTAGATCGAGGCGACCAGCGTCGGCGGCAGGAAGATGACGGCGGCGACCGAGAAGATCTTGATGATGGCGTTCTGCTCGATCGAGATCATGCCGAGCGTGGCGTCGAGCAGGAAGGAGATCTTCTGCGACAGGAAGGTGGCGTGGTCGGCAAGAGAAAGCACGTCGCGCGACAAGGTCTTGATGCGGGCGCGGATGTCCTTGCTCATCTTGGCCTGGGTCGCGACATGGGCGAGGAAGCCGGCTAGCCGCTGCAAGGAGATCAGGCTGTCGCGCACGGAGGAGGCGAGGTCCTCCTTGCGGCCGATGCCCTTCAAGAGTTCCTGGAAGTCACGATTGCGCTTCGACACCTTGGTCGACCGCGCCTCGAAAATGTCGCGAGAGATCGCTTCGACGTCACGGCCGGCGCGCTCGAGGATGTCGGCGAGCCGGTCGACGATCGCTTCCAGCAGGCCGATCAGGATGGTGTCGCCGCTGGTGCAGCCGGTCGCCACCTTCTCGGCGCGCAAGGGGAAGGTCTTGAAGGCCTTCGGTTCGTGATAGCGCACGGTGACCAGCCTGTTGCCGGCGAGCGCGAAGGTGACCGGCGAGATCAGGGGATCGTCGACCTCGGTCTGTGCGGGCAAGGTGGCGGTCATGAAGTAGGCGCCGTCCTCGATATAGAGGCGGCTGGAAATCTCGATCTCCTCCATCTCCTCGCGGGTCGGGATGGCGATGCCGAGCCAGCTTTCGATGGTGGCTTCTTCGTCCTTGGTCGGATTGGCGAGATCGACCCAGACGACCTTGTCGCCATTGGCCAGGAGATCGTCGGTGAGACGCAGGCGATCATTGTCCACGACGAAAGCCTTGATCATCGCCAGATCTCCCTGCCGGAAAGCGCGTTCGGATTGCTGCGTCGTATCGGATCGCACTATCCTTCGTGCGCCGAGCCTGTGCCCGCCGCTTAGACTTGCGGCATGACAAAATCAAGACAAGCCGGACTTGGGGCCGACACCAGGGGCGCTCAGAAAAATTCGTCGAGCAGCCGGCAGTATGAGAGCTTCGACAGGTCGGTCATCGACCGCGCTTCGGGCTTATCGTGGAGAGCAGGCCGGACCCGCCGGGGGGCGGCCTGCGAATGTCCCTATCGGGCGCTCGGCAGGATCTGGTGCAGCACGATAGCCCAGACGGCGCCGAAGGCGATGGACGAGCCCAGAATGTACTGCACGATATCGGGAAGCGTCTTGACGAAATCCGGCGGCGCAAGCGTCGCAAACAGGGCCATCAGGATCGGCAGGCCGACGACCAGCATGTTCCTTTCCGTCAGCGGCGTGCCGCGCACGACGCGGAACCCGTTCATGGCGATGATGACGCAGAGCACGCCGAACACGCCGCCGATGACCGGGCCCGGGATCGAGGCGATGACCGCCGACAGTTTGCCGATCAGTCCGAACAGGACCAGGAAGATGCCTGCCGCGGCGAAGGCGGCGCGGCTGGCGATGCCGGTGATGGCGATGATGCCGGCATTCGACGAATAGCCGGTGACCGGGGTGCTGCAAAGCAGTGCGCTGACCAGGCAGCCGAGGCCTTCGCCGGTGGCGCCCCTGTCGAGCTGTTCGTTCGACAGGGGCTTGTCGATGACGGCGCCGACGGCGAACCAGGTGCCGGTGGTTTCGGCGAGGACCACGATATAGACGATGAGCATCGTGAGCGTCGCCGAGAGCGAGAACGTCACGTCGAGGTTGAGGAATGCGACGCGCGGCATCGAAAACCAGGTCGCCTCGGAGACCGCTCCCATGTTGAGTTGGCTCATGGAGGCGGCGGCCACGCAGCCGGCCACAAGTGCGATGATCACGGAGAGCAGGCGCAGCCAGGCGCCCTTTGCGCCGAGCGCCATGCCGGTCAGCATGCAGCCGACGAGCACCGCCGCCGCAACAAAGGCAAGGATGATATTGCCGCCGACGGTGGCAGTGCCGTGGACCGCGAACACGCTTTCGCGGAGTGCGACCGGCATCAGCGCGATGCCGACGACGATGATGATGGCGCCGCCGACGATGGGCGGGACAAAGCGGTCCACCAGGCGATGGAAGAGCCCCGTCGGCGAACCGAGCAGCATGACCAGTATGGCGCCGGGAATGAGCGCTCCGATCACGGCGGAAAGACCGGCAATGCCGCCGCCGGCGCCGAAGGCTATGGCCAGCACCGCGCCGATCGGCACAAAGGACGGTCCCTGCACCACCGGCAGGCGCATGAGGAGCTGCGACTGGATCAGGGTCGCGATGCCCGCCGCGACGAAGGCCGACTGGATGAAGGCCCCGGCATCGCCCGCGCTGAAGGCCAGGACCGATGCGATGATGAACGGCACGATGTAAACATCCATCGCCAGCACGTGCTGGAGGCCGAGCAGGGCGGCCTTGCCCAGTGGCAGCGGATCGTCCGGCTGAGCGATCAAGGTGATTTCCGGTGCAGTGCGTTCCATGATGTCCCCTCTGGAATTTCCCGGCCGATCATGGGATCAGTCGGCGCCAAAGGACAGCGGCGCAAAGGTTTGCCAACTGTTTTCTTGCGCGCCATGCAATAACGGCCACACGCGCCAGCGCAACCGGAGCGATCCATGACAAGAGAGGCCTTCACGCTGCTTGGCACCGCCTTCCACACGCCCGAGCGCGGCCAGCTGGAGGTGCTGAAGGACCATCTGTTCAGCATCGATGCACGGGGACGGATCGCGGAGATTCTCGCACCCGGCCATCCCGAATATGCGGCGAGGAAGAGCGATGCCCGCCGGGCGGGCAGGCTGGTGGAGCTCGGCGAGGGCCAGTTCCTGCTGCCCGGCCTGATCGACCTGCACATCCATGCGCCGCAATGGCCGCAAATGGGCAAGGCGCTGGACGTGCCGCTCGAGGTCTGGCTGCAAAAATACACGTTTCCGCTCGAGGCGCGCTATGCCGACGTCGGCTACGCCCGCGAAGTCTATGCCGACCTGGTCGATAACCTTCTCGCCAACGGCACCACCACGGCGCTCTATTTCGCCACCGTCCATGTCGAGGCCAGCCTGGCGCTTGCCGAGATATGCCTCGAAAAGGGCCAGCGCGCTTTGGTCGGCAAGGTGGCGATGGACGATCCCGAGCAGTGCCCGCCTTTCTATCGCGATGCCGACGCGGCAAGCGCGGTGTCGGACACCAGGCGGTTCATCGAGGCGGTGAGGGCGATGGCTTCGGGCGAAAGGCCACTGGTCCAGCCGGTGATAACCCCGCGTTTCATCCCAAGCTGCACGGATGCGGCGCTGCAAGGCCTGGGCGAACTCGCTTCCGAGTTCGGCTGCCACGTGCAGACACATTGCTCGGAGAGCGATTGGGCGAAAGAATTCGTCGAGACGCGCCTCGGCCGCACCGACGCGGCAAGCCTGGACGATTTCGGCCTGCTGACGCGCCGCACCATCCTGGCGCATTCGAATTTCATCGACGGGCGGGATATGGACCTCATCAAGGAGAAGAGGGCTGGCGTCGCGCATTGCCCGCTGTCCAACTTCTATTTCGCCAATGCGGTGTTTCCGCTGCGCGACGCGCTGGACCGGCACATGCATGTCGGGCTCGGGACGGACATTTCCGGCGGCTACAGCCCGTCGCTCTTCGACGGCTGCCGGCATGCGCTGTCAGCCTCGAGGACGCTGCAGAGCGGTGTCCATGCCGGCATGGACGCAGCGCAGCGCGGCGCGCCCGGCGCGCCGATCACGCATCAGGAGGCGCTCTGGCTGGCCACCGCCGGGGGTGCCGAAGCGCTCGACCTGCCGACGGGCAGCTTTCGCGTCGGCCATGAATTCGACGCGCTGCTGATCGACACGATGGCGAAGGCCTCGAACATCCATATCAGCATGGCGGACGATACGCTCGATGATGTCTTCCAGAAGATCGTGCTCAACGCGGCACGCGCCAACATTGCCAAGGTGTGGGTGAGCGGAAGGACGGTGGCCGGGGAATAGCCACGTCCAGTCGCAGGGCCCTATGCGCGCGCTGTTTCCTCCGCGGAGGGCTCTTTTCGCGGCTTGAACACCATGTCCTTGGCGGCGATCAGCGCACCGACCGTGATCAGCACGCAAGCGAGCGCCACGGACCAGTGGAACACGCCAAATCCGGCCAGCAGCAGAACGATCACCGAGAACAGCGGCGCGGCATAGGAAAGCGCGCCCAGGATCATGATGTCCCCGTGCTTGCATCCATAGTCCCACGCGTAGAAGCCGGCGCCGAGCGGTATCACGCCCAGAATGACGATAGCGTTCCATTGCGTCATGGTCTGGGGCCAGACCGTGGTCTCGAGCGTGAGATGGAGGGTGAGGGCGACGACCGCGGTAATGAGGCAGTACACCGCCACCACGTCGGTCGGCACCTGGCCGAAACGGCGCGACAGGACGGAATAGCCGGACCAGACGAACGCGCAGAACAGGGCAATGACGTGGCCCGGCTTCACGCCGTCGGCAAGGCCCACGCTGCCGCCCTTGGTGATGACGACGATCGCACCCGCCAGGCCGAGGATCACACCCGTTATGTGGTGAGGCCTCAGCCGCTCTCCCGGCAGGAAGGCGGCGAAGAAGACGATCAGCAATGGCCAGAGATAAGCGATCAGGCTCACCTCGACCGGCGGGGCCGACTGGATCGCGAAAAAGTAGGCGCAGTGATAGATGCACAGCCCTGCCGTGCCGATCGCCCAGACCTGCCATGGCTGCCGCAGCGATCTGACTGCCGAAGGCCGGACGATCCAGCTGGCTGCTCCGACGGAGCCTCCGAGCAGAAACGTCATTGCCGCCAGCTGAAAGGGCGGGATCGGCCCCGCGGCGGTCGAAAGCAGCGCGAGGAACGACCACGTCAGGATGGCCGAGAAGCCGACCAGGGTCGGGATTGTCCTTTTCATGCGCGCCCTTCCGCTTTCACTGGGGAATGGCAAAAAAGCCGGACCGGCGGCGGCTGCATACGGCCTCACCCTGTCGGGAATGCGACGCCGCTTGGCCTGTTCAAGTGTTGAACTTGAACAGCATGATGTCGCCGTCCTGCACGACATACTCCTTGCCTTCGTCGCGCGCCTTGCCGGCTTCCTTGGCCGCTACTTCGCCGCCCAGCGTGACGAAATCATTGTAGGCGATGGTCTGGGCGCGGATGAAGCCGCGCTCGAAATCGGTGTGGATGACGCCGGCCGCCTGCGGCGCCTTGGCGCCCTTGTGCACGGTCCAGGCGCGCGTCTCCTTCGGCCCGACGGTGAAATAGGTGATGAGCTGCAACAATTCGTAGCCGGCGCGGATCACCTTGTTCAGGCCGGGCTCGTCAAGGCCGAGCGAGGACAGGAATTCCATCTCTTCCTCGTCCGAGAGCTGCGCAACCTCGGCTTCGATCGCGGCCGAAATGACGACGGTGCGGGCGCCCTGCGCCGCGGCCATCTGCTCCACGGCCCTGGTGTGCTCGTTGCCGGTGGCCGCGTCCGCCTCGGCGACGTTGCAGACGTAGAGCACGGGATGCGAGGTCAGAAGGTTCAAGCCCTGCAAAATGCGCAGGTCTTCCGCCGAGATGCCGTCGAGCAGGATGCGGGTCGGCTTGCCTGCCTGCAGAAGCTCAAGCGCTGCCTCCATCATCGGCAGCACGGTCAAGGCTTCCTTGTCCTTGCCGGACGCGCGCTTGCGGAATTGCGCGATACGACGTTCGAGGCTCTCGAGGTCGGCGAGCATCAGCTCGGTCTCGACCGTCTCGGCGTCGGCGACCGGGTCGATGCGGCCCTCGACATGGGTGATGTCGTCATCCTCGAAGCAACGCAGCACATGCACGATGGCATCGACCTCGCGGATGTTGGCGAGGAATTGGTTGCCCAGGCCTTCGCCCTTCGAGGCGCCGCGCACCAGGCCGGCGATGTCGACAAAGGAGATGCGGGTCGGGATGATCTCCTTCGACTTGCCGATCGCCGCGATCTTCTGCAGCCGCGGATCGGGCACCGCCACCTCGCCGGTGTTCGGTTCGATGGTGCAGAACGGGTAGTTGGCGGCCTGCGCGGCGGCCGTCCTCGTCAGCGCGTTGAAAAGCGTCGACTTGCCGACATTGGGCAAGCCAACGATGCCGCATTTGAAACCCATTTTTGTCCGGTCCTATCGGGAATTCGAGATTTGGTGTGGGCTATGGGCGATAGGGGTGATCAACGTCAAGCCCTGTAACGCCCCATGGACCCAAGCTCAGTCCTTGTTGCCGAACAGTTTCTTCAGCATGGCGGCCATCGGCCCGCTCTCCGGCAGCTTGGCGGGCGCCTGTTGCGGCCGTGCCTGGCGGACGTGGCTTTGCTGTTTCGGCGCCTTGGGCGGCGGGCGATCGTCGTCGCCCGTCGGCACGAGCTTGTCGCGCAGCGCCAGCGTGATGCGGTTCATGAAGGAATTGTCGTCGCCCTTGGCGAGCAAGCCGGCGTCGTCGGCGATCGCGTCGAGCAACACGTCCAGCCATTCACGGTCGGCCTTGGCGAAATCGCCGAGCACATGGCCGTGCACCATCTCCTTGACGCCGGGATGGCCGACCCCGATCCGTACCCGGCGATAGGCATTGCCGACATGCTGGTCGAGCGAGCGGATTCCGTTATGGCCGCCGGAGCCGCCACCCACCTTGACCCGAACTTTGCCCGCCGCAAGGTCGATCTCGTCGTAGAAGACGGTCAGTGCCTCGGGACCAAGCTTGTAAAAGCGCAGCGCTTCGCCGACCGACTGGCCGGACAGGTTCATGAAGGTCTGCGGCTTGATCAGGATGATCTTTTCGCCGCCGAGCGTGCCCTCGGCGATCAAGCCCTGGAATTTCTTAGACCAGGGCGAAAAGGGGTGGCGGCGGGCGATCGCGTCCACCGCCATGAAGCCGACATTGTGCCGGTTGGCGGCATATTTCGCGCCCGGATTGCCGAGGCCTGCAAAGACAAGCGGCATCGTCAGCTCCGGGCGTGAAAAAGTTACTTCTCTTCGGCGGCGGGAGCCGCCTCAGGTGCAGCCTCGACCGTCTCTTCCGTCTCCGGCTTCATCGCCGACGAACCGGCGACGGTCGCGATGGTGAAGTCGCGGTCGGAGATGACGGGCTTGACGCCAGCCGGCAGCTTAACCGACGAGATGTGGATCGAATCGCCAATGTCGGCGCCGGTGAGATCGACGGTGATGAATTCCGGGATCGCATTGGCCGGGCAGTGGAACTCGACCTCGTGACGCACGATGTTGAGCACGCCGCCGCGCTTGATGCCGGGCGACTTGTCCTCATTGATGAAGTGGACAGGCACGTCGACATTGACCTCGGTGTCCTTGCCGATGCGCAGGAAGTCGACATGGACAGGGAAATCCTTGACCGGGTCGAGCTGGAAGTCCTTCGGCAGGACCTGGATCTTCTTGCCGTCGACATCGATCGTGGCGATCGTGGTCAGGAACCCGCCGCCGTGGATCTTGTAGTAGATGTCCTTGTAGGTGAGAGCGATCGCCAGGGGAGGCTGCTTGTCACCGTAAATTACTGCAGGCACTTTACCGTTGCGGCGAACTGCACGGGCGGACCCCTTACCGACCTGTTCGCGCGCTTCGGCCTTGAGCTCGTAAGTATCGTGGCTCATGGCACTTCCTTTCGCGTTGTTCTGGAGCGTTTGCGGTTGGCAATGGGCCTGGACCGTAAACGTCGAAAGCCGCCGGGTGAGGCGGCCTTCCGCCGCGTTGCCTCCAAGGGTGTCTACGCGGGTGGCGGCTCTATAGCGGAAGGCGGCCGGAGGTGCAAGCCAAAGGCAACCATCCAAAGGCAATGGCTCCCCGGGGCGGGACGACTCGCCCGGCCGAAAGCGCTCGAGGCTTCACGCCGGCGCCCAGTCCACGATTGTCGCCGGAGCGGGTCAGTGTTCGATAAAACCGCCGACCCGCTCCAGTTCTTTGTCGTTACGCAATTGCCGGGGGAAAGCGCTACGTGTTTTTCCCGGGGAAGCCGTTGCGCACTTTTCCTGGAATTGCCTATCCGCGCTTTTCGACGACGCCATACAGCACGTTGCGGTTCTCGCCAAAGAACACCTGCGCCTCGACGGTGTTGCGGTCGACGCTGGCATTGATGATGTTCCACATGTCGGCCTCGGAGCGCAGCAGCAGCACCCAGTCCATGAACGTTTCCCGATAGCCGGCGTCGGGATTGCCCTCGGCGTAGTTGGCAAACAGGAACCTGCCGTTCGGTTTCAGCATCTGCAGGCAAGTCTTCGTGAGTTTCACGGCGACGTTGTGCTGGAGGTAGTCGTAAAGGCCGGAGGCGTAGATGAGGTCGAACTTGCCCAGCTTGTGGCTCCTGGTGAGCACGGTCCGCACCGAACCGTCGACGGCCTCGACCGCGGTGCCCTGGAAGTCGCGCGCGATCAATCCAACGCTCTGAGGATCCTGATCGAGCGCAACCCAACGCTTGAGGCGGCCCTCGGCCAAGGCGGTCGAACGATTGGCCTCGCGCAAATGACCGGCGGCGATCGCCAGCACCTCGGCTTGCGGTCCGCTCTTGTTCGCCGTCTCGTCGACATATCGGGTCAAGAGATCGCGCCGCTCCCGCGCCGCCACGCAGGACGGTACGTCCTTGGTATGGCTGTAGAGTGCTTTCCCGGTGTCCGAGGCGCCCGCCACGCTTTCGGCCACGTGCGGATCACAATAGATGTAGTCGAGCAACTGCGCGTCGCCGGAATAGCCCCTGGGCTTGGTGAATGACCACCGGGTGAGCGGGTCCTGGAGAAAGTAGTCCAGGATCGGATGGTTCTGCGCCACCGGGATCAACGCTTGCCAAACGTCGGGATGAACCTTGGACCGCAGGGCGTTGAGGTATGACAGCAGGCGACGAACGATCTCGGCAGGGTCTTTGCCTTCCTCGACCTGCTGGTGTGTGGCGTGGAGAATGAGCGCTAGCTCGGCACGGGCGGTTTCGAACGCCTCGCCGTGATTCTCGGGCTTTTTTCGAGGAAAACTGCCGGCGATCATCTCGGCAGTAATTAGGCTTTGGCCATCAAAGACACCTTGCACACCCGCACTCCATAGTTAACAGTCAGTTAACTTATTGCGTAGAATGCTGGATTTGCCAATGTCGTCCCGAACGCATTTTAACGGTATGCTTAATTTCCCGCCAACCATGTTCGCGCGTTAAAACCTGCCGCATTGGATTCCCGGCCCGAATTAACTGAAATTTGTTTCGCGCCGTTGCATTGTCGTGCGAGGTGCGCAGTCGCCGTCGCGTCCAAGGAGTTGGCCCGCGTGGGGGCAGAAGCCAAAAAAGAACTTGGAACGCAAAATCCCCTTCAACCAGGATTTGTCGAGAGCGAACGCGTGTCATCCAGACTGGCCGACATGGCGCATGTAGAGCCGTACGAAGTCCGCTACGAACCGGGCTCCGACGAGCTCCGCGTCCTTTACCGAAGGGAAGCCCAGGCGAAGCGAAGACTGGAAGCCCGGCCTGGGCTTTGGATCGCCGTGGCCATCTATCTCCTGTTTTCGGCAACGGATCTGCTGCTGATCCCGGACGTGGCGGCCTATACGATCATGGCGCGCTTCGCCGTCGGCGTGACCGCGCTGTCGATCCTGGAGGCGCAACTTCGCCGGGGAGTGGCCACGGAATGGCTCGACGTGACTTGCGCCGGGGCCATCATTTTCGGCTATATCGGCTGGTTGTTCCCGGCCTTTATGAGCGCGGACAAGGAAAGCGTCGCCTACTATATGGTATTCGGCACCATCTTCATGATGAGTGCAAATCTATTCTTTACATTCAGTTTCAACTTGTCGATCGTGACATCAACCATCATCATGTGTGTCTTGTATGTCGTGAACTATTTTGTGCCTGCCACGGCAACATACAAAATGGTATTCGGCGCCTTCTATGTTTCGTGCTTCACTTTCACGTCCTATGTGAACTGGAAGCTGAACGAGGAACGCTACAACGTCTTCCTGAACGCGCTGGAAGCCAAAATCCAGCACAAGGAAGCCACCGAACGCGGCAAGGCCCTGCTGCGGCTGTCGCGGACCGATCCGCTTACGGGTCTGGAGAATCGACGGGCGATCGACGAAAAGCTGCGGGATTACTGGGGGGAGTGGCAAAGGGTCGGCACCAGTTTCGTGGCGATGCTCATCGACGTGGACTTCTTCAAGAAGTTCAATGACTGCTACGGCCACCAGGAGGGCGACCGTTGCCTTATCCACGTCGCCAATGCCCTGCGGGATATGATCAGGGAATACGATGGCTCGATCGGTCGCTACGGCGGCGAAGAGTTCATCGTCCTGGCCCGCATGGAGAACAAGGATCAGATCATAGATATCGCGGAAGCCATTTGCCGCACCGTCGAGAACCTGGCGCTTACCCACGAACTGCGGCGCGACGGCATCTCGGTCGTGACGGTGAGCGTTGGCGCTGCATTCACCAGGACGCAGACCGGTGCCAAGCTGGAGAAGATCATCCACGAGGCCGATCGCGCACTCTATCTGGCAAAGGCAGGCGGTCGAAACTGTGCCCGGCTGTTCGACCCAACCGATCCCCAGAGCAGCGACGAGAGCGAGAACATTGCGGCTTTGCTGAAGATCGCGATCGGCCAGGATCTCGTTTCACTGGTCTATCAACCGATCCAGGATGTCGCGACGGACCGGGTGGAAGCGGTGGAGGCCTTGATGCGCCTCAAAATGCTGGACGGCACATCGGTTCCGCCGAGCCTGTTCATCCCCGTAGCGGAGCGAACCGGCGCCATCCTGGAACTCGGGCGCTGGGCTATCAGGACTGTGTGCGCCGAGCTCCTGGCGCACGATCATGTGCGCGTCGTCAGCGTCAACGTCTCTCCGATCCAGCTCAAGACGCCCGGCTTCGCGGCGTCGGTCGCGACCATCCTGGGCGAGACCGGCGTAACCGGCAACAGGCTGGCCTTCGAGATCACCGAGGGGCTGGAGATGGAGATGCACTCGGACATTCTTCGCTGCATCAGCGACCTGAAGCTGCTGGGGATCAAGATCTGGCTCGATGATTTCGGCACCGGCTTCGCGGGCCTCTCGTGGCTTCGTCTGATCGATTTCGATACGGTGAAGATCGACCGCTCCTTCCTTCACGACTGCGCCACCCCGAACGGCAAGGCAATGCTCCAGGACATTGTCACCCTGGTCCGAAACCGCGGCCACAAGATCCTGGTCGAAGGGGTGGAAACGGACGAGCAGATGGCTCTCATGCGCGAATTCGGCATTGACAAGGTCCAGGGCTTTCACGTCGGCCGTCCCGCTCCGGCCGGGAGTTTCCAGGCAAAGCGGACCGTCAAGCGCCCATTCACCGTGCTGAAATCCGCCTGATCCGGGCTGGGGCAGGTCCCGCCGACCAGGTGGCGGGTCCTGACGATCGCTGGTCAACGCGTGGCGCAGTGCCATGTTGGGCAAGAACACCGTCAACCGTTCCGAGGAAGGCCCAACGGGGACCGTCGGTGTCCGAGAGCGGCGAGACCCCATCGGCGAAAGTCCGCATCTGCCGAACCACTGAAAGGCGCTGCGGCGCAAACTCAATCTCCCTATCCCGCCAGTTTTAAAATCTTCTCGCTCATTTAATTCTACCAAATCGGTAGTCTTAATGAATAAGGACCGCGAGGAGAGCCCGATGACGAACAAGCTGGTGGTGGGAATATCCGGCAACCTGACCCGCCCATCGAAGACCAAGGCCTTTATCAGCCATATCGCCGGCGAGACGGCGAACCGCATCGGGGCGACCTCGGCTATATACGATATTGAAAATCTCGGTCCGTCGCTGCCGGCGGCACGGCGCCTCGGCGATCTCGATCCCGCGGCCCGCGCCATCGTCGAACAACTGGTCGGCGCCGATGTGCTGGTCGCGGGGTCGCCGACCTTCAAGGGCAGCTATACCGGGCTCTTCAAGCATTTGTTCGATCTGCTCGATCCGTCGTCGTTGCGCGGGAAACCGGTCATCCTTGCCGCGACGGGCGGCGGCGAACGCCACTCGCTGATCGTCGAACATCAGCTGCGGCCGCTGTTCGGTTTTTTCGAGGCGCTGACCGTGCCGACCGCGATTTACGCATCGGACAGGGATTTCGCCGACGGCGTCCTGGTGTCGGAGGCCATCCATGCCCGCGCCCGGCAGGCGGTTGCCGAGGTTTCCCGCGTCGTCGGGACGGCACACAGCGTCGGCCTCGCCGCCTGAACTCCAATGGTTTTCGAACAGAGGGACCCAGCCATGACCATCAAATCGAGACAGATCAAGCTCGGCGCCTTTCTACCCGGTGGCGGCCAGCATGTCGCCGCCTGGCGCCATCCCGACGCTCCGGCCGACGGCGCGACCAATTTCGAGTTTCACAAGCAGCTCGCGCTGACCGCCGAACGGGGCCTGTTCGATGCCTATTTCCTCGCCGACAACCTGACGGTCGGGCTTGGCGCCCGCGAAGGCGGCAACGCCAAGATCGCGGGCTTCGAACCGGTGACGTTGTTTGCGGCGCTGGCGCCGCTGACGACGCATCTCGGATTCATCGCCACGGCCTCGACCACCTATGAGGAACCCTACACGCTTGCCCGTAAATTCGCCTCGCTCGACCTCTTGTCGAATGGCCGGGCCGGCTGGAACGTCGTCACCTCGGCCGGCGACGACACGGCGCGCAACTTCAACCGCGACATCCAGCCCAACCATGCCGAGCGCTACGCGCGAGCGCATGAGCATGTCGAGACGGTCAAGGCGCTGTGGGACAGCTGGGAGGACGACGCCTTTATCCGCGACAAGAAAACGGGCCGCTTCTACGACAAGGACAAGCTCCACGACATCGACCACAAGGGCGAGCATTTCAGCGTCAAAGGGCCGCTCAACGTGCCGCGCCCGGTGCAGGGCCACCCCGTGGTCGTGCAGGCGGGCCAGTCCGAGGATGGGCGCAAGCTTGCCGCGGTCTCGGCTGAAGTCATTTTCACCGCGCATCAGAACCTTGCCTCCGCGCAGGAATTCTATCGCGACATCAAGGCCCGCGTGGCGGCGGCCGGCCGCGATCCCGAACAGGTGCTGATCATGCCGGGCGTGGCGCCCTTTGTCGGCCGCACCGAAGAAGAGGCACAAGCCAAGTATCAGCAATTGAACGACCTGATCCTGCCCGAGGACGGCGTCGCGCTGCTCAACGGGCTTGCCGGTCAAACGCTCGATCTCAGGGGCTATCCGCTCGACGGACCGCTGCCCCCGAGCCGCGAAACCGAAGGCATGAAAAGCCGCCAGGCGCTGATCCGCCAGATCGCCGATGAGCACAACTTCTCCATCCGCCAGCTCTATCAATGGGTCGCGACCGCACGAGGCCACTACACCGTTATCGGCAGCGCCACCCAGGTCGCCGATCAGTTGGAGGAATGGTTCAGCAACGAAGCCGCCGACGGGTTCAACATCCTGCCGCCATGGCTGCCCGGCGCGCTAGACGATTTCGTCGACCTGGTGGTCCCCGAATTACAGCGGCGCGGCCTGTTTCGTACCGCTTACGAGGGCAGGACGCTGCGCGAGAATCTTGGCCTCAAGCGGCCGCAGAACCCCTGGACGGTCGCCCGTTCGACCGTGCTTGCCGCCGAATGATGCGTTGAAGCGAAAGGCATGACGATGACTTTGCAGCACATTGAACGGCCGACCGGCATCGGCGCGCATGAAAACGGCAACGGGCTCGGTGCCGATATTCAGAGCCTGGCTGGCCGAACCCTGGCGCGTCTGTTGTCGCACTATGGCGTGCTTCTGGGTTTCCTGGCGCTCTGGCAGGCGGCGGCGAGTGGCGGCTGGGTCAATGCCGCGGTGTTGCCGCCGATCGACATGATCGTCGTAGCGCTCTGGAAGGGCCTCGCCGGGGGCAGTCTGCTCGGCGACATCGCCATCAGCCTGCAGCGCGCCGGCCTTGCCTTCGCCGCGGCGGCTACGGTCGCCATCCCGCTCGGCCTCGTCATGGGTCAGGTCCGCAGCGTCGAGACGGCGCTCGATCCGATCCTGCAACTGTTCCGGCAGACCTCGGCGCTGGCGCTCTATCCCGTCTTCATCCTGCTTCTGGGTCTGGGTGAGGCCTCCAAAGTGTTCGTCATCTTCTGGGCGACGCTATTTCCGCTGCTGCTCAACACGATCAGCGGCGTCAAGGAGGTCGATCCGAAGCTGCTCGAAATGGCGCGCGTCTACGGCGCCCGGCGGCTGACCATATTCCGGCGCGTCGTGCTGCCGGGTGCCGTGCCTTCGATCTTCGTCGGGTTGAGGCTCGGCGCGACCACCGCGCTGCTGCTGCTGATCGCCTCGGAAATGATCGGCGCCAACAAAGGCATCGGCTTCCAGGTGATGAACGCGCAGTACAATTTCCAGATCCCGCTGATGTTCGCGTCGATCGTGATCCTGGCCGCGCTCGGCCTGATCGCGAACCAGGTGCTGGTCAGCCTGCAGCGGCGGCTTTGCCGCTGGAGCAGTTCCGCCGGTTGAATAGCCGCCCCCATCATCGTCATTTCTTGAAAGTGAAAGGCCGGATCATGACTATCATCACACGCCGCTCGCTGCTTCTGCGCGCGCCCCTTGCCGCCGGCATCATCGCCGTCGGGTTACCGTCGATCGCGCGGTCGCAGGCCGCTTCCGTCAAGATACGCTATCTCGCCAGCCGCGGGAGCATCTCTCCGCATGAACTCGCCGACCAACTCGGCTATTTCAAAGGCCTCGGCATCGAGCTCGAGAATGTCGGCTATGCCGGCGGCGGCCCGGAATCGTTGTTCGCGCTCGCCTCCGGCAGCGTCGACCTGGGTTCGGCCGCCACGCCGGCGGTGATCAACTCGATCGCCGGCGGCAACGACTTCGTCGCTGCCTATCCGAGCAACGGCATCAACAGCCAGGTCAAAAGCGTCTTCTATGTGCTGGAGGACAGCCCGATCAGGTCGATCGCGGACATCGCCGGCAAGACGATCTCGGTCAACACGCTTGGCGCCCATCTCGACTACGCGGTGCGTGAGGCGCTGCACAGCGTCGGTCTGCCGCCGGATGCCGCCAAGCTCGTCGTCGTGCCCGGGCCGCAACTCGAGCAGACCTTGCGCTCGCATCAGGTCGATGTCGCCGGACTCGGCTACTGGCAGGCGACTTTCGCCGGCGCCCTGGTGGCCAATGGCGGTGTGCGCGGCGTGTTCAACGACGCCGACGTGCTGGGCGAGATCGCGGGCGGCTTCGTCGTGCTGCGGCGGGATTTCATCGTCGCCAATCGCGACGCCGCCAAGAACTTCGTAGAGCAGTCCGCGCGTGCGGCCGACTGGTCGCGGCAGAACCCCGACGAGGCACGCAAGGTGCTGGCCGAAATCCTCGACAAACGCGGCGAGAACGGCGAACTGGCGCGCTACTGGACGGGCTTCGGCCTGCGCGAGAAGGCCGTGGCCACCGACCGCGACATCGACTTCTGGGTGGCTGTGCTCGAGCGCGACGGCCGCTTGCCGAAAGGCAAGCTCAAGGCTGCCGACATCCTCTACCGGCCAGGCGAAAGCAAGACCAATTGAGCAAGGAGGCACCCAGCATGGCCACAGCACGCGGCGAGGTCACGATCCGCGACCTGTCGAAGTCCTTTGCGCTCGGCGGGCGCTCGCTCGCCGTGCTGCGTTCGCTCAATCTCGACATCCGCCCCGGCGAGTGCCTGGTCATTGTCGGCGCCAGCGGATCGGGCAAGACGACATTGCTGCGCATCCTTGCCGGGTTGGAGACCCCCGACGAAGGCGCCGTTGCGATCGACGGCAAGCAAATCCAGGGCGTCGGCGCGGAGCGGGCGGTGATCTTCCAGGAACCGCGCCTGCTGCCCTGGCTGAGCGTGCTCGGCAATGTCGCCTTCGGCCTCGAAGTTCGCGGCGTGCCCAAGGCGCAGGCCGAGCAGCGGGCGCGCTTCTACATAGCGCTGGTCGGTCTTGCCGAGTTCAGCGATGCCTACCCGCGGCAGCTTTCGGGCGGCATGGCGCAACGCGTCGGCATCGCCCGGGCGCTGACGGTGCAGCCCGAGATCCTGCTGCTCGACGAGCCGCTCGGCGCCCTCGACGCCATGACCAAGATCTCCATGCAGGAGGAACTGTCACGCATCTGGAGCGAGGAGAACGTCACCATGGTCATGGTCACCCACGATCTGGAGGAGGCGATCTATCTCGCCGACAGGGTGCTGATCCTGCCCAAGGAGAAAGGCGGCGCAGCGCGGCTGATCAGCGTCGACCTGCCGCGCCCGCGCGACCGCAGCGAAAGCCGCTTCGTGCGCCACCGTGAAGAGTTGCTGCGCGAATTCGGCCTGCACTGAGGCTTCGACGCATTCGCGCATGCCGAGGCGTCTTTCCCGGCTAAGCCTTCCGCGCTTCCTTCATGTTGGGTAGGAACACCGTCAACAGGCCCAGGAACGGCAAATACGAGCAGATCTGGAAGACGAAGTCGATGCCCTTCATGTCGGCGACGATGCCGAGCACGGCTGCCGCTATACCGCCGACGCCGAAGGCGAAGCCGAAGAAGATGCCGGCGATCATGCCGACGCGGCCCGGCACCAGTTCCTGCGCGAAAACGACGATGTTGGAGAAGGCCGACGACAGGATCAGGCCGATCAGCACCGTCAGCACCATCGTCCATTCCATGTTGGCGTAGGGCAGCGCCAGCGTGAAGGGCAGCACGCCGACGATGGAGAACCAGATCATCGCCTTCTGTCCGTAGCGGTCGCCGAACGGACCGCCGAGCAGGATGCCCAGCGCCGAGGCGCCGAGGAACAGGAACAGCATGACCTGCGACATCTGCACCGAGACGCCGAACTTATGGATGGCGTAGAAGGTGTAGTAGCTGGAGAGGCTGGCGATATAGGCGTTTTTGGTCAGCACCAGCAGCGTCAGCACCGCCAGCGCGCCCATCACCTTGCGGCGAGGGAAGGGCGAGACGAAACTGGACGTCTTGCGGTTCGCCTGCGTGGCGCGCAAGCGGCTGTACCAGCCGCCGACCTGCCACAACACGACGATGCCGATCAGCGAGCCGACGGCGAACCATGAAATGCTGGTCTGGCCGAAAGGCACGACGATGAACGCCGCCAGCAGCGGTCCCATGGACTGGCCGAAATTGCCGCCGACCTGGAACAGCGACTGCGCCAGGCCGAAACGGCCGCCGGAGGCGAAGCGGGCGATGCGCGAGGATTCCGGATGGAAGATCGCCGAGCCGATGCCGATCAGCGAAGCGCCGATCAGGAGCAGCGTGTAGTGGCCGGCATAGGCAAGCACGATCAGGCCGATCAGCGAAGAGGCCATGCCGTAGGGCAGGGAATAGGGCATCGGCCGCTTGTCGGTGATCATGCCGATCACCGGCTGCAGCAGCGACGCGGTCACCTGGAAGGTAAAGGTCAGGAGGCCGATCTGCCAGAAATCGAGGCCGTAATTCTCCTTCAACAGGGGATAGATGGCCGATAGCAGCGACTGCATGATGTCGTTGATGCAATGGCAAAAACTCACCGCCAGGATGACGGTGAAGGCCGTCGCCTGGGCTGAAGCATGGCTGGCGGTCGCGGGAGGGGCGACGGCTGTCGTATCGGTCAAGGCAGGCTCCGTAGTCTTTTTGGCGGGTATGCCACAGGCAAGCTGGCGGACGCTCCTGCGGCCGCCTCGGGAACGGATGGCTTATAGGCTGCTTGCGGGACGACTTCTTTCGTGGTTTGGTCCAATAGTTTCGCAAGTGGGCCATAGCTTATGCCGCATAGCAGGGAAATTTTTCACGCTGGTAGTACCGACCTCGAGCAGTTGCACGAGCGTCGCTGGCTATGGCTGGAGCAAGTGGCCGGGCCGGCGGTGGCGTTGCCGACCGAATATCCCGACGGCTACCATGTGCCGCGGCACCGCCACAGCCGCAGCCAGTTGCTGCATGCGCTGGTCGGTGTCGTGCTGGTGACGACGCGGCACGGGCGCTGGATGGTGCCGCCCGATCACGCCATGTGGATTCCGGCGGGAACCGAGCATTCCGTCGAGATGCTGGGCGATGTCTCGATGCGCTCGGTCTATGTCATGCCGGGAGCGATCCCCGGACTGCCGGAAGGCTTGCGCGTCGTCGGCGTCACCGACCTGATGCACAGCCTGATCGTGGAATCGGAGAAACTGCCGCAAGGCGGCGTGCTGGAAGGGCGCGGCGGGCTGATCATGAATCTCCTGCTGCACGAAATTCCGACTTTGCCGGAGCGCCCGCTTGGCTTGCCCTTCCCGTCCGATCCCCGGCTGGCGGCGCTGTGCCGGCGTTTCGTGGCGGCACCGTCGCCGCGCGCGACAATCGACGAGTGGGCGGACGCCGCCGGCATGAGCCGACGCTCCTTCACCCGCGCCTTTCATCGCCAGACCGGACTGTCGCTATCGACATGGCGCCAGCAAGCATGCCTGTTCGCGGCGCTGCCGAGGCTCGCCGATGGCGAGCCGATAACCCGGGTGGCGCTCGATCTCGGCTATGACAGCGTGCCGGCCTTCATCACCATGTTCAAGCGCATGCTGGGTGCCTCGCCGCGCGGCTATATGCGCGGCGCGCGAGATGCCGGCGAAAACCCGCGGCGCATAGGCGGTCCGATCGCCGCTTGAGGCAGCGCCGATAGCATCAAGCTGATGCGCCAACCCTCGGTATAAGGTCTATTTGCAGGAGCACTGATTGCACGTTGTAATCGGTTTTGCTGCGCTACGCGCCCGCCGGGATCGACAATCAGTCGAACAGGCTCGACACCGATTCCTCGGTTGCCGTGCGCGAGATGGCCTCGCCCATCAGGTCGGCGATCGAGATGACGCGGATATTGGGAGCGTCG
Organism: Mesorhizobium sp. CA13; assembly: GCF_020165235.1. NCBI lineage: Bacteria > Pseudomonadati > Pseudomonadota > Alphaproteobacteria > Hyphomicrobiales > Phyllobacteriaceae > Mesorhizobium > Mesorhizobium sp. CA13. The sequence continues at coordinate 149,679 of NZ_JAIUHS010000002.1, read as the reverse complement.
AGCACGCCCTGGGTCGGCTGGATGGAGTCGGTGATCACCAGTTCCTGCAGCTTGGAGCCGCTGATGCGGGCGACCGCGCCACCCGACAGCACGCCATGAGTGATATAGGCGGTGACGCTGGTGGCGCCGTTGGCCAGCAGCGCATCGGCGGCGTTGCACAGCGTGCCGCCGGAATCGACGATGTCGTCGATCAGCAGGCAGTCCTTGCCGGCGACCGCGCCGATGATGTTCATGACCTCCGATTCGCCGGGACGCTCGCGGCGTTTGTCGACGATGGCGAGCTGTGCGTCGAAGCGCTTGGCCAGCGCGCGTGCACGCACCACGCCACCGATGTCGGGCGACACGACGACGACGTTGCCAAGCTGCTTGTATTTCGCCTTCACGTCGCGGGCCATGACCGGCACCGAGAAGAGATTGTCGGTCGGAATATCGAAGAAGCCCTGGATCTGGCCGGCGTGGAGGTCGAGCGTGAGCACGCGGTCGACGCCGGCGCGGGTGATCATGTTGGCGACCAGCTTGGCCGAGATCGGCGTGCGGCCGGAGGCGCGGCGGTCCTGCCTGGCATAGCCGAAATAGGGGATCACCGCCGTAATGCGCTTGGCCGAGGAGCGCATGAAGGCGTCGATCATGATGAGCAGTTCCATCAGGTGATCGTTGGTCGGAAAGGAAGTCGACTGCAGGATGAAGACATCCTCGCCGCGCACGTTCTCCTGGATCTCGACGAAGATTTCCTGGTCGGCGAAGCGCCTGACACTGGCTTTGCCCAGCGGGATGTTGAGATAGCGGGCGACCGCTTCGGCCAGCACCCTGTTGGAATTGCCCGCGAAGAGTTTCATGCACCGTTCCTGGTGGAGGCTTTCACCGGGCTTTTAGCGGCCCGCGCGGCTATTGCAAGCACCGTGATTGGAAATCCGCCGGCTAATCCTGGGAAATGTTCGCGCCATCGCGTATGGGCAACACCGGGCAGCGGACCCGGCGCCGCTGCTCCTCCCTCTTGTTCGAGCATCGGATTTCCCCGCGGCCGTTTCCATTCGGGTCCGATGGTCTAGCCCGCCTTGCCGCCGAGCCATGCCGCGAACTGGTCGATGGTCTGGTCGGCGATCGCCTGCATGGTGGCTGGCGCCACCGCTTTCCAGCTGTCGCCGCCGCCGTTGGCGCCGGAATTGGCCGAAGCCGCCTTCTGCTGGCCGTTGATGCGGTGCAGGCGGTTGCCCGAGGGGTCGTAGACGTCCCACACATAGATGACGGTGGTGTCCTTGCCTTCGGAGATCACCGAGAAATAACCTTTGAGCACATGGGTCGCGGTCTGGTCGGCGCTGCCGGCCAGCGTAATGCCGCGCTGCCTGGCGCGCGTCTGCAACTCCGCCGTCAGCGGCGTGGCCGCTTCCACCGAAGCGCCGACGATCGGCGCGATCTGCAGGCGCGTCCTGGCAAGGATTGCCGCGGTCTGGGCCGGCGTGGCTGACGCCGTGGTCGTTGCAGGAGCGCCCGCCGTGGTCGTGGCAGGGCCAGCCGGGGCCGGGGTGGCGGTGCCGCCGCCCTGGGTTGTCGGCGCCGTGGCCGTGGGCGGGGTGATGGCGGAGGGTTCGAGGACGTCTTTTGCGTTGGTGCAGGCGGCGAGCGCCAGGACCACGAGCAATGACACGGTCGTCACCTGCGATCGTCTCATTTGCCTTCTAACTCCTTGGCGAAGAACGCCTCCCACCCGTGGATTCACTGTACGATCAAGTCGAGATCATGGCGGGAAAGCGGCTTCGGCTGTGATTCGGTGGTGAGATAGGTGCGGCCAAGCGTCATCGCCGTCTCGGTTTCGGAATCCATGATGATCATGTGGGCGAACAGCGTCATGTTCGGCGCGATCGGCTCGGGATTGCCCTGGTAGAACATCGGCATGTCCATCCAGGACGGGGTGAAGCGGGCGCCGACCGAATAGCCGCAGGCATTCAGCCGATGCTTGGTCAGTCCACGTGCCTCCATGACGCGGGCATGCGCGTCGAACACGTCGCCGAAACTGTTGCCCGGGGTCATTGCCTTCTCGACCGCCAGCAGCGCGGCACGGGCCGCGTCGAACAAGTCCTGATGGCGCTTCGAGGCCTTGCCGGTCAGCACCGTGCGCATCATCGGCGCATGATAGTGATGAAACACTCCCGCCCATTCGAGCGTCAACTGATCGTTCTTGGTGAGCTTGCGGCGGCCGGCCTTGTAGCGGCACAGCAGTGCGTCGACGCCGGAGCCGATGATGAATTCGTTGGCCGGATAGTCGCCGCCGCCGGCAAAGATCGCGCCTTGCATGGCGGCAAGGATCAGCGCCTCGTCACCGCCCTGCTTGATCAGCGGCAAGGCCGCATCCAGCGCGTCGTCGGCCAGGTTCGCCGCCTTCTCGGCCTTGGCGATCTCGGCCGGGCTCTTGAACAGGCGCAGCCGGCTGACGATGCCGGACGCATCGGCGATCTGGCCGAAGGTCTGCAGCTGCTCGTCGAGGCGGCGGCCATTATAGGCGGTCAGCCCATGGGTGTCGTATTCGACGCCGATGCGGGCGCCGAGCAGGTCGAGCTCGTTCAGCAGATTGCGCAGGTCGACCGCCGGATTGGCGCCATCGCGATCGGTCCACAGCACGATGTTGTCGATGATCGAGGTGTGGCGCGCCTGGCGCAAGTCGGCCGAGCGGGTCAGCAACACCATGGACCCGTCGGCTTTCACCACCAGGCACTGGAAGAAGCAGAAACCGAAAGTGTCGTAGCCGGTCAGCCAATACATGCTTTCCTGCGCGAAGAGCAGGATGGCGTCGAGCTTCTTCTCGGCCATCTCGATCACCAGCCGGTCGCGGCGCGCGTCGAATTCGGATCGTTCAAAATGCAGCGCCATCATTCACTCTCCAAGACGATTGCCGACACCTGCCGGCCGTAATCGGGCTCCTTGCGGTGCGTCGTGCGCCGGTAGGAGTAAAACAGATCTTCCTCGGCATAGGTGCAGCGGCCGAGACCTTGCGCGGTCACACCCGCCCTGTCGAGCCGGTCCACCGTGTAGCGGTTGAGGTCGAACATCGAATGACCGGGATTCGCCGAAGGTGCGAAATACCTGTCATTTTCGCCATCGGCCTCGACGAAGCGGGCGACGAATTCAGGTCCGACCTCATAGTTTTCGGGGCCGATCGAGGGGCCGAGCACCGCGACGATGTTTTCACGGCTGGCGCCGAGACTTTCCATGGCGGCAATGGTGTTCTCGAGCACCCCCGTGAACGCGCCTTTCCAGCCGGCATGCGCCGCGCCGATGATGCGCGCCCCCGCATCCGCGAACAGCACAGGGCCGCAATCGGCGGTCGAGGCGCCGATGGCGATGCCCGGCCGGTCGGTGACGATGGCGTCGGCCTTGGGGCGTTCACCGGCAAAGGGTTCCCTGGCGATGACGACATCAGGCGAATGGATTTGCCAGACGGTCAGGAGATGGTCCGCCGGCACGCCCATCCAGGCGGCGACACGGCGGCGGTTCTCGGCGACCAGCGCCTGCTCGTCATCCGAGCCGGTGCCGATGTTGAGGCCCTGATAGATGCCGGTCGAGACCCCGCCGACGCGGGTGAAATAACCGTGGCGGATGCCTTGTGCCTGCGCCTGGTCCAGCAGCGGCGACCGCACGGGATCCAGTTTGGTCTGATTCAGCATGTGGGCGTTGTTGTCCGTGTGGGCGGTTTCGTCAAGAAAAAGTCGGAAAGCGAGACGGCCGGCGTTCAGCCGCTCTTTCGCCGGACGGGAGATTGGGAGGGGTGACGGTGAAAAGTCAATCCGCCGTGGCGAAGGGGCAATGCAACGAATCCGTGGAAACGGTTCCTTCGCCGCTGCGCTGTTGAGAGAGCCTTGAACGGAAAAACCCGCCTGTGCGGCGGGTCCCTGGCGCAACTCAGCACCATAACCAAATATCTACCATAGTTGCCTTCACCCTGTCAAGAAAAAATTCCTATCGTGAGTTGCCGGCCATGAAAATGTACCGGCACAACCGGACGGACCGCCGTCAGGCGCTCGTCAATCGGAGCCCGGAGCCTGGGCAAGGGGGCGAACGGCAACGCCGCGCGGCACTATGGCAAGCACCTTGAACAGGTCGCCCATGGCCTGCGGCCCGGCGAGGCGTTCGACATCGCCAGCGATCTTGTCGCGTGCCGCCTGGCTGGCATCGGCGCCAAGCCGGCCGGCGCGCTCGAGAATGCCCAGGCCGAGCAGGAAATCGCCCTGCGTCGACAGATGGGCGTCGAGACCATGCGCGCCCGCCACCGCGGCAAGGGCGGCGAAATCGACATGGGAGGTGAGGTCGGCTTGCCCGGGATTGGCCAGCACATCTTCGTGATCATGACGGCGCAAAGCCTGCAATGTGTCGCCGACACCCGGCCGCAGATGGCCATAGTCGACAAACAGGCCGGAGCCGCCATGAGCGGCTATGCGCTCGGCTATGGCCGCCATCAGGGCGGTGCGGGCAGGAGCTATCTCGACGATCGCGCCTTGCGGCGCTTCGCCGGCATCGGCGGGCAGCAGCGTCGGGTCGATGGAGCCGGCGCCGGCGAAGAAGGAAAGATTGTTCGTGGCGTCGAGGCCGACCACGCGCTCGCGCCAGCCGGTGCCGGCGCGGACGAACTGGCGGATGGGGATGGCGTCGAACAATTCGTTGCCGACGATGAAGAGCGGCTGCGGCGGCAGCGTATCGATGGTCTCGTGCCAGCGAATGGAGAAGGGTGTGGCGCCGAGCGTCTGTTTCTGCACCTCTCTCAGGCGCGGGCTGGTCTCGATCATGGCGAAGACAGCGTCGTTGGCCAGTGCCGGTTCGAGCCGCGACAGGGTGCGAAGCATGTCCTTCATCAGCGTGCCGCGGCCGGGGCCGATCTCGCCGATGGTGACCGGCGTCGGCCGGCCGACCGCCAGCCAGGCCTGGTAGAGCCAGACGGCGACGAGCTCGCCGAACATCTGGCTGATCTCCGGCGCGGTGATGAAATCGCCGGCGGCGCCGAACGGTTCGCGCGTGGTGTAGTAGCCCGCCTCGGGATCGAAGAGGCACAATGCCATGTATTCGTTGACGGGGATCGGCCCCGTCGCCTCGATCAGATCGACGATGCGTGTCTTCAGCCGCGTCATGTCGCCTGCGGCCGTGACTGCGGCACCGGCTTGGCTGTCGTCATCGCCCAAATGCCGGCCAGCACCATCGGCGAGGACAGGATCATGCCCATGGTGAGCCAGTTGGTGCCAAGGAGATAGCCGAGCTGCTGGTCGGGTTCGCGGAAGAATTCGACTGCTATGCGCGACAGGCCATAGCCGCAGATGAAGGCACCGCCGACGAAGCGCGGCGTCTTCAGCTTGAGGCGCGAATGGGTGAGGAAGCGCAGCACGAGAAAGAGCACCAGGCCTTCAAGCAGGGCCTCGTAAAGCTGGCTCGGATGGCGGGTAAACGGGCCGCCATTGGGAAACTCGATCGCCCACGGCACGTCGGTTGGCCGGCCCCAGAGCTCGGAGTTGATGAAGTTGGCGACGCGCACGAGGCCAAGACCGACCGGCACGCCGGCGGCCACGACGTCGAACAGTGACCAGGTGCGGATGCCGCGCTTGATCGAAAACAGCGTCATGGCGAGGATGACGCCGAGCAGGCCGCCATGGAACGACATGCCGCCCTGCCAGACGGCGAAGATGTCGAGCGGATGCGCGATATAGCGCGGCAGGTCGTAGAACAGCACGTAGCCGGTGCGCCCGCCCAGCACGACGCCGATGGCCGCCCAGATGATGAAATCATCCAGGTCCTCCGGCTTCATCGGCAGGATGCCGTCGGGCCAGAGTTTCGGATTGGCGGCGAGCCGCTTGGCGTACCACCAGGCGAACAGGATGCCGACGATGTAGCCGACGCCGTACCAGTGCACCGCCAGCGGTCCGATCCGAATCAGCACCGGGTCGATGTTGGGAAAGGGCAACGAGGCCAGCGGCAGCAGGAAATATTCGTTCAACGGGGAGCTCTCGGTTGCGTTTGGCGCGGACCATGCGGCAGGGTTTTGGCGGGGTCAAGGCAAGGCGGTCGGCGTCAAGGATCGGATCGGATCACCGCTTGCAGGCCCATCGCGCCGTGCGGGCGGTGAGCTCAATCCTTTGGCTTGGCGGCCACCAACTGCCGCAACGCGTCGTTGATCCTGTCCTGCCAGCCGGGGCCATCTTCCTGGAAATGATCGAGCACGGCCCGGTCGATCCGGATCGAAACAAGCTCGCGGACGTTCGGCGCGGCCGAAGCTTCGCGAATTGGCGGTGCCGGCTTCTTCACCGGTTTGAAGGCAGCTTCGGCGGCTGCCATCGGATTTGTCGGTCGGCGCGGAGGGGTTGCCATTGGTGACCCTGACTGAAGTGTGCTTGAGGAAATACGAGACGAGAACACAATAGGCGAGCTGGCGCCCTCTAGTACAGCTCTGGCGCCGTCCGAGAGCTTCTTACAGGAATGCCACCGCCATGCGCCACAGCAACGCAGATCGCGCGGCAACCCTCAACGTTCTTGCATTCGGCGCGCCACACCACTAACTCAACTTCAGCAACCGAGGATTTGCCATGTCGACCGGACCGAACCGCATTCTCGACGAATTCGCCAAGCTGATGACCGATGCCGCGGGTGCCGCGCAGGGCGTGCGGCGTGAGGTGGAGACCGCCTTCAAGGGACAGGCCGAACGCATCCTGAATTCGATGGACGTGGTGCAGCGCGAGGAGTTCGAGGCCGCGCGCGAAATGGCCGCCAAGGCCAGGGAAGAGAATGCTCGCCTTGTCGACCGCATCGAGGCGCTCGAGGCCAGGCTTGCCGAACTGACCGGGCAGGCCACACCTGCGGCTTCCGCAAAGCCCAGACCTAAAAAATAATTCGTTAAACTTTTCCACAAAGCACCAGCCTGAAAAGCGCTTTGCCGTGAATCGCTTACCGGCATTGCGTGACTCTGTGTGACAGCGCCTTTCCACATGCGAATGACGCAGCGCGAAAAATTGGGCTGTTCACGCGACTCCCGATCAATAGACTGAATTTGTTGCATGATTCGGAGCAGGGTCATGCGCCGGGCGGTGGGGTCCGGTCTGGGGTCTTTGCGTCGAGAAGTCCTGGCCGTCCGAGTTCTAGATCAGATTGTTCGTCGTGTGTGCCCCGCGGAGCGTGTGGCGCTCCCCTGAACACAGGAAGCATTCCATGGAACTTCTCGAACTCGAATTCTCCCGCGAAATCCATCCGGTGGATGTCATTGAGCAGGTGGCCCACAACAATGACTGGTCCTTCGAACGGGCCGGCGACGACGAAATCTCGATCTCGGTCGCCGGAAGCTGGACCGACTATCACGTCTCCTTCTCGTGGATGGAGGATTTCGAGGCGCTGCATCTGGCCTGCGCCTTTGACATCAAGGTGCCGGAGGCGCGCGCGCTGGAAGTGATGCGGCTCTTGTCGCTGATCAACGAACAGATGCTGTTCGGCCATTTCGACCTGTGGGAGCAGGAAGGCGCGATCATGTTCCGCCAGTCGCTGCTTCTGGCCGGCGGGGTCGAGCCGTCGAGCCAGCAGGTCGAGGTGCTGCTGTCGTCGGCGCTGGAGGCCTGCGAATGTTACTTCCAGGCGTTCCAGTTCGTCGTCTGGTCCGGCACATCGGCCAAGGACGCTCTGGCCGGGGTGCTGTTCGAGACGTTCGGCAACGCCTGACCAAGATGCCTTCGACATGAGTTCAAGTAGCGAGCGCAAGCCCGAGATCAGTTTCGCCGATTTCGATCGTGTCGACATCCGCGCCGGCACGATCGTCGAGGCCGAACCGTTTCCGCAGGCGCGCAAGCCGGCGTTCAAGCTCAAGATCGATTTTGGCCCCGAGATCGGGGTGAAGAAATCGTCGGCGCAGATCACCAAATATTATACGCCCGAGACGCTGATCGGCCGGCAGGTGTTCGCGGTGGTCAATTTTCCGCCGCGCCAGATCGGGCCATTCATGTCGGAAGTGCTGACGCTCGGCTTTCCCGACGAGGAGGGCGCCGTGGTGCTCGGCGCCATCGAGCGCAAGGTGCCGGACGGCGGGCGGCTGTTTTAGCCGAGAGGGAGCGTCAGGCCGCCAGTTTCCGCGTCGTGCCCAGCGCTTCCTGGACCGTATCGAGAAACATTTCCGCACAGACTTTCCAGCTGTAGCGCATGGCGCGTTCTCGCGCCTGGGCGCGGTCGACATCGAGGGCGGCGAGCGAGGCTTCGCGCAGGTCGCTGGAGACCGCGCCGCCGAAGCCGTCGCCGACGATGTCGATCGGTCCCGTGACCGGAAAGGCGGCGACCGGCGTGCCGCTGGCCAGCGCCTCGATGATGACGTTGCCGAAAGTGTCGGTGCGGCTCGGAAAGACGAAGACGTCGGCCGAGGCGTAGATCTCGGCCAGTTCGTCGTTGGGGCGGTGGCCAAGGAAATGGGCGGCGGGGTAGCGCGCCTTGAGCTTCGCCAGTTCCGGGCCCTCGCCGACAACCACCTTGCTGCCGGGCAGGTCGAGATCGAGGAAGGCGGAGAGGTTCTTCTCGATGGCGACGCGGCCGACACAGAGGAACAACGGGCCGGGGAAGCCGAGATCCTTCCTCTTGTCGGGCCGGAAATGATCGGTATCGACGCCGCGCGTCCATGGTCTCAGCTTGTTGAAGCCGCGCGCTGCAAGATCATCCGCCAGCGACTGCGTCGCGACCAGCGTGCCCTGGCCGGAATTGTGGAAATCGCGCAGCCAGCGATAGGCCCAGCTTTCCGGAACCGGCAGCCGGGCGCTGAGATATTCGGGAAAGCGTGTGTGGTAGCTGGTGGTAAACGGCCGGCCGGCATTGCGGCAGTAGCGCCGCGCCATGATGCCGAGCGGACCTTCGGTGACGATGTGGATGTGGTCTGCCTTGTAGGCCCCGATCAGGCGCGCGACGTGGCCTGGCGTGGTCAGCGCCAGGCGAATATCGGGATAGGTCGGCAAGGGCAAGGTGTGGAAGATATTGGGTGTCAGGAAATCCACCGCGACGTCGAACGCTTTCAGCGTTTCGGTGAGCCGCTCCAGCGTGTGGACGACGCCGTTGACCTGTGGGCGCCAGGCGTCGGTGACCATCAATATGCGCATGGCGGGCCTTTGCTCGAAAGGTCGGCGGTTGCCTCGGTACGATGCCGGGACGGCGACCAGCCGGCGGCCCTCGCTTCGCTCCAGCGCACCCTGGCGGGCACGGGATCGAAGTGAGACGGCGGGTTCGAATCAAGTGAGGTCGCGCGCTTCATGCGCGCTCTTCAGCATGATTTCATGACGGGCCAATGAAATCGGCCGAGCATGGCCTCGTCCGAAAGCGGTTAGCGCTTTCCCGCGATCAAAACCCCCGTCAGGCCGGAACCTTGATCACGGCGCGCAAGCCGCCGAGCGGGCTGACGTCGAGCGTGATGTCGCCGCCATGGCTGCGGGCGATGTCGCGCGCGATCGACAGGCCGAGGCCAGTGCCGCTGGCATCGAGATTGCGGGCTTCGTCGAGCCGCATGAAGGGTTTGAACACCTCTTCGCGCTTTTCGGCCGGAATGCCCGGACCGTCATCGTCGATGGTGACCACAAGCGAGCCGCGGCCATGATTGGCAGCCACCTCCACCGTCTTGGCGTAGCGGAAGGCGTTGCCGATGACATTCGACATCAGCCTGGCGAAGGCGTTCGGCCGCACATGCACGGTCGGATCGCCGGAAAGCGTCGTCGACAATTTGCATTTGCGCAACCGGGCTTCCTCGCTCAGCTTCTGGAAATAAGCTTCGAGATCGAAGCGCCCGGTGTCTTCCGAGGCCTCGCCACGGGCGAAGGCGAGATAGCCTTCGAGCATCGACTGCATGTCGTCGATGTCCTGGTTGAGCGCGGCCTTGGTCTCGGCCTTGCCGCCCGCCAGCGCCAGCTGCAGCTTGAAGCGGGTGAGGATGGTTCTGAGGTCATGGCTGACGCCGGTGAGCATGGCGGTGCGCTGTTCGATCTGGCGCTCGATGCGCTCGCGCATCTGGATGAAGGCAAAGCCGGCGCGGCGGACCTCCTCCGCGCCGCGCGGGCGGAAATCACGCGGCATCGGCCGGCCCTTGCCGAAGCTTTCGGCGGCTTCGGCCAGCGTCAGGATCGGCCGGATCTGGTTGCGCAGGAAGGGAATGGCGATCATCAGCAGCACCAGCGAGGTACCGACCATCCAGATCAGGAAGATGTGCGTGTTCGAAGCATAGGCCTGGCTGCGGCGCACGAAGACGCGCAACACCTTGCCTTCGAGCTGGACGCGCACCTCGATGATGTTGGAATTGCCGACCGTGTCGATCCAGAACGGCCGGTTGATCTGGCGGGTGATCTCGGCGGAGAGAACGTCGTCGAGGATGGAGAAGAACGGCTTTGGCCCGGGCGGCGGCAGCGGGTCGGGCGGCAGGAGGTCGACCTTCAACTGCATGCGGTCCTGGGCGATGCGGATGATGTTGGCGTAGTCGGCGTCGTGCGGATAGGTCTCGATCAGGTCGATGATGGCGGCGATGTCGCGCACGGTCGCCTGCGACAGGCGCTGTGTCACGGTCGCCCAATGCCGCTCCATGAAGACGAAAGCGACCACCGATTGCAGCAGGATCATCGGCGCGATGACGATGATCAGCGAGCGCGCGTAGAGGCGCTTGGGCATGTAGAGCGAAACGAGGCGCCAGAACCGGTTCCAGACGCGCGGAACCCTCTTGAGCAGCCGTGTGGGGCGCGTGCTCAAGCCGTCAGATTCCGGCTGTTCCAGTTCCGTGGTCGCCATTCACCTTTCGCTCGCTCCGTGGCCGCCAGGCCGAAGGCGGTAGTCTATTCGACGCTGAGCCGATACCCAATACCGCGGACCGTCTGCAGCCAGACCGGATTGGAGGGATCGCGCTCGATCTTGCGGCGCAGCCGGTTGATCTGGACGTCGATGGTGCGCTCGCCGACATCCGATTCGTCGCCGACCAGTTCGTGGCGCGGGATGGTTTCGCCGGCGCGCGCGGCGAATATCGCCAGGATCTCCTGCTCGCGATCGGTCAGCTTCAGCGCCTCGCCGCCACGCTTCAATTCGCGCCTGGCGATCTGGAATGTGTAGGGACCGAAGACGAGTTGCTCCACCTTGGGCGTGGTCGCAGGGCCGCCGCGGCGCAGGATGTTGTTGATGCGCAGGATCAATTCGCGCGGATCGAAGGGCTTTGGCAGGTAATCGTCGGCGCCGGCCTCCAGGCCGGTGATGCGGCTGTCGGTCTCCGATAGCGCCGTCAGCATCAGGATCGGCACGTTCTTCTCGGCCCGCAGCGCCTTTGTCAGATCGACGCCGTTTTCGCCGGGCATCATCACGTCCAGCACAAGAAGATCGAAGTCGAGGCCGGCGAGTTTGCGTCGGGCTTCGCCCGAAGTGCCGGCGACGGTGACGCGAAAACCGTTCTCGGTCAGATATTGCTTGAGCAGGTTGCGGATGCGGGTGTCGTCATCGACCACAAGCAGATGCGGCGCATCGTCGTCCGGTGCGGCCGCGTGATCAGCGCGTTCAGTGCTCTCCATGGCTTTTCCCTGACATTTTTGCGGACCCAACGTCGATCTGGGCTCTCAGTTCCGGATTGACCATTGCTTCGAGGAAGCGTTCCACCTGGGTCCGTTCGGCGGCTCCGGAATCTTCCAATGCAGCATGGATGCGGCGCGACTGTGGCCGCGCCAGCGCCAGCGCCAGCGCGCGGCCCTTGGCGGTTGGATACAGTTCGCGCTGGCGACGGTCGCGCGGCCCTTGCAACTGCACGACATGGTCGGTGTCGATCAGCTGCTTCAGCACGCGCGCCAGGCTCTGCTTGGTGATCTTCAAGACATCGAGCAGTTCGGCGACCGTCAGGCCCGGCCTGCGGTTGACGAAATGCAGCACCCTGTGGTGGGCGCGGCCGAAGCCATAGTCGGCCAGGATCTGATCGGGATCCGAGGTGAAATCGCGATAGGCGAAGAAAAACAGCTCGATGAGGGCGAAATCGATGCCATCCTCGATTGACATCGCGGTCCTGATCGGTGTCCCGGCTGTTCGGCTTCGATCCGTCATCTCTACTCCATGGGCAGGGAAGATTATGTCAGTACTATTGACGTAATTTCCCTGCAATGGTAATTTTTGACAAGGTTTTGGGCGGATTGCGAACGAAAAGGCAAGACAGGCCGGGTTTTCCGGAACTTCCTGAGTTTGCCAGAGCACGATTATCCGCCTACCTTTCCAGACAGCGGCAGGCGCCCCAACCAGATGGCGCGGCCGACAAGAGCACGCAACGAACAACGATATGCGGGCTGCCGCCCGCGGGAGGTTTACCATGGCATCCGTTCCCTTTGATCAACTGGACGGCTTCATCTGGATGAATGGCGAGTTCGTGCAATGGGGCGAGGCCAAGATCCATGTGCTGACCCACGGCCTGCACTATGCCAGCGCGGTATTCGAGGGCGAGCGCGCCTATGGCGGCGAGATCTTCAAGCTCAACGAGCATACCGAGCGCCTGCATGAATCGGCGCGGCTGCTCGGCTTCAAGATCCCCTATTCGGTGGCCGAGCTCAACGACGCCTCCAGTACCCTGCTGAAGAAGCAGGGCTTCAAGGATGCCTATGTCAGGCCGATCGCCTGGCGCGGCAGCGAGCAGATGGGTGTTTCGGCGCAGAACAACCGCATCAATTGCGCCATCGCCATCTGGCAGTGGCCCAGCTACTTCGATCCGGCGCAGAAGCTGAAAGGCATACGTCTCGACATGGCCGAGTGGCGCCGGCCCGACCCGCGCACGGCGCCGTCCAAATCGAAGGCCGCAGGCCTCTATATGATCTGCACCATGTCCAAGCATGCCGCCGAGGCCAAGGGCTATGCCGACGCCATGATGCTCGACTGGCGCGGCCAGGTCGCGGAAGCCACCGGCGCCAACATCTTCTTCGTCAAGGACGGCAAGATCCACACGCCAAAGCCGGATTGCTTCCTCGACGGCATCACCCGCCGCACGGTCATCGGCCTCGCCAAGGACCGCGGCCTGGTGGTGGTGGAGCGCGCCATCATGCCGGAAGAACTCGAGGGCTTCGAGCAGTGCTTCCTGACTGGAACGGCAGCGGAAGTGACCCCGGTTTCGGAGATCGGGCCGTACCGATTCGAGGTCGGCGAGATCGCCAAGACGCTGATGAATGACTATTCTGCGGCCGTTCAGCCGAAGCACGCGATCGCCGCAGAATAACGAAAGTCACAGCTTTTCGCGCAAGCAGGGGCGGTTTTCGGACCGCCCCTTTTATTTCAGCGTTTCTGCATTTGACTTTCGCCGAATTCAGCGTCTCCATGATGGTGTCGGCCCGGGAGGCTGGCAGCTATGGAGGGACTGGTAAGATGGACATGAATACGCTTCTTCCGATCATCGTTCAGATCATTACAGGCATCATCGGCGGTCAGGCGGTCGGCGCGGCGATCAAGACGGCGGCGATGGGGCAGCTTCCCAAGATCCTGGGCGGCGCCATTGGCGGCGTCGGCGGCGCGGCGATCCTCGGCAGCCTGCTCGGCGGCACAGTCGATCCGGCAGCGGCTGCGGCAGCGACGAGTGGTCTGGGCAGCGCGCTCAACTTGCAGAACATCGTCGGCGGCGCCGGCGGCGGTGCGATCCTGACCGGCATTATCGGCGCGGTCATGGGCGCCATGAAGAAGTAAGCCTGCGATCTCGGGCTGGCCAAATGGGCGGCTTCGGCCGCCCATTTCTGTTTCCAGAGCGCGCCGCATGAAATGCGTTTAGGCGCGGCGCGCCTTGGAACGACCGATTGTTGGTGTTCCCAAGGGTGGACGCCCTTCGTTCGCGCCTCTACATCACGGCGTGAACATCGAAAGGACGATCATGGGTCAGCTCAATGCCGGCATCGTGCCGGTCACGCCCTTCCAGCAGAATTGCACGATCCTGTTCGACATGGACGACAAGCACGGTGTCGTCGTCGATCCGGGCGGCGATATCGACAAGGTGCTGGCGGCGCTGAAGGATAATGCGATATCGGCCGGCGCGATTTGGATCACGCATGGTCATATCGACCATGCCGGCGGCGCGATGGAGTTGAAGGAAGCGCTCGGCGTCGAGATCATCGGCCCGCACGAAGCCGACAGGATGTTGCTCGACAATCTCGAGAGCCAGGGCAGGCGCTATGGCATTGCCGGCGTGCGCAACTGCGTGCCCGACCGGTTCCTCACCGAAGGCGAGACGGTCTCGTTCGGCTCGCATCTCTTCGAGGTGCTGCATTGCCCCGGCCACGCGCCCGGCCATGTCGTCTATTACAACCGCGCGGCCAAATTCGCCCATGTCGGCGACGTGCTGTTTCGCGGCTCGGTCGGGCGCACCGACCTGCCAGGCGGCGATCATGCGGCACTCATCGCCTCGATTAAGGACAAGCTTTTGCCGCTCGGCGACGACATCGGCTTCATCTGCGGCCACGGTCCGGGCGGGCGTTTCGGCGAGGAGCGGCGGAGCAATCCGTTTTTGACGTGAAGCGCGTCGCGCCGAAGCCGGTGCCGGCTTGACAAAAAAGCGCCGGCCTTGCGGTCAGCGCTTTTTGTTGGGGCAGGGAAGCCCTTGGTCAGTTGGCGGTGCAGAAATGCTGCTCGCCATCATTGCCGGTGAAAGTGCCGGTGCGGGGGTTGAAGGTGCGGTACCGGTCGGAGCAATAGTCGTACCAGCCACGCGTCCACGGTTCGGCATAACGGTCGGCGTAGACCACTTGCGGTTCGGCATAGTAGCGGCGGACCGGCGCCGGGCGTATCCGCACATCGCGATCGTAATAGTCGTCATCGTAGTAGTCGCGGGGCGGCGGCTGCTGGTTGGCCAACGCGCCGCCGATCAGTGCGCCTGCGGCGAGGCCGAGCACACCGGCGGCAACAGCGTCGCCATGGCCGTGGTGGCGGTGATGACGCCAATCATCGGCGTTGGCCGCGGGTAAGGCCACGAGCATTGTGGCGGCCACTGCGGCGGACAGCACGGCTGTCTTGAAAATTCGATTCATGTCGATCTCCTTCGTGCCGGCCCGTAAGAATTCCGGGGATGTGGTCCGGCTTTACGAAAGATTAATATGAGACCATGGCTGAACGGGGGCTGAACGAATTTTTGCCTGACCGGAGGGCCACGGGCATCAAATATCGAACGCTCCAGCGAGCGAAGCTGTCCTGCCAGAACCGCCGCCGGTCTGGAGCCGGCTCAGCCGATCGACAGGTTGACGGCCTTGGGACCCTTGCCGCGCTTGTCGGGCTCGGTGTCGAATGTCACTTTCTGCCCATCCTCAAGACCGGGAAGACCCGACGCCTGCACGGCCGAAATATGAACGAAGACATCCTTCGCGCCATCATCCGGTGTGATGAAGCCGAACCCTTTGGCATGGTTGAAGAATTTGACGGTGCCGGTCTGCGGCATGGGAAGCTCCTTTGATCCCATAAACTCCAGTCTCGGGCCGGCAAATGCCCGAATGGAAATTTGTCCTTTATTTTAGCGTCATCGGCAAGAGAAAGTTTTGCGGGCACTTAAAGCGCGTAGCGCTTTAAGTTTTTGTTATGATGCATGTCGTTGACCCGACACCGGATCCACTTTGGGGCGACAGCATTTTTGCTGCGCTGCGACATGAAAAAGGCGCGACGAAAATCGCCGCGCCTTCAAAATTCGTTTGCCTCTTCCGAAGTCATTCAAGCTTCGGAGCCTCAGGCGCACGGCCAGGAAGGGCGTGCGGCTTGGCCGATCGCTCAGGCGGCGCGGAGGTTTACGGCCTTGGGGCCTTTGCCCATGCGATCCGGCTCGACGTCGAAGGTGACCTTCTGGCCGTCGACGAGCGTGCGCAGGCCCGAGGCCTCGATCGCGGAAATGTGGACGAATACGTCCTTGGCGCCACCGTCGGGCGTGATGAAACCGAAGCCTTTGGTCGCGTTGAAGAATTTAACGGTGCCGGTCTGGGCCATTGGGGAAACTCCTTCACCCGTTCAGTCTTGATGGTCCTGCCCGCCACCTTGCGTCGAGGGCAGTTCCCGGTGGTAGCTTTCGGCAGTCATGCATTGGCGCATGGTCAAACCCCCCGCCGAAAAACGGGGCCGTCAGAGATTCACAGTATCGGGGAAAGGTCGTCCAAAACGTTCCGCTCTCCGGGTCGCAAATGCCCGAACACGGAATTTATCGCACGGAAAAGTGAAGGTTGCAAGATAGCGCCGCGGGCCGCCCCCGATGGGCGCGTCCCGACGCATGAATCGATCAATCCGAGCATCGACGCGCCGCAAATAGGCCTCGTTGCCCGAGGGGTCATCGGCCACAGCCCCGTCACGCATGGGCCAGCGGCGGCGACGGCTGGCGGTGCGAGGCTCCGGGATGATCCAGGCGCCGTTTTTTAAGCAGCCGGCTGCAACGAGGGTTGCAATCGGCGATGGAATGAGGAGGATCGCCACAGCGCGACTGGTTTGAGCCTTTGCTTTCGTGAATATCATTGTCCGGGATCGCTGCGGATTTGGAGCGACACGCAGCGGGACGGGGATCGAGGGAGAGACGATCATGAGGTTTCTTGCGGCAATCTTCTCGCGACAGGGTTTTGTCATCCTGTTCCTGTCGGCTGTTCTTGCCGCCTGTACCGTGGTCGTCGACGACGGTCCTGGACCGCGGCCACGGCCGCCGCGGCCGGGACCGCAATTCTGCACCAAGCAGTACGAGCCGGTCTGCGCCCGGCGCGGTGGCGACCGCCAGACCTTCGCCAATGCCTGTCTTGCCGACCGGGCCGGTTATCGCATCGTGCGCGACGGTCCCTGCCGTGACGGTGGCAGCGGGGGTGGCGGCGAGCAGACCTTCTGCACCCGCGAATACGCGCCGGTCTGCGCCCGGCGGGGCGGCGAGTTTCGAACCTTCCCCAACGCCTGCGAGGCACGCGCCGCCGACTACCGCATCGTTGGCGGGGGCCGCTGCTGAAAGGCCGGGTGTTCGTCTTTTCCGCACTTCGGGAAAAGCGGATGCCGTCTAAAACAAATTTCGGGGACGTGTGACGGTCACAACGGGGATGGATAGGCCCCGTCGGCCGGCCCGGCGTAAAGCTCGCTGCCGTGCTCATCGCAGATGCGCACGCGGTCAGGGATTTGCGGCATTGCGAGCGTATGGAAGAGCGCGGTGGCGTTTTTCAAGAAGATTTTGAAAAATAAGTAAGCCAAAGGAAAATATTGCTGCGTTCATTCGAAAAACTCTGCTATGGTTTGATGATAGTTTCCAAAAATTCTCAAAAATTATTTTGGGGTTCATTCCCGAAATTTACGTTTATTTTCTCCAAATAAGGACAAAACCATGGTTTCTGCGAGAAGTTCGAGAGGCAATACCACCGCGATCAACCCGCCCATCAGGCCGGCCACCGCATATGCCGTCGCCATCGGACGTACCGGCAAACCTATGATCGTCAGGTCGGCGCGGCTGACCATCAGAAGCGACGAGGCGGAAAGGCGGACGATCGCCGATACTGACGGAACGGTTCGGCGCGCCAGGCAGACGGCCGAGACCAACCGGCTGATTTGATCTCGTCCGCGCCGATGGCAAGCGCAAGAAACCAAGCAAAGCCTTGAACCCGCCGCGCCAATGGCCTAGATCGCGGCAGGCGGACAAACACGGCAGGTTTCCCATTAACAGAGATCAGAGACGAGCGGCGGGTGCTGGCGCCAATTCCGGCTCGGGCGGACAGCCGCCGTCGAGTCTCGACCAGCATGTGCAGAGGGCGCTGCAACTGCATCAGGCGGGGCGGCGGCAAGAGGCCGAGGCGCTTTATCGGCAGGTGCTGACCCACAAGGTCAACCATGCGGCGGCTGCGCATTTCCTCGGTCTTTTGCTGCACCAGACCGGGCGCAGCGCCGAGGGGCTCGGTCTCCTCGAGCAATCGGTGCGCTTGCAGCCGAAGAATCCGGATTTCCTCAACAACCTCGGCACGGTGATGCGCGATCTCGGCCGTGTCGCGGCGGCCGCCGACTTCTTCCGTGGCGCGGTGGCGCTGCGGCCGGACCAACTCGCGGCGCGCGACAATCTCGGCTCGTCGCTGAAGCAGCTTGGCCAGTTCGAGGGCGCCGAGGAGATCTATCGCGGCACGGTCGCGCGCAATCCCTTCCATTTCCGCGCCCGCATCGGGCTTGCCGAAACCCTGCAGGAAGCGGGCCGCCTGGACGAGGCGCTGGCCGTCTTCCGCGAGGCGCTGTCGATCCGTCCGAAGGACGCCGAACTGCTGCACGGGCTGGGCGTCGGGTTGATGGAAAAGGGCGAGCTCGACGAGGCGGCCGACCTGTTCCGGCAGGCGCTGGCGGCCGATCCCGGCATGGCGCGCGCCTGGCTGATGCTGACGCAGGTCAAGCGCCAGAAGGAGCGCGATGCCGAACTGACCGGGATGGAGGCCCAGCACGCCAAGGCGCTGCCGGACAGCCTGGCGCGCATGCAGCTTGCCTTCGGCCTCGGCAAGGTCAATGACGATCTGAAGGATTATAACAGAGCCTTCGATTATTTCGCCGAAGGCAATGCCATCCGCCGCAAGGGCATCGACTACGACGCCGAAAGGACGCGCGCCGAATTCGAGGCTATGAAAACGGTGTTCGACAGGGATTTCTTCCAGAAGCACAGGCACAGCGCGATCTCCGACGATACGCCGATCTTCGTCGTCGGCATGCCTCGTTCGGGCACGACCCTGGTCGAGCAGATCATCGCCAGCCATCCGCAGGTCTACGGCGCCGGCGAGCTCGGCATCCTGAAGACGGCGGTCGGCAGGCAGTTCCCGGCGACCATGCCCGGCGGTTTCCCCTGGGGCGTTTCGGATGCGCCCGATATGGATTTTGCCGAGGCGGGACGCGCCTATCTCGACATGCTGCATGCCCGCTATCCGCACATGCGCCACGTCACTGACAAGATGCCGGGCAACTTCCTGCTTGTCGGCTTCATCCACATGATGATGCCGAAGGCCAGGATCATCCATTGCGCACGCGATGCGGCGGCAACCTGCCTTTCGATCTACAAGGTGCATTTCCGCGGCGACAGCCACCGGTACGGCTATGATCTGGGCGAACTCGCCGATTTCCACAATCTCTACACGGAGATCATGGCGCATTGGCACAAGGTGCTGCCCGGCGTCGTGCACGATGTGCGCTACGAGGATTTCGTCGCCGACCAGGAAGGCCAGAGCCGGGCGCTGATCGACTATCTCGGGCTGCCATGGGACGATGCCGTGCTGTCGTTCCACCAGACCGACCGGCCGGTGCGCACGGCTTCCGCCGCGCAGGTGCGCCAGCCGATGTATCAAGGCTCGGTCGACCTGTGGAAGCGCTACGGCGACAGGCTGAAGCCGCTGCTGGACAGACTGGCCTAAAGCGGCTCGGCATCCCGGGCAGGGCGCTGAACCGCTCTGCCCGGACGCGTTGCCTACAACTCCATGAACGTCTGGAAGCCGCCGAAGATCATGCGCTTGCCGTCGAACGGCATTGTCGACATGTCCAGCTGCAGACGCGGATCGGCCATCACCTTGGCCATGACCGCGTCACGGTTCTGCCTGGATTCGTAGGTTACCCAGGCAAAGACGACGACCTCGTCATCCTTGGCCTGTACGGCACGTGGAAACGAGGTGATCTCGCCATAGGGCACGTCGTCGCCGACGCACTCGACATAAGCGAGTGCGCCGTGTTCCTTCCAGATGGCGCCGGCGTCGCTGGCGAACTTCTTGTAATCGTCGAGTTTTGCCTTTGGCACGGCAAGCACGAAACCATCGACATAGGACATTAAGGGTCTCCTTGATTGGCGGCGGTTCTTTCTTATCCGCCTGTGGGGTAAAGGCGGTGGCGATAGCGGACGAAAAGCCAATTGCCTGGCTTTTCGAGCTTCGAACGCCCTGAGCCCGCGAAGGGCCGGGCGGTGGCCGATCCACTTGCCGGGTCCCCGCTGCTTCGCAACGACCCGGCGTTCGCCGGTCTTTCATCGTGCCACTTGCACGATGAATTCGCCTTCGGCGAACCGGCTGCTCACCCCACAAGAAGCGAGGTGAAAGAGCTTACTTGACCGGTGCGTTCATCGCCCAGTCGATGCCGAAGGGATCGCGCACCTGGCCCCATCGGTCGCCCCAGAACATCACCTGCAGCGGCGTCACGATCTCGCAGCCGGCGTCGACCGCGCGCTGCCACCAGCCGTCGATCTCGTCGCTGCCGAGATGAAGCTGGAGCGTGTAGCCCTGCGGCGCCTGGTGCGGGTGGCCGTGCTCGGGATAGGCGTCAGAGAGCATCAGGGTCGAACCGTTGATGTGGAGATGGATGTGCATGGTGCGGCCTTTTTCGTCCGCAGGGTAGAAAAAGACCTGCTTGGCGCCGAACGCCTTCTGGTAGAATTCGGCAGCCTTGAAGGCGCCGTCCACCTGCAGATAGGGGGTCAATCCGCCGAGCACTTTCGCCTTGGGCTGAACAGGGGTCTGGTCGGTCATTGCGTGTTCCTCTTCACGTTTGTTTTGGCCTCGCGGACCATAGGACGCGCGAGGGGACGGCGGTCCTACATGGGCGTGAAATTTTTCTCGTGGGCCCGGCCCGGACTGGCCGGGCGACCGGCGAACTCAAGCGATAGGCGCATGGCTCGGCCGGTCATATGACCTTGGCCGGGACGGCGGCTGAGCGGCGGCTGTTCTGCGCATCGAAGAGTTCCGGAAAACCGACATCCTTGCGCAGTTCGGCGGGCAGCGAAAGCAGGATGCGCTCGCTGCGGTGGCGGGCACGCGCCGCGGCATATTGGGTTGCGATGCGGCTGATGGAGGAAAGGACGGACATGATGCATTCTCCCTGGGTTGGCGCCGGCATCATCGTGTCGGCATCCCAAGGACGAGGCAGGTTCTGGCGATCCGACAGGTCGTCGAGAATTTTTTGTCGGACGGCGGTAGATTCGTGGCGGGTGGTTTGCGCGGTTAACTCAAGCGGCAACTTCCAAGCGCTCGATCTTGTCGAGATCGGCTTTCTTCGCCTCTCCCTCGACTGCGAGGTCGTAGCTGGCCTGCATGTTCATCCAGAACTGTGGTGTGGTTCCGAAGAATTTCGCCAGACGCAGCGCAGTATCGGGCGTCACCGGTGTTGCCTCGTTGGCCAGGCGCTCGATGCGCGTGCGCGGCACATGCAGCTTTTTGGCGAGCGTATAAGGCTTCAGGCCAAGCGGCGCGAGATACTCTTTGCGGAGAATTTCGCCGGGATGGATAGGCGGCTTGATGTTCAGCATTTGAAACCTGTCTTTCAATGGTAGGCTGTTATCTCGACGTCCTCGGCTTGTCCGTCCACCCAACGAAAGCAGATGCGAAACTGATCGTTGATGCGGATCGAATGCTGACCGGCGCGCTTGCCTTTCAGCGGCTCAAGCCTGTTGCCGGAAGGCGTCCTTAGATCCGAAAGTTCAGCGGCATTGTCGATCATGAACAGCTTCCGCTGGGCCGATCGGACAAGATCCGACGGGAAACCCTTTGGAGCCTTGCCGCTCGACACAGCTTCGCTGGTCTTGTCCCTGAACGAGCGTATCACCTGCCGGGTCCAATCGACGTACCATCGCACGATACGTTTCGAAAGTCAAGAAAACGTCTCATGAGATGAGACGAAACTCCGACCTGTCAATGACAGGCCAGAGTTTCGCATGGCATGGCTTGTCCTGTCGCTTAGCGGTTTTCATCAGCCACCGACCGAAAAAACGCCTCCGGATCGTCGACTTCGGTCAGCCGCCGCTTGTCGATCAGCCAGAAGCGGTTGCCGATGGCGCGGATGAAGGAGCGATCGTGCGAGGCGAGCACGCAGCTTGCCTGGTGCTTGAGCAATTCCTCCTCCAGCGCTTCCTGGCCGTCGATGTCGAGATGGTTGGTCGGCTCGTCGAGCAGGTAGAAATTCGGATTGGCGAGCCTCAGCGCCAGCATCATCAGCCGCGCCTTCTGGCCGCCGGACAGCACACCGATCCTGCGCTTCTGCATCTCGATGCCGACGCCGGCGCCGGCAAGCAGCGAGCGGGCGCGCTGTTCGCCGACGTCGTAGCGGCGCGAGACCATCGCCAGCGGCGTGTCGCCGCCGATGCCGGACAGCGCCTGGTCGCTGTAGCCGAGCACCGTCGACGGCGTCACCTTCACGTTCTGAACCGTGTCGGGGTCGACGATGGCGTTGCGGATCAGGGTGACGAAGCGCGATTTGCCGACGCCGTTGCGGCCGAGCAGCACGATGCGGTCGCCCTGGCAGATGTGGCGCTTGCCGGTCCTGAACAAAAGCGTGCCGTCGGGCGTTGCCACCGCCGCGTCGTCGAGCTTGATCAGCACCTTGGCGTGCGTGCCGCGATTGGCCAGCCGGATCGCACCGGCCGATTTCTCGCGATGCCCCGGGGCCGCCGCATCCTCCAGTCGCTCCGCGCGTTCCCTGAGCTGCTTGGTCTTGACCGTGAGCAGGTCGCTGCCCGAATTGATCCCGATATTGTTGAGCTTGGCGGCCTGGCGGCGCAATTGCTGCGCTACTTTCATGTCGCGCTGAAACTTGCGCTCGGTCGAGGCGTCGAGCTCGTCCATTGCGTCCCTGGCGCGGGAGTAGGGAAGGGAAAACACCGGCGACTGGTCCGGGCGCAGGAACAACGTGCGGTTGGTGGCGGCGTCGAGGAAGGCGCGGTCGTGGCTGGCGATCACCACCGGCACCTCTCGCGGTAGCGCGTTCAGCCAAGTTTCGAGCTGGCCGATGCGGGCAAGGTCGAGATGGTTGGTCGGTTCGTCGAGCAGCAGCATGTCGGGATCGGTGACCCAGACACGCGCGATCAGTGCCAGCCTCTGCCAGCCGCCGCTCAGCGCCTGCATCTCGCGCTCGCGCATCGCCTCAGGCACGTCGAGCGAATCCAGCGCCACATCGACACGCCATAGTTCGCTTTCGGCCTGCTCTGACGGCAGCGCATCGGCCACCACCTGATGAAAGCTGCGGCCAAGCAGGGCAGGGGGAACGGACTGCTCGACATGGCCGACGCGCAAGCCGCGCGTGCGGCTAATGTCGCCGGAGGTCGGCTCCATCTCGCCGGCCAGGCATTTGAGCAAGGTCGACTTGCCGCGACCGTTGGCGGCAACGATGCCGAGCCGGTCGCCGCTGCCGATGGTGAGGTCGAGATTGGAAAAGAGCGGCGCACTCATGGTGACGCCGAGGGCTTTGAGGCTGATCAGGGCCATGTCGATTTCTCTGGTCTGTCCGGAAAGTCCGGCTCAATGCACTTTGTCAGTGCGCGAGCGGCCATCAGGCTCGGCAATGCGCACCACGAAGGGCAGACCAAAAATCGAAGCGGGAAAAGCCCGGACCGTCCCTGGTCAGCCCTGCAAGCAAGCTCGCAGGGCGGAAATCGGGCCACGCTGACGATGGTGATCGATAAACACGCAGCCCTCCTTTCAAGACGTTCGAGTGTGGGGACTGAGTACACCAAAGGTCATGCGCTGGGCAAGAGGAGGGTAGTGTCGAGCGGGCCTGAAGCTGCCAATCTTCCCACTGGGGGAGATGTCCGGTCGACCCTCCGCAGCTGCTGCGGAGGACGGGCAGGACAGAGGGGGGCGCTGTCCCGCCGGCATTTCGAATGAACTACTTTCCGGGCCTTCCTGTCTTCGCGGGCCGGCGCTTTTCGCGGCGGGCGTCGCCGGGGTCTTCGTAAGAACCAATGCCGGCGCGTTGGCGCACGATTGGTTTGTCGTCGCGTTCCTTCGCGCCCCCCTCTGTCCTGCCGGCCCCCACAAGGGAGGAGATCGGCTGTGGCTTCGCCGGCACTTTTCCCTCGACCGGTTTCTCGGTGCGACGCACGGTCATCTCGTCAAGAGAGTTTTTCTTGAACAGCGGTTTGACCGGCTCGCCCGGAATGCCGAAATCGGAACCGTGCGCTTCGGACGCCGACTGTTTCTTGAACAGCGAGCGCGACACGGCACCGGCCGGCGTCGGCATGTCGGTGCCCGGACCCATATCGTCGATCGAAGGTTTGGCGAACAGCGGCTTCTTCACGGGCACCGCGCCGTCGGCGCCCATCTCGTCGAGATCAGGCTTGCGGAAGAGGTTGGGCCGGGCAGCCTTGGCGGCCTCTTCGGCGGCACGTGCTTCGTCGAGCTTGCGGAAGCGCTCCTGTTCCTCCGCTGTACGATGCTTGGCCACGCCCTTGTTGTGCTTGCCTTTTTCGCGGCCCGAGACCGGGCTTTCCATATCGGCATATTTGGCCAGCGGATCGTCGGAGATCGACATCTCCATCTCACGCAGGCGCTTGATCTCGTCGCGAATGCGGGCCGCCTTCTCGAAATCGAGATTGGCGGCGGCGTCGCGCATCTGCTTCTCCAGCGCGTCGAGATGGGCCTTGAGGTTGTTGCCCATCATGGCGCCGGCGCTGTCGGTGAACTGCGAGATGTCGGCCCGGACATGATCCTTCTCGTAGACCGAGTCCAGGATATCCGAGATGCGCGACTTGACCGATTCCGGCGTGATGCCGTTGGCGGCGTTCCACTCCATCTGCTTTTCGCGACGGCGGTTGGTTTCGGCCATGGCGCGTTCCATCGAGCCGGTGACCTGGTCCGCGTAGAGAATGACCTTGCCGTCGACATTGCGGGCGGCGCGGCCGATGGTCTGGATCAGCGATGTCTCGGAGCGCAAAAAACCTTCCTTGTCGGCGTCGAGGATTGCGACGAAGCCGCATTCTGGAATGTCGAGCCCCTCGCGCAAAAGGTTGATGCCGACCAGCACGTCGAAGGCGCCGAGGCGCAAGTCGCGCAGGATCTCGATGCGCTCCAGCGTGTCGATGTCGGAGTGCATGTAGCGCACGCGCACGCCTTGCTCGTGCAGATATTCGGTGAGGTCCTCAGCCATGCGCTTGGTCAGCACGGTGACCAGCGTGCGGTAGCCGGCCTTCGTCGTCTCGCGGATCTCGCCGACGACATCGTCGACCTGGGTCTTGGCCGGGCGCACCTCGACCGGCGGGTCGATGAGGCCGGTCGGTCGGATGACCTGCTCGGCGAACACGCCGCCGGACTGCTCCATCTCCCAGCCGCCGGGCGTTGCCGAGACAGCGACCGAGAGCGGGCGCATGGCGTCCCATTCCTCGAAACGCAGCGGCCGGTTGTCCATGCAGGAAGGCAGGCGGAAGCCGTATTCGGCAAGCGTCGCCTTGCGCCTGAAGTCGCCGCGATACATGCCGCCGATCTGCGGCACGGTGACGTGGCTTTCGTCGATGAAGACCAGCGCATTGTCGGGGATATATTCGAACAGGGTCGGCGGCGGATCGCCCGGCTGGCGGCCGGTGAGATAGCGCGAATAGTTCTCGATGCCGGCGCAGGAGCCGGTGGCTTCCAGCATTTCCAGGTCGAAGCGGGTGCGCTGTTCCAGACGCTGCGCCTCGAGCAGGCGGCCGGCGCGCTCGAGTTCGACCAGACGGTGCTTGAGCTCTTCCCTGATCGACTTGATGGCCTGGTTCAGCGTCGGGCGCGGCGTCACATAGTGCGAATTGGCGTAGATCTTGACGCTTTTCAGCTCGCCCGTTTTCTGGCCGGTCAGCGGGTCGAATTCGGTGATCGCCTCGATCTCGTCGCCGAACATGGAGATGCGCCAGGCGCGATCCTCAAGGTGGGCCGGGAAGATCTCGATCGTGTCGCCGCGCACGCGGAACGAGCCGCGCACGAAATTGACGTCCTGGCGTTTGTATTGCTGGGCGACGAGATCGGCGAGCAGAGCGCGCTGGTCGAGCCGGTCGCCGATCTGCATCTGGAAGGTCATCGCGGTATAGGTCTCGACCGAGCCGATACCGTAGATGCAGGAGACCGAAGCGACGATGATGACGTCGTCGCGTTCGAGCAGCGAGCGCGTCGCCGAGTGGCGCATGCGATCGATCTGCTCGTTGATGGAGGATTCCTTCTCGATGAAGGTGTCGGTGCGCGGGACGTAGGCTTCCGGCTGGTAGTAGTCGTAGTAGGAGACGAAATACTCCACCGCATTGTCGGGGAAGAATTTCTTGAACTCGGAATAAAGCTGCGCCGCCAGCGTCTTGTTCGGCGCCAGGATCAAGGCGGGACGCTGCGTCTCCTCGATCACCTTGGCCATGGTGAAGGTCTTGCCCGAGCCGGTGACGCCAAGCAGCACCTGGGTGCGGTCGTTGTTCTGGACGCCCTCGACCAGGTCCTTGATGGCGGTCGGCTGGTCGCCGGCCGGCTCGAAATCCGACACCATCTTGATGGTGATGCCGCCTTCGGATTTCTCCGGGCGGGCAGGCCGGTGCGGCGTCCACAGCACGCCGTCCTTGTGCAGCGGATTGCCGGATTCGATCAATGCCGAGAGAGCCGCCACCGTCGCGGTGACGCCGCTCGACGTCATCGTCTCGGCTTCCTCGAGCGAGACGTCGAGGCCTGCGACGGGATTGAGGCCGGCCGCCGCGCGCTCGCGGGCTGTCGCCGCGCCGCCCATCGACGTGCCGCGCGCCGTGCGCCCGGGCGCTGCGGAGCGCTCGGGGATCTTCTTCGACGGCTTCGGCGACTTGCCGCCGTCCTTGCCGGCCTGGCGCCCTTCGCGTTCGGCTTCCTGCTCGATCTGCTCGGCCCAGTCCGCGACCGAACCGGTGAGCGGCGTGCCGGACAGTTCGGGCTGCGGCATCTCGGCGAAGCCGCCTTTGTGCAGCGGTTCCGAGGCGTCGAGGAAATCGGTCAGCGGGCTGCGCCGCTTCGGCGCGGCGCGGTCGTCATTCGCCGTCGGCGGCGTTCTCTTTTCGGTGGATTTGGCCATGTCCGGAATATGGGAGGTCTTGGCGAAAATGGAAAGAGCGCGATCAGCCGAGGCGCATCACCAGATACAGCTCCTGACAGAAGGCTGTCAGGAGGAGGCAAGTACCGGTGATGCCTGCCGATTGCGGTCAGGCGCCGCGTGCGTTGTCCGCCACGCGTGTCGGCGATCCGTTCAGGCGCGGCACCACGACGAGGCGCTTGATTTTGCCCTTCTTGAAGGCGGCGAGGAAGCGCGCATAGTCCTTGAAGGCGACGCAGCCACTGGACTGTGCGTAGCGGCCCCGAAGCAGGTAGGTGTGGGCCAGCAGGCCGTCACGATTGTATTTGTTGCGGCCATCGACGGGCGTCAGACGCAAAGCCTCGACACCATGAAAGCGCGACTCGCGCAGCGACAGATTGTAGGTGTTGGGCGGTGTCGGTCCGCGGTTCTTTTGATCGGCATAGCGCGGCTGGTCCGCCATGGCGCCGATGCCTGAATGCGCTTCGAGCCTCGAACCGTCGGGCATGTAGACGGTCTTGGCGCTGATGTCATAGACGGCGACGCCGCTGCCGGCTCCGCTCCTGGAACTGCCCGGCGCGTTAAACAGGTTCCTGAACGCCTGGCCGAGGCCGCCCGAAGGCGTGTCTGGCTTCGCATAGGCCAAGGCGTCGCCGCCATCTGCCGGCCGGCCCTGCCGGGCCGGCTTTGCCGGCTGGGCTTGCTGGACCGGCTTTGTCTGAGATGCCGGCTTCTGCTGCACGACCTTGGGCTGTTGAGCCGGTTTTTCCTGCTCCACGGACTTCAACGGCGCCGGCGCGTCGAATTGCGGGCGACGGGTCGGCAGCGGCACGTCATCGGTGAGCGCGTCGGGCAAGGCCGCGGCATCGCCCGGCTGCTCCTGCCGGGTTTCGACAGGCGAAACCGCGACATCGGCCGAAGACTCGGTCATCGGCAATGGCGAGGCGAATGCCTCGTCCTCGACAGGCAGCGACCGTGCGAGCGCGAGGGCCAGTTGCGAATTGTCCGGCGTGCCGGCATCCGGCCGGGCAAAATGCATCGGCTGCGGCGCTGTCTGGACAACCACCGAGCCGGTGTCGATCCGGGCGAAGCGCTCCGCCGCGGGTGCCGGCAAGTCTTCCGACAGGCTGGCGACGAGCTTGGCGCCCGGCACCAGCGATGCCTCGGCGACCTGTGGAGCGGAGGTCGAGATGATGGGACGGGCGGGTGCGCCGGCCGCGGCCGCGGGCTTGGCCGCGTTGGCGAAGGCGGCGGCGAGCTTGCTTGGCGAGAGAGATGCTTCCATGCGCTCGAAGCGCTCCTGCGAGGTCGTCTTGGCGACCGGGACAGGGTGTGCCGTGGACGCGGCCACGAGGCGCGCCGACTTTTCCGTCCGGGGAGCGAGCGCGGCCAGCCTGAAGCATCCGGAGCCGCATTGCACGGCATGGTTCTGCAGCGCCTGCGTGCCGCCATCGGCGTTGGCCAGTGCGAATGGCGCAGCGGGCATCAGGAAATGCTGTTTCAGCGGATCGGCAAGAGCGAGCGAGCCCGGCATGGCCAGCCTCTGCGGCAGGACGCTCGATGTCGACGACAGCGAAGCGCCGACGGAGCTCAGACCAGCCATTGTCCCGACCAGCCACAGGCCAACGGCAGCGCTGACGCCGGGCACGGCGACCCAACGGACCATCCGCTTAGAGTTGAGGGATGAGGCACGTGACGTGTTGTCGGCAGTTTCGCCGTCCCACCGCCTGTCCCCGACGATTTTCTTACTCAAGAACGCCATTCAACCAATCTTGCTCCAATCGGCTCCCACGTCCGCGGCTGTGATAGCCGCGACGACCATTCTGTGAGTGATCCCAGGTGGTCCCCGACGCGTTTGCCGCGCCTGTCTTTGGTTGCCGATTGCTTCAAAATATGGACAAAGTTGGTTAACCAATCCCTCTCAAAACCAACCGAGAGACGTGGACTTTGTGCCAAAAAAGGCTCGTCCACGATCATGAACGCGGTATTGCAGCCCTTCCAAGACTATTTTGCTGCCTGCTTTTAACGGCCGAGTCAAGCAAAACAGCTCTTGCTAATTGAAGCGAATGGCCGTTTCAGCGGGTCCGCGACGGTAGCCCGTGTCATTCCGCCCTGCCGAGCAGGCTCATGGCGTCGCCCAGAACTGCTACCGCCCGCCGCAGAGTCCCGGCCCTTATGGCGGTCTCGCGGCGGCCCTTGATCGGCCACCGGGTTCTCCGGCAGGCCGCGCCGTCCGGCCTCGTGCTCTCGGCGCTGTTGGTTCGCCTTCAACGATAGACCTGCTTGGCTTTACACTGGCAGGGCGCTGGCTGAACTGAGGTGATTGATCTGCGATCCGCAAAGCCAGTTCCAGCACCAAGCTTCAGCCCGGCGAGGTGCTGGTCTTCGACAACCAGCGCGTCCTGCATGGCCGCACGGCGTTCGATCCGACCTTGGCCGTGCGCCATCTCAGAAGCTGCAACGTCGATCGCGACGGCGTGCACAGCGCCTTTCGCACGCTGGCGCGGCGGTTCGCGCCGGAGGAGGCGGAAGCGGTGTTGTACCAGGGCGCGATCTTCCGAGGCGTTGCGACGGAGCTTCTACCTCCCCCTTGTGGGGAGGTCGGACCGCAGGTCCGGGTGGGGGCTGGCGCTGACCACCCAGGGACGCAGTCCTGTTAGGCCGTCAATTGAACCACAGCGCAAATGTCAGAAAACCACCGCCGCCGAATTCGCTCTGGATCTGGTCGAAATCGTCGCTGGTCAGGATTGTGCCGCTTTCGAGATACGGCGCGATGGCCGGGCCGGTGATCGACAGCACCAGGTCGAAAGGTTTCGGCTCGTCGAAGAAGCGCTTCATGTTGATGCCCTTGCCGGTGATGCGGAAATGCGGCAGCAGCACGCGGCCTTCGAGCAGGTCCTCGGCCATGGTCAAGGTGGCGAGCCAGGCCGCGACCTGCTGCTCGCCGACTTCGAGGCCGGTGAGCGGGTTCTCGCCCTTCTGATGCGGCCCCGGCAGCCATTCGCGGTCATTGTCGGTCTCGGCGCGGATTGCCTTCCAGTCCTCGCGCGACAGCCGGATCATCTCCAGCAGGTGACGGCGCGCCGCCTGCCGCCGTTCGGGCTCGACCACCGGCCAGTTCACGAGATGCACCAGAGAGATGAAATCGGCGATGCGCCATTCCGAGGAGAAGATGCTGCTGCCCATGTCGCCAGCCGGTGGAACAAGGATGTCCTGCAACGGCAGTTTTGCGCGCGGGAAGAGCATGTGGAAGGAACCGTCGAACGTGCTCCTGAAATCATGCGCAAGCCAGAAATCGGCCTGCGCCATCAGGAATTCGGCATAGCCCTGCAGCCAATAACCGTCGGCGCGGTCGAAGCGGAAGGTGAGCGCAGGCCCGGCATCGTCGGGCGTTACGCCGCCGCGCGACAGCGAGGCCATTATGGCGGCCATGCTTTCGTCGGGCGCGATCGTGCCGTCCTCGTCGAGGTCGATGCCGACGTGGGTGAGGTCGATGACAATGCCGATATCGGCGCCGGCCGGTACCGAGCCAAGCGTGGCTGCGGATTTCTCGAGCCGGTCGCGGAAGGCAACCAGAATGGCGCGGAACTGCTCGTAGCTCAGCGGCTCGGGGTTCGGGTTTTCCGGCACCGGCAGCCGCATCAGCGGCAGCATGAAGGATCGCGGGCTCTCGAAGCCGTGGCGGTGCAGGCCGCTGGCCAGCAATTCAAGCGCGCTGAAGAATTCGCCGGCGCCGGCGGCATAGGCGGATGCCGGGTCGGTGGATGCGGCTGCCTCCAGCGCCGATAACGCCGTGTCGCGCGCGACCACGGTTTTGGCCTCGAACAGAGCGGCCGCGCTTTCGGGCATGGCGGCCTGGGCCGAAGACATCGGCAGAACCAGAGCAAGTGCCAATGCCAGCAGGCTTGCCAGTGGTGTCATTTTCCCCCTCCCATGGCGTCGTGCCGGCAATCATACACGTATTTGCAATGCCGCGTCTGCCGGCCCGGACGCATGATTGTCATTGGGCTGGCTTCAACGCGCCCGGCGGACGGTCTACACAGGGCAAACGATTGGGCATCGCGTGTCGAACTATCCGCTCTCCTACAAACTGTCGTGGCTGCCGCGGTTCCTGAAGCCGTCGCTGGCCGGTGATGTGCAGGGCTTCGCGCCGATGGCCGGCACGATGATGGATCGGGCGCCGGGGCGGACGGTGCGGCTCGCCTTCGTCGGCGACATTTCGGCGGTGGCCAACCGCCGCGCGCCGGACTGCGATCCGGCGATCAAGACGCTGCTTGGCGCGTCCGATCTGGTGATCGGCAATTGCGAAAGCCCTGTCGTGGACAAGCCAAACGCCGTGCTCGGCACCTGGCTCGGCACCCATCACGCGATGAGCGAGCGCTTTCTCGGCGACGCGTTGGCGGCAGTCGGCATCGCGCGCGAAAGACTGGTGCTGTCGCTGGCCAACAACCATGTGCTCGACCAGGGCGTCGCCGGTTTCGACGAGACCGTGGCTGCGCTCGCGCGGCTCGGTATCCGCACTATTGGCCTCGCCGACAAAGGCCCGGTGCAGCCTGTCGAAGTCGGACCGCTGACTGTCGGGTTCGCCGCCTTCACGTTGTGGCGCAATGCGGGCGAGGACCTGTTCGCCGGCCGCGTATCGATGACCGGCGATATTGCCCGCCGGCGAGGTGACGGGTTCGATCTCCTCTGCGCCGTGCCGCATTGGGATTGGGAGTTCCGCCACTTTCCGCGCGTCGAAACGCGGACACTGGCGAGGCGCCTGGCAGGGCAGGGCGTCGGGCTGATCGCCGGCCACCACGCCCATGTCGTGCAGCCGGTGGAGCGGATCGGCGATACGATCGTCGCCTATGGACTTGGCGATTTCCTCGGCACCGCCCTTGTCCGCCAGCCTTGGCCGGGACGCATTGGCGGGATCCTTGTCGCCGACATCAGCGCCGATGCGGAAACGCGGGGGTCTGTCGTTTCCTACCGAATGCATCCGTTTGTGCGGCTGCGCGCCGGGGATCATGAGCGGCTGGCGCCGGTGGAGGGATTGGAGGGCCGCATGCGTGACAAGGTGGAGAGGCGGTTGAGCGCGGTTTTTCCGTAACTACAGGTGTGGACATCGGCCAAGATCGCCATGTCGGCGCTTTTCCAAGCGCTGATGATTGGCGAAATGAGGGGTGGCGCAAGCATCTGTTGAAAAGGCGCCACAGTCGATACTTCAGACAAAACCGGCTATCATGAACCGGTCCGGGCAAGCGGGGGTGGCGGTGGAAACAGCGGATTTCATGCCTGGCGACGCCGTGATTGCCGGCATCCGGAAAAACATCGAGGCCTGTGAAGCTGCGCGGGCTTCGGCAGTGCGGCAGGTGCGCTGGCGGGTGCCGCTGTTCGTCGGCCTGGTGCTGGCGACGGTGGTGCTGGTCGCTTGGCTGTTCAACAAGGTCGCCGATCCCAACGAGCAATGGTTCTCGACCCCGCATGTGTTTCTCTATGTCGCCGGCTTCGCGGTTTCGATCCTGCTTTATTTCCAGGCGATGAAGCCGGCGACGCGGCTGCAGCAATCATTTCGGCAAACATTGCTGCCCATCATATTCAGCTTCATCCGCGACGTGCGCTATTCGCATGGGGGCAGGCCAAATTCCTTCGACCGGCTGCCGCGCGAGGCGGTCGGGCCGTTCAACCGGCAGTCGTTCGACGATGTCGTCTCCGGCCGTTACGAAGAGTTTTTGTTCGAGCTCTACGAAGCGGAACTGCGGGAACGGGCAGGCCAGGGCTCATCGACGGCCTTCAAAGGCGTGATCGTCGCCTTCGAAGCCATCGAACCGTTCCCGGGAATACTGGTGGCGACGCGGCGGACCAATGCGGTCGTCGGCTTCTTCCGCGGCATGTTCGCAGCCAAGATGCAGGAACTGTCGTCCGGCGTGCCGGAACTCGATGCCGCCTATGAGTTCCGCACCGACAATGCCGAGGCGGCGCGGCCGTTGGTGAGCGGCCGATTGGCGCAAGCGCTGAAATGGCTGGGCGAAACTTGGCCGGAGGAACCGGCGCGCGTGGCCCTCAACGGCAGCGAGGGTTTTCTGCTCCTGCCGCAGGCGAAGAATTTCTTCGAGCTGCCCGCCATTTCGGTGCCACTGAGCTACCAGGCCCATGTCGCGCCGATGATATCGGACATGGGCGCCATGCTGGCGACGGCGGCGCTGGTGCGCAAGATCGGCGCCGGGGACGAAGCGGCTTGATCAGCCGGCGTTCCCGTCAGCAGTCGAAGCCGTACTTTTCGCGCATATCGTCCGCCTCTTCTTTCGACATTCGCTTCAACATCACGCAGATCGTGAAGCTGCCGACCTGATGGCCGTCGCGCGTATATCCCCAGTCGGAAATGTCGTCCCTGGTGAATTCTATGTTCTGGCCGAGCACGACGTTGTGCACTGCCTCCGGCTCATTGGCCAATATGCCGACAAACCCTGTCCCGGCGCGGCGGAACGGTATGACCCAGAAGTGCTCGGTGACATGCCCCTCCCGCACCTTGACCTTCAATTTGAACCTGTTCGTGCCGGAGGGAGGCATTTCGGACAGTGCCAGGAATTCATCCAGGCCGGCGAGCGCCTGCTTGGTCGCCGCAGCCATGTCGGGATCGCCCGGAGCGAAGATGATCCCCTTGTCGTCACCTGGATCCACGCCTTGCGCGCCGACCGATCCCGGAGCAAGCGCCAGCATCAAGGCAGCCGCAGTTCGGACCGCTGGTTTCATGGAAGGCCCCCCTTCATCATTGCGGTCGACACAATGCTGCATTCCTATCCAGCTTGCAACCCTGGCGCGAGTTTGCCCCTTCAGATCCAAGGTGGCGGCGACCGATGACAAGACCGGCATTGGTGACGCCGGTGAAGAAGGCTTCGTCCCTACAGCTTGCTCGGCACCAGGCCAGCCAGCCAGTTGGCCGACCGCTTGGCCATGTCGGCGGTTGCCGATACGGCGCGGCCAAGATCGGTCTTGACGACGGCATAGCCGTTTTTCGTGCGATAGAGCACGCCGGTGCCGCCATCGACCACCTGTTCATAGGCGACCGGCCGCGCGGCGGCCGCTTCCATCGCCGTCGTGGGCGAGCCGACCGGGACGGTCGGCCTGTGGCTCAGTTCGGGCGGCAGCGGGCTCGTCGGTTCAACGGCGCGGCTGGCGGGCGTCAGCTCCGGGCGCGAAGCGGTCGTGGCCAGTTGCGAGGAGGACGCGGAACCTTTCGCGCGGCAGATGCCAGAGACGAGCGGATAGTTGAAATTGCGCTCGTGCAGCATCTGGCTCTTCATAGCCGCCTCGCACTCGGCGATGGTCGACCACTTGGCCGGCGTCTCGCCGATATATTCGCAAAGCTTGGCGTCGCAGTCGCAGCCGACGATGGTCATGGCGACAAGGGCGGTCTTGATCACGGTCTCGTCCCCTCGATGTGCCCCTCGGCAGCCATTCAGATGCATGTCGCGACCCATTGGGTGCGGCCCGCGGGCACGCTTTGGGCGACATGCGACAGTCCATCGCGCGCGAACAAGGCGGGATTTGGCCGCGATTGTGGAATGAGCATGGCGGGGCGCTCGACACAGCCGTTCTCCGCGCACCGTGGCCGAAAGGCCTCAGTAGTCGTAGACGTGCTCCAGCCTGGCGCCTGATTTGATCAGCGCCGGCAATACCAGATGCAGCTTGGGTACGGCTACGACCATGCCGGTGCGGCGTGTCGATGGATCGGCCGGCAGCGGATAGCTGAACAGGATGCGCATGCCTTCGGGGACGGCGATCGAATCCGTGGAGAGCACGGTGACCATGATCTCGTCATTGCCGCCGA
Organism: Mesorhizobium sp. CA13; assembly: GCF_020165235.1. NCBI lineage: Bacteria > Pseudomonadati > Pseudomonadota > Alphaproteobacteria > Hyphomicrobiales > Phyllobacteriaceae > Mesorhizobium > Mesorhizobium sp. CA13. Next base: position 115,157 of record NZ_JAIUHS010000002.1, on the reverse strand, counting down.
TTTCGACGAATGAGACGCCCTTGTCGATCAGGCGCGGGATCATGTCGGTGAACACCTGATAGCGCTTGGTGACGAAAACGGTGCCGTCGGGGCCGTAGTCGCGTTCGAGCAAGGTGTCGGCTTCGTTGCGCGTCGCTTCGCCGACCGGCCCCTTGGCCCAGACATGGATGTCGAGGAAGGCCGGATCGGGCGTTGCCGCGAGTGCCTGCCTGATCAGGTCGGCATAGAACTGCTTGATAGTGTCGGCGAGGCCGAAGGCAAGCTTTCGTTCGCTGGAGCGCACGGCGCTGTCGCCCGGCGCCGGCTGGACGGCGAAAAGCCCGGCGCGCTTCTCGGCATAGGGAAACTGGTACCACGGCCCTTGGTCGAGGAAGGCGGCGTATTCGGCCGCCACCTTGCCCTGGTAGATGTCAGTCGCCGTGCGTCTGCCCGCAATCGCCTCGGTGATGCGGCCGACCGTGTTTTCATAAGCCCATTGCAGGGCATGCTCAATCGTGTGGCTGGTGCCGATGACGACCGGCATCTGGTGGTTGGCGTAGTTGAATTTATAGGCGGAGCTGGCGCGGATCACCATGGCGTAGTCCTGCCAGAAGCGGCCGACATAGGCGAAGCAAGGAAAGCCGCTCGGCTGGTCCTTGGCGACGAAACCGGCATATTCGCGCGCGGCATAGACGATGGCCCATTCCGGGTAGGTGAGAAAGGTCGATTCCTGCGGCCGCTGGTAGCCGGGGATTTCGGCGCGCACCCTGGCGGCGAGCGCCGACGGCGGCGCGCCTTCGGCGATGCCCGGCAACGGTGCCTTGTCCAGCGACGGCGTCGTCAGGAAACCGTAGGCCAGCCCGGCGATCGGGATCAGGACAATGATGACGATCAGCCAGAGGATCGTCCTGATGATACGCTTCATGAAGCGGAACAGGACCATGGCCGATCAGGCCGTGGCGGCGGCAAGCTTCTGGATCAATGTCATGAAGTGTCCCCCTTCAGCGAGCCCGCCTGCAAACGCAGGCGGGCTCTGACAAGGCGATACTAACCGATTTTGGCGCGCGGTGAAGCGGCGCCCGCAACTTCGCCGGGAAGGCGCCTGAGCGGGAGGAAAAAGACAGTCGGCGCCGGGATTTCTCCCAGCGCCTCCCTGTCAGACCAGGACACGGTCACGGCAGCAACTTCCCTAAAGTCGTCGCACCATGCCGGCCTTGATGTTGACGGTCCTGCCAGTCGCCGCCCGAAGGCCGCGCCCGTTCTAGACCACGCCGGTCTCCACCCTTGCGGGCTTTGCCCTGCGGCCATCGAAGGTTTTTGCCGTCCTTCATGGCAGCATCGGTCCGCCGTCGGCGTTGGCACGCTTTCCGCGGCCCCGTAGGTCTCGGCTTCCGTCCCTCGAAGCAGGCGAGCCTGCTCTCGCTTCGGGCCGTACGGGCCTCAGGAAATCCGCCTTTCACTTTCGCCTTTCGGCTGGGTGATCGGTAGCCGCCTGAGATGGGTTGAATTTACGCCGGGGAAGGGCCTTGGGGAATGGCCCTGAGGCTGTGGATAGCGGGATTATCGGGGACCATTGCCAGAAGCCCCGGAATTTTCAAGCTCCAAGGCCTTAGACAGCCTGCCCTGCTTTTTCAGTACGCGAACCGAGAGCGCCTATTGCTCCGCCAACGGGCGCGGGCTTCAATGCCGGCAAAGGATCGGGCCGCGTGCTCGGCGCCTTGCGGGGAGGATGCGCATTGAAGGTCGGGGTGGTGCTCAATCCGATTGCCGGCGGCGGCTGGCTGAAACGGCATTGGTCCGAGGTCGCCGTTTCGCTGAAAGACCACTTCGGCGAGTTCGAACTGCGCGAAACGCAGGCCGAAGGCGACGCCGAGCGGCTCGCGCTCGACCTCGCGGCAAACGGGTTCGACCTGGTGATCGCGGCCGGTGGCGACGGCACGGCGAGCGAGGTGGCCGACGGGCTGCTGCAGGCCTCGATGGAAAACGGCCGCGCGCCCGAACTCGGCCTGCTGCCGTGCGGCACGGGTATCGACTTGGCGCGCGGGCTCGGCCTGCCGAAGGAGGTGGATGCGACGCTGAAGCGGATCGCCGGGGCCAAGGGCAGGGCGGTCGATGCAGGACGCATCTGCTATATCGACGACCATGGCGCGCTGGCCAGCCGGCACTTCGTCAACATTGCGAGCCTGGGGCTCTCTGGCGCGACCGATCGGGCCGTCAATGCGGACAAGCGCAAGGGCAAGGTTGCGGCCAAGACGTTGTTCCTGTGGCGCACCGTGGTCGAATTCGCCCGCTACCGGTTCCAGGATGTGACGATTTCGGTCGACGATGGCGCCCCGGTCGAGGCGCGAATGGCGCTGGTGGCGGTGGCCAACGGCAAATTCTTCGGCGGCGGAATGATGATCGCGCCGGACGCCGACCTGACCGACGGCCAATTCGACATCGTCATCCTGCGCGCGGCCAGCAAGCTGAAGCTGATCTGGGATATCCGCCTGCTCTATGGCGGCAGGCATCGCAACCATCCGGCCATTACCATATTGCGCGGCAGGAAAGTGGTGGTCGAACCGCTGGGCGACGTGGAAAAGAACGGCGCGCTGGTCGACATCGACGGCGAGTCGCCTGGGCGCATACCGGCGACCTTCGAGATCCTGCCCGGCGCGCTGACCCTCAGATATTGAATCAAGACGTTGAGGGACTGATTCAGGTCGTTGCGGCCGTGATTCCAACGATCCATTTAAGGTTCTGAAATCGCCCGATAATCTACCCTGTTTCAGGCTTCAATCAGATCAGCTGGAATGGACGCGAATGTTCTCGATCATTGAATACACCGACAGTCATTTTGACGGAGTTGATGCGCTTTGGCAGGACGCATTCCCCAATGACACCCCTTGGAACGCCGCTCGTAGTTCGATCCCCGAGAAGCTGAGGCATCAGCCGACCCTCCTTTTGGTCGTACTCGAATCTGGTCGGGTCGTTGGTTCGATCATGGCCGGATATGATGGCCACCGGGGCTGGATTTCCCGCATCGCCGTCCTGCAATCCCATCGCCGCAAAGGGATCGGCGAGGCTCTCATCCAGGAAGCCGAACGGCGGCTCGCCGCCCTTGGCTGCGTAAAGATCAACCTCCAAGTTGTCGCTTCCAATTCAGAGGTTCTGGGGTTCTACCACAAATGCGGGTATGAGGTTGAGGAGCGCGTGAGCATGAGCAAACTGCTCCCCAAAGCCTGATCTGGTCGCAGAGCGCCGATCCTATCCGATCCTTGGTGCCTTGCCGCTGAACATGCTGTAGGTGACCGGCCGCATGGTGAAGCCCGCCGTCCGGCGCTCGTTCACGGCATCAGCGGCGTTTGCATCATCTGCAAATGCAGGTCCTTGCCGGTGTAGGGATGGGCGTCGCAGACAGCCTCGTTGAGCTCGACGCCGAGGCCGGGTTCCTTCGACGGGATGACGTTGCCGTCCTGCCACTCGATCTTCTTCTTGAGCAGCGTGGCGTGAAAACCGTCCCATTGCTTCAGTGATTCCAGGATCAGGAAGTTGGGCAATGTCACCGCCAGCTGGATGTTGGCGGCGCCGACGATCGGTCCGCAATAGCAATGCGGTGCGATCTGGATGTGGTAGGCCTCGGCCATGGCGGCGATCTTCTTGGTTTCGAGAATGCCGCCGGAGCGGCCGAGGTCCGGCTGCAATATGGTCGCGGCCCGGTTCTCGATGACGCGGGCGAACTCGAACTTGGTCGTCAGCCGCTCGCCGGTGGCGATCGGGATGGAGGTCGCGCGTGCGACTTGCGCCATCACCTCGGGCATGTCGGGCGGCACCGGCTCCTCGAACCACAAGGGGTCATAGGGCTCGATGGCGCGCGCCAGGCGGAGGGCGCCGGAGGCGGTGAACTGGCCATGCGTGCCGAACAATATGTCGGCGCGGGTGCCCACCGCCTCGCGGATCGCCTTGATCATGCGGGTCGAGACGTCGATGTCGAGCAGGCGCGGCTGGTGGCCGTCAAAGGCGGTGTAGGGACCGGCCGGGTCGAGCTTGACGGCATTGAAACCCTGCTCGACATATTCGAGCGCGCAGGCCGCCGCCATTTCGGGATCGTTGTAGACGTTCCTGCCGTCCGGGGCATCCTCGGAATGGACGCTGCCGGTATGCGGATAGAGATAGGTGTAGGAGCGCAGCGTCTCATGCACCTGGCCGCCGAGCAGCTTGTAGACGGGTTTGCCGGCTTCCTTGCCGATGATGTCCCAACAGGCCATTTCCAGCGCCGAGAAGCAGCCCATGCCGGACACATCGGGGCGCTGGGTGAATCCAGAGGAATAGGCGCGACGAAAGAAGTTCTCGATGTCATGCGGATCGCCGCCGACGAGATAGCGCTCGGCCATGTCCTCGATCATCCTGGCCGTGACATGGGCGGAGAAGGTGGCGTTATAAGCCTCGCCGTATCCCACCACACCGCCATCGGTGGTGAGCTTGACGAAGATGAAATACTTGCCGCCGATGCCGGGCGGGGGATTGCCGACAACCCAGGTCTTGACGTCGGTGATCTTCATTCTTGGTCCTCCAGAACCAGTTCGGCGCCTTTCCATCCGGTCAGGATCGAGGCGGCGTTGGTGTTGCCGGTGATGTTGTCGGGGAAGATCGAGGCGTCGATGACGCGCAAGCCTTCCAGCCCATGTACCTTGAGCCGCGGATCGACCACGGCGCGCGAGGGATCGGGTCCCATGCGGCAGGTCGAGACCGGATGATAGACGGTGCCGGAGCGTTTCCTGAAATCCGTGATCAGGTCGGCGTCCGAAGTGATTGACGGGCCTGGCAAAACCTCCTCGGCGATGATCTCCGCCAGGGCCGGCATCGAGGCGATCTTGCGCACGAATTTCACCGCCGCCAGCATCTCCTCGACATCGGCATTGGTCGAATAGGCGTTGGCGACGATCCTGGGATAGTCCAACGGATTGCTGGAGCGGATCATGATCTCGCCGCGGCTCGATGGGCGGCAATTGGACAGGCCGATGGAGAAGCCCGGCCAAGGGTCGGGAGTCAGGATCGGACGCTCGCCGCTCTTCGGGATCACGGTCGAAAACGCCTGGAAATAGAGCTGCATGTTGGGGCGCGAAAAGGCCGGGTCGGTGCGGAAGAAGCCGCCGCCATGATTCATCGACAGCGACAGCGGGCCGGAGCGCGTCAGGATGTATTGCATGCCGACCATGAGCTTGCCCCACCAGGGACGCAGGATCTGGTTGAGCGTCGGCAATTTGCCCTTGAAGGTGTAGTTGATGCCGACATGATCCTGCAGATTGGCGCCGACATTCTCGTTGGCGTGAATGATCGGGATGCCCAATCCCTTCAGCAGGGCTGACGGACCGACGCCTGAGAGTTGCAGAAGCTGCGGCGAGTTGATCGAGCCGGCCGACAGGATAATTTCGCGGCCGGCGCGGGCCGTCTTCGTCTGGCCGTTCTGCAGATATTCGATGCCGACCGCGCGCTTGCCTTCGAACAGGAGGCGGCTCGCCAGCGCGTTGGTCTCGACACGGACGTTTGCGCGCTTCATCGCCGGGCGCAGGAAGGCGCGCGCGGCCGACATGCGGCGGCCGTTGCGGGTCGAGATCTGGTAGATGCCGACGCCTTCCTGGGCAGCGCCATTGAAATCGGGATTGAACGGCAGTCCGGCCTGCTGGGCGGCGGCGAGGTAGCGCTTTGTCAGCGGGTGGACGGCATCAGACGTATCACTGATGTGCAGCGGGCCGCCAGTGCCGCGCCATCTGTCGGCCCCGGCCTGGTTGTCTTCCAGCGCCTTGAAGGCCGGCAGCAGGTCGTCGTAACCCCAACCACGATTGCCGGCATCGCGCCAGTCGTCGAAATCCTCACGCGCGCCCCTGATCCACACCATGGCGTTGATCGAGCTCGACCCGCCAAGCAGCTTGCCGCGCGGCCAGTGGTCGACATTGCCGCCAAGACCGGGATCAGCTTCCGTCTTGTAGTTCCAGTTGACCGTGGGGTCGAAGAAGGTCTTGCCATAGCCGAGCGGCATCTGCACGTAGAAGCGGCGGTCGCTGCCGCCGGCTTCGAGCACTAGCACGGAGAAACGGCCCGAGGCCGAGAGCTTGTTCGCCAACACCGAACCGGCCGAACCGGAGCCGACGATAATGAAGTCATAGGTCTGCATGATGGGTACGGCCGGCTCCGGAAATCTGGCCGCAGCCTAGACGGGGTGGGCTTGCCGCGTCGCTGGACCTTCCGGCATGCGTTGTGAAAAAAGCGACCGCGATGCCGGGTCCATTTGCGGGGGAACCCTTAACATCCCGCTTGATACGCATGGGGTCGACAGCTTATGCGAGGACATCGGCCACTCTGCGCAAGACAGGAGATCCCATGCGTGTCCTGTCGGATGCTTTCATTCCCGAACTGCCGGGTCACTACAAGGGCAAGGTCCGCGAGAATTACGACTTGCCGGACAACAGACGCATCATTATCGCCACAGACCGCCTCAGCGCCTTCGACACCATCCTGACCTCGATCCCGTTCAAGGGCGAAATCCTGACGCAGACGGCGCGGTACTGGTTCGAGGAAACCGCCGATATCTGCCCGAACCATGTTCTGGAATATCCCGACCCGAACGTCGTCGTCGGCACTAGGCTCGACATCCTTCCGGTCGAGATCGTCGTGCGCGGCTATCTGGCGGGAACCACCAGCACCTCGATCCTGACGCGCTACCGGCGTGGCGAACGGGACATGTACGGCATGCGCCTGCCGGACGGGCTACGCGACAATGAGAGGCTGGCCGAGCCCGTCATCACGCCGACCAGCAAGGCCACGCATGGCGGCCATGACGAGCCGCTGTCCAGGGCCGAGATCATCGAACAGGGCCTGCTCACGCAGGCGCAGTGGGACACCGTCTCGGATTACGCCTTGAACCTGTTCGCCCGCGGCCAGGCGCGCGCCGCCGAACGCGGCCTGATCCTCGCCGATACGAAGTACGAATTCGGCACCGACAAAAACAGGACGATCATCCTGGCCGACGAAATCCACACGCCCGACAGCAGCCGGTACTGGATCGCCGGGAGTTACGAACAGGCCCTGGCGAACGGCACGCGGCCGGAGAGTTTCGACAAGGATTTCATTCGCTCGTGGGTGACGGCGCGCTGCGACCCTTACAGGGAGCCTATTCCGGAAATCCCGGATGAGATCGTCGAACAGGCCTCCAAAGTCTATGCGCAGGCTTACGAGGCCATCACCGGCAAGGCGTTCGTCCCCGACGTTTCCGGGCATACCGTTCTGGATCGCATTCGAGCGAACCTCGAGCGCTATTTCTAGAACGCCGCGAGTCCTTGCGTGGGACGCGAAATGAAGGTCACAGCCGGCACGAGCCCGCGGATCGCGATCATCCCGCGTTGACGCGTTGGCGCCTTGACGATACGGGATCAGCAGCAGTCGATCTCTGGGGATATCTTGCATGGTGCACTACGCGGACGGACGGCCGGTCGGCGATCTGACGCTGCGCACGCTGGCCATGCCTTCGGACGCCAATGCCGCCGGCGACATTTTCGGCGGCTGGGTGATGGCGCAGATGGACCTTGCCTGCGGCATCCGCGCCGCCGAGCGCGCCAAGGGCCGGGTGGTGACGGCGGCGGTCAAGGAGATGTCGTTCGCCAAGCCGATGAAGATCGGTGACACGTTGTGCATCTACACCCATGTCGAGCGCGTCGGCCGCACCTCGATGACGCTCAAGGTCGAGGCTTGGGCGCAGCGCTATCTGTCCGACCTGATGGAAAAGGTCACGCATGCCGATTTCGTCATGGTGGCGCTGGACGGCGAGGGCAAGCCGAAGGCCGTTCCAGCCGAAAGCTAAAGCCTAGGACCGCTGTCAAACTGTCTTTCAGCCCTGCGGCGGCGGTGCAGGCACGAAGACAATCAGTCAACGATTGCTGAACGACTGTAGAATTTCAGCCATGCAGACCATCGAATTTCGCACGCGCGGCCCGCACGCGCGTGGTGTTCCTGCGCGCCCATTCGCCGAGCGCGCTGACGGGGACCAGCAGTTCATGGCCGAGTTCGGTCAGCTCGTAATCGACCCGCGGCGGAATGGTCGGGAACACGGTGCGGGTGACGAAACCGTCGCGTTCCAGCCCGCGCAAGGTGGTGGTCAGCATCTTCTGCGAGATGCCGCCGACAGCCGCGCGCAGCTCATTGAAGCGCAGCGGTCCGTCGCCGAGCTTGCCGACGACGAGCACGGTCCACTTGTCGCCGACGCGCTGCAGGATTTCCGAAACGGCACGGCAGTCTTCGGTGTTGTGCGGGTTCCTCAGTAACAAAAAGGTGCCTCCTTGCGCACGAAGTTGACAGGAACTCATATAGCCCCGGTATCCAAACGATACCAGTCTTACCTGCCCCGGAATTGCTTACCAGGAGAGCCCTATGTCCAAACCCAAGATCGCCATCATCGTCGGTTCGACACGCGCCGCGCGCTTCGCTGACGTGCCTACCCAGTGGATCGCCAAGATCGCCAAGTCGCATGCCGACATCGAGGTCGATGTCGTCGACCTGCGCGATTTCCCGATGCCTTTCTTCGACGAGGTCGCATCCTCCGCCTGGGTGCCGTCGACCAACGAGGTGGCGCAGCGCTGGCAGAAGAAGGTCGCCGAATATGACGGCTTCATCTTCACCGCCGCCGAGTACAATCACGGCCCCACGGCCGTGCTGAAGAACGCCATCGACTACGCCGCCAATGAATGGAACAAGAAGCCGGCCGGCTTCGTCGGCTATGGCAGCGTCGGCGGCGCCCGGGCCGTCGAACAGCTCCGCCTCCATGCGGTCGAATTGCAGATGGCGCCGGTCAAGTCGGCCGTCCATATCGCCTGGGGCGACTTCCTCGCCGTGCGTCAGGGCGAGAAGAAGCTCGAGGAGATCGAGCACCTGAACCAGGCCGCGACCGCGCTGGTCAACGACGTAGCCTGGTGGGCCAAGGCGCTGAAGAGCGCGCGCCAGGCCGACGCCATCGACGAGGAAATCAAGGCAGCCTGACCGTCTCGAAATCATCCTCCCAAGGATGTGGGGCGGCGCTTGCGCCGCCCTTTTTTGGTGTTGAGGGTTCCTACGCAGAAAGCCGAAGAGTTGCAGTTTCGATCGATTAATTCGCTTGCGACGGCGCCTGCGCAGGATAACAGCGCCGCCCAGCCATCGGCCCAAAATCGTGCGTGTCAAATGCCGGCGACCGCGAAAAGCCAGGCGAGGATATCGAACAACAAAAGAACGAGCGCGATCTGCAATGCTACCCGAAGCCGCTGGATGATGCGCCAGTTGCTGGCCATGTCCGCCTTGATGCGAAGGGCAAGCGCGCGCTGCATGGCCGATATCTTCAGCGGCCTGTCGCCATCGACATAGTGATGGAGCAGCTCTTCCGGATCGAAGCGGAACGTGTATTTGTGATAGGGCCAAAGCAGGAAGACGATCAGCCCGCCAATGCCGAACAGCAGGGCCACTGCGATCCAATCCCAGAGCCCGAGCCCGTCGGAAAGCGCCCTTGCGCCAAGCAACGAGTTTACAAACGCGGTGGCGAAGATGAGGCTGCCGGCGCGCGTGTTCATGTTCTCGACGAGGTTCTGCTGATGATTGAGGCCTCGCACTGCCTCCTGATAGATGAATGCCAGGCGAGGATCGTCGTCGGCGGGATCGCTTGCGACTGCCGTGTTGCTGTCTCTTGTGCCGGTACGTTCAGTCATCTGGATGCTCTCTGCCGCATCGGTGTGCGTCACCTTAGCTCAAAATCCCTCGCCGAAAAAAACCGCCGGAGCATCCGTGGCGAGGTGGATCACTTGGCGTCGCAGAAATGAGGGCCGAACCAGGCGGGAAACGCCATGCACTTTTCCTGGAAGGGTTCTAGCTGCCCGATGAACGCGTGAAGCGCCGATCATCGTAGTCCTCGAGATATCCGGAGTGGATCGGGGCGGCGAGATGCCGGGTCTTCATGTAGACATATGCCGAGACAGGCGCCCCGCCACCGACAGGCTCTGCTTCGATCAGCACGCGCAAATTTCCGGGCTTGCCGACGGATTCCATCCTGTCGAGGTTTGCCAAGGCGCGATCGTCCACAGCGTAGAGTTCGCCGCCGACCTGGAAGCCGACGCCTGGCTCATTGAACATCATCGGAGCGAAGCGAGGTCCTGCGATCAGCATCGGGAAGCGCTCTCGCGTCCTGTAGGCGCCCAGAAAGGCGGCGCCGGACAAACCCTCGCCGTGAAGGGGAAAGCCTTTCTTCAAGGTGCCAAACACGAAGAGTTTCCGCATCATGCGCAGGGAACGCCGGCCAAGCCTGGATGTTCATCTGTTTTCATCAACATTCGGGGCAGCGGAAGTGAGCAACACAGCGGAGTTCAGCATCGTATCTGGGCTGAGCCATGGAGCTGTGGAGATTGCTTTCGCGCGATCACGGACGGACACGGTTGGCCCTCCATATGGGCGGAGCTGCCATCTGGCTCGGCCATTCTGCCCTGATATATCCGGCTGCGTTCCATCACATGAGCAAAGCCCCGTGAAGTCGTCCAGCCTGGCAGGCGTCGTTTCCCCCATGATCCCGGTGCTGGTGTGCGCGCTCGGCATCTTCCTTCTGTCGGGAATGGATGCTGCGATGAAGATTCTGGTCATTGCCGTCGGCGTCTACAACACGGTGCTATGGCGCAGCATGCTGGCGACCGTAGTCGCGGGCGCCGGCTGGTCGGCAGGGTCGCGCGAATTTCCCGCCCTTTCCGTGCTGAGGCTGCATGCGCTGCGTGCCGTTGTTGTCGGCATTGTCCTGCTGTCGTTTTTCTGGGGCCTTGCCAGGCTGCCGCTGGCGGAGGCGATCGGTCTCAGCTTCGTGGCGCCGCTGTTTGCGCTCCTGCTGGCCGCGCTGTTGCTGGGCGAACGGATACAACGACAGGCGATCTGGGCATCGCTGGCCGGCATTGCCGGCGTCGCGATCATAATAGCCGGACAGTTCGGGCATGCGACCTATGCCGAGGATGCCCTGCTCGGCACGGCCGCCGTGTTGGTATCGACGGTGTTCTACGCTTACAATCTGATCCTCGCGCGGCAACAGGCGCTGCTGGCCAAGCCAATCGAGATCATGCTGTTCCAGAACCTTTGCGTTGCCGTCATCCTCGGTCTTGCGGCACCCTGGCTGGCCGTTGCGCTGCCGAGCGAGCTCTGGCTTCCTCTCGCCGGGGTGACGGCGTTGTCGCTCGCCGGCCAATTCCTGATGAGCTGGGCGTACGCGCGCGCCGAAGCGCAATATCTGATCCCGACCGAATACTCCGCCTTCATCTGGGCGATCGCGCTTGGCTGGTTCTTCTTCGACGAGGCGGTGACCTGGACCACGCTGGCGGGAGCGGGCCTCATCGTGGCCAGTTGCCTGATCGCCTCGCACTCGAACCCGAAGCTTTCCGAACCGATCGAAGCCGCGGTTTGACGGTCTTCCCCTGAGACAAATAGCGGGCACTGCGCCGCCGGCCCGAGGCCTGTTCCCTCGCTCGATGCGCCAGCCCTGGAATTCGCCCATTGCTCCAGAGCGGCAATGTTACGGCCCGCCAGAAAGCCGGAATCGCCTTTTTTGACCTACGCCAGGCGTGGCGGCAAATATATTGCCGTTTTTCTCGGTATAAGTGAGAATTTTATTAAAAGTTTTACTGATTTCATTACGATCCATAGACCATTTTCTGGCCTGTAGTGCTTTCGTGTCAAAAAATTTCATCCTACAGCCGATGTAATGCTGAACTGTGTGGCAAGCTCCTGGAACGACATCGTGCATGGCAACGTTGCTCCGTGAGCGGTTGCCGTTTCGAATGACCTGAACAGGCGCGAGGAAAGGATTTCCTGATGAGCACCGTCGTGAACGCCAAAGGCATTCCTCTCCCCTATACGGGCACGTCCGCCCATTGGTTCTCGGCGACCGGATCCGGGCCGGAACTGCACGGCACATCCGGCAACGATTCCTTCTGGGGGGACGCCAGCGTCAACGTCACCATCTATGGCGGTGCGGGCGACGATTATTACCACCTCTATTCCACGAACAACAAGGTGGTGGAGGATCCCGGGGCTGGCATCGACACGATCGACACATGGATGAGCTACAAGCTCCCCGAAAATTTCGAGAACCTCGTCGTCACCGGCGCTAATCGCTATGCGTTCGGAAATGCGTTGGACAACATCGTCAAGGGCGGCTCCGGCCATCAGACACTGGATGGCGGCCAGGGCAACGACGTGCTGATTGGCGGCGGCGGCGCCGACACTTTCATCATCACCAAGGGCAACGGAAGCGACCTGATCACCGATTTCGGCGCCGACGACACAGTCCGCCTCAATGGCTACGATTTCATGTCGTTTGATGACGTCAAGGCCCATATGACCCAGGCAGGAGCGAACCTCTTGCTGAACCTCGGATCCGACGAGGTGCTGGTGTTCAACAACACGACGGTGGACAAGCTGGCGCCCAGCCAGTTCGAACTGCCGATCGACAAGTCAGGAATGACGCTGTCCTTTTCGGACGACTTCAACACGCTCAGTCTTTGGAACGGCCATGACGGCACCTGGAATTCCAACTTCTGGTGGGGTGCGCCGAACGGAAGCACGTTGAGCAGCAATGGGGAACTGCAATGGTACATCGACGCCAATTACGGCCCGACCAGTTCAGTGCATCCGTTCAACGTGGAAAACGGGGTCCTCACCATCACCGCGGCGCAGGCGCCGGCAGACATCAAGCCCCTGATCAACAATTACGAATACACCTCGGGCATCCTGACGACCCACGAAAGCTTCTCGCAAACCTACGGCTATTTCGAAATGCGGGCGGACCTGCCCGAAACGGCCGGAGCCTGGCCGGCCTTCTGGCTGCTGCCGCAAGACGGCTCGTGGCCGCCGGAGCTGGACGTCGTGGAAGCGCGCGGGCAGGATCCGAACACGCTCATCATGACGGCGCACTCCAACGAGACGGGACAGCACACCAAGGTCTCCTCCTCGGTGAATGTTTCGGACGCCGACGGCTTCCATACCTATGGCCTGCTGTGGACGCCGGATACGCTCGTCTGGACCTATGACGGCGTAAAGGTCGCCGAAGCCGCGACGCCATCCGACATGCACACGCCCATGTACATGCTGGCCAATCTCGCCGTGGGCGGTTTTGCCGGCGCGCCTCCCGATCATCTCGCCACGCCGGCGGAGATGAAGATCAACTATATCCGCGCCTACACGCTGGATGACCCGCAGCACCACCCGTTGGACGTCGCGGGCGACCACTCGGCCTAGGGAAATGCGGGAAATGATTGGACAATCAGGTCTACGGGCGGTCTTGTGGCGCGCCATCGCCGATGTCGGCGTTTTCTCGTTGCTGATCAACGTCCTGCTGCTCGTGATCCCGTTGTATCTGTTGCAGGTGTATGATCGGGTCCTGCCTTCTTCCAATGTCGAGACGCTTGTCTACCTGTCGATCATCGCGGTTCTCGCGCTAGCCTTTCTTGGTTTTCTGGACGCAGTGCGTTCCATTTACACGCAGCGCGTCGCGGCCAGCATCGACAGCAAGCTCGGTGCGCAGACGTTCGCCGCCTCGCTCGCGCCCAACCATGCCTCCGCAGGCCTGTCGCCATTGCGCGATCTCGCCTCGGTATGCGCCTTCATCAGATCGCGCGGCGTGGCGGTCCTGTTCGACCTGCCGTTTGCTCCCGTGTTCCTCGGCCTGCTCTACCTGATCCATCCCGTCCTGTTCTGGCTCACGCTGGCTGGCGTGGCGATGCTGCTTGCACTGGTCCTGGCAACCCAGCTTGCCGTCGGCAGGAACGACGCCTTGTTTTCACGACGTTCGGCGGTCGCCAGCCAGTCGGAGCAGGCCTTTGCCCGCAACGCGGAGACGCTGCGCGCCATGGGCATGGTCCAGAACGCCGCGCGGGCGTGGGGAAAGCACGTCGCCGAAGCGCTGATCGTTCACGACCGCGCGTCGACGGCCAATGCGATCTTCAGCGGAACGTCGCGTGCCGTGCGGATGATGCTGCAACTGGCGATACTGGGCGTGGGAGCATGGCTGGTCCTGCAAGGAAAGATGACGGCCGGGATGATCTTTGCATCCTCCCTGGTCTCGTCGCGCGCGCTGCAGCCGCTCGACCAGCTGATCGGCTCGTGGCGGCAGATCGTCGACGCCAGGCGATCGTGGAAACGGCTGGAGGCGACCCTTTCGGCGCATCCGACCGGGGCGCAAAAACTGGCCTTGCCTGATCCGTCAGGCGCGATTTCGGCGCAGGATCTGATCTACATCGCGCCAAATACGCCCGCCAGTCAGCCCATCGTCAAGAGGCTGAATTTCCATATCGGGGCCGGCGAGGCGGTGGCGATCGTGGGCCCGAGCGGAGCCGGTAAATCGACGCTCGCCAGATTGCTTGTCGGCGCGCTCCAACCGGTCAGCGGCTCGGTCAGGATCGACGGCGCGGACCTCAGGACCTGGGACGAAAAGCAGCTTGGAAGGCATATCGGCTATCTCGCGCAGGAGGTGGAACTTTTCCCGGGATCGATCGCGGAGAATGTCGGCCGCTTCGACCCCGACGCGGATGATGCCTCGATCGTCGAGGCGGCAAAGCGTGCCCAGGCCCATGACCTGATTTTGGCGCAGCGCGACGGCTACCAGACGATGATTGGCCCGTCTGACAGGGCGCTGTCGGGCGGCGAGCGCCAAAGGATCGGGCTGGCGCGCGCCCTCTACGGCAATCCCAGAATTCTCGTTCTGGACGAGCCCAACGCCCATCTCGACGGCGCCGGCGAGGCGGCGCTCGAAGCGGTGCTCTCTGCCGCGCGCGAGGCAGGGACTACCTTGATCGTTATCACACACCGCCCTTCGATGGCAGCGGCCTGCGACCGCGTGATGCTGCTGCGCGACGGTGCGATCGAAGCCTTCGGTCCGAGCAGTGATTTGCTGCGGCAGCCGCTCGCCGGCAATTCTCCCCAGCAGAATACGGTGGTGACGGGGTCGTTCGCCACGACGATCCGCAGCGCCCCGCAAAAAACCCGCTTTGGATCGTAGACGATGGCAGTGCAGGGCCTCGCCGGGGAACGCAGTCCGCGCACCGACACGGGACGCGTGGCATTGGCCGGCTATGCCGCGATAGCGGTATTTGCAGGTTGCTTCGGCTATTGGGCGGTCAGCGCCCCGTTGGCCGGCGCGGTGATCACGCAAGGCACGATCTCGGCGATGGGCGGGAACATCCTCATCCAGCACCCCGAGGGCGGCATCGTCCAGGAGTTGCTGGTCCATGAAGGCGATCGCGTGCGGCAGGCGCAGGATCTGATCGTGCTGGATCCAACCGCCGCGCAGGCCGAGCTCAACCGGCTGACGAGGCAGTCGATCGCGCTCAGGGCAAGTGCGGCGCGGCTGGAGGCGGAGCGGGACGGGCTGGACAGGCTGGCGCCGATCACGACAGCGGCGCCGGTGCCGCTTCAGCACGATTTCGAAATGCTGGTTCGGGAACAGCAGAAGGAGTTCGACGCCAGGCTCGCCCGGTTCCGGTCGGAACGATCCATCCTCGCGCAGCGGGTCGCCATGCATCGGCAGTCCGTCGTGGGATTGAACGCCCAGAAACAAGCCATCCAGCAGCAGGTCGAGGTGGTGAAGAAGGAGCTCGGCATCAAGACCAGCCTTTTGGACAAGGGCCTGACCAACCGCACCGAATACTCCCAGCTCCTGCGCAGCGAAGCCGACCTCGTCGGCCAGGCGGGGGCACTGGAGGCCAATCTTGCATCGGCCAGCACCCAGATCGTCGAAGCGCAGGAGCAGACCGAGCGCTTGACCACGCAACGGGTGGAGGAGGCGCTGACGAAGCTGGACGAGGTTCGCTCAAACCTGGCCGACATCGAGGAACAGATCAGGGCGGCCGCGGCGGTGCTGCGGCGCACGACAATCAAGGCGCCGGCAGCGGGCATCGTGGTGTCGTCGACCTACAATTCCAAGGGCAGCGTAATTGCCCCCGGCGAAAAGATCATGGAGATCCTGCCGACAGCATCGGGATTGGTCGTAGACGCGAAGCTGCGGCCGAAGGACATCGATCAGGTGCGCGTCGGCCAGACGGCGAAACTGCGATTGTCCGCCTTGAACACGCGGCTCACGCCCGAGGTTCCAGCCACCGTGACACAGGTTTCCGCGGATCGGCTGATCGACGAGGCTACGCGTGAACCCTATTTCCGGGCGAAGCTGAAGATCGACGCCCTGCCATCCCGCGTGAAGCCCGAACAGCTCTATCCCGGGACGCCGGTCGAGGCGTTCATCAGCACTGGCGACCGGACTTTCCTGGAATATCTCGCGCGGCCGATGCTCGATTCCTTCGCCCGCGCCTTCACGGAGCAGTAGGCGCGGACCGACGGCCAATGACCGCTTGGCTCGAGACGACGTTCGAACAGTCAGCGCACCACTTCGCGGTGGCCGCTGGGCAGGCGCGTGGCGATCAGCTTGTCGATGCGACGGCCGTCGAGATCGACCACCTCGAAGCGCCAGCCTTGCGCGTCGACGCATTCGCCGGCCGCCGGCAGATGGTGCATGTGCGACAGCACATAGCCGGCGACGGTCTCGTAGTCGCGGTTTTCCGGCAAGTCGATGCCCAGCACCTCGGCCATCTCGTCGGCCTGCATATAGCCGGCAAGCAGCCATGAGCCGTCGTCGCGCTTGACGGCATTCTCCTCCTCGCCGGCTTCGAGGTCCGAACGGAAAACGCCGGTGATGGCCTCCAGGATGTCGGCGGGGGTGACGATGCCTTCGAAATGGCCGTACTCGTCATGCACCAGCGCCATCGGCACGTCGGATTCCTTCAGCGTCTGCAGCACGTCGAGCGCGTCGGCCTGGTCGTGCACGATGGGCGCGGCGCGCACGTGGCGGCGCGGGTCGAGCGCGCGGCCGCCCAGCAGCGCCGCGAGCACGTCGCGCGTCTGGACGACGCCGATCATGGCGTCGACGCCGCCGTCGCCGGCGGGCAGGCGCGAATGCTGTGTGTCCATCAATAGCTTGCGGATGGTGGCATCGTCGGACTGGAGATTGATCCAGTCGACCTCGGTGCGCGGCGTCATGACGGCGCGCACGGCGCGGTCGCCAAGCCGCATGACGCCAGCGATCATGCGGCGCTCGTCGGATTCGATGGTGCCGTGATGCTCGGCCTCGGCGACCAGCATCTTGATCTCCTCGTCGGTGACCTTCTCCTCGCTCTCGCCGCGCTGGCCGAGCAGCCAAAGCACGGCCCGGCCGGAAATGTCGAGCAGGAAGACCAGCGGCGCCGAGACGGTGGCGAGGACGGTCATGGCCGGAGCGGCGCGCACGGCGACCCGCTCGGGATCGCGCAGCGCGATCTGCTTGGGCACGAGTTCGCCGATGATCAGCGAGGCGTAGGTGATGATGGCGACGACGATGCCGACGCCGAGCGGATCGGCGATGTTTTCGCGGATGCCGTTCGAGGCCAGAAACTGCGCCAGCCTTTCGCCGAGCGTGGCGCCGGAAAAGGCGCCGGACAGCACGCCCACCAGGGTGATGCCGATCTGCACCGAGGACAGGAACTTGCCGGGGTTGGAGCCAAGCGCAAGCGCCCGGCCGGCGCCCTTGACCTCGCGGTCGATCATTGCCTTGAGGCGGGCCGGCCGCGACGAGACGATGGCAAGCTCGGACATTGCCAGAAGGCCGTTCACGCAGATGAGGACGACCACGGTGGCGATTTCAACATACAGCATCAGGGGTCAATAGCATTGCCGTGCTGGATTGGAAAATAGTCAGCAGCCGTTTTCAAGAAGATGACAGCGCATGCGGCCCGGTCAGACGGCATCCCAGGGCGGCGCCGAAAAATGCTCGACCAGCGCAACCGCATCGTCGTGCAAGGCATATCGATAGGCCACCGCCGCGCCTTCGAGCGGATGAACCAGACGATCGAGGTGCTCGGCATCCGGCCGGTGGTCGACAAGGTCTTCGGCTTCGAGGAGGTGGCGCAGGCCTTCCAGCATCTGGAGAAGGGACCGTTCGGCAAGGTCGTGATCGTCACGAGTTGACTTCAGCCATCACGGCAGTTGCTTCAGCACGCCGAGCACGGCCTTGCCGTCGGTGAAATAGGGGTCGCCGCCGCCGTTGCGCCCGTGCGTGGTGGCGCCGATGCCTTCCAGGTCGCTGGTTGAAACCAGCATCCCGGCGGTGGTCAAATCCCGGATAAGAAAGTCGCGTTCGGCGTCGATATCGGGGCCGATATGATGGGTGATGGCGCCGGTGTCGTGGCTCAGGCCCACGCCACGGTCGAAACTGGCCGAGCCAAGCCATAGCGGACGGCCGTCGTCGCCCGTGGCATCGGTCTGCCAGAAGCGCACATGATGACGGCGGTCGGCGCTCACGCCGACGGGCTTTTCGAAAGCGAGATCCTGGGCGCGGCCTTCGAACAGCAGCCGGCTCACCGGCGCGTCCGGATAGGGGCGCGAAAACAAGACGCTTTCGCCGATATCGATCGCGGTTCTCAGCGTCACGGCGTCGGCCGTGTCCCAGCCAGCGACGGCGAAGGCATGGACAACCTCCTTTTGCGTGCCGATCAGGCCGACATTGATCGGGTCGCCCGGAATGCCTTGCGGGGTGTGCGTCACCATCTCGAAGCTTTGGCTGCGAAAGCCGCGATCGCGAAACGTCCAGAATTCCGGCGCGGCGACATAGGCCAGCGCCAGATAGGCCGCCAGGAGCAACACCAGCCAGGTCGCAGCGCGTCGTCGGAAGCTTCGTTGGCTCATCGATGCCGCTCGAGTTCTACGACATCACTGTAAGCGGCGAAGCCGCCGCCAGGCAAAGGGATCAGCGGCAGGCGCGATAGCCGCTCTTGCGGTTCTTGATGTCGAAGTGGAAATGGTTGCGGTGGTCGTAATTGTAGCCGGGGCCGAGCACGGTGGTGAAATACTGGCAGCCGTCGGCGCGCACATTGTTGAGGAAGCCGCGGGTGCGGAAGGCGAACAGGCCGGGCTTGCGCACGTCGATGTCGTCGCCATTGTTGAGTTCGATGCTCATGACGTCGAGCGCGTTGCCCTTGCCGTGTTCCGACAGCACGCCTTCGCCGGCGATGTTGCGGCAGGAATAGCTGGACCCCTGGTGGATGGTCCTGACGCCGGAGAAGTAGCGCCAGCGGGCGGAAGGAACGAGCTCGTTCTTCGTCCACGCGGCGAAGCTGGCGGCCATGTCGCAGGTCAGCGTCGCGGCGGGCTTCATCTCGACGCTGCCGATGGCAGTGACCTTGACCGGATAGTCGATGCCGCACTGGCCTTCATGGATCGGCGCCAGATCGGTGAAGGTGACGCCGAGGCGCCTCAGCTGCTGACGGCAGTCGGTCTCGCCGGCCGGCATCTGCTCGACCGACGACATCGGCTCGTCCATGCGTGGATAGGCGGCCTGCGTCATGTAAGGATTGGAAGGAACCAGCCGCTGCATGCCTGAATATTGCGGCACGGCCGCGGTCTGCGCGCCGACATCGACGGCCGGCTCCAGTGCCAGCACGTTGCCGGTGTTGCAGGCCGACACCGCTGCCAGCGCAAGCAGGGCGGCCAGCCCGCCGGCCGCGCGCGCGCGTTTCGATTGCCGCGCAAGCGCCAGCGCGGCACGAAATATCCCGTCCATCGGCAGTCCCTTTTCCCGATAGGCGGGATTTTAACGATCAACGGTAAAGGAAAAATCAGCGCCGGCGTTCATGCCTGCGGCCGAATTGCGGCATCGCTTCTGAGCCGGCCCTACTGACAGAAGGTACCGCCGTGGCGGCGCGGCTCGAGGTCGAGGTGCAAATGCAGCGAATGATCGGCATCGCTGCCCGGGCCCAGTACGGTCTTGAACGGCCCGCAGGCGGCCTTGCGCACCGCGTCGAGGAATTTGGCGTCCTTGTCCGGTGGCGCCGGGCCGACCTCGATCGTCCTGCCGTCCGCAAGTGTGAAGCTGGCGATATCGAGCGCATTGCCGAAGGCATGTTCGGACAGTTTGCGCGTGCCGTTGCGCGGCCGGCACACAAAGGCCGATGCCTGGCCGATCGATTTCAGGTCGGCGCCGAATTCGGCTTTCGCCGCCGGCTGGATGACATCGCCGGCAAAGCGTGCCGCCGCCTCGGCCATTGCGCAATTGAGCTCGGCGCCTGGGGCAATGGCGATCGACTTGCCAAGGCTGTTCAGCACCAGGGGATAGGGGATCGAGCAGCCGATACCGCGATCGCTTTCTGCCTTGTGCTCCTCGAATTCGACGCCGAGACCCCTCAGCCGCTCGCGGCAGGCGACTTCCTCGGCAGGCATTTTCGCGTCGGGCAGGTCAGCCGAACGCGGGTCGGGAAGCATCTCCTTTTTGTCCGCGTCCGCCGGTTTTGGCGGGGGTGGCGGAGCGAGGGCCGGCGGCTCAACCTCCGGTTCCCCAGTCTCAGGCCTTTGTGTCGGCGTCGGCGCCACGGCTGGTGGCTCCGGTTCGCTTTTCGCATCGGCTGGCGGCTCGGGCCGGGCTTGTTGCTTCTGAGGCGATCCCTCGTCCTGGAACCGGTCGGATGTTGCGGCTGGATTTTGCGTGTTCGGTTCTGTCGCCTCTGGCGTGTCAGCGGGGCGCGGTTCAGGCACTGGGACATCCGCACGTACCGGGATAGGATTTTGCGTCCTCTGCCGTGCCGGCTTCGGCTTGCGATGCCTTTCGCCGCGCGGTTTCAGCGGCCGGTCGACCCGCGGCGTCAGCGGTTGTTCCACCCGTGGTGAAAGTGGCTCGCGATGTCTGTGACGATGTTTGGCATCGGCCGGCGTCACCAGCAGAGCTGTCACGACCACGAACAATGCAATCCTGTATTTTCGGGAAAAGCTCAGTGTTGCCATCGCTTCGAAACGGCGCCGGGATGCCCGAAGTTGCCTGGAAGAGCGCTTAGGCCCGATCACAATCGGTTACCGGCGCGTTACGCGCCGATCGCTTCCAGCCCTTCCTCCAGCCAATCGGCGAGCAACGGCAAGCCGAGCAGGTATTTGGCCGTGTGCCTGTTGGCGCGCTCGCGCGCGGCGGCGACGGCGTCGGCCCATTCCGAGGCGTCGTAGTCGCCGCGGCCGACCCAGGCGAGCGCGACGAGTTCGGCTGCCTCGTCGACATTGAGGTCGTTGATCAGCTCGCGCAGTTCCTCTTCGGTGAGGTTTTCCGAGCTTTCCTCGGCGAGTCCGTCATGGTGGTGATTGTCACGGGTGTCGCCGTCGAACTCGATTTCGTGTTCGGCGCCGTCGGCATAGTCTTCATTGATGGCGGCACTCAGCGCCTTGCATTTGAGGATGAGCAGCCGCACGGTGTCGGGTCCGATCGTCAGATCCCAGTTCTTTTCAAGCCGTCGCTGCACTGGCGGTCTCCGCTGGCTCAGCTTTCATTGCCGCCGATGATAGCGGATTTCGGGCATCCGTCACCTCATGTTAGCCCCTTGCTTTTTTCCGGGATGAAACCGCCGACACGCTGCGTTAGTGTTGCATTCTCACCCTCCAGGAGGCTCCGATGCATAAAAGAGTGCTGATCCAGGCGGCGAGCGCGCTTCTCGCCCTGCAGTTCCTTGCCGTTCCGGTGTTTGCCGCGGGCAGCGGTAACGACACCAGTACGACTACCAAATGCAAAAAAGGCATGGTCTGGGACAAGAAGAAGAACAAGTGCGTCGCACCCCAGGAAGGCATGCTGGACGACGACAGCATCTATGATGCCGGGCATGACCTGGCGATGGCCGGCCGCTATGACGAAGCGATCGCCGTGCTCAGCCTCGCCGCCAACAAGCAGGACCCGCGCATCCTCAACTATCTCGGCTATTCGCACCGCCATTCCGGCCGCGTCGCCGTTGGCCTCGGCTATTACGAGGAAGCGCTGCGCATCGACCCCAACTACACGCTGGTGCGCGAATATCTTGGCGAGGCCCATCTCCAGATCGGAGACCTGGCCGGCGCCCAGCAACAGCTGATGGAGATCGAAAAGCGGGCCGGCAAAGGGTCGCGCGAATACGGCATGCTGGCCGAACAGATCGATCATTTCATGAGGAGCTGATCCTTCATTGCCTTTCGAACCGGCCGCGAGCAATCACGGCCGGTTTTTTGTTGCCATGCCGGCTCCTGCGACGGTGCGCGCGAAAACGGTGATGATTTCTTCAGAAACCGATTTTTGGACGTGAAAACCCCGCAAAGATTGCTATATTCAGGGAAATTGCGGTGAACGGTTCCGTTAGCCCAAGGCTGCCGGACCGTTTTCTTTTTGCACCATCGACAAGGCTTTCCCCGAAAGACGGGGGTGGCGGCAGGAAAGGTCAGGTATCATGAACAAGGTCCCGATGACAGGCGAGGGGTTCGCGTCATTGAAGGAAGAACTGCGCTGGCGCCAGCAGGAGGAGCGGCCGCGCATCATCGAGGCGATCTCCGAAGCGCGCTCGCATGGCGACCTGTCCGAAAATGCCGAATACCATGCCGCCAAAGAGGCGCAGAGCCTCAATGAGGGCCGTGTCAACGAGCTCGAGGATCTCATCGCCCGGGCCGAAGTCATCGACGTCACCAAGCTCAGCGGCGACAAGGTCAAGTTCGGCGCCACCGTGGTGCTGGTCGACGAGGACACCGAGGAGAAGAAGACCTACCAGATCGTCGGCGATCAGGAGGCGGACGTGAAGTCCGGCCGCATCTCGATTTCCTCGCCGATCGCGCGGGCGCTCATCGGCAAGGAAGTCGGCGACGCCATCGAGGTCAATGCGCCGGGTGGTGCAAGGGGCTACGAGATCGTCCAGGTGCAGTTTATTTAAGGAGCTCGAGGGGCGCTGATCTGCGCGTTTTTAGCCAAGATTGGCAGCGCCAGCTTTCCGATTGGATAGATCAATTCTTGCCAGCGGCGGCGTCACCCTGGTGCTCCATCAGCCTCTCAGCCTCAGCCACCACCTCCGCCGGCGTCACCCGCCCACCCGGCGCGGCCAGCAGCGTCGATGCATACGGCCCGCGTGGACCGGTTAAACCCGGCTCCGTCGCTAAAAACACCGCGACCGTCGGCAGCCCGAAGGCGCTGGCGAGATGGGTCAGCCCCGTGTCGGCGCCGATCACCAGTGTCGAGCGGCCGAGCATCGCCGCGATGTCGGCCAATGGGGATTTACGCACGATGTTCGTGGCCGGCACGGCCCCGGCGATCGCTTCGGCCATCGCCTGTTCGCGCTCGTTCGACCAGGTCGTGACCGGCGTCATGCCCCGCTCAACCAGCAGGCGGCCGGTTTCGATCCAGTCTTCAACCGGCCACTTCTTGTCCTCACGGCTGGTGCCGTGCAGCAGGAAGGCCGTTTTGCCGGCTATGCCGGTCAGATTGCCGGGCGGCGGCACGATGCCCGAATCCAGCATCGAAAGATCGGGCTGGTAGCCCAACGCCAGCCCGAAAAGCCGCCGCGTCCGTTCGATGGCGTGGAGGTTGCGGGGTACGGCGTGGCCGACATCGTAAAGCAGCGTTGCCGAAGGCTCGCGCGCGCTCGAACGGTCGAAGCCGGCGATCGGCGCCTTCGCCTGCCTGGCCAGCAGCGCCGACTTCAACAGGCCTTGCGCATCGATGACCAGATCGTAGCGGCACGCGCGCAAGGCGCGTCGCAAGACGGTCGCCTCGCGCCAGGTGCCCCTATCGAAGAGATGTTTTCGCCAACGCCGGATGGCGACCGTGTGAATGGTGCCGACTGCGGGATGCAGCGCGACGATGCCGGCGAAAGCCTCCTCGACGCACCAGTCGAACGCAATATCGGGCCGTGCGCGGCGCGCATCCTGGAGCGCCGGAAAAGTGTGGATGACGTCGCCCATCGACGATGTCTTGACGATCAGCACCTTCATGCGGCGGCCGGGATGTCCAGCAGCCGGTCCGCTGCCGCCATGACCCGTGCGACCTCGAGCGTCTTCAGGCAATTGAGGTGGCCGAGCGGACAGATCTTGCGGTGGCAGGGCGAGCAGGACAGGCCGAGCCAGACCAGTTCGCGCCGTTCGGCCAGCGGCGGGGTGTTCTGTGGCGAGGTCGAACCATAGACGGCGACAACCGGCGTGCCGACCGCCGCCGCAACATGCATCAGCCCGCTGTCGTTGGAGACCGCCAGTCCGGCGGCCGCGATCAGGTCGATGGCGTCCTCCAGCCGTGTCCGGCCGGCCAGGTCGACCACGCCAGGAGCGAGGGCGGCGATCTCCGCGGTCACGTCGCGGTCGTTCTTCGACCCGAACAGCGCGACCTTGAACCTTCTGGCCATGAACTCCCGGGCAAGGCCGGCATAGTGTTCGCTCGGCCAGCGTTTGGCCGGGCCGAACTCGGCACCCGGCATCAGCGCCACGAATTTCTGCTGCTCCAGGCCGAAACGGTCGAGCAGGGCGGCCTGGTTGTTGGCGTCCACCGTCAGATGAGGCGCCTGGAAACCGCCACCCCGTGCAAGGCCGAAATAGGCCTGCGCCGTGCGCCGTTTCACGGCCTCCGGCAGCGGAACGATATCGGTCAACAGGCCGTAGCGCATTTCCCTGAGATGGCCGAAACGGCGTGGAATACGGGCAAAGAACGGGATCAGCGCCGACTTCCAACTGCCCGGCAGGATATAGGCGCTGTCGTATCGGCCGCGCAGCAGGCGGCCGAAGCGGCGGCGATGTGCAAATTCGAGCGCGCCGGGTTTCAGCGGGAAATCGATCTGCTGGCGGACCTCAGGCATACGCTTGACCAAAGGGGCCGCCCACGCCGGCGCCAGCACGTCGATCGCTAAATTTGGATGAAGCTCCCTCAGCGCCGAGAACAGGCACTGCGCCATCACCATATCGCCCACCCAGCGTGGGCCGATCACGAGGATCGCTGGGCTTTCAGCCATTCGACATAGTCTCTGACGCCGGTTTCGACGCTGCGGAATTGCCCATTGTAACCGGCCGCGCGCAGACGCGACATATCAGCTTGCGTGAAGCTCTGGTAGCTGCCCTTGAGGTGGTCGGGAAAGGGGATGTACTCGATCTCGCCCTTGCCCATCGCGTCGATGACGGTTTCGGCAATGGCGCGGAAGGGTTGCGCCCGGCCGGTGCCGCAATTGAAGATGCCGCTCGCGCCGCGCTTCCACAGCCACAGATTGACATCGGCGACGTCGCCGACATGGATGAAGTCGCGGCTTTGCTCGCCGGGACCGAAGCCGTCATGGGCGCCGAACAGCTTTGGATTCTCGCCACGCCCGACCTGGTTGAACAGATGGAAGGCGACCGAGGCCATGGCGCCCTTGTGCGCCTCGCGCGGCCCATAGACGTTGAAGTAGCGCAGGCCCGCGACCTGCGAATGATCGGTATCGAAGACATTGCGCCTGACATAGTCATCGAACAGCTTTTTTGAATAGGCGTAGACGTTGAGCGGCCGCTCAAGCTCCGGCTCCTCGCGGAACTCGGAGCCGCCGCCATAGACCGACGCCGAGGAGGCGTAGAGGAAGGGCACGCGCAGCGCCAGGCAGGCATGCAGCAGCCGCTTCGAATAGGCGTAGTTCACCTCCATCATGAACTTGCCGTTCCATTCGGTGGTGGTCGAGCAGGCGCCCTGATGGAAGACGGCCTCGATGCGGCCGAGCCCGCCATCCTCGATGCGGGCCAGGAAATCGCCCTTGTCGAGATAGTCGGCGATCCGCAAGTCAGCAAGGTTGGCGATCTTGTGGCCATCGGTAAGGTCGTCGACGACCAAAATGTCGTCATGACCCTCGGCATTGAGCGCGGCGACGATGTTGGCGCCGATCATGCCGGCGCCGCCCGTGACGATGATCATGAACGCCCTCTGGTTGCTTGCGATTCCGGTCCTTATAAGGGAGGCTTGCGAGGCTGTCGACAAAGCAGGGTGGCGGGGCGGCCCCCGATGTCGGCACGAAGGATGGGCGAAACCCCGCCGCGATTGCCTTGCGCGGCGCAGCGCGCCACAGTGGCGCCGCAAAGCTGCCGCTTCAGTCGGCTCGCGCCGCCGGGCGCTATCATAGGGGCCATGAATGCCGTCGACCGAACTGCTCATCGCATTTTTCGCCACCACGGCGATCTTCGCCTATATTCCGGGCCCGGCAATGCTCTATGCCGCCGCGCAAACGATGGCGCGCGGCCGCTGGTCCGGCCTGACGGCAGCGCTCGGCATTCATCTGGGCGGCTATGTTCACGTCTTTGCCGCCGCCGCCGGACTGTCGGTGCTTTTCCACGCCGTGCCGCCGCTCTACATGGCGGTCAAGCTCGTCGGCGCGCTTTACCTGATCTGGCTCGGTGTGACGCTGTTCCGCAAGCGCGCGGAAGGTGACATGGCACTGCCGGCGATCGAGCGGAAATCGGCTCGCCGTGCCTTTTTCGAGAGCATCACCGTCGAGGTGCTCAATCCGAAGACCGCGATCTTCTTCATGGCCTTCCTGCCCCAGTTCATCGATGCCTCTGCCGCATTCCCGGTCTGGCTGCAATTCGTCGTGCTGGGCACGACAGTCAATCTGATGTTCTCCTCGGCCGATATCGTCTGCGTGTTCCTGGCTGGTGCCGTGATCGGCAGGCTGCGACGCTCCGGCAGCGCGCAGCGCATGATGCAGCGAGTGGGCGGCGCCGTGCTGGTCGGGCTCGGCGTCCATGTCGCCTTGCAGAAGAGCTGACGAGGCCAACCGGCGTTGCGCTGGCACGAATTGCGGTATATCGGCATCGCCATGAACGACCGGTCCCGGCCAATTTGTCCCCGATGCATCTTTAAAACCGGTTTTTTGCGCGCGTTGCCAGTGACATGATCAAGCACGACCCACTTTCCCCCGAACCCCTGCATCGCGCCATCGCGCATTTCGGCCAGGCCACCGTGCTGGTGGTCGGCGATCTCATTCTCGACCGTTTCGTCAACGGCATCATCGAGCGGATTTCGCCGGAAGCGCCGATCCCGGTGCTCCATGGGCGCGGCGAGAGCCTGGCCATGGGCGGCGCCGGCAATGTCGTGGCCAACATCATCTCGCTCGGCGCCGCCGCCATTCCGGTCTCGGTGATCGGCTCCGATACGGCAGGCGACAGCCTGGTGCGCATGCTCGGCGAACTTGGCGCCGACACGACGGGCCTGGCGCGGGAGCGCGGCCGCATGACCTCGTCCAAGAGCCGCTTCAGCGCGCTCAACCAGCAGGTGCTGCGCTTCGACGAGGAGGAGATCAGGCCGCTCGGTGCGGCGGAACGCGCGGCGTTGGTCCAGCATTTCCGCACCGCGCTGGCGCGCGCCGATATCGTCATCCTGTCCGATTACGGCAAGGGCATCCTGCTCGAAGGCGTCGCCGGCGAATTGATCGCGATCTGCCGCGAGGCGGGGAAGCCGGTGCTGGTCGATCCGAAGGGCCGGGATTATGCTCGCTATGCCGGGGCGACCGCCATCACGCCTAACCGCAAGGAACTCGGCGAAGCGGTCGAACGGCCGGTGTTCAGCGATGACGAGATCGTGGCCGCGGCGCGCGAACTGCTTGACGCGCATGGCTTCGACTTCGTCGTCGCCACGCGCAGCGAGAAAGGCATGAGCGTCGTCAGTCCGGCGGAAGCGCGCCACATCGCCACCCAGGCGCGCGAAGTGTTCGATGTGTCGGGCGCCGGCGATACGGTGATCGCGACCTTCGCGCTGGCGCTTGCCGCCGGCGCCGATCCGGCCGCGGCCGCCTCCATCGCCAATGCCGCCGGCGGCGTTGTGGTGGGAAAGCGCGGCACCGCACGGCTGACGGTCGAGGAACTCACCGGCGCACTGTTCCGCTCGCACGGACCGACCGCCCACAAGGATGCCATTCTCGACGCCGCATCGGCCGCGCGCATGGTCGCGGCCTGGAAGGAAGAGGGCCTGAGCGTAGGCTTCACCAATGGCTGTTTCGACATCCTGCATGCCGGTCACGTCAGTCTGCTGCACGCGGCGCGCAGCCAGTGCGACCGGCTGGTGCTCGGCCTCAACAGCGATGCCTCGGTGCGCCGGCTGAAAGGGCCGGAACGGCCCGTCAACGACCAGCACGACCGCGCCTGCGTTCTGGCGGCCCTGGCCTCGGTCGATGCCGTCGTGGTGTTCGACGAGGACACGCCGCTGGCGTTGATCGAGGCGCTTCTGCCCGACATACTGGTCAAGGGCGCCGACTACACGGTCGACACCGTGGTCGGCGCGGACGTGGTGCAGAAAGCCGGCGGGCGCGTGGTCCTGGTCGATCTCGTCGCCGGCAAGAGCACGACCGGCACCATCGGCAGGCTGCGCTCGGCCGGCAACAAGAATTGAGGGTTTCATGTCCGAACTGAACGATTATCTGGTCCGCTCGGCGGCCGCGATCACGGCGTTGGTCGAGCGCGATCTCACAGGCGCGATGGAACGTGCGGCGAGCGCGATCGTTGCCGCCCTTTCGTCGGGCAAGGCGCTGCTGATCTGCGGCAATGGCGGTTCGGCCAGCGACGCCATTCACATCGCCGGCGAACTGGTCGGCCGCTTTCTCAAGGAGCGCAAGGGCTACAATGTCATCGCGCTGCCGGCCAATGCCGCGGTGCTGACCGCCTGGGGCAATGATTACGGCTTCGACACCGTTTTTTCGCGCCAGGTCGAGGCGCATGGAGCGGCCGGCGGCGTGCTTCTGGCGATCTCGACCAGTGGCAATTCGCCGAGCATACTGGCCGCCGCCGAACAGGCGCGGACCATGGACATGACGGTGATCAGCCTGACGGGCGACACAGGCGGCAAGCTCGCGCCGCTCACCGACATCCTGCTCAACGTGCCCTCGACCTCGACGCCGATCATCCAGCAGGGGCATCTGTGCCTCTACCATCATCTGTGCGAGGTGGTGGAAGCGCGCCTCAGCAATGGCTGACAAGGCGCCGCACCCGCTGGCCGAGCCGGGCCTGTGGGTGGAGCGGATCGGCTGCAGGGTTTTTCCCACCGGCCAGCCGGCGCTGTTTCTCGATCGCGACGGCACCATCAATGTCGATACCGACTATCCCAGCGATCCGGCCGAGATCGAGCTCCGGCCGCAGATGCTGCCGGCGATCGCCGCCGCCAACAATGCCGGCATCCCGGTCGTGGTGGTGACCAACCAGTCCGGCATCGCGCGCGGCTTTTTCGGCTGGAGTGCCTTCGCCGATGTGAACCGCCGCGTGCTCGACCTGTTGCGCGATCAGGGCGTTGTCGTGGACATGGTGCTGGCCTGCGCCTACCACGAGGCCGGCGTGGGGCCGCTGGGCATATCGGACCACCCGATGCGCAAACCCAATCCCGGCATGCTCTTCGAGGCGGCGAAACGCCTCGATCTCGACCTCCGGCGATCCGTGATCGTCGGCGACAAGCTGGCCGACATGGAGGCAGGCCTGGGCGCCGGCCTGCCGCAGGGCTGGCTCGTCGACGGCAAGGCGCAGCTTCGCTCCGGTTTCATCATCAAGCCCTTGCGGGACAGCAGCGACCTCGACGGTCTTGTCGCCGCCATAGGGCGGCTCGATGGGCGAGCCAAGCCGTCCTGACCCGGATCCGACCGCTCACGCCGGTTCGCTGCCTTGCGAGGCCTCGTACAGTTTGGCCTCGGTGGCGAAGGAATAGATCATTACCGACATCGAGTAGACGAAGCCGTGCCGGCCGCACAGGAAGTAGCGCTTGGCCAGATAGAATTTCAGGAAGTTGCCGAGCGGCGAAAGCACCAGCCGCACCAGGCCCGGCTTCTTGCCTTTCTCGACCAGCGTGGCCGCCTTGAGGCTGGAATAGGCATTTGCGCGGGCGATATCCTCCTCGACCGATATTTCGCGACGATGCAGCAGCACGCCGCTTTCGATCGTGCTGGTCTCGCCGGAAACGCCGAAGGACTCGTGCACCCGTGCGGTCACGTCCATGGTTGCGCCTTCCCGGCGGAAAAGCCGCAACAGCCTGTTATGCAGCACCCAGCGATGGGCATAGCCGTAGCCCTTCAGCCAGTCGCGGCGGCGGATGTACCATCCGCTGATACCGGCGTCCGCCATCTCGACGGCCGCCACGATCGACTGCCGCAGCCGGTCGTCGACGCGTTCGTCCGGGTCGATCGAAAGGCACCAGGGCTGCGTGGCGTGTTCGAGCGCGAATTGCCGCTGATGCGGAAAACCCGGCCACCCATTGTGCAGCAGCTTTATCGGATAGCCCTCGGCGACAAACTGTCGAACGATGTCCAGCGTGGCGTCGGTGGAGCCTGAATCGACGATGACGATCTCGGCGCAAAAGTCGATGCTTTCGAGGCAAGGGCCGATCATATCGGCCTCGTTCATGCAGATGATGAGCGCCGAAATCGGGCTTGCAAACCTGGTCATGGTCCCCTTCCACGGCGGATTGTCGTTGGAACTTACGCTGCTTGGGCAAGGAAACCAATCAGGCGCCAAATCGTACAGGACTGCGGCTGCCTGTGTCTGTCCGTTATCAACGCGGCGGCGATGTGGCGAAATTCCCGAATTCGCATCGGGCGCCGTCATCGCGTCACGGCCGCTCGAACGAGACCAGCCCTTCATCCTTGACCCGGCGGATGGTGAGGGCTGTGCGCACCGTGTCGACGTTCGGCGTGGAGGTCAGCTCCTCGATGACAAAGGTCTGGAAGGCGCCGAGGTCGCTTGCCACGCAGTGCAGGAGGAAATCGGATTCGCCCGACACCATCCAGGCATCGCGTACGACCGGCCAGCCGCGCGTGCGCTCGGCGAAGGTGCGAAGCTCGGCATCGGCCTGATGGTGCAGGCCGACCAGGCAGAAGGCGACTACGTCGAGACCGAGCGCCGGCGCGTTGAGCAGCGCCCGATAGCCGCGAATAATGCCGGCTTCCTCCAGCCGCTTGACGCGGCGCAGGCAAGGCGGTGCCGAAATGCCGACGCGGTTCGACAGTTCGACATTGGTCATGCGTCCATCTGCCTGCAATTCGCGCAGGATCTTCCAGTCGATTGCGTCGAGATCGGCCTTGAGCGGCATTTTTCGGGGCTTTCGATGATTATGGGTGGCGAAAGAATCTTGCGGGATTTTGTAATTAAACGACTTTGCTGTCCACGCCATCCCCCACGGGGAAATCCCGCGCCGTACCGGAGCGGTTCGCCCGGTGCGACAAAGCTTTCCGGGGACGAACGCCAACTTGCCTTGCTGGCGTCGTGGGCAACACTTACATTACGCGCGATATCGACGAGTTTTCCATGCCGCAAACGCCGGCAGTCCTCCGCAGAGGCTTTCATGACCACCAAGCACGCGCCTGTCCTCATCATCGGTTCCGGCCCGGCCGGTTATACCGCGGCGATCTATGCCGCCCGCGCCATGCTGAAGCCGATGCTGGTCGCCGGCCTGCAGCAGGGGGGGCAGCTGATGATCACCACCGACGTCGAGAACTATCCCGGTTTCGGCGAACCCATCCAGGGTCCGTGGCTGATGAGCGAGATGCTCAGGCAGGCCGAGCATGTCGGCACCGACATCATCGCCGACATCATCACCGAGGTCGATCTCAACGTGAGGCCGTTCCGCGCAACGGGCGATTCCGGCACCGTCTACACGGCCGATGCCCTGATCATCGCCACCGGCGCGCAGGCCAAATGGCTTGGCATTCCAACCGAACAGACCTTCATGGGCTTCGGCGTATCGGCTTGCGCCACCTGCGACGGCTTCTTCTATCGCGGCAAGGATGTCGCGGTGGTCGGCGGCGGCAATTCGGCGGTGGAAGAAGCACTCTATCTGTCGAACCTCGCCAAGAGCGTGACGGTCATCCACAGGCGCTCGGACTTCCGCGCCGAACGCATCCTGCGCGAACGGCTCTTGAAGAAGGATAATGTCCGCGTCATCTGGGACACGGTTGTCGACGAGATCACCGGCCGTCCGGGCAAGACGCCACTGCCGCCGTCGGTCGAAGGGTTGAAGCTGCGCAACGTGGTGACGGGTGTCGAGACGCAGCTCGAGGTCGACGGCGTGTTCGTCGCGATCGGCCATGCGCCGGCGGTCGAGCTGTTCGTCGGCAAGCTGAAGCAGAAGCCGAACGGCTATCTGTGGACGGCGCCGGATTCGACGCGCACCGACGTGCCCGGCGTGTTCGCCGCCGGCGACGTGACCGACGATATCTACCGCCAGGCGGTGACCGCGGCGGGGCTGGGCTGCATGGCGGCGCTCGAGGCGGAGAAGTACCTGGCAGGCATCGAGGTGCATCGCGAGGCGGCCGAATAGCCGTTCGCAAACTGTTGAAAGAGCGGCTTAGAAACGCCGTGTAAAAGCCTGATTTTTCATTCAGACGCCAAACAGGAACGAGGGGAATCATGGCGTTGGACTGGGATAAGCTACGCGTGTTTCACGCTGCGGCGGAAGCGGGGTCGTTTACGCATGCGGCCGAGACGCTGCACCTGTCGCAATCGGCGATTTCGCGCCAGGTCAGCGCGCTCGAGCACGATGTCGGCGTGCCGCTGTTCAACCGCCACGCCCGCGGCCTGGTGCTGACCGAACAGGGCGAGATGCTGTTCCGCACGGCGCATGACGTGCTGATGAAGCTCGAGACCATCAAGTCGCGGCTGACCGAAACCAAGGACCGCCCGTCCGGCGTACTCCGGGTCACGACCACGGTCGGGCTCGGCGCCGGCTGGCTGACCGAGCGCGTGCAGGAATTCATCGAGCTCTATCCTGAAATCAGCCTGCAGCTGATCCTCGCCAACGAGGAGCTCGACCTCACCATGCGCCAGGCCGATTGCGCCATCCGGCTGCGCCAGCCGCAGCAGCCGGACCTCATCCAGCGCCGCCTGTTCACGGTGCATTTCCACCTCTATGCGTCACCCGGCTATATCGCCAAGCATGGCAGGCCGGCTTCGGTGGCCGAGCTCAAGGCGCATCGCATCGTCACCTTCGGCGTGCCGGTGCCCGCGCATCTGTCGGAGTTGAACTGGCTGGAAACGGTTGGCGATTTCGAGGGCGGCCAGCGCGTGCCAACGCTGCAGATCAACGATATTTTGTCCATCAAGCGCGCGGTGCAGGGCGGCGCCGGCATCGCCATGCTGCCCGACTATGTCATCTCCAAGGATTCCGGCCTGGTGCAGCTTCTGCCGGAAACGGAGGTGCCTTCCTTCGACACCTATTTCGCCTATCCGGACGCGATGAAGAACCAGGCGAAGCTGCACGTGTTTCGCGACTTCATCATCGCCAAGGCGCGGAGCTGGTCATATTGACCGCAGATGGCCCTCATCCCCGCCAAGGCGTTAGCCGGGGCAGCCAGCCCGGCACGTTGCGGCGGTAAGTCTCGTATTCGTCGCCGTAGCGGCGGGCGAGCGTCGGCTCCTCGTAGAGCTTGACGAAGGCGGCCATGGCCGCGGCTGCCATTGCGGCGTAGGCGACAAGCGTCCAGCTTGAAAACAGCAGCGCTTGGCCGAGGATGATCGACAGCACCGCCACATACATCGGATTGCGGACATGGCGGTAGAGCCCGCCGACCACCAGTCTCTCGGTCGGAGCGATCGGAGCAGGCGTGCCGAGGCCTTCAAACGCAAAGCGGGCGAATGCATGCAGCAGCGCCGCCACGGCGACCGCGATGAGAATCCAGCCGAGAGGGGCGAAACCCGGCAGGTTCGACCATGGCCGGTCCCAGCGATCCGTCAGCAGCCACGGCACGAGGCCGGCGACGACACAAGGTGCCGCGATGAAGAAGGCAGCGCTGCCGGCGATCGCTGGAAAGGTTCGCATTGCTTGTCTCTCGTCTACAGCCTGTCGCGCCGAAACCGATTCCTGCGACGCGCTTTTGTGCACGTCGTTGCCCGAACCGGAGGCACTTTTGCGAGACATGCATTAGTTGCCTCGGAAATAAACGCCTGCTGCCTCATTCCACGCCATTGCGCATTTTGACATTCCGGGATGAAAACCGAACATGGTTCGCGGTTCCGCCGTGGCAATTACGTTATCGCGCGTTGCGTTTCGGCGATTCTGCTGGTCCTATCGGCTTCAGGAATGGCTTAGACCACAGCCTGGGTCTTTTTGCATGCGTGTGTTGCAAAATAGATGCTTGTTTCTTGAGCATGATGAGCACATATATAGTTCATCTCCTGGGCGCGTTCTCCTCCCATTAGCGCCCTTGAGTGTTCCCCTCTGGAGGTTAGCCTTAACAGGCACTTCCAATCAAACTCAGCCGGATCTTCATTGATCCGGCTTTTTTGTTGCCCGGGCGCTGCCGGAAGGGCGGGAAAATCCACCGAAATAGCCACGTAACAGTGACATGTAACCTCTGGTAACATGTCAAAGGCGCTCGGTATCTGCTAAGCAGATGATAGGACGCGGTGTGGTCGGACGGGAGATGGGGGCATCACTCGGACGGCCCGGGCTCAGGCGGCTACCGCGTCCGAACCTTCTTTCGCCGAAGCGGCGACTTCAAGATGCGGCGGACCTGCCGTTTTTCCTCCCAAGAAAACGGTCCGCAAACAAAACGGCGTCCGGTCCCCGGGCGTCGTTTTTTTCGCCCCCTCGAACAAGGTTCGAGAGGGCGTCACCCGAATCTCTCTGCATGTCGATGTCCCAAAGCCAAGATCACTTTAGGCGACGGGCATCAGGATCAGGCTGCCTTGCCGTTGGCATTCATCGCTTCGTCGGCGAGCCGGCCGGTGAGTTCGGCCATGTGGTCGAAGACGGCGCGGTAGCTGGCGACGCCTGAGGTGGCCGAGCGCAGCTCAATGATCAGATCGCCGATCTCGGATTGCGGCATGGTCGCCTCGACGACGTCCCATCCTGGCCAGCCGGGCCGCGCGTCGTAGCCGAGGATCTGGCCGCGCCGCTGCGGGATCAGCGCGATGATCTTCGAGGTCGCATCGGATGGCGTCACGATCTCGACCTTCATCACCGGCTCCAGGAGCACGGGCGAACAGCCCGCCATGCCTTCCTTCATGGCAAGCTTGGCCGCCATCTGGAAGGCCATGTCGGAGGAATCGACCGCGTGGTAGGAGCCGTCCGACAGATTGACGGCGACGTCGACGACGGGAAAGCCGAGCGGGCCCGACTTCAGGTAATCGCGTATGCCGCTTTCGACCGACTGGATGTAGGTCTTGGGCACCACGCCGCCGGTGATAGTATCGGTGAACTGGAAACCTGCGCCGCGCGGCAGCGGCTTTATCTCGATCACCACATCGCCGAACTGGCCGTGGCCGCCGGACTGCTTCTTGTGGCGGCCGCGCTGCTGCGCCGATTTGCGGATCGTCTCGCGGTAGGGCACCGCCGGCGGATGGCCTTCGACCGGAATCTGGTTCTTGCCCTCGAGCCGTTCGCGCACGACGCGCAGGTGCATTTCTCCATGGCCCGACAGCACGGTCTCGGCCGAGTCCTGATTATGATGCAGGCTGAGCGAGGGATCTTCTTCGGCCAGCCGCTGGATGGCGGCAGACATCTTCACCTCGTCCTTGCGCTCCTTCGGCCGCAAGGCGAAAGCGAAGACAGGCTGCGGCGGCTCGAACTGGAGCAGCGGCTTCATGCCGCCCTTGGCCGAGGTCAGCGTCTGGCCGGTCTTGACCGCGTCCAGCTTGCCGAGCGCGACCGTGTCGCCGGTCTTCGCCGCGGTGAGCTTCGACTGGTCCTTGCCAAGCATCCTGTAGATGCCGGACACCTTTGCCATCTCGCCGCCGGGCAGCCAGAGCTCGGAGCCATCGGCGACCTGTCCCGAAAGGATGCGCGACACCGACAATTTGCCTCCATGCGGCGTATGGATTGTCTTCATTACCTGAACCACGGTCGCGTTGCCTTCGGGTGCGCCGAGCCGCTTGCGGGTCGCCTCGATGTCGGGCGCATCATGGCGGATCGCCTTCAGGAGGCGCAGCACGCCATTGCCTTTCTCGGCGGTGCCGATCAGCACCGGCGTGACGGCGCCGTCGCGCAGGTCCGCGGCGAGATCGTCGAAGACCGCGTCCTTGGGCGGCTCGATCTCCTCGAGCAGCTGTTCCATCAACTGGTCGTCATGGTCGGCTAGCCTTTCCAGCATCGAAAAACGGGCTTCCAGCTCGCGCGCCTTTTCGTCGCCAGGGATCTGCGCCACCTCGCTCTCGGCATATTCGCGGTAGATGTAGGCGCGTTCGAGCGCCAGATCGATCGAGCCAATGACGACGCCATCCTTGCGCAGCGGGATCTGGCGCAGGAGCAACGGCACCGCACTTGCCGGCTGCAGCATCTTCAGCGTGTCGCGCACGCCCGCGATCGCCTTGTCGACCTTGTTGAGAAACAGGATGCGCGGCACGCCGAGATCGTCGAGCTTGCGCATGATGAGCTGGAGGGCGGGGATCTTCTTCTCATCGGCCTCGGCGACGACCACCGCGAGGTCGCAGGCGGCCAGCACCGGTTCGGCCTCGAAGGAGAATTCGATCGATCCGGGACAGTCGACGAAGGTGAACTGCTCGCCCATGAATTCCGTGGTGGCGAAGGTCGCCTCGACGCTCATGGCGTGGGCGCGCGCCTCGGGCGAATGGTCTGAAACGGTGTTGCCCGAGGAAACCGGGTTCTGGCGGGGAATGGCGCCCGTGCGGGCCAATATGGCTTCGAGAAGTGTCGTCTTACCGCTTGCGAAGGGACCGACTATGGCAATGCATTTCGGTCCCGTGCGTCGTCCTCCGGCGCGATTACCCATGACTGGCCTCCACTCAGGCGTTTCCCTGGGGACCGACTGGCATTCATGGTTCAGGCCAAGGTCAGTCGGTCCTGAGCGGCGGCCGGCCTGTTCGACCGTCGCGGGCGGGCTTGTCTTCAACCGGCCCAAAGGCATCGTCCCACTTGTTTGCCGGCAGGGCAAGGAAAATAGGTGGCCTCAGGGGCTGAGCGCGCGGGGGCGGTCACCGCTGCCTTGCAAGCCGAACAGACCCGGTTGCGTCGCCGGCCATATCGGCCGAAACTAGTGTCTCGAAAGAGGAGCGGCGGCGCCGCCGCCCGCATCGCCACCAGTTCCAGGGATCGAACGATGAAGATCATTGCCTGCGGCAGCACGCCGACCGTCATCGCACCGGAAAAGTACTTCACCGGCCGGGTGCTGCAAACGCCGATCATCGAGAAGGAGGCTCCGGCACGGCTGCGGGCGACATTGGTCAGCTTCGAGCCGGGCGCGCGGACCCACTGGCACACGCATCCGCTTGGCCAGACGCTGTACGTCACGTCGGGCGCCGGCCTCGCCCAGACCTGGGGCGGTCTCATCCAGGAGATCAGGGCAGGGGACGTCATCTCGTTCGCGCCAGGCGAAAAGCACTGGCATGGCGCCGGGCCGAAAACGGCGATGACGCATATAGCCATGCAGGAAGCGCTCGAGGGCGTGCATGCCGACTGGCTGGAAGCGGTGACGCCGGCCCAATATGGCGGCTGAATACCGTGTCGAGCCGATCTAAAAACCCGGCGTTTGGCCGGGTTTTGTTTTCACGATCAGGTCAGTGATGCCGTAAAGCGCTGGATGCGCGTGCACGCTTCCTCCAGCAGCGTCTCCGACGTGGCGTAGGAGATGCGGAAGTTCGGACCGAGGCCGAAGGCCGAACCGAACACCACCGCCACGCCCTCGGCCTCGAGCAGCTCCGAGCAGAAGGCCTCGTCGGTGTCGATCACCTTGCCGGCCTTGGTCTTCTTGCCGATCAACTGGGCGCAGGACGGATAGACATAGAACGCGCCTTCCGGCGAAGGGCAGGAAATGCCGCGCGCCTGGTTGAGCATCGAGACGACGAGGTCGCGGCGCCCCTGGAAGATCGCCTTGTTCTTGGCGATAAAGTCCTGCGGCCCGTTCAGCGCTTCGACCGACGCCCATTGCGCGATGGTGCAGGCGCCCGATGTCTGCTGGCCCTGGATCATGTCCATCGCCTTGATCAGCTGGATGGGCCCCGCGGCGTAGCCAATGCGCCAGCCGGTCATGGCATAGGCTTTCGACACGCCGTTCATGGTCAGCGTGCGCTCATAGAGCTTCGGCTCGACCTCGGCGATGGTCTTGAAGACGAAGTCGCCATAGGTTAGATGCTCGTACATGTCGTCGGTCAGCGTCCAGACATGCGGATGCCTGAGCAGCACGTCGGCGAGCGACCGAAGCTCGGCCTCGGTGTAGGCGGCGCCCGACGGGTTCGACGGCGAGTTCATCAGCAGCCACTTTGTGCGCGGCGTGATCGCCTTTTCCAGCACTTCTGCTGTCAGCTTGAAGCCGTTGTCGATCGAAGTGTCGGCGAACACCGAGGTGCCGCCGCAGATCGCCACCATCTCGGGATAGCTGACCCAATAGGGGCGGGGGATGATGACCTCGTCGCCGGGATTCAGCGTCGCCATGAAGGCGTTGAACAGGATCTGCTTGCCGCCGGTACCGACGATGGTCTGCTCCGGCTTGTAGTCGAGATTGTTCTCGCGCTTGAATTTCTTCGCGATCGCTTCCCGCAGCGGCGCGATGCCCGACACCGGCGGATACTTGGTCTCACCACGGCGGATGGCCTCGATCGCCGCATTCTTGATATTGTCGGGGGTATCGAAGTCCGGTTCGCCTGCACCCAGGCCGATGACGTCGCGGCCGGCATTTTTCAGCTCGCGGGCTTTCTGCGTCACCGCGATGGTGGCGGAAGGCTTCACGCGTGAAAGGGTGTCGGCAAGGAAGGCCATGACCTTTTTCTCTCCAGAAAGGATCGGCGCGGCCAGGAGCGGCCGCGGCGCTTCTCATGTCGCATCATTCCCGTGAGTGCAAGCATTGTCGGCTGGGCCAGTGCCGCAAGGAGGTCAATGAGCCGTGATCTGCAACAGAAAGTTCATTAACGGGCGGTAGAGGCTTGCGTGGCAGGATCGCAACCCAATTGCGCCAGTTCGCGGAGCCAGGAACCTTGTCGCGCAGCATCGGGCTTGCCCATATCATCCGTCATGATGACGGCACCTCGTCAGGTGTCTGGGGCATCTACACGCTGCAAAGCGCCTTCCAGCCGATCTTCGCCTTCAGGGAAGGCAAGCTGTCGGTTGCCGCCTTCGAGGGCTTGATCCGGCCGTTCCGCGACGGCGAGCCGCAATCGCCGATGAGCTTCTTCTCGACCTGTCCGGCCGCCGACCGGCTCCATATCGAGGCGCTGACCAGGACGCTGCATCTGCTGAATGCCGGCGCCTGCCTGCCGCAGGAAGCATCGATCTTCGTCAATTTCGATCCGTCGGTGTTCACCGAGCGCGCCGTTGCCGACAATGCCTTGCGCGAAATGCGCCTGGTGCTCCACGAGGCCGGCATCGATGCGGGCCGTGTCGTGTGCGAGGTGACCGAGCAGCGCTCAGCCTCGCAGGAGACCCTGCATGGCTTCGTCGCGGCATTGAAGGGCAACGGCTTTCGCATTGCCGTCGATGATTATGGCGCCGACGATTCCGACATCAATCGCATCAAGGAGTTGAAACCCGACATCGTCAAGTTCGACGCCCACTGGATCACGCAGCTGATGGAGTCCGGCGCCGGCTTCGCGCTGCTGACGTCCATGGTGAAAAGCTTCGAGGCACAAGGCATCCGCACCGTGTTCGAGGGCATCGAGGAAGGCTGGCAGCTGGAGCTGGCCGAGAAATCCGGAGCTTCGATGGTCCAGGGTTTCGTGCTGGCGCGGCCGGAGCTGGCGCCCACCAGCTTCCGCGTCTTCGGTAGGGATGGGCCGTCGCCCACCGCCGCCGGTGCATCCTCTGTCACGACCGGCGCGCCGCATGCGGCGCGAGCGGCGAAGGTCTTCGGGCGCAGGGGCAAACGATGAGGCCCGAGCGGCGGCGCGATGTCGGCGATGCGATCTTCATGGACGAGGTCGGTATCGAATATGGCGTTTATGGCGATTTCCGCCTGCGCAGCGCCTACCAGCCGATCTTCGCGCCGCGCGGCCGTTTCCTACACGCAACGGCGGTCGAGGGTCTGATCGAGCCGCATCGCGCCGGCCAGCCGGTCGCGGCGCGGGCGTTCTTCGAAGGCGTCGCGGCCCAGGACCGGCTGTTCGTCGAAACCATGTGCCGGGTGCTGCATCTCAGGAATTTCCGCAACATAGGCGTCGATGGGCTCGATCTGTTCTTCAACTACAATCCATTGGTTAACGACCATCGGGGGAGGGCCTTGGCAGAAATCCGGTTGATGAGCAGGCATCTCGGCGAGCTCGGGCTGGCCCCCGGCATGCTGGTCTGCGAAATCACCGAACAGGCGGCCGACGACACGCTGCTGGCCAGGCTGGTGCGCGAGATGCGCCGCAACGGCATCCGCATCGCCATCGACGATTTCGGCACCGGCCACTCGACCGAGGAGCGGGTCAGCCTGCTCCAGCCCGACATCGTCAAGATCGACGGTGGCTGGTTCGCGCAATTCTGCCGGCACGCCGCCGCCGAGCGGTTCTTCCGCCCGCTGGTCTCCAGCCTGCACGACCGCGGCGCCAAGGTCCTGGTCGAGGGCATCGAACAGCCCACCCATCTGCGCGTCGCGCTCGATGGCGGCGTCGACCTGCTGCAAGGTTTTCTGCTTGCCCGGCCGGCGCTGGCCGGGATGATCTTCGACGAGCGGCCGCTCGCCATCGACGCGCTGCTGGGCAGGGACAGCAAGGTGGTGCCGCTGTTCGGGTAGCGCCGCGTGCTACACATCAGCGGCGCTGATCGTCGCGCCAAAACTAATCATTGGCGAGGACGGCGCGGCTGCGATAATCGCGTCTGCACATGGCAGCGCTCGGGGGACCCGCGATGATACTTTACAGCATGATCGACAGCGGCAATTGCTACAAGCCGCGCCTTCTGATGGCCAAGCTCGGCCTCCCTTTCACCACTGTCGAGGTGAGTTCGCACACGGGCGATACGCGAAAAGCGGAGTTCGTCGCCAAGAACCCGAACGCCATGGTGCCCCTGCTGGAACTCGACGACGGAAGGCGGATCGCTGAATCCAACGCCATCCTGCTCTACCTCGCCGAGGGCACGCGCTTCCTGCCCGCGGACAAATATGAGCGCGGGCTCGCCTATCAATGGCTGTTCTTCGAACAGTACAGCCACGAGCCCTATATCGCCGTGCGCAAGGCGCTGCTGACTTTTCCCGAAAGGGCCAAGGACGCCACGCCCGAGCGGCTGGCAGTGACGCTGGAGCGCGGCAACAAGGCGCTGGGCGTCATGGATAAATACCTGGAGAGCAACGCTTTCTTCGCCGGAAACGCCTATAGCATCGCCGATATCGCGCTCTATGCCTATACGCATACGGCGGAGCAGGGCGGCTTCCAGCTCGACGCCTATCCGGCGGTGGCCGCGTGGCTTGACCGTGTGGTGGCGGATCCAGGGCACGTCTCGATGGAGTGGGTAGGGTAGTTTTATCCTCAACCTCGCCGCCGCCTCGCGGCTCTTTTGGGGGCGAGGCGCGCCAACAGGCGCGAGGCCCGGCCACCCATCGTCCAAGAAGCTGCGCGGGAGCTATTTCAACAAATGGTCGTAGTCGGCATGGGTGCCGATCCAGAACCAGATCACATCTTCATTGTTGCGTATGGCAACAGCCCGGTAGTTTTCATCGACTCGCGCCGACCAATACCGACCGACCTGCTTGAAATATAAGGAGGGATGAAAAGCATCGGAACGCAGTCTGACAAAACGCCTGTCCCGCCTTTGCTCTGATCGATGGTGGCAATTTTTCATAGGCCTCCCAGAATGATGGGGAGGCGACGTGGTTCACAGAGGCCGAGTCCGGCCGGCGCGATGGTCAGCCAATGCCTGTTCGGCAAGCTTGCCCAATCGGCCTGCCTTCGCGTCGGCCTCGATCTGCCGATCCCACATGTCCGCCTGGAGCGCCTTGAACCAAGCGGCAAACGCTTTCAGTTCCTCGGGGCTCAGTTCAGTGATGGATTTCTCGATTTGGTCAAGCTTGCTCATGGCCGAATAGTACCACTATTTGGCTCGATGGTACCATAGGTGGGACCATGGGCTCGGCTTTAGATGCCTTGAATCCAGGCAAATAAAAAGGCGGGACAGTGCCCGCCTTCCCATTTCGGTAGCCTGATCGGGAGCATCCGGTCCGGGCTGGCAGCTATCTGCTGTTCCAGCTTGTCGGGTCTTTCCGCTCCGGCGCGCTTCTCGCGCGACCGTCAGTACATCCGTGACTTGCCGCGCGCCCCGGACTGTCGCCCGGCGCGCGCCATTTTCAAAATCAGGCTGCCTTGCTCAGAGATCCAGCGGACGACTTGCCAGTGCGGCGGTCCTGCTCGATCTCGAAGTTGATCTTCTGGCCTTCGACCAGGGTCGACAGTCCAGCGCGCTCGACAGCGGAGATGTGGACGAAAACGTCCGCGCCGCCCGCGTCAGGCTGGATGAAGCCGAAGCCCTTGGTGGCGTTGAACCACTTGACCGTTCCAGTTGCCATTAAAATAGTCCTTCACATTTGCTTTGGTTTGACCGAACCGAGGTCCAGCCGGTGTGCATCGAGATTTTGGAGATAGACGTCAGCAAACGCGAAGATCGCGAGGCCCGGATCGATCGGCCGAAATATCAATGGGGCTGATATAGGCTGCTTTCGCACGAAATACAAGACTGCGTGAGAAAGCCGTGATCGGAGGATCGCCCAACGGCCGCCCCAATCTGCTGAAACCGTTGCGTCAGATGGCGCCGTTCGTGGGCCGCGCATCAGGGGAGAGGACCATGAAGACCATTCTACTGGCGGCATGCCTGACGCTGCTCGCCGCCGAGGCGCAGGCGATCTCGCGCTACGATCCGACGCGGATGGACTGTGGCCGCGTGCAGGCGACGATCGCGCGGCAGGGCGCCGTCATCCTGCGCTATCAGTCGAGGCGGGTGCCCGGGCTGCCGCTCTACGACCGCTACGTGCAGAGCCAGCAATTCTGCACCATGGGGGAGGTGAGGACACGCGCCTACGTGCCGAGCGCCGATACGAAATCCTGCCCCGTCTACAATTGCAAGCGGCCGGACAACGGCCGGCATTTCCGCCGGCGATTTTTTCATAACAACTAGCTAATCGCTCGGCGCGGCTGTTATCGCGTCAAAATCCGAACGAGACCTGCGCGGGCGGCTGCGGGCCGACGCGCACGCCTTCCATGGCCAGCATCTTTTCCTTGGTGGTCGAGCCGCCGGGCGCCGAGAAGCCGCCGATCTTGCCGCCGGCGGCGACGATGCGGTGGCACGGAATGACCAGAGGCACCGGATTGGCGCCAAGTGCGGCACCCGTTTCGCGCGGCAGGCCGGCATGGCCGGCGCTCTTGGCCAGTTCGCCATAGGTGGTGGTTTCGCCATAGGCGAGCTTTCGCGCAGCGTCATAGATGGCGAGGCGGAAATCGTCGATGCCGTCGAGATCGACCGGCACGGAGGAGAAATCGACGTCCTCGCCGGCCGCATAGGCCTTGATCGAGGCGATCAGCTCGACCACCCACGGCGGCTGCACGGTAGAGGCCGAAACGCCGGCATGGCGCATCAGCCGCCGCTCCACCGCCTCGCGGCTGCGTTCGGGCAAGCAGAGCCGGATCAGGCCCTTTTCGCTCCAGGCAATGCCCATGAAGCCGATCACTGTTTCTAACACTGCGTGGCCCGCTGTGATCTGCGATGGCGTTTGCATGCCGTACTCCTTTCGCAAAATGGCCAGAAACCGGCATTCGTGCCGGTACATATCAGGAACAATATGGCATTTCGGCCTGAGTCTCGCCACCCGAAAACCACCTGAGCGCCCCGATTGCTCGCCAGGAATCGCTGGTGTAAGGGATTTCTTAACATCCGACGAACCGGACCCGAACGCGGCTTGCCAGCAAAACAAACCCTTATCCTGCTCGGCGTGATCGCGGCCATGGCCGGCGTCAGCGGTTGCACGTCGACCTCGCAGATGAAATCCGCGTCTTCCCTCACCGAAACGGCGACCGTCGCCGGCACCGATGCCGGCTTCACCATACCGTTGCCGGAGACGGTTTCGGTGCTTCCGGAATCGTCGGGGATTGCGCCCGTTCAAACCGCTGAGTTGCCCGCCGGCCCGGCCACGCAGGCGGCCGCGGCAACCGCGGCCTTTGCCGGAGCGACCCCAACCGCGCCGGCCGTGCCGGCGGTGATGACCGCCAATGCCTGGCAG
Organism: Mesorhizobium sp. CA13; assembly: GCF_020165235.1. Classification (NCBI taxonomy): domain Bacteria; kingdom Pseudomonadati; phylum Pseudomonadota; class Alphaproteobacteria; order Hyphomicrobiales; family Phyllobacteriaceae; genus Mesorhizobium; species Mesorhizobium sp. CA13. Next base: position 71,274 of record NZ_JAIUHS010000002.1, on the reverse strand, counting down.
GCGCCGCCGCCGGCTGGCGCCGGCGCACCAATCAAGGCGGCGGCCGCCTACGCCACCGCCGGGCTCATCGTGCCGGCGATCGCCAGGAACGATCAGAAAGCCATGCCCGGCGTGCAGCAGGCCGCCTACGTTGTGCCGCAAAATCCGGCTGCCCTCGTCCAGTTCCCTGCCGCTCCGGTGCAGGAAGAGCATGCGACCGGCGTGCGCGGCGATATCGACCGGCTGATCGTAAAATACGCCGCGCTTTATCAGGTGCCGGTCGACCTTGTGCGCCACGTCGTCAACCGCGAAAGTACCTTCAATCCCAAGGCCTACAACAACGGCCATTGGGGGCTGATGCAGATCAAGCACGCGACGGCGCGCGGCATGGGCTATGACGGACCGGCCAGGGGCCTGTTCGATGCCGAAACCAACCTGAAATACGCCGTCAAATACCTGCGTGGCGCCTGGCTGGTGTCGGACGGTAACGCCAAGCGCGCCGACTGGCTCTACCAGACCGGCTACTATTTCGACGCCAAGCGCAAAGGCCTGCTCGAGGCGACCGGCCTTGGCGTCGACCGCAAGCGGCGGCGCCTGCTGCCCGACGCCTGAGCGAAATGCCCGAACCGCGCCCGCCGGCTCCCAACGACATCCGGCTGCGCAAGATCCTCGACGAGACGCTGGTCGCGCCGCATTGGCCCGAAGGCTTCGTCATGCGCAGCCTCGGGCACGGCGACGCGCCGGCCTTGCATGCGCTTTTGACCGAAGTGTTCGACGACGGCGCCGACGGCCCGTTCGACGAATGGTGGTCGCGCGTCTCAGGCGACCCCGAATTCGACCCGGCGCTCTGTTTCCTCGTCATCGACGCCAAAGGCCTGCTGGCGGCGGCGGCGCTGTGCTGGACGAGCGCCTTCGTTAGGGATCTCGCCGTGCATCCGCAGGCGCGGGGCAGGGGCATCGGCGAGGCGCTGATGTGGCACGCCTTCGCCGTCTTTCGCGAACGCGGCGCCCCCCATATCGACCTCAAAACCAACACGGTGAAAAATGCCGCCGCAGTCCGGCTCTATCAACGGCTTGGGATGAGCCCTGTCGCCTGGGAAGGCTGAGGCCGCCGCGGCCTTGTCCACCGCCGCTCGCCGGCATGGTTCGGGAACCCAGAGCGCCGCTCCGCATTCAATGAGTGGTGGAGGGGTCCGACCAGCTTCCGGCGCTTGGAAGGCTTGCGTCGCGGTTCCAAAAGGAGACCCTCCGCCGCCATGAGGCTCTTTCACGCATTTGCCGCGGTGGCCGCTGTCGCGATGATTGCGGCCGCCCCTGCGCGGGCCGTCGAGCTGTCGATCGTGTCGGGCGACACAGGCATCGGCATCAAGGTGCTGCGTGAAATCCTCGACCGCTATGAGAAGGACAGCGGCAACAAGGTCAGCATCGTCGTCATGCCTGCATCCGGGACCGACCAGTTCGGCCAGTACCGGCTGTGGCTTGCCGCCGGCAACAGCGATATCGATGTCTACCAGACCGATGTGATCTGGGCGCCGCAGCTCGCCAGCCAGCTCGTCGACCTGACCGCGGCGACCAAGGATGTCGTCGGCGCCCATTTCCCCTCGATCATCCAGTCGCAGACCGTCAACGGGAGGCTGGTGGCGCTGCCGATCTTCACCGATGCGCCGGCGCTCTACTACCGCAAGGACCTGCTCGACAAATACGGTGCCAAGGTGCCTGCCAACTGGAAGGAGCTGACCGACACCGCCAGGCTGGTCATGGACAAGGAGCGGGCGGCCGGCAACAAGGACATCTGGGGCTTCGTCTTCCAGGGCAATGCCTATGAGGGGCTGACCTGCGACGCGCTCGAATGGGTAATGTCGAACGGCGGCGGCCAGATCATCGAGCCGGACGGAACCATCTCCATCAACAACCCAAAAGCGGCGGCGGCGCTCGACATGGCCAAAGGCTGGGTCGGGACCATCGCGCCGCCCGGCGTGCTGGCCTATCAGGAAGAAGAATCGCGCGGCGTGTGGCAGACCGGCAATGCGGTCTTCATGCGCAACTGGCCCTATGCCTATGCACTCGGCAATTCCGAAGGCTCGCCGATCAAGGGCAAATTCGACGTCGCGCCGCTGCCGGCCGGCACCGGCGAAGGCGCGCGGCCGGCGGCAGTGCTGGGTGGCTGGAATCTTGCCGTGTCCAAATATTCCAGGCACCCGGACGCGGCGATCGGGCTCGTCAAATTCATCGCCTCGCCCGCGATGCAGAAATACCGCGCGCTGAGGAACTCCAGCCTGCCGACCATCCAGGCGCTCTATGACGATGCCGACATCGCAAGGCAACAGCCGATCGTCCCGCGCTGGAAGCAGATTTTCCTCAATGCGGTGCCGCGTCCCTCGGCCGCAGCCAAGATCAAGTACAACGAGGCGTCGAGCCAGTTCTGGAACGCCGTCCACAAGACGCTGTCGGGCGATGGCGCCGCCGGCGACAATCTGGCCGACCTCGAAGCCATGCTGACCAGGCTGAAAGGTCGTGGCTGGTGACGCCACAACGCGCCTCCATATCCCGCCCGGCCGGAGGGATGACAGAAACGGAGCCGATGCCTGAAACAGCCGCGACCCGCCGCCCGCGCTCGCGGCTGATGCGCCAGCGCGTGCGCTCGGCCTGGCTGTTCCTGGCACCGATGCTCCTGGTGCTCGCCTCCGCCGCCGGCTGGCCGCTCGCCCGCACCATCTATTTCAGCTTCACCGACGCTTCGCTGGCCGACCTCGACGCCCGCCAATGGGCAGGCTTCGCCAATTACTTCTCGGTGCTGCATATGCCGAGCGGCCGAGTGCTCTATGACGGCGTGCTGGCCGACCCGGTCTGGTGGAGCGCCGTCTGGAACACGGTGCGTTTCGCGGTGATTTCGGTGACCTGCGAGACGATCCTCGGCATGATCGTCGCGCTGGTGCTCAATGCCGAATTTCCGGGCCGCGGCATCGTCAGGGCGGCGATCCTCATCCCCTGGGCGATCCCGACCATCGTCTCGGCCAAGATGTGGCAGTGGATGCTCAACGACCAGTTCGGTATCATCAATGTGGTTCTGCTCAATCTCGGCCTGATCGACAGCAAAATCGCCTGGACGGCCAACGCCGACACGGCGATGGCGGCCGTGCTGGTCGTCGACATCTGGAAGACGACGCCGTTCATGGCGCTGCTCATCCTCGCCGCGCTGCAGATGCTGCCGCGCGAGATCATCGAGGTCGCCAAGCTCGATGGCGCCAATCCGTGGCAGATCTTCTGGCGGGTGACCTTGCCGCTGATCCGCCCGGCGGTGATGGTGGCGGTGATCTTCCGCGCGCTCGATGCGCTGCGCATCTTCGACCTCATCTATGTGCTGACGCCCAACAATGTGCACACCAAGTCGATGTCGGTGTTCGCGCGCGAGAACCTGTTCGAGTTCGACAAGTTCGCCTACGGCTCGGCCGCTTCGACGCTGCTGTTCCTCATTCTTTCCCTTCTCACCATGGCCTATATCCGGATCGGCCGGGTCAGCCTGGACGGAGGACGCTGACATGGGGATCCTGAAGCGGACGGCTTTCTACCTGCTGGTCGCGGTCATCGTGCTGGTCGCGGTATTCCCGTTCTACTACGCCATCGTCACCAGCCTGAAATCGGGCACCGAGCTCTTCCAGGCGGACCTCTGGCCGCGGACGTTCAGCCTCGGCAACTACCGCAACGTGCTCACCGAAGGCGCCTTCGCGCGCAACCTCATGAACTCACTGGTGGTTTCGGGCGCGGTTGTCGCGCTCTCGCTGTTCCTTGGCGTCACCGCGGCCTATGCGCTGGCGCGCGTGCGCTTTCGCGGCCGCTCGGCGCTGCTCTTCGCCATCCTGTCGGTGTCGATGTTCCCGCAGGTGGCGGTGCTGGCCGGGCTGTTCGAGCTGGTGCGGATGTTCGGCCTCTACAATTCGCTTTTCGCGCTGATCTTCTCCTATATGATCTTCACCTTGCCGTTCACCGTCTGGGTGCTGACCGCCTTCGTGCGCGACCTGCCGGTCGAGGTCGAGGAGGCGGCGATCCTCGACGGCGCGACGCCGTGGATCATCGTCACGCGCATCTTCCTGCCGCTGATGTGGCCGGCGCTAGCGACCACCGGGCTGCTCGCCTTCATCGGCGCGTGGAACGAGTTCCTGTTTGCCCTGACCTTCACCTCCAACAACGCGCAGCGGACCGTGCCGGTGGCGATCGCGCTGCTGTCGGGCAATTCGCAGTTCGAGATCCCGTGGGGCAACATCATGGCCGCGTCGGTGATCGTCACCGTGCCGCTGGTGGTGCTGGTGCTGATCTTCCAGCGCAAGATCGTCTCGGGCCTGACCGCCGGCGGCGTGAAAGGGTGAAGGGAAATTGTCGGAATCGGCCTGAGCGGCCCGTCCTTAGGTCGTAGAGCAACCGCGCCGGGACGCCGGCGCTGTGACCCAAGGAGCCGATCATGATCACCTTTCCCAACGAATCCGCCAGATATCGCGCCGCCCGCGAAAAACTGCTGCAGAAGGAAATCGAGCTGCGCCGCGCCATGGAAGCGGTTGCCGTCGCGCGCCGCGCGCTGCCGCCGGGCGGGCTGGTGCCACAGGATTACGTGTTCGACGGGCTCGATGCCGAGGATAGGCCGGCTGAGATAGAGCTGTCGCAGCTGTTCGCGCCCGGCAAGGACACGCTGATCCTCTACCAGATGATGTTTCCGCGCCATCCGCAGGAGACGCGCGACGTGGCAATGACGGGCGGCACGGCGAAGCTGGCGCGGCAGGACCAGCCATGCCCTTCCTGCACGGCGCTGCTCGACCAGTTCGACGGCGCGGTCGGTCATCTCGAAGCCGCCGGCTTCAACTTCGCCGTGGTGGCGAAAACCGCGCTCGAAAACCTGCTCACGCTCGGCCGCGACCGTGGCTGGAAGAACATGCGGCTGGTGTCGTCGGCCTCCAACAGCTTCAAGCGCGACTACAATGCGGAGGCGGTCGACGGCGCGCAGATCCCGCTGCTGTCGGTGTTCCACCGCGATGCTGACGGCATCCGCCACTTCTGGTCGTCCGAGCTGGACTTCGCCGCGCCCGAACCCGGCCAGGACCCACGCGCCATCGGCACCTGCGAGATCCTCTGGAATCTGATGGATTTCACGCCGGAAGGCCGGCCGAACTGGGACGAGCAGCTGCAATATGGCGAGGCGTGCTGCCATTGAAGGCAGGGCGCCCGGCGCAACTTCCGCTCCTCTGCGGCGTTGGAATCCCGAGGGATCCATTCCGACCGGAGATTGCAGATGAAAACGCTTCTGACCATGACCGCCGCGGCCTTGCTCGCCGGCGCGCCCGCAGCACTTGCCCAATCCACCGCCCAAACGACCCCGTTGGCCGCCGACAGCAAGGTCGACACGCAGACCTTCATCAAAACGGTGCCCGGCGCCAACGAGTTCGAAATCCAGTCGAGCAAGCTCGCCGAGCAGAAATCGGCATCGGCCGACGTTAAAGCCTTCGCCAAACAGATGATCACCGACCACACCAAGGCCGGCGAGGACTTCAAGGCGGCACTCGCCCAAGGCCAGACCACCGCCTCGACCAAGCCGGCCGGCCCGGCGCTGCAGCCGAAAGAACAGGGCCAGCTCGACGAACTCAAGGCCGCCAGCGGCAAGGACTTCGACACCAAATACATCATGATGCAGGTCGACGCGCACAAACAGGCGGTGGCGCTGTTCAGCACCTATGCCAAATCGGGCGATGATCCGGCGATGAAGGAATTCGCCAAGAAGACGCTGCCGGTGCTGAAGATGCACGAAAAGCACGTGAAGGAACTGGGGGCGGCGCATCAGGGGTGAGGGGCAGGAGCTGAACGGCTGACGATAATGCTCTACGGCGCCCCCCTCTGTCCTGCCGGACATCTCCCCACAGGTGGGGAGATTGACTGTACTTTCGGCCTTCGCCAATCTCCAACGTGGCAAGAAGAGAGCCGGCGCCGAAGCCGCCAATCTCCCCCCAAGTGGGGGAGATGTCCGGCAGGACAGAGGGGGGCGCCGTAGAGCGCGACGCTCTGCGAATTTAGACTGCGGTCATCCATCCGAGAGAAGGGTCCCATGCCCAGAATAGACATATCAGCCCTGCCCATCCGCAAGGGCTCGGGCTACCCCGCGCCCTTCGACGCCCCTTGTGCGAACCGCACGCGCCGCCGCCTTGGCGATGCTGGCGGCCTCACAGATTTCGGCGTCAACCTGATGACATTGCCATCCGGCGGCTGGTCGAGCCAGCGGCACTGGCACAGCCACGAGGACGAGTTCGTCTATGTGCTGGAAGGCGAGTTGGCGTTGGTGGAGGATGGCGGCGAGACGCTGCTCAGGGCAGGCGACTGCGCGACCTTCGCCAAGAGCAGCGGCAACGGCCACCATCTCATCAACCGGTCATCCACGACAGCGCTCTACCTCGAGGTCGGCTCGCGCAACCCGGACGATGTCATCACCTGCTCCGACGTCGACATGATGAGCCCCAGCGCCGACGGGCGTTTTCTGCACAAGGACGGCACGCCCTACCCAGGGCAGGGGTGAAGCGCTTGGTCAGGCGACGACCCGGCGATGAAGGAATTCGCCAGGAAGACGCTGCCGACGCTGACGATGCGCGAAAAGCACTTGAAGGAACGGGGGGCCGCGCATCAGCGGTGAGGGCGGTCAGACAGGCGCGAACGGCTTAACATCGCGCTCTACGGCGCTACCGATGTCGACGGAACGCCCTATCGAGGCCCGATGTGATTTGACGTTGCCGCGCCGTGTCCTACTCTCGATGCCTGCTGGATGAACCGAGGAGACGAGCGATGCGGTCACCTTTCAACCAGACCTGGCGTGTACCGCTGACAGCGGCGGTAATCCTTGCCGCCGGCACCGCGGCCTATGCCCATCACGGCTGGTCGTGGACGCAGGACGGGTTCTTCGAACTCAAGGGCAAGATCACGGCCATCTACATCGGCAATCCGCACGCCACGCTCGATGTCGACGCGCAGGGCGAGGCGTGGCGGGTCGAGATGGCGCCGCCGTCACGCACGATCGCCGCCGGCTTCACCGAGGAGGTCGCCAAGGTCGGCGACGAGGTGACCGCGATCGGCAACCGCTCGCGCGACGAGACCGAACGGCGCATGAAGGCGGTCCGTATCATCGTCGGCGGCAAGACGTATGATGTCTATCCCGACCGCGTGCCGCCGGCATAGATGGCCGAGTTCCTCGCCGGCATCGAGCAGCTCGCCCTGGTGCGGGGGCTGAAGGCCTCCTTCGTCGCTTACCCCATCGTCAATGCGCTGCACATCATGTCGATCGGTGTGCTGCTGACCAGCCTCATGCTCATGGACCTCAGGATCATCGGCGCCTTCCGCACGCTGCCTTACGCCGCATTCGTCGCCCTGCTGCGCCGCACCGCGTTGGGCGGGTTCGCCGGCGCCTTGGTCACCGGCTCGCTGCTCTTTTCGGTCAGGGCCAGCACCTATGCGGCGATGCCGATTTTCCTCGCCAAGATGGCCCTCATCCTTCTCGCCGGCATCAACTTCATCGCCTTCATGCGCTTTCGCCGTGCAACAGGCGGCGATGAGCCGGCCGGCGGGATCGCCACCATCCTGGCCGTGCTCTCGATGCTCCTGTGGATTTCCGTGCTTTTCGCCGGACGGTTCATCGGCTTTCTCTGACCAAACCAGCGCTAGCCTTCCCAGACCAGGCGGTTAAGCTCCCTGCAACCAAAGGGAGCACCACCATGAAAAAGGAAGTCATCGAAGTGCCGGTCATGTCGGACAAGGTGCGGGCGCTCGGCCTGCCTTGCTCGACAGCGGTGAAGGCCAACGGCTTCGTGTTCATCTCGGCGACGCCGCCGGTGGACATGGTGACCGGCGAGATGGTGCGCGGCGACATCGAAACGCAGACGGAAGCGTCGCTGAAGGCGCTGAAACATTGCCTGGAAGCGGCCGGCAGCTCGCTGGACAACGTGGTGATGGTGCGCATCTACGCCGTCAATTCGGGATTCTACAGCGCAATCAATAGGGTTTATGCGAGGTACTTCAGCGTGAACCCGCCGGCGCGGAGCTTTGTGCCGGTGGCGTCGTGGCCGATGGAATTCGATATTGAGATTGAGTGCGTGGCGGTGGGGTGAGGGCCTTCGCTGGCGCAAAATCCTGGCCAATTGGCAATTGGCGCGCACCGGTGCGGCGACTACCTCTTCCCCGCGCGTTATCGAAAGCCGTTTGCCAAGGCTAAGTGTCGGAAATTGCAGGAGAAAGGATCATTCAGGTTGCGATAGGTTGAATGTTGGCCCGTAAGCGCGCTTTGCAGTTTGCACAAGAGCGCTGTATGCGTGCTTTGTCGGTCGTGTTTTTTCTAAAAACTATTCCGTCAATTTGTCGACCAGTTTCATTGTAATCTGCTCATCAGCAACTGACCGCCAATTTTCATCTGTCGGATCGAATTTAAATTTGAAGCCGATGATATCGGAGGGAATGCCCACAAATTTGGTGTCGTCCAAATAGATCGGAATAATGCTACCATCGGCAACGCGGGGCGCAAAATGCTCCCGTTCGAATGTTGGCCAAATTTTTTCTAAGTGGTGCACATCCAAAAGACATACAACAAAACGGCTTTTTTCTGCGAAAATATCTCGAAAAACCTTAGTCCAAGCCTTTCCCAGAAAATTTGCTTCAAACATCTCGTCATAAAAGACAGGAACGTCGAGGTCCTCCAATTGAGTGGCGATGTGATTTGCCAACTCTCGATTTTCACCTGCGAAGGAGAGGGCGATCTCGTAGTCGAAATTCTCAGCTACGATCCGAAATCCGCAGTCTTTACGAAGTTGATCCCAATCCAGATGCTGGATAAAATAGAAGAGAGCGGGGTCATCGATAGAGAAGCTTTTCGTCTCTTTGTTGTAATAAAAACTGCGTGCAACGAGAGGTTTGCTTTCAATTAAGGTTGGGAGCCTGTGCTCCTTAATATTGTTAATACTCCCTCTTACCTCTGGCTCCGAGTTTGCTAGTTCGTTTAGATCGACGTTAGAGCTTCCATTCTGGCCTATGGCGCGTAAGAGTTTGTAGTATGGCTGATTGCTTGGTCTGAAGCGGCGTCCTCTGCAGAACTCTTTTACGGCAGGATAGTGTGCCGACTGTAGCTGCTCTACAACCTCCTTGCGAACCTTATCTATCTCAAATTCTATTGATTTCTTTTCTTTTATTGTCTCCAGAACGCCCGCAGAGAGGCAGATGGACTGGCAAAGTTGTTGTGTTAGCCAATAGTCACCGCGTGTCTCTCTAAAAATCACATCAAGCTGGGGTATCTCGACGTTTAGTTTAGAAGCCCCTGTTCTAATAAGCTGCGTAATTTCTGGTTCTCCGCCCGGCTGGATCCGGTGGATGCCCATGCGCTTCGCAATGTCAGGCACCAATTGTATCAAGGCTGAGCCGATTTGATTGATGCCGACTATGATGAGTTTCGTTGCCTTGAACGGATCAGAGCTTTCGGCCGAGAGCTTTGCAAGATCTGCCAACGACGTTTGCAGGCCGGCCGAGAGCCGATGAAAGTCATCAATGACAAAGCGGCCGGCCGGCCGTTCTCGAGCAATAGCTTCTATCCGCGATACGTCGACGGCTTCACGAGCGGTAAGATATTCCGTCGCAGCTCTGTCCCCCAGATCAACCAGAATTTGTCTAATGCAAGTTGTCTTGCCCGTCCCGGACTGACCTTCGAGGATCACAGGCTTGCCGGCGCTCCGTACGTCGACAAAAATTCGGTTGTAGTTTGGGGGTCGAACGAAGGTGAACGCTGGCACGCCCTCGGTAACGAATACCTCCTCGACCAGCAGCGAAATCATGTTCGTCCCCTCCCTGACAATGAAACAGCCATCACAACATAAAGAATATTGTCAATTATGATGCATCCAATATGACGCATCCAACAGTTTGTTTTTTCGTCGTTGACGATCCTGACTTCCGTCCTCGACGGTCCGAAAAATATCATAAGACAGGGGAGCTAAACGCTAAGCAAAATACTCCTGCAGCGGCCTAACCTCCAAACTCCCCGCCTTCAACGCCGCGATCGCCTCGGCCACTGCCGCCGCACCCGACAGCGTCGTGTAATACGGCACCTTCTGCATCAGCGTAGCCCTGCGCAGCGACTTCGAGTCCGACACGGCTTTCTGGCCGTCCGTCGTGTTGAAGACGATCTGGACCTGACGGTTGCGGATGGCGTCTTCGATGTGGGGGCGGCCTTCGAGCACCTTGTTGATTTTTTCGGCGACGACGCCGTTTTCGGCGAGGAAGCGGGCGGTGCCTGAGGTGGCCAGCACCTTGAAGCCGAGGCCGGCGAGGCGCTTGACCGCGGGCAATATGCCTTTCTTGTCCTCGTCGCGCACCGAAACGAACAAAGTGCCGGAGCGGGGCAGGTCGACGCCGGCGCCGAGTTGGCTCTTGGCGAAGGCCAGCGCAAAATCGCGGTCGAGGCCCATGACCTCGCCGGTCGAGCGCATTTCCGGGCCGAGCAATATATCGACGCCGGGGAAGCGGGCGAAGGGGAAGACGGCTTCCTTGACCGCGATGTGGCCTGGATTTCTGGGGTCGGGCATGGCGCCGTAATGGGCGAAGGCGTCTTCCAGCGTTTCGCCGGCCATGATGCGGGCGGCGATCTTGGCGATGGGACGGCCGATGGTCTTGGCGACGAAGGGCACGGTGCGCGAGGCGCGCGGATTGACCTCCAGCACATAGACCGTGCCGTCCTTGATCGCGTATTGCACGTTCATCAGGCCGCCGACATTGAGCGCCCGGGCAAGTGCCGCCGTCTGGCGCTCCAGTTCGTCTACCAGCTCGGAAGGCAGCGAGTGAACGGGGAGCGAGCAGGCCGAGTCGCCCGAATGGATGCCGGCCTCCTCGATGTGTTCCAATATCCCCGACACGAAGGTCGCCTTGCCGTCGCAGAGGCAGTCGACATCGACCTCGATGGCGCCGGAGAGATAGGTGTCGAACAGCAGCGGGTTCTTGCCGAGAAGCGTGTTGATCTGGCCGGTCTTGTCGTTGGGGTATTTCTGCTTGATGTCTTCCGGCACCAGGCCGGGCACGGTATCGAGCAGGTAGGATTGCAGCATGCCCTCGTCATGGATGATCTGCATGGCGCGGCCGCCCAGCACATAGGAGGGGCGCACCACCAGGGGGAAACCGAGCTCGCCGGCGACGAGGCGGGCCTGCTCGACCGAATAGGCGATGCCGTTCTTGGGCTGGCTGAGGTTGAGCTTGTGCAGCAGCTTCTGGAAGCGATCGCGGTCCTCGGCCAGGTCGATCATGTCGGGCGAGGTGCCGAGGATCGGGATGCCGGCCTTCTCCAGCGCGTCGGCCAGCTTCAGCGGCGTCTGGCCGCCGAACTGGACGATGACGCCGACCAGCTCGCCCGAGGCCTGTTCGGCGCGCAGGATCTCCAGCACGTCCTCCGCCGTCAGCGGATCGAAATAGAGCCGGTCCGACGTGTCATAGTCGGTCGACACCGTCTCGGGGTTGCAGTTGATCATGATCGCTTCATAGCCGGCGTCGCGCAGGGCAAAGGCGGCGTGGCAGCAGCAATAGTCGAACTCGATGCCCTGGCCGATGCGGTTCGGCCCGCCGCCGAGGATGACGACCTTCTTGCGCGACGAAACCTGCGCCTCGCTGGCGAGCGCGCCGGCGAAGGGCACTTCATAAGTGGAGTACATGTAGGCGGTCGGCGAGGCGAACTCGGCCGCGCAGGTGTCGATGCGTTTATAAACCGGATGAACGTCGAGCTTTTCGCGAATCTTCTGAACGACTTCCACGTCGCTCTTCGTCAGCGACGCGAGGCGGGCATCCGAAAAACCCATGGCCTTCAGCATGCGCAGATTGGCGGCATCCTCAGGCAGGCCGTGTTCGCGGATACGGGCTTCCATGGCGAGGATGCCCGCGATCTGCTCGAGGAACCACGGGTCGATCTTGCACATTGCGTGCACGTCTTCGAGCGAGGTGCCCATGCGGATCGCCTGCGCCACCATGCGCAGCCGGTCGGGCGTCGGCGTGCCGAGTGCTGCACGGATGGCGTTGCGGTCGTCAGTGCTGTTGGCCGAGCCGAGGCCGGGGATCTCGATCTCGTCGAGACCGGTGAGGCCGGTCTCCAGCCCGCGCAGCGCCTTCTGCAAGGATTCCTGGAAGGTGCGGCCGATGGCCATGACTTCGCCGACCGACTTCATGGCGGTGGTCAGCACAGGCTCGGCGCCGGGGAATTTTTCGAAGGCAAAGCGCGGGATTTTCGTGACGACGTAATCGATCGACGGCTCGAACGAGGCGGGCGTGGCGCCGCCGGTGATGTCGTTCTCCAACTCGTCCAGCGTGTAGCCGACGGCGAGCTTTGCGGCGATCTTGGCGATCGGGAAGCCGGTCGCCTTCGAGGCCAGCGCTGAGGAGCGCGAGACGCGCGGATTCATCTCGATCACCACCAACCGGCCATCGGCCGGGTTGACGGCGAACTGCACGTTGGAGCCGCCGGTCTCGACGCCGATCTCGCGCAGCACCGCGATCGAGGCGTTGCGCATCATCTGGTATTCCTTGTCGGTCAAGGTCAGCGCCGGGGCGACGGTGATCGAATCGCCCGTGTGCACGCCCATCGGGTCGATGTTCTCGATCGAGCAGACGATGATGCAATTGTCCGCTCTGTCGCGGACGACCTCCATCTCATATTCCTTCCAGCCGAGCACGCTTTCCTCGATCAGCACTTCGGTGGTCGGCGAGGCGTCGAGGCCGGACTGGACGATGTCGAAGAATTCGGCCCTGTTGTAGGCGATGCCGCCGCCGGTGCCGCCCATGGTGAAGGAGGGGCGGATGATTGCCGGCAGGCCGACATGGTCGAGCGCCTGGGCGGCGATCGCCATGGCGTGGCTGATGTAGCGCTGCTTGCGGTCGCCTTCGCCGAGGTTCCAGCTTGTCTCCAGCGCATCGAGCGCGGCGTCGAGATTGTCGGGCTTTTCGGCCTTCAGTGCCGCGCGTTCGGCCTCATGCGTCTTGCGGTCGGCGTTCTTGACGTCGGTGGCGTTGGCCAGCATCGACTTCGGCGTTTCCAGGCCGATCTTCTTCATCGCCTCGCGGAACAGCGCCCGGTCCTCGGCCTTGTCGATGGCCGTGGCGTCGGCGCCGATCATCTCGACATTGTAGCGCTCCAGCACGCCCATGCGGCGCAGCGACAGCGCGGTGTTGAGCGCGGTCTGGCCGCCCATGGTCGGCAGCAGCGCATCCGGGCGCTCCTTGGCGATGATCTTGGCCACGACTTCGGGGGTGATTGGCTCGATGTAGGTGGCGTCGGCCAGTTCCGGGTCGGTCATGATGGTGGCCGGATTGGAATTGACCAGGATGACGCGGAAACCCTCCTCCTTCAGCGCCTTGCAGGCCTGGGTGCCGGAATAGTCGAACTCGCAGGCCTGGCCGATGACGATGGGGCCGGCCCCGATGATCAGGATCGACTTAATGTCGGTGCGTCTTGGCATCTTTATGAATTCCGTTCGGCGAGCGGCTTGCACGAAAAACCGGGACGGGAGACCCGGCCGGTTGTGCTTGCGATTCTGGTATCAGGCTAGGAGGGCCTTATAGGGAAGAGTTTTGCCTGATGTAACCCCGAAAATGAGGGCAGTAGGGCAGTATGGCAGTATGGCAGTAGGGCAGTAGGGCAGTAGGGCAAGGCCTTCCAGGCACTTCACATATTGCCTTGCTGCCCTACTGCCCCTTCCAAAACTAATTCCCAAACGCCACCGCGTCCGTGATCTCGAATCGTTCCGAGACGCCGACGCGGATCATGCTCAGGCTGCCTTCGCGGGTGAAGCGGAAATCGCTGTCGCCGTCGGACCCTGCGGGCAGTCCGCCGTAGAAGGAGATGACGCGGCTGCCGCCGTCGGGCCAGGTCACGGTGACGTCGGCCTTGTCGCTGCCCTTGCGCTCGACGCTTGCCGTGCAAAGGGTCATCGGCTGGCCAACATTGCGCGCGCAGGGAATTTCAATGGCGGCGCCTCCGCCGGTGGCCTCCGCCTGTGCCGGAGTCTCCCCACTGGGCGGCGGTTCATTCGCCACCAGCGCCAGGCCGTAGGCGTCCTGCATGGCGATTACTGCGGCGGATTTCGGCGTGGTTGCGGGGGCAGCCGCATTGTCGGCTCCGCCCAGCCGCGCCGTCAGGTCGGGCGGCAATGCGGACGGCGGAGCGGCCGCGGGGCCGGCCGTTGCGTCGAGCGCCTGGCCTGCATCCGCCTGATCCGGATTGGGTGGGGATGCCGGATTGACGGGGTTGAGGTAACGGGCGGGGGTCCAGCCGCTGATTTTCGGGTTCTCGGCCTCGACCTTGCACCATTGACGGCCGTCGACATCGGTGCAGCCGAGATTGTTCACGCTGGCGCCATTGGCCAGGCGCGCCTCGGTCTTGCCGATCGGCGATGGCTGGGCGCGGACGTTGAGGAGATCGTCGGGGGCGAGGCCGGTTACGATGGAGATGAACGGCCCATCTTCGGCATGGGCCACCGTCAGAAGCAAAGGAGCGGCGATCAGCGCGAAGAGTGTCGTTCGGAGCGTAGACCGGCGCTTCATCGCTTCGCCGTGGCCGATAGATTGCATTACCAAAGGCACCGCCAGATACAAAAACGCCGCCACACGCGAAGCCGATTTTATAGGCGACTACGCCGCGCCATGTCCAGAAGCGAGATTTCGTCCGTCATGGACCGACCTGTGAAGGCGGTCATCGGAGGAGCGAGCTCAGCCTGGCATGCGCTTGCTCGCGGCATGAATGCAAAAAGCATTCAGCCTGGCGGCATGAATGCAAGGGCATTCAGCCGGGCATGAGCTCGCTCAGCCCGGCATGAGCTCGCTCAGCCCGGCATGAAGCCGGTTCGCAGCGCATGGGCCCATTCGGGCCGTCCCGCCTGCTCGGCCTGGCGCGCCGCGGCCTCGTGATCGTAGTCGACGGCGATGGCCTCGAAGCGGTCGGGCCGGCCGGGCTCGCCTGAAGTGACGATGCCGTAGCGCGCATGCGGCCCACCCTGCTCGGAAACATGCGCCGGCGGCGTCGAGTCTTCATAGGCGGGACAGCCGACGCTGCCCGGGTTGAAGATCACCGGACCGCCGGGCATGCGGATCAGCTCGGCGCGGTGGCTGTGGCCGCACAGGGCCAGACGGCAGGCCGGATCGAGCGCCTTCAACCCCCGCCGGATCGCCGCCAGCGGCGCGCGAAGCGCCACGGTTGACGTTCTACGGGGTCAACCAGAAACGAACCGGTTTTCGCGCTTGCGAAGGAAGGGCGCGGCGACAAGGCTGCCAATCTCCCCCACAAGGGGGGAGATCGCCGTCACCGCGGCCTTCGCCAATCTCCAACGTTCGCGGTGGCCGAAATCTACTAGGCCGGCACTTCCATATCGTGGCCGCCGACCGCCGGCAGCGCGGCATCGTCCGCGGCGGCGGCAATGATGCTGTCGAGCAGGCCGGGGAAGCGGGCGTCGAGATCGGCGCGGCGCAGCGTGATCAGGCGGTTGGTGCCGGCCGCTTCGGCGCGGGTGACGCCGGCCTCGCGCAGCTTGGCCAGATGGTAGCTAAGATTGGTCTTCGAGGCGAGATCGAGGAACTTGCTGCAGTTCAGCGGCACGCCTTCCTTGCTGGCGAGGTAGCGCACGATCGCCAGCCGAGTCGGGTCGCCGAGCACGGCGAGCACGATCGGCAGGCTGATCTGGTCCGTATTGGGATGTGGGAGGCTCATGGCTGCAACCTAAGCACAGTTTCGGCCGATTTCAACGCATCCGCTCCGCGTCTGCCGTGCACACCGCTCTCCTTTTCACGACCGTGCTGACACAGGGCTGTCAGGATGGTCGTGCTATTTTTCCCTGGCTTCATTGACATCCTGCCGGGTTATGTCCAATTGTTCAATAACTTTTGAACTAAGGACACATCGCCATGGACAAGCGGATCTTCTGGCTTGCGCTCGGATCGTTTGCGATCTCGACCGAAGGCTTCGTCATCTCCAGCCTTCTGCCCGACATCGCCAGGGATGCCGGCATCTCCGTTCCGCTCGCGGGCACGCTGATCACCGCCTTCGCGCTCGCCTATGCGGTCGGCGCGCCCATCCTGGCGACGCTGACCGGCGAATGGGACCGGCGCCGCGTCATCCTGTGGACGCTGGTGTTCTTCGTCATCGGCAACGTTGTCGCGGCGATGAGCTCCTCCTTCGAAGTGCTGCTCGCCGCGCGCATCATCATGGCGCTGTCGTCGGGCCTGTTCGCGGCGACCGCGCAAGGCACGGCGGTGGCGCTGGTCGATGACCATCACCGGGCCCGCGCCATTGCCGTCGTCGTCGGCGGCACCACGGTGGCGGTGGCGGTGGGCGCCCCGCTCGGCGCGCTGGTCGCGGCGATCGCCGGCTGGCGCGGCACGTTCTATGCCATCGCAGGCCTCGGCGCGCTCGCCGGCGCCATCCTCTGGTATAGGCTACCGCGCGACATCATCGGCACCAAGCTGCCGCTGAAGCGCCGGCTGGCGGCGGCAATGCGTCCCGGCGTGATGCCGATCCTGGTCACGACCACGCTTGCTCTCATCGGCGCCTTCACCGTCTTCAGCTTCATCGCGCCGCTGGCCATCGAAGCCAGCGGGCTCTCCCCGATAGCGCTGCCCGGCATGCTGCTCGCCTTCGGCGTCGGCGCCGTCATCGGCAATATCGCCGGCGGCCAGGCTGCGGATCGGTTCGGCGCCACGCGTACCGTCGGCTGGTCGCTGGCGCTGAGCGCTGCCACGCTCGTCACCTTCTCGCTGATCCCGGCCTTTCTGCCGCATCATCTCGCCGGGCCGGCGCTGATGGGCATGATGGTGCCATGGGGCATTGTCGGCTGGGCTTTCCCGCCGGCGCAGGCGAGCCGCATCATCAAGCTCGCCCCCGACGCTGCCCCGATCGTGCTGTCGCTCAACGCCTCGGCGCTCTATCTCGGCGTGGCGCTCGGCGCGGTGGTTGGCGGCGCCGTGCTGCGCTATGGCGGGCCGGCCGATCTCGGCCTCATCGCGGCCGTCTTCCCGATCGTCGGGCTCGGCATCGTGCTGGCCGGCCGGATGCTGGCGCGGCCGGTCGCCATGCCGGCGGAGTAGAGGGCGCCGAGCTTTTCGGCACTGGTTCTTTCGCGGCCGCTTCAACTGGAGGGAGCGGCCGCCGGCATTTCGAGGGCCAGAGAGGCCACATCATCCAGCGTCGCACGCAGCTTCGCGGCTTGCTCCGCGCCGATCATCTCCTCGAAGCGCTGCTGGGCGACACTCCACAGCTTGATCGCCTCTTCGAGCTTGGCCCGGCCGTGCGGCGTCAGCCGGACGCGCTTGACGCGGCGGTCGTCCTTGTCGGGAAAGGTTTCGACATAGCCGTCGCGGACCAGCGGCTTCAGCGTGTGGCCGAGCGCGGAGAGATCCATGATCAGCGATTCGGCAACGGTGCCCATCGCCGGTTCGCTGCTGGTGCTGATTTGAAAGAGCAGGCCAAATTGCGTGCCTTTCAACCCGGAAGGCGCAAGTGCGTCGTCGTAGAAGCGGCCGAGCCTGCGCGCGGTGCGTCGCAAGGTGGCATTGTTGCACCGGCTGAATCCCAGCTGCTGAAGGTCGGTCATGTCAACTCCTCGCCGGCAAAGACTGTACCAGCCTGCCGCAGAAATAGTTTTCGCGGCCGCGGTTGACAAGATAGTGGCATATACCTATTTCGCCAAAAGTGGCATATGCCACCAATTGATCCAGAAACCCGGCAGCCGGCGCGTCCGCCGAAGCCGAACCAGAGCGAAGAGCGCGAAAAAGGAACAGGAGACAATGAGCAAGAATGAGAACAAGGGCACGGCCGTCATTACCGGCGCCTCCTCCGGCATCGGTGCTGTCTATGCCGACCGGCTGGCGGGGCAGGGCTATGACCTGGTGCTGGTGGCGCGCCGCGCCGACCGGCTCGAGGAACTGGCTGAAAAGCTGCGCTATGCCTATAGAAGCAAGGTCAGCGTGATCAGTGCCGATCTGGCCGACGACGAGGATGTGCGGCGGGTGGAGCGGGCGGTATCGACGGATGACAGCGTCACTCTGTTGGTCAATAATGCCGGGCTTGGTGGTGCGCAGGTGGTTGCGACGGCGGACGCCGATGCGGCTGAACGCATGATCAAGGTCAATGTCGTCGCTTTGACGCGCCTGACCCGCGCGGTGCTGCCGGGACTTCTGGCGCGCAACCGGGGCGCCATCGTCAACATCGCCTCGGTGCTGGCCTTCGACACCTCGTTCGGCGGCATCTACAGCGGCACCAAGGCCTATGTCGTCAACTTCACCGAAGCCCTGCAGCGCGAGGTCGCCGGCACCCATGTCCAGGTGCAGGTGGTGCTGCCGGGGGCGACCCGGACCGATTTCTGGGAAAGTGCCGGAAGCGATATCAACGCCGTTCCGCAGGAGATCGTCATGGCGGCCGACGATCTGGTCGATGCCGCGCTTGTCGGGCTGGCGAGGGGCGAGGCGGTCACCGTGCCGGGACTTGCCGACCCCGCCAAGCTGGACACTTTCCTCGGCGCGCGGCAAGCCTTTTTTGGCAGCTTGCACGCCGACAAGCCGGCGGCACGCTACGCGGCTTGAGCTAGCAGGACTGGGAGTTCCTCGCCCCCGCTCTGGCGGGGGCGAGGAACCCAAATCTTGCAAGGCTGCGCTCTACGCCTGCCGCCACATCGGAATGATGGATGCCGCCAGCACCAGGCCGAGCAGGATATTGAGCGCGCGCCATTGCCGCTCGGTCTTCAGCAGCCGGGCAAGCAGCATGCCGGCCACACACCATAGCGACAGCGAGAAGGCGGCGGTGAGGCCGAAGGCGGAGCCGAGCAGCAGCGCCAGACGCGCCGGTCCGTCGGCGAGTGCGGCGAAGGATGCCGCGGCCCCAAGCCCCATCGCCCAGCCCTTGGGGTTCATCCACTGAATGCCGGCGCCGCCAAGAAAACTGTTCGGTTTGACCATCGTCACGTCGAGCTTGGGTGCTCCCGCACGGCCGATCTTGAGCGCCAGCCAGACAAGGTAGAGTGAGCCGGCGATCTTCATGGCAAGTTGCAAGGACGGCATGGCGAGAAGCAGGCCGGCCAGCCCGGCGGCCGCCGCCCCGGTGACGGTGGCCAAGCCGGCCGCGCTGCCGACCACCAGCGGGATCGAGCGGCGAAAGCCGAACTGCGCGCCCGACGCCGTCGACAAGGTGGTGGCGATGCCGGGCGTGCTGGTCGCCACCAGGGCGAACAGGATCAAGGGGATGACGGGTTGGAGCATGCGGCGTCCTCAGTCGGAGGCGCCCATGGTAGATGCAGTCGAATATCAGTAAATGCAATATTTGCGATGACGAGCATTAGCATCTATAATGCAGGCATGATCCGGAATCTCGATACCGCTTTGGTGCGCACCTTCGTCACCGTCGCGGACAAGGCCAGCATGACGGCGGCGGCCAATGCGCTGCATCTGACCCAAGGCGCCGTCAGCCAGCAGGTCCGGCGACTTGAAGAGGCGCTCGGCCGCAACCTGTTCGAGCGCGACCGGCGCGGCTTGCGGCTGACCTCTTCCGGCGAGCGGCTGTTCGGCAAGGCAAAGCGGCTGCTCAGCCTCAATGACGAGATCTGGGCCGAAATGGCTGCCAATGTCGTGGCCGGCCAGGTGCGGTTCGGCGTGCCTTACGACCTTGTCGGCACGACGCTGGCGCCGGTGCTGAAGACCTATGCGCAAACCTATCCGCAGGTCGAGATATCGCTGGTCTGCGCCTCCTCGCCGGAACTGGCCGCAGCGCTCGCGGCGGGCACGATCGACCTGGCAGTCATCGAGGAACGGGTAGGGCCATCGGATGGCGAATGCCTCGCCATCGATCGGCTGGTGTGGGTCGGCGCCAAGGGCGGTGTCGCGCGCGCCAAGCGCCCCCTGCCGGTCTCGATGGTTGCCGACAGCTGCGCCTTCCGGCCGGTGGTGCTTTCGGCACTCAACGAGCATGGGCTGGAATGGCGCACCGTGTTCGAGAACGGCAATATCGACGCGACGACGGCGACCGTGCGCTCCGACCTGGCCGTCACCACCTGGCTGGCCTCCACGGTGCCGGCCGATCTCGACATATTGCCATCCGAGTCCGGCCTGCCGCCGCTGCCGAATTTCTCGATCAACCTGCATCTGCCGAGGCACGGTGTTGGCCCGGCGGCGCAAGCGTTCGCTCGGCATATACGCGACGGTCTGGTCCGCCGGCCGCAGGCGGCATGAGGAAATTTTCAGAACCTGGTTCCTCTCCTCTACGTTCGTGGAGGAGAGGAAAGAAGCGTTTACTTCCAGGTCCTGCGCCGCTCGAGCTCGGCGTCGGATGGCTCCCCCGTGACAAAGGAACCGGTCTTGATTTCGCCGGCGCGCTCGTAGGTCGCCATGATGACGCCGGTGCTGGAAGTCTGCGAGCGGGTCAGCTTGAAGGCGGCCGGCATCGCGTCATCGCCGAACAGCCGCTTGCCCTTGCCCAGCAACAGCGGGAAGATCATCAACCGAATTTCGTCGATCAGCCCATTGGCGAGCAGGGTCTGGATCAGATTGCCCGATCCCTGGATGAGCAGATCAGGTCCCTCTTCCTGTTTGAGGCGGCGCAACGCCGGGACGATATCAGGCCCAAGCGATCGCGTGTTCTGCCAGGTGAGCGAATCCGGATGATGCGTCGCCACGTATTTGGTCGCAGGGTTGAAGGCATCCGCGATCGGATCTTTCTGATACGGCCAGTACGCGGCGAAGATGTCGTAGGTTCTGCGGCCGAGCAAGAGGGCGAAGGGCTTGGAGAATAGCTCATCCATCGCCGCGCCCGCTACTTCGTCAAAATAATGGAACGTCCAGCCGCCGAACTTGAAGCCGCCGACGGGATCCTCCTCCGGGCCGCCAGGCGCCTGCATGACACCGTCGAGGCTGACGAATGTCGCCGCTTTGATCTTTCTCATAGGATGCTCCTCCTGTTTTCGATCCATGCCGTCAGGGCCGGACTTCAGCCCAAGGACGGATGACTGGCTGGCCGTCCGACAGGGCGTGCCGAATTTCGGTGCGTCAGCCCCGAGGCCGGATATCGAGGCTGCGTGACGAAAACCAGACATGCTCAAAGACCGCGGTGGCGGTGCGGTCCGGCAACTTGTCCGCCGTCAGCCAGATCGAGCGGCTGCGCGCGGCCTGGTCGCGCGTCGGGATTTTTGCCGCGAGACTTGCAACCGACGCGCCGGAGCAAGGGATGAACCAGGAGCGCATGAAAGGGTCGCAGGCAAAACCTTTTTCGGTGCGGGTCACCAGAACGGCCAGGGGAACGCGCTCGGCCGGGCGCCACGGGAAGATCATGCGGCCGTCCGGCTTCAGCGCCTTGAGCCAGCCGGGTGGAGGTGCCGCGACGCCGGCATTGACATAAATGACGTCCGATGGCGGCAAATCCGATGTGACGGCATCGCCAGGAATGACAGTGACGTTCTCGTAGGCCGCAAGATTTGCCTTTGCCCGCAAGGCAAGATCGGCGTCCAGTTCGAAGGCGGCAACGGTGCCGCCAGGTGAAACCAACCTGGCCAGCAAAGCCGTGTAGTAGCCGGTGCCGGCGCCAATGTGCGTGACAGCCTGGCCGGGCCTGGGCGCGAGTTTCCCGATCCACATGGCGTGCAGGAACGGCTCGCCATTGTTGATGCCCTTATCGGCATCGAGCACCACCAGCACGTTCTGGTAGATGAAACGCGGATCGGCGCTCGGCGTCTCGATCGCGCCTTGGCCGGCGACGATCGTCCATGGGCCGGGACCGAGAAACGCCTCGCGCGGCACAGCCGCGAACACCTCTTCGAGACGAGGATCGGCGGAACGTGCCTGGGCGGCCATCAGCTTGGCGTAGAAGCTTCGGGATTGGGCTATCGTGGTCATGACCGACCGAAAAATAGCGCGGGCCGCGTCTTTGTCGCGGCCGATCTCAGCCGATCCCGAACAGCGTGTCGTAGAGCAGCTTGAAATTGAGCACCAGGATGATGGCGGCGACCACCCAGGCCAGCGCTGCAACGCCTCGCGGAATGGCGAGAGCGCCCATCCTCTTCCTGTCGGAGACGAAATGCACCAGCGGGACCACCGCGAAGGGCAGTTGCATCGACAGGATCACCTGGCTGAACACCAGCAACTGGCCGGTGCCCTTTTCGCCGTAGAGCGCGGTGACGACCACCACGGGAATGATGGCGAGGCCGCGCGTCAGCAGGCGCCGCGCCCATTGCGGGATGCGCAGGCGCAGGAAGCCTTCCATGACGATCTGGCCGGCAAGCGTGGCGGTCACCGTCGAGTTCAGGCCGGAGGCGAGCAGCGCCACGGCAAACAGGATCGAGGCAATGCTCAGGCCGAGCAGCGGCGACAACAGCTCGAACGCCTGGCCTATCTCGGCCACGTCCTGGTGGCCTGTGCCGTGGAAGGCAACCGCCGACACGATCAGGATCGAGGCGTTGACGAACAGGGCCAGCATCAGGGCGATGGTCGAGTCCGTCGTTGCCCATTTGATGGCGTCGCGCTTGCCCTTGTCGGTGCGCTCATAGGCGCGGGTCTGCACGATCGAGGAGTGCAGATAGAGATTATGCGGCATGACGGTTGCGCCGATGATGCCGATGGCGATGTAGAGCATCGCCGGATTGGTGACGATCTCGGATGACGGCACGAACATGGCGTGCAGGATCGTCCCGGCCGGCGGCGCGGCGACAAAGATCTGGATGGCGAAGCAGCTGAAGATGATGATCAGAAGCGCGATGACGAAGGCTTCGAGATAGCGGAAGCCCTTGTTCATCAACAAAAGCACCAGGAAGGCGTCGAGCGCGGTGAGCACGGCGCCGCCAATCAGCGGAATGCCGAACAGGAGCTGCAGCGCGATCGCGGTGCCGATCACTTCGGCGAGGTCGCAGGCAATGATGGCGAGCTCGCAGGCGATCCACAGCACGAAGTTGACCGGACGCGGATAGTAGGCGCGGCAGGCCTGGGCGAGGTCGCGCCCGGTGGCGATGCCGAGACGCGCGGCCAACGCCTGCAGCAGGATCGCCATCAGGTTGGACAGCATGATGATGAACAGCAGGGTGTAGCCGAACTGCGCGCCGCCGGCGAGGTCGGTCGCCCAGTTGCCGGGATCCATATAGCCGACTGAGACCATGTAGCCCGGCCCCATGAAAGCAAACAGGCGACGGAACCAGACGCCCGAGTTCGGTACGGCGATCGACGAATTGACCTCGCGCAGGCTCGGCTGCTCGTCGCCTGGCCTGTCGAACCGCCACGCGGGTCTGGCTATGGCGGTGGCGTCGGTCTCGGACATGGGGAATTCCGCTTGATGGATGATGCCCCTTATCTATGCCACGGCTCAACATTATGCAATATGCTATATTTCATTGATCATGCTTTTGTGATGTGATCGATCTTGCGCTGACGGGGCGGCGATGCGGTTGCGCCTGGGTCCGAATGCAAATAAACGCCAGGATTGTCGGGTCCCGTGCTATGAATGCGGGCCGATTCAATCTTCGGGCAGCCAAGGAGGAGCGCATATTGGCGCTGAAGAACAGACCGGTCCCGCGTGAGCCGCTGCCCGATGCCGATGTCCATTCGGAAGGGTTCCGGCAGACGCGCGAAGCGCGCCGCAGCGCGCTGGTCGAGGATTATGTCGAGTTGATCGCCGACCTGATCGAGGATGGCAACGAGGCCCGGCAGGTCGACATCGCTGCCAGGCTGGGGGTCGCCCAACCGACAGTTGCCAAGATGCTGACCAGGCTGTGTGCCGACGGGCTGGTGTCCAGAAAGCCTTATCGCGGCGTGTTCCTCACCGAAGCCGGCCGCAAGGTCGCGGAAGAGAGCCGCATTCGCCACCAGACGGTGGAGGCTTTTTTGCGTTCGCTCGGCGTCAGCGCCGAGACGGCGCGCATCGATGCCGAGGGCATAGAGCACCATGTCAGCGCCGAGACGCTGGAAGCGTTCCGCAAGGCGATGACGGCGGGCTAGGGACTTTGCCAAGCCGTTGGGCTCGTTTCGCCGGCGAAGCCATGGACATACCACAGTCGCGGCCAGAGCTGCGGAGCCAACATGCCAGCACGACCACGGCCGCGAAAAATGCTGTGACTTGGCGCAACCATTGAGATAATTGTTTAGGAGGTGGAGCCGGCCTCGCGCCGGATCGACCAGTAAATTCGCAGCGGGGAGTTGCCATGCTCTGGAGAGGCCGTCGTCAGAGTGACAATGTCGAGGACCAGCGCAGCAGCGGCGACGGCGGATTTGGTGGCGGCGGACCCGGCCAGTTCCGCATTCCGATCGGCGGCAGCAGCGGCGGCGGCATGTCGATCTCGACCATCATCATCCTCGTCGTGCTCTATTTCGGCCTGAAAGCCTTCGGCATCGATCCGATCCAGGTGTTGAGTGGCGGCGGTGGAGGCCTGCTGCCTGGCGGCGGCGAGATAACGGACAACAGCGGCAGCCAGGACGGCGGCACCGGTGCGCCGGCTTCCGACGAGATGAAGCAGTTCGTGGCAACCGTGCTGGCCGAGACCGAGGACACATGGACCGGTATCTTCAAGGCCAACGGACTGACCTATGAGGACCCCAAGCTGGTGCTGTTCAGCGGGCAGATCCGCTCGGCCTGCGGCTTCGCCTCGTCGGCGGCCGGACCGTTCTATTGCCCCGGCGACCACAAGGTCTATCTCGACATGACATTCTTCCAGCAGCTGGACCAGCAGTTCGGCGCCTCGGGCGAGTTCGCGCGGGCCTATGTGATCGCGCATGAGGTCGGCCACCACGTGCAGAATCTGACCGGCATCATGTCCAAATTCAACCAGATGCGGCAAAGCATGGACGAGGCCGAAGCCAACCAGATGTCGGTGCGCGTCGAGCTTCAGGCCGACTGCTTCGCCGGCGTCTGGGCGCATTACACGGCGCAGAAGGGCATATTGGAGCAAGGCGATATGGAAAGCGCTCTGAATGCCGCCAAGCAGATCGGCGACGATACGCTGCAGAAGAAAATGCAGGGCTATGTGGTGCCGGAAAGCTTCAACCACGGCACGTCGGCGCAGCGGCAGACCTGGCTGGCGCGCGGCTACAAGAGCGGCAAGCTTTCCGACTGCGATACGTTCAACAACCCGATCTGAGCATCCCGGTTCTTTCACGGGTGACCTGACGGCAGGGATGCCGTCAGGAGATGTCAGGATGCGAACGTCCTGCTTGTTCCCTCATTGTTCCTGACGGCGGGCTCACCTATAAGTGCCTCCGCCTGCGCGCCAGGCGCCGGGGAAGGAGCAAACGAACCCATGATCGATCCCAAAACCGCCAAGCGGGGTCTTGCGCTCGTCTTCACGACGCTGCTCCTCGACATCATCGGCTTCGGCATCATCATGCCGGTGCTGCCGGCCTACCTGCAAGAGTTGACCGGCGTCGGCGTCTCGGAGGCGGCGATCGAAGGCGGCTGGCTATTCTTCGTCTATGCGGCCATGCAGTTCTTCTTCGCGCCCATCATGGGCGGGCTGAGCGACCGGTTCGGCCGGCGGCCGATCCTTCTCGCCTCCGTGCTGACGTTTTCCATCGACAATCTGATCTGCGCCATAGCCTGGTCCTACCCGATGCTGTTCATCGGGCGCGTGCTGGCCGGCATTTCGGGCGCCAGCTATTCGACCACATCAGCCTTCATCGCCGACATCTCGAACGATGAGAACCGGGCCAAGAATTTCGGCCTGCTCGGCATCGCCTTCGGCGTCGGCTTCGTCATCGGGCCGGTCCTTGGCGGCCTGCTCGGCACCTTCGGGCCGCGCGTGCCGTTCTTTTTCGCCGCGGGGCTTGCTTTTGTGAACTTCCTGATCGCGCTGTTCCTGCTGCCCGAAACGCTGGACGAAAAGCACCGCCGCCGCTTCGAGTGGAAGCGCGCCAACCCGGTCGGCACGCTTCTGCAGATGCGCCAATATCAAGGCATTGGCTGGATCGGACTGGTCTTCTTCCTGATGACGCTCGGCCACATGATGTATCCGGCGGTCTGGTCGTTCGTCTCCAACTATCGCTATGGCTGGAACGAGCAGCAGATCGGTTTTTCGCTCGGCGCTTTCGGCCTGTGCGGTGCCATCGTCATGGCAACGGTGCTGCCACGCATCATTCCCAGGCTTGGCGAGTGGAGGACGGCGGTGATCGGTCTGGCGTTCACGGCGCTCAGCGCTTTCGGCTACGCCTTCGCGACGCAGGGTTGGATGATTTATGCGGTGATCGTCTTCGGCTGCCTGGAAGCTCTGGCCGACCCGCCGCTCAGGAGCCTCGCCGCCGCCAAGGTGCCGCCTTCGGCGCAGGGTGAATTACAAGGCGCGATGACGTCGATCTTCTCGATCACATCGATCATCACGCCGCTGCTCTATACCGCGATCTTTTCCTGGTTCACCGGGCCAGGCGCGCCAGTGACCTTCGGCGGTGCGCCTTACCTGGTTGGCGCGGTTTTCCTAGTGCTGGCGCTCGTTGTCTTCGTTACGAAAGTGGCGAGGCCCGCGGCACTCGGAACGGTCACCAAAGGCGTCGCGGAAGATGGGGCACGAGTATGAGGATCTGTCGGAACTAAGCCCGTTCGGCCAGCAGTTCCTCGCCGCGCTTTTCGCGGATCAGGTTGACGAAGCGGCGGAACAGATAATGCGAATCCTGCGGGCCGGGAGAGGCCTCCGGGTGGTGCTGGACCGAGAATACCGGCCGGCCTGTCAGCGCGATGCCGCAATTCGAGCCGTCGAACAGCGAGACATGGGTTTCCTCGACGCCCGACGGCAGCGAGTCGGCGTCGACGGCAAAGCCGTGGTTCATCGAGACGATCTCGACCTTGCCCGTGGTGTGGTCCTTGACCGGGTGATTGGCGCCGTGATGGCCCTGATGCATCTTGGCGGTCCTGCCGCCCAGCGCCAGCGCCAGCATCTGGTGGCCGAGGCAGATGCCAAACACCGGAATATCGGTCTTCAACAGGTCCTGGATGACGGGCACGGCGTAGTCGCCGGTCGCCTCCGGATCCCCCGGGCCGTTGGACAGAAAGATGCCGTCCGGCTGCATGGCGAGGATCTCCTCGGCGCCGGTCTTGGCCGGAACCACGGTCACCTTGGCACCAAGCCCCGCAAGCAGGCGCAGGATGTTGCGCTTGACGCCATAGTCGATGGCGACGACATGCATGGAGGGCTCGTCCTGTTCGCCAAAGCCCTCGTCCCACACCCAAGGCGTCTCGCGCCACACCGAGGATTGGCCCGACGTGACCTCCTTGGCGAGGTCGAGGCCGATCAGGCCGGACCACGCGGCGGCGCGGCGTTTCAGGTCGTCGAGATCGAAGACGCCGTCGGGCGCATGCGCGATAACGGCGTTGGGCATGCCCTTTTCGCGGATAAGCGCGGTCAGCGCGCGGGTGTCGATGCCCGAGAGTGCGACGATGCCGCGCTTCGTCAGCCATTGATCGAGGTGGCCGGCAGCGCGGTAGTTGGAGGGATTGGTGACGTCGGCCTTGAACACGGCGCCGACGGCGCCGGCGCGGGCGGCAGGATTGAGGTCCTCGATATCTTCGCCGTTGGTGCCGATATTGCCGACATGCGGGAAGGTGAAGGTGACGATCTGGCCGGCATAGGACGGATCGGTCAGGATCTCCTGGTAGCCGGTAAGCGCGGTGTTGAAGCAGACCTCGGCGACGGCCGAACCCGTTGCGCCCAGGCCGCGACCCTCGATGACGGTGCCGTCGGCCAGCACCAGCAATGCGGTCGGTTTCTCGGTTGCCCAAGCGGGGGTGGACGCGGTGTCGGCCATGGCGGCACTCCTATCAGGCCGCGCGCTTCAAACCGGCCCAGCGGCCCATTTGCGCGGCAAACGGCGCGGAGCGGCGAATTCGCGGCCTCCACGCACTCAAGCTTCAGTTCATGCAAGGCCCAGTACATAGGGGAAGGGGGCAGGTCGGTCAATGATGATGGGAAATGCCGCCGCGATTTATTTCATTGAGCAATATCATAGGCTTGCCTCGACATATCAGGGTTTGCGTTGGTCCGCACCGGGCGCTATTGTCCGCGCCGACCGAAGGAGAGAGCACGATGCGCGCAAAAATCGCCGAATCCCTGAAGAGCGCGATGAAGGCGCAGGACAAGCACCGGCTGCCGACATTGCGGCTGATCCAGGCCGCCATCCACGATCGCGACATCGCCAATCGCGGTGCCGGCAAAGAGCCGGCCAGCGATGAGGAGATCCTGCAGATCCTGGCCAAGATGGTGAAGCAGCGCGAAGAATCGGCCAAGGCCTTCGAAGACGGCAAGCGTCCGGAACTGGCCGCGCAGGAGCGCGGCGAGATGGCGATCATCCGCGATTTCCTGCCGACGCAGCTCGACGATGCCGCCATCACCGCCGCGGCGCGCGAGGCGATCGCAGCGACCGGTGCAGCCAGCCAGAAGGACATGGGCAAGGTGATCGCGGCGCTGAAGCAGAAATATGCCGGCCAGATGGATTTCGGCAAGGCAAGCGGCATCGTCAAGGGACTGCTGCAGTAGGGTGCTGTTTCTCTTGGCTTGCAAAGTCCGCAATTCGGCACTGTGGGCGAACCTCACGGCTCCTTGCAGATCGGCACCGGCTGCGGCGGCGGTGGCGGGTGGTCGTTCCTGTATTGGGCAATGATCGGCTCGAGCGTCTTTCGCGGCCAGAATTTCGGAGAGCCGATTTCCTTCAGGCAGGATGCGTTCCAATAGGGCCCAGCGCCCGACAGCGAACGACCCGCCGCCACGATTTGCGCAACGGCGGCGATGTCGCGCGATTCAGGGTAGATGTAGAGCGTCGTCGGATTGTCCTTCACCATCGGGATGATCTGCCGCGCATCCGCCGCCGACCAACTGGTGCAGCCATTGCTGCGGCCGCCGGCATAATCCACCAGCTTGCCGAACGGCACGTAGCCGTCATGGTCGGCATGCGAGCTGGCCGGGTCTTTGCGAAGACACATTCCCTTCAACACTTCCGCCGGATGCCCGCCGATCACGCGCTGCCTGGCGTTCGCGGCCTCGCCCTCGCCATCGAACTGCACGAAGGTACGCATGAAAGCCACGTCCTGCTTCGCCGCGGTGCGATAATAGCCCTTGAACGAGGTTTTGGCCTCGCCGGTCATATAGGCGCCGCCGGCGGTCAGTGACGAATCCAGCGCGTTGCCGAAGTTTTTCGCGCAGCGCTTGCCATTGGCGAAATCGGCGACGCCCTTCAGATTCCGGCCGCTGCCGTGGCCCGCCGAAACCGCGCGAAACGCCTGGCTGGCCTCGCAGATGATGTAATAACGGTGACCCAGTTTGTTGTTGCGCAGATCGCTAGGGCGCGTCGCATCCATGGCGAAGTAGCAGGGATTGTTAACAACTCCTGCGCCGACTTTCTTCAGATAAAGCGCACGGGCCCGCTCCAGGACCACAGCTGAGATCTGGCCATCACCTTCGCCGACATGAGCCTGCAGCCAGGCCGGAATGGCCGAGGGCGCGGCAAAGGACCGTGCCGTCAAGGCAACGATAACGAGGAGGAGGCTGGCGACGACACCCAGCGGGACAGATATCAACCGCACCGGACTCATTCTCCTGTCGAAGCGTTTGTGTTTTGGCGGTGAATCACCCCCGACACGATCATAAATCGGCTTACGCCGGCCGGCGAAACACATCTTGTTCAGCGCTTCCCGCACACATGCGCGTTTTCGTCCCGCCAGCATTGCGGTATCATCTGATTCCGGCGCGCCCACGCCTCCTCCCTCGGTCGGGAAAGCATTGTTCATGCGGGGCAATCCGATCACCGGACCAACTGTGCAGGTGCGCACATTGAAGGTTTTTGCGCGCGACAGGGGCGTGATCCTGGTGTTCATCTCGCAGATCGACAGGTCATACGATCCATCGACGAAGCCGTTTCCCGATATCAGCGACGTCCGGTTGCCGAACCCGCTGGATCTGTCGCTGTTCAGCAAGACGTGTTTCCTCAACAGCGGCGAGATCCGCTTCCAGCCCGCTTGAGCGTTCCGGTGGCCATCGCTATGCCTGCTTGGCCTGCGAGGGAGCATGGATCATGATCGAAATTGTCAAGCCCGGGCTCGAGCATCTGGCGTCCTACAAGGCTGCGCTCGAGCGCGGCTGGTCGCCCGACAATGTACGGCTCATGGAGGCAACGCGCGAGCAGCTTGCGGCAATCGAGAAGGATCCAGCGGCGTTCCTGGCCAGCCTCGATGATCCCGAGGCCAAGGGGCCGCCGATCACCTTGCCCGACGGCAGACAGGTCCCGCGCCTGCCGGGCTTCAGGCGCTGGATGTGGGACGGCGAGGCATCAGGCTCGATCGGGCTGCGCTGGCAGAAGGGCACGTCGGCGCTGCCGCCGCACGTGCTTGGCCATATCGGCTATGCCGTGGTGCCGTGGAAACAGCGACGCGGCTACGCGACGGAAGCGCTGC
Organism: Mesorhizobium sp. CA13; assembly: GCF_020165235.1. Taxonomy (NCBI): domain Bacteria; kingdom Pseudomonadati; phylum Pseudomonadota; class Alphaproteobacteria; order Hyphomicrobiales; family Phyllobacteriaceae; genus Mesorhizobium; species Mesorhizobium sp. CA13. Next base: position 40,886 of record NZ_JAIUHS010000002.1, on the reverse strand, counting down.
GGCTGATGCTGGATGAGGCGAGGGCGGTGGGCCTGGCTCATGTCGACATCACCGCAAAACCTGGCAATCCGGCCTCGCACAAGGTGATCCTGGCCAACGGCGGCAGATTGGTCGAACGTTTCTTCGAAGATGCCGCCTATGGCGGAGCGGAGAGCCTGCGGTTCCGCATCGATCTGTAATGCGTTGGAGCTGCGCAGCCGCCGGAGACATGACTGTTCATCGCGTCGTGCTTGCGCCGGTGGACGCCCGGATCAGGCATGATCGGTAGTATGTCGTGGCGCGGATAATCTACTCCGCCGCTGCCGTCAGCGGTGGCGTGGCGTTGCTGCGCCACTCCCAGATGTGCGAGGCGAGCGCCACCGCGACGGCGACCAGCATCGCCAAAGCGCCAAGCAGCGGCAGGCTGCGATAACCGTAACCGCCATTGAGCATGGCGGCACCGAGCGATGCCGCGAGCGCTATACCGACATTGAAGCCGGATGGGATCAGCGAGGAGGCCAGGTTCGAGGCATCCGCAGTCCAGGACAGGATGCGGGTCTGAATCGGCGTACCGATGGCGAAGTTGAGGCCGCCCCAGATGACGATCGCCACGACCATCGGCACGGGATAGGGGCTGACGGCATAGATCACCGCAAGCGTCACCGCCTGCAGGGCCAGCATGGTGATCAGCGAGGGCATCAGCTTCCAGTCGGCTAGCCTGCCGCCGAGGAAGACGCCAAGCGTGGCGCCGACGCCGTTGAGCAAGAGCACCCAGGGCACCAGGTTCTCGTCGAGGCCGGTGACCTCGAGCAATGTCGGGGTGATGTAGGTGAACAGGCCGAACTGGCCGATCATCAGCATCAGCATCAGGATCAGCGAGGTCCAGACCTGCTGGCGGGCAAGCACACGGACCTCGCGGGCGAGGCCGGCGGGTTTGGCCTGAAAGCCTGTGGTGCGCGGCAAAAGGGCTGCCATGGCAAGCGTGGCCGCCACGCCCAATGCGCACATAACCCAGAAGGTCGCGCGCCAGCCCCAAATGTTGCCGATGGCAGTGCCCGCTGGCACGCCGATCACGTTGGAGACGGTGAGGCCCGACAGGATGACGGCCACCGCCATGCCGCGCTGGTCCTCGCGCACCAGCCCGACCGCCACCACCATGGCGACGCCGAAATAAGCGCCATGCGCGACTGCGACGGCAATGCGCAGAAGCAGCATCGAGGTGAAGTCGGGCGCCAGAGCGCAGGCCGCCTGACCGATGGTGAAGGCGACGGCGAGGCCGAGCAGCAAGGTCTTGCGCGGCAAGGACTTGGTGGCAAGCGCCAGAAGCGGACCGCCGATGGCGATGCCGCAGGCATAGCCGGATACGAGATAGCCCGATGTCGGAACCGAAACGCCAAGCCCTTGCGCCACCTGCGGCAGCACGCCGGCGATGACGAATTCGGTGGTGCCGAAAGCGAAGGCAGCGATGAACAGGGCGATGAGCGGAAGCGACATGGCGGGAATTAAATCCTCGAATGCAGGCCTCAAATCACGGATGCGCGCTGCCGGCAATCCATAAATTTTTGTCGCCGCTTTAGCTTTTCTTGATCCCCGGGTTCAGAACGGGGTCTTGCGTCCATAAGGAACCTTCAGCCATGCCCGCTCGTGAAAATAATAGAGAAGCGACTTGGTGAAGATCTCGGTCACGCCGATGGCGGCCGCCAGCTTGACGCTTCCGGTCACCACCAGCGAGATGATCATCGTATCGATGGTGCCGGTCACGCGCCACGAAAGCGCCTTGGCGAAACTGCGCGAATGGGTATCCATCGATCTCCTCCGAAAGCTTTGGCTGATATGCCTAGCCCGAGCGATGGAAACGCGGCAATGGCAATTTGCCGCGGAAAGGCAGACGCATGCAATTTTGTGCATACAGTTTTGCCGGGAGTGCGGCGCTCTCCCTGCTGCTCTTGTTTGTTGGGGGGTGGCGTCGCAAAGCCAGGTCGTATGAGGTTTCCCAAGGGAGAGATGTCGTTGATCAGCTCGCCTTCAACCTGGATCCGCCGAGGAGGCCGCGTTCTTCCAGCACGGGATAGGCCATCGATGCCAGCAGCGAGTTGATCTGTTTGAGATCGCGGATCGTGTCGAGGTGGATCGAACTGGTCTCGACGCTTTTGGCAGTGCCTTCGCGCAGCCGCAGGAAATGGCTGGCGCTGGTCTCTTTTTCGGCGTCGCGCAGCCGTTCCTTCTCCAGCACCAATTGGCGAGCTGTCTCGGCATCGCGCGACACCAGCACGTTGAAGGCAAGCCGCGCATTGGCGAGCACCGAGGCGTGGAAGGCGCACAGCTCGCTCCAGCCCTCGTCGGTGAATTCCAGCCCACGGTCGAACTTCTTCTTCACGTGCACCAGCATGTTGCGCACGATGATGTCGCCGACCTGTTCCAGCTTGACGCAGGCGCCGATCAGTTCCTGGCAGCGCAACGCCTCGTCCTCGGTGAGCGGGTTCTTGGTGACCTTGGCGAGGTAGAGCTTGATCGCCGCGTGCTTGCGGTCGACGCGGTCGTCAAGCGCGGCCAGCGCCTTGATCTTGTCGGCATCGGCGCTCTCGTAGAGCTCGATGATGCGCTTGAGCATGATCTCGACCGTCTCGCAGACCCGCACCACCTCGCGGGTGGCATTGGCCAGCGCCTGGCTCGGCATGTCGAGCGCGCTTTCGTTGAGCGCCGAGAGTTCGACCACGTCAAGCGTGGCGGCTGGCGCCTTGGTGCCGAGCGCCACGATCTTCTCAGAGGCGTGGTAGACGAGACCCGCCAGCGGCAGGCCGGCGAGCAGGATCAGCACATTGAACAGGATGTGGGCATTGACGATCTGGTCCGCTGCCGTCGCGCCAAGGAACGCGAAATGCGGCCTGAAGATCATGACCAGGATCAGCATGACCAGCGAGCCAAGCCCGCGCATCAAGAGGTTGCCGATCGGCACTACGCGCACTTCGGGGCCGGAGGAACGGGTCAGCATGGGCGCGATGATCGACGAACCGAGATTGACGCCCAGGATGAGGACGACGCCGAGTTCCGGCGTGATCAGGCCGCGGCCCGCCAGCGTCGCCATCAACAGGACCGCGGCGATGCTCGACTGGAACAGCCACGTGATCAGCGCCGCCAGCAGATAGGCGGTGATGGAATCGCCGGAGAAGTAATTGATGATGACCGGCATCAACTGGCTGTTGCGCAGCGGCTCGGATGCCTGACCGATCATTTCCAGCGACAGGATCAAAAGGCCGATGCCGACTAGGATGCGACCGGTCTGGCGCCAGTCGCGCCGCTCGGTGGCCATGAACATGACCGTGCCGGTGATCAGGCAAAGCGGCACCAGCAGCGTGAGATCGAAGGTGAGCAGCTTGACCACCAGAGCCGAACCGATCTCGGCGCCGCGCACGGCCAGTTGCCCGGCCGCGCCCGAGACGATGCCGGAGCCGGCGAAAGAGCCGACCAGCAGCGTGACGGCGGTGGAGCTCTGCAGCGCTATAGCGAGGCCGGTGCCGGCCAGCACCGCCATGACAGGATTGCGCATGGTGGCGCGCAGCTTGTGGCGCAGCACGTCGCCATAGGCGCGCTCGACGCCGGTTTTCACCATGCGCGTGGCAAACAGCATCAACGCCACGGCGCCGGCCAGATGCAGAAGAACCACGGAGCCGCTCATTGCGGCGCACCGATACGGGCAAAGCCGGCGACACAGGCAGCGCGGCGGCCGGGGGAAAGACGAGGGGTACGAATCATGATCATGGCGTTGGGCGATAATAGCTCGAATATTTTAGCCGGATAATAAAAATTTGTCGATTTCAAGGGCTCCCCGCGCGCGACGGGACGTGTCGGAGAATGGACGGATGCCGAAATGGTTGCATGAGCCTCGCCGCCTTGACGCAGCGGATCGGCCGGTGTTGCCGCCCGCGCTTCGCCCGAAATTTGCGAGGATGTTCAACCAATCGGCCTAAAGCTTCGAATTTATTACGGAATTGTAATGCGCGTGTTCAGTTTCGGTTCATTCTTCGATGGCTATTTCTGCGGCATCGACAACCAAGGAGATTCCTTCATGAAACGCATTGTTCTTTCCGGTCTTGCATTCTCGATGCTCGCCGCTACGTCCCTGACGGGCCAGGCCGCGCCGCTCAATGCGCCGGTCGCGCCGCAGTCGAATTACACCAACGTCGACTGGCAGAAGCCCACCAACCGGGATGTCAGGAAACGCGTCATCCAGAAGCGCGTTATCCAGAAGCGCATCATTCAAAAGAAGGTCGTCGTGAAGCGGAACAACTGGCGCAATGGCCAGAAATATTCCGGCTGGCGGCAGCACCAGCCGGTCCGCGATTATGGTCGCTACGGCCTGCGTCGTCCCGGCCGTGGCCAGGAATGGATCCGCGTCGGCAACGACTATGTGCTGGTCGGCGCCCTCTCCGGCATTATCTTTGGCGCCATTGCCGCGCAGTAAAGTCCCGATAGTGCCAGACTGGAGGAAGGGCGGCCCGCAACGGCCGCCTTTCCTTTGCCCTGTGGAAACCGGGCATCGTCAGCATTAGGGGTCGCCGGACTTCGCGGGCATGATTATATGGGGGATAAACGAGTTCCCCGATGCGCTTTCCGCCCGCCTTCCTCGACGAGATACGCGACCGCGTGCCGATTTCGCAGGTCATCGGCCAGCGCGTCGCCTGGGATCGCAAGAAGACCAATGCGTCGCGCGGCGATTATTGGGCCTGCTGCCCGTTTCATGGCGAGAAGAGCCCGTCCTTCCATTGCGAGGACAAGAAGGGCCGCTATCATTGTTTCGGCTGCTCGGTCTCGGGCGATCACTTCAAGTTCCTGACCGAACTTGACGGATTGAGCTTTCCCGAGGCGGTCGAGAAGATCGCGGACATGGCCGGCGTGCCGATGCCGGTTCGCGACGTGCAGGAGGAGCGGCGCGAGAAGGAACGCGCCAGCCTCACCGACGTCATGGAAATGGCGACTGCCTTTTTCCAGGAGCGGCTACAGGGCGCGGAGGGCGCCAAAGCCCGTGCGTATCTGCGCGACCGCGGACTGACGCCCGCGACGCAGCATGCGTTCCGGCTGGGCTATGCGCCCGACAGCCGCAATGCGCTGAAGGAGCATCTGGCCGCAAAGGGCGTGCCGAAGGCCGATATCGAGGCCTGTGGGCTGGTGCGCCATGGCGACGACATTCCGGTCTCCTATGACTGGTTCCGCGACCGCATCATGTTCCCGATTCCGGATTCGCGTGGCAAGATCATCGCTTTCGGCGGGCGAGCGCTGGCGCCGGATGCGCTCGCCAAATACATGAACTCGCCCGATACCGAGCTCTTCCACAAGGGTAATGTGCTGTACAATTTCGCCCGCGCGCGAAAAGCGCTGGCCAAGGGCGGCACGGTCATCGCCGTCGAAGGCTATATGGATGTCATCGCATTGGCGCAGGCCGGCTTCGAAAATGTCGTGGCGCCACTCGGCACGGCGCTTACCGAAAACCAACTCGAACTGTTGTGGCGTATGGCCGCCGAGCCGGTGCTGTGCTTCGACGGCGACAAGGCCGGGCTGAAGGCGGCATGGCGGGCCGCCGACATGGTGCTGCCCGTAGTCCAGGCCGGGCGCACGGCGCGTTTCGCGCTGCTGCCGGAAGGCAAGGATCCCGACGACCTAGTCAAGGCGGAGGGGCCGGACGCCTTCCGCGCCGTGCTGGCGGAAGCGCGTCCTCTTGCCGATCTGTTATGGATGCGCGAGACGGCGGGCGGCGTCTTCGACACGCCGGAGCGGCGGGCCGAACTGGAGAAGCGGCTGCGCGAACTGACCAGCCGCATCCGTGATGAAAGCCTGCGATATCACTACCAGCAGGAGATGCGTGAGCGCGTGCTGAGCTTCTTCGGTTCTCAGCGCGGAACGCGGCAAGGTCGTCCGGACTGGAAACCGGGGCAGGGCAAGGCGCCCGCTCCCGGCGGACAATTCGCTAAGGCCGGCGGTGGTCGCATCGCCATCACGGAAAGCCTCGGCCAGTCGGCACTGGTCAAGCGCGGCAACGAAGGAATGCCGGTGCGCGAAGCGACGATCATCGTGGCACTGGTCAACCACCCGGCGCTGATCGACGAGAATTTCGCCCATGTCGAGTTCCTCGATCTCGCCAACTCCGAGCTGAGGCGGCTGCACGGCGCCATCCTCGACGCGATGGCGCATGACATGGCCAATGACCGCCAGGCCGTGGTGGCGACGATCGAGCGCGCCGGCTGCGCCGAGATCTGGGAGCGTGCCGTCGGCCTGATCAGGCGGGCGCGGCAGTGGCCGGCGCTGGAGACGGCAGCGCTCGAGGATGCCCGCGACGCCCTGAACCAGGCGCTGCACTTGCAGCGCAGCGCGCGCACCTTACATAAGGAGCTGAAACAGGCGGAAGCGGCGATGGATGCGGATCCTTCGGACGAGAATTTCCGCCATCTGATCGAAATTCAAGCGCAATTTCGGGATGTACAAGCGACGGAAGCGCTGATCGAAGGCTTCGGTGTTTCGTCGGGCAGGCCTGGTCGGGCCTGAAGCATGGTTCCGAAAGCGGGACCTGGTTTTCGGGAACGATCATGCTCCAGCAGAAGAAAGGCGGAGCTCATTTCGGCCCGAGGGTTGGGACGGGCTCGTGCCAGCAAGTGCAGGAATGACGGCGTGGTCATGGATATTCTAGAGCCGGACCGCGCTAAGTCGGGTAATTGATTCGCTTTTTTCATGCGAATCATGCGAGAGGCGCTTGACCTTCCGGCAGAATGGCGGAATCAGGACGATTCGAAACGTTAACCCGCACCCGCGTCGACGGGAAAAGCAGCGATGTGAGGTCTTGGTCACTGGACAGGCAGCCAGCCTGCCACAGATATCAGGGTTAATCTGGACTTAATGCATGTCGCCCAAAAATGGAAACCGGTTTTGGGCGACGACAGGGCACCAACAAAGAGATGATGTAGTTATTGGCCCGGTGAAGCGCGTTGCAAAAGCGAGCCCAGCCGATTTGACCGGTCCGACAGCTTGCGCGGCCTCGATGTCGGGCCGCTAGGAGAAGATAAAGACTATGGCGACAAAGGAAAAGGAAGAGGTCGAGACCGAACGCGAAGGCGCCACCGATGGCCCTCTGCTCGACCTTTCCGATGATGCTGTCAAGAAGATGATCAAGGCCGCCAAGAAGCGCGGCTATGTCACCATGGACGAGCTGAGTTCGGTGCTGCCCTCCGAGGAAGTGACCTCCGAGCAGATCGAGGACACGATGGCGATGTTGTCCGACATGGGCATCAACGTCGTCGAGGACGACGAGCAGGGCGAAGAGGCCGAGGCCGGCGACACCGCGGCGGATGCCGAGGAAGACGCCAACGAGCTGGCCGAGCAGACCGGCACCGCCGTCGCCGCCACAACCACGAAGAAAGAGCCGACCGACCGCACCGACGATCCGGTCCGCATGTACCTGCGCGAAATGGGTTCGGTCGAGCTGTTGTCGCGCGAGGGCGAAATCGCCATCGCCAAGCGCATCGAGGCCGGCCGCGAGACGATGATCGCGGGCCTGTGCGAAAGCCCGCTGACCTTCCAGGCCATCATCATCTGGCGCGACGAGCTCAACGAATCCAAGATCCTGCTGCGCGAGATCATCGACCTCGAAGCCACCTATGCCGGCCCCGAGGCCAAGCAGGCGCCGGTGGTGGAGCGCGTCGAGGAAGCGCCCAAGGTCGAGGAAAAGCCGCGCCGCGGACGCGACGATGAAGACGACATCACCAATGTCGGCGCCGACACGCGCGGCATCGGGGATGATGACGAGGAGGACGAGGACGAGGCTAGCCTGTCGCTGGCGGCAATGGAAGCCGAGCTGCGCCCGCAGGTCATGGAAACGCTCGACGTCATCGCCGACACCTACAAGAAGCTGCGCAAGCTGCAGGATCAGCAGGTCGAGAACCGGCTGGCCGCGGCCGGCACGCTGTCGCCCAGCCAGGACCGCCGCTTGAAGGAGCTGAAGGACCAGCTCATCAAGGCCGTGAAGTCGCTGTCGCTCAACACGGCGCGCATCGAAGCGCTGGTCGAGCAGCTCTACGACATCAACAAGCGCCTGGTGCAGAACGAGGGCAAGCTTTTGCGTCTCGCCGAAAGCTATGGCGTGCGCCGCGAGGAGTTCCTGAAGGAATATCAGGGCTCCGAACTCGACCCGAACTGGACGCGCTCGATCGCCAATCTGACCTCGCGCGGCTGGAAGGAGTTCACCAAGAACGAGAAGGACGCGATCAGGGATCTGCGCGCCGAGATCCAGAATCTGGCCACGGAAACGGCCATCTCGATCCTGGAATTCCGCAAGATCGTCAACCAGGTGCAGAAGGGCGAGCGCGAAGCGGCGATCGCCAAGAAGGAAATGGTCGAGGCCAATCTGCGCCTCGTCATCTCCATCGCCAAGAAATACACCAATCGTGGCCTGCAGTTCCTCGACCTGATCCAGGAAGGCAATATCGGCCTGATGAAGGCCGTCGACAAATTCGAGTATCGCCGCGGCTACAAGTTCTCGACCTACGCGACATGGTGGATCCGGCAGGCGATCACGCGTTCGATCGCCGACCAGGCGCGCACCATCCGCATTCCGGTGCACATGATCGAGACGATCAACAAGATCGTGCGCACCTCGCGCCAGATGCTGCACGAGATCGGCCGCGAGCCGACGCCGGAGGAATTGGCCGAGAAGCTCGCAATGCCGCTCGAAAAAGTGCGCAAGGTGCTGAAGATTGCCAAGGAGCCGATCTCGCTCGAAACGCCGGTCGGCGACGAGGAGGATTCGCATCTGGGCGACTTCATCGAGGACAAGATGGCGATCCTGCCGATCGATGCGGCGATCCAGGCCAATCTGCGCGAGACCACCACGCGCGTGCTCGCCTCGCTGACGCCGCGCGAGGAGCGTGTGTTGCGCATGCGCTTCGGCATCGGCATGAACACCGACCATACGCTCGAGGAAGTCGGCCAGCAGTTCTCGGTCACCCGCGAGCGTATCCGCCAGATCGAAGCCAAGGCATTGCGCAAGCTCAAGCACCCGAGCCGCTCGCGCAAGCTGCGCAGCTTCCTCGACAGCTGAGACTTGCCAATCGGTATTGGAGAAAAAGGGCGCCCATCGTGGCGCCCTTTTTCTTTGGGCGGCTTGCGGCATTTGCCCTTGGGGAGGATAATTTCGTGTCGGATGCATTTTCTGGGCGACAACCCGGGAAGCCTGCCCCGGTTGAGGCCGTGTCGACGTCTCCATGGCCTGAGTACCGTGCTCCGTGGCCCCGGAGGAGGTGTGCCATGACGACTTACATCATACTTATCAACTGGACCGAGCAGGGCGCCAAAAATGTGCGCGACTCGCCAAAGCGCCTCGATGCCGCCAGGACGCAGTTGGCAGAGATGGGAGGATCATTCAAGTCGTTCTACCTGACCATGGGCGAATACGACATGGTGGCAGTTGTCGAAGCGCCCGATGATGCGGTGCTGGCGCGTTTCGCGCTGATGCTGGCCACGGGCGGCAACGTCAAGACAAGGACATTGAAGGCTTTTCCGGAACTTGCTTACCGCGAGATCATCTCCTCGCTCGGATAGCCGCCACGCAGGCCGACGGGCAGGGCGCCGTCTTGACGACGCCCGCTTGGCGGCGAGCTTCCTGACCGTCTTCGACGGACAGCCGTCAAGCCGGCATATTGCGGGGCGGCGGCATTTCCCGGATAGTTCAGGTTATACTTCTGTTTCGAGGTCCGGGCCTTTGCTGACCGTCTGGTACAACACGCGTTGCCCGGTCTGCAATGCCGGCATCGGCAGGCAGAAGCGGCGGCTGATCGAGGCGGTCAAGGCCGGGCGGATCGAATTTCGCGACATCAATCATGAGCCCGAAGCACTGGCCGGATTCGGCGCTTCGCTGGAAGACATCCGTCGCCGGCTGCACGCAACGGATGCTCAGGGCAGGCTGCTGGTCGGCGCCGATGTTGCGATAGCGGTCTGGCGGATAACGCCGGGCGAGGGCTGGCTGGCAAAGCTGCTCGGCAACGCCGCCACGCTGCCGCTCGCTCGCTTCGGCTACGACCGCTTTGCCGACCTGCTCTATGCATGGAACCGGCGCAGTGGCCGCTGGTAGCGCCGGCTGCTCCAATCATGACGAAGGCATAGTTCGAGCGCTGCCCGCCTGGTTGAGGCCGACAGATGCTGCTCGATTTCCAGTTAGATACATCGTAAGATATATCTTGACTCCTCGATTGGGCACCCCTAATTAAGATATATCGTAAGATAGAACTCAAGGAGCAGTCAATGCACAGACACAATCATTTTGGCGATCGCGCCGAACGCGTTTTCATGCACATGGCCGGAAAATTTGGCGGCAGAGGGGGCGGCGGCTTTGGCCCGTTCGGCCACGGCAGGGGCGGCGGACGCGGCGGCCCGGGCGACATGTTCCGCGCCGGGCGCATGCTGGCCGACGGCGACCTCAAGCTGATCACGCTGTCGCTGCTGGCCGAGGCGCCGCGCCATGGCTATGACATCATCAAGGCCTTGGAGGAGCGCACCAGCGGCATCTACAGCCCGAGCCCGGGCGTGGTCTACCCGACGCTGACCTTCCTGGAAGAGGCCGGCTATGCCGTGTCCTCGAGCGAGGGCAACAAGAAGGTGTTTTCGATCACCGAGGCCGGGCAGGCGCATCTTGCCGACAACCGCGAGATGATCGACGGCGTGCTCGACCATCTCGAGCGGTTCGGCCGCAAGATGGCTAAGGCGCGCGACTGGTTCGGCTGGAACGACGATAGCGAGGATCGGCGCGGCGGCCGAGGCGGTCGTTCGGAAAAGCGCGATGAATTCCGTGCGCTGCGCCACCGGCTGCGCGCCGCGCTGAGCGACATCGTCGATGCGCCGGCGGAAAAGCAGGCCGAGGCGATGAGCATCCTCGAAGACGCCGCCGCGGCTTTGGAAGCGCTGTCGCGCAAGTAGCTGGTCTCCGGTCTAGCCGGACACATCTCTTGCCCGTTCAGGCAAGGACCGATAGTGAAAATCATCCCGCGCTGCATAATGTGGTGCGGGATGAATGGTGTGGAGGAAGCCCGATGTCTTTTCTGAAGCGTCTTTTCGGCGGTGGTGGCGGCGATGAAGCGGCCGAGCCCAAGAGCGCCGCACCGGCCAAGCAGGTGGAGCACAAGGGTTTCACGATCAGCGCCACGCCCTACAAGGCCGATGGCCAGTACCAGACCTGCGGCGTCGTCTCCAAGGACGTCGACGGCGTCCTGAAGGAACACAGATTCATCCGCGCCGACCGCTTTGCCGGGCTGGACGACGCCGTCGACATCTCGATCAAGAAGGGCATCCAGCTCGTCGACGAGCAGGGCGAGCGGATGTTCGGGTAGGCCGCCGACGAACGGCTCAAGAATTCCAGAGAGCCGAGGGCCGGTCCAGATATGGGCCGGCCCTTTCGTTTGTTCCCGCTATGCCGGCTGCAACGTTCTGCGCGGCAGTGGCGGGAAGGCGATCGCGATGCCCGCCGCACCCAGCCCGATGAGGGCCGAACCGATGAACAGCCAATGGTAGTTGGCGTAGGCGTCGAACACCATGCCGCCGGCGAGCGGGCCGAGCGCCATGCCGAGGCTGGACAGCATGGTGGCGGCGCCGAACACGGTGCCCAGGATGCGCTGGCCGAAATATTCGCGCGCCAGCACCGCGTAGAGCGGCATGACGCCGCCATAGGTGGCGCCGAAGATGACGGCCAGCATGTAGAACTGGTCGAGCTGGCTGATCGAGAGATAGGCGGCGATCACCACGGCCTGGATCACCAATCCGGCGATCAGCACCGGCTTGACGCCCAGCCTGTCGGCGAGCACGCCATAGAGCAGACGCCCGCCAAGCCCGGCAAGGCCCTCGACGCTGTAGATCGAGACGGCGGCCATGGGCGCCACGCCGCATAGCATGGCGTAGCTGACCATGTGGAAAATCGGCCCCGAATGCGCCGCGCAGCAGGCGAAGAAGGTCAGCCCCAGCACGATGAATTGCGGCGAGCGCAGCGCCTGGCCGACGCTCATGCCGGCGCCCTCGGCAACCGGTGCGGCGGCCGCACCGGTTGCGGCCGGCTTTGGCGGCTGGCGCACCAGAAGCACCGCCGGCAGGAGCAGCACCCAGGCCATGATGCCGATGTCGAACATGGCGGTGCGCCATTCATAGGCTGAGATCAGCCAGCGGGCGAAGGGCGAGATCGTCATCGGCGCGACGCCCATGCCGGCCGAGACCAGCGACACGGCAAGGCCGCGGTTGGTGTCGAACCAGGCGGTCGTCAATGCGATCATCGGCGCGAAGAAGGCGCTGGCCGCGAGCCCAACGAGCACGCCAAAGGTTATCTGGAAGGTGACAAGCGAGCCGGCGCGGCTGGCCAGCACCAGCGCCAGGCCGAGCAGCACCGCGCCGATCGTGACGACGATGCGGGCGCCGAAGCGGTCCGACAGCGCGCCCCAGGCGAAGCCGCCAAGGCCCATGACCAGGAAATTGAGCGTCATGGCGCTCGATATGCCGGCACGCGACCAGCCGGTGTCCAGCGCCATCGGCTCGAGAAAGATCGCCAGCGAAAACATCGTGCCGATGGCGACACAGGACATCAGCGCGCCGGCCGCGACGATGACCCAACGATAGGAAAGGTTCATGGTTTTCTCCCATGCCGAAAGGCATTTGTTGTGCGGCACGGCCTGGCTTGGCCTGCCGCTTGCGTCCGAAGGACGCCGGCGCCGGCTCCGATCCTACAATCCGGTTGCATTTTTTATCCAGTCCGGATGAGGCCATTTCCCGGCGCCTAGACCGGCAGTTCCGATGTGTATTTGATGGTCTGGCTGGGAACATCGGTCTTGACGTTCTGCACGCCCCTGATGCGGCTGAGATGTTCCGACTGGAAGCGGCGGTAGTCGTCGATGCCGGCCGCCACCACGCGCACCATGGCGTCGCAGTCGCCGAGCATCAGATAACATTCCATCACCTGCGGCAGCTTGGCCACTTCGGTGGCGAAATGCTCGATCGTGTCTTCGTCCTGCGCTTTCAGCCAGATGCGGGTGAAGAAGGTCAGGCCCTTGCCGATGCTGGCCGGGTTGAGCACGGCGACATAGCGGTCGATGACGCCGGCCTCCTCCAGGAGCTTGACGCGGCGCAGGCAGGGCGACGGCGACAGTCCGACTTCGATGGCCAGCTCATTGTTGGCCATACGCCCGTCCCGCTGCAGCGCCCGTAGGATCCGCCTGTCGATCTCATCCAGCTTCATGGCTCTCAATTCCATTTCTTCGCTTATTTCTGACATCAGATGCCAAAACATGATGAAACACAACAATCTTCGCAACCAAATTGCCGGACCAAATGACTATGGTTGGCGCAGACATCACCGACATCGGAACCGGCAGAGGCGGCCGCGAGGCGCCCAGGAAAGAACCATGAGCATTGCAGAGGCGACATCGGCGGCTGACGGGGGTTCGAGATCGGAGTTCCGGCGCGGCGTGGCTTCCTGCGCGCCGGTGCTGCTCGGCACCATCCCCTATGCGCTGGTGCTCGGCGCGCAGGCCACGCAGAAGGGACTGAGCACCGTCGAACTGTCGCTGCTGACTGGCCTGAACTTCGCCGGCGGTTCGGAATTCGCGGCGATCCAGCTATGGACGTCGCCGCCGCACATCCTGCTCATCGTCGCCATCACGTTCCTGGTCAACAGCCGCCATCTCTTGATGGGGGCGGCACTGGCGCCTTTCCTGCGCGACCTGCCGCGGCGCAGGGTGTTTCCGGCGCTGTTCTTCATGTGCGATGAAAGTTGGGCGCTGTGCCTGGCCGACGCCAAACGGCGCGCCGCCGACGGCGTCACGCCGGCCTTCAGTCCGCGCTACTACATGGGCGCGGCACTGGCGATGTACTTGACCTGGGTGGCGTTCACCACGACTGGCGCTTTGCTCGGCCCGGTGCTTGGCGACGCCGGGACCTACGGCTTCGACATGGCCTTCGCGGCCGTCTTCCTGGTGCTGCTGCGCGGCATGTGGAAAAGCATTGCCGCGGCACGACCGTGGCTGGTCAGCCTCGTCATCGCGGCACTGACCTACCTTTTCGCTCCCGGCGCCTGGTATGTCGCGGCGGGCGCGCTGTCGGGGCTGCTTGCTGCCTGGCTGACGGCAGGTGATGCATGATCGACATGACAACCCTTCTCGCCGTAGTGCTGATGGCGGGCGTCACCTATCTCACCCGCATCGGCGGCTATGTCGTGCTGCGCAACCGCGTGCTCAGCGCGCGGGCAACGGCCGTGATGGAGGCGGCGCCCGGTTGCGTACTGATCTCGGTCATCGCGCCGGCCTTCGTGTCGAAAAACCCGGCTGATCTGCTGGCTTTGGCTGTCACCTTCGTCGCCGCGACGCGGCTTTCCATGCTGCCCACCGTGTTGATCGGCGTGGGCGCTGCGGGCCTGCTCAGACATCTTGTCGGCTAGACGAAAAAGGCAGGCGCGGACGCCTGCCTTTGATAGCGACGAGGATGGGTACTTCAGGCCGCAGCCGCGACGTCCCGGCTCGCAGCCACCACGGCATCGACCTTGGCGGTCGCCTTGGCGAGCGCTTCGGTGACCGCCTCAGGACCTTTGGCGACGCCCTCGATGCGGATGACATCGATATCGGTCATCCCGATGAAGCCGAGCACGCTGCGCAGGTAAGGAATCGCGTGATCGAACTGGACGGCAGCGCCTTCCGAATAGATGCCGCCGGAAGCGAGCACAATATAGACCTTCTTGCCGGTGACGAGGCCTTTCGGGCCGCTCTCGCCGTAAGCAAAGGTTTTGCCGGAACGGGCGACATGGTCGACCCAGGACTTCAGCGTCGAGGAGATGTTGAAGTTGATGAAGCCGGTGGCCAGGATCACCGTGTCGGCGGCGAACAGTTCGTCCAGCACTGCGTCGGAGACGCCGACCACTTCGGCCTGGCGCGGCGTGCGGGATTCGGCCGGCGTGTAGATGCCGGTCGCATAATCGTTGTCGATATGCGGCAGCGGGTTGGCGACGAGGTCGCGCACGACAAGCGTGTTCGTCGGATCGGCGGCGAGCAGCTTCTGAGCGAGTTCGGTGGCGATACGGGTCGAGTGCGAGGCAGCGCCGCGCGGGCTCGACGTGACGAGAAGAATGGACATGGCGGGTCTCTCCAGTGGAATTGCGTTGTCCCGCTGCATATGGGCTTTCGACCCATCAGATAAACTGGTATATTTTCTATACGATCCATCCATGAATTAGATACAATGATGCAGCCTAACCCGACACTCGACCAGCTTCAGATCCTCGTGGCTGTTGCCGATACCGGAAGTTTTTCCGCCGCCGGCCGCAAGCTCAACCGGGCGCAATCCGTCATCAGCTACGGCATCGCCAATCTCGAGGCGCAACTCGGGCTGAAGCTGTTCGAGCGCGAGGGCACGCGGGAGCCACAACTGACCGAGATCGGCCGCGCGATGCTGGAAGATGCGCGGCGGATGGTCGGCGTGCTGCAGCGTATCCGCTCGCGCGTCGACGGCCATCATCACGGGCTGGAGGCCGAAGTGGCACTGTCGGTCGATGCGGCGTTGCCTTCACCTGTGCTGGTGCGGGTGCTCAAGGCGTTCGAAGCGCAGTTTCCGACCGTGATGCTGCGTCTGCATATCGGCACGCTCGGCCTTATCCCCGATCATGTTGTCGGTGGCCAGGCCGATCTCGGCATCGGCGGCCTGCTGGGCGATGTCGACGTCCACCTGGTGCGCATAGGCTTCATGTCGATAGTGTTGGCTGCCGCGCCCAGCCACCCGCTGGCGCTGCTACCCAAACCGGTGGCGATCGAGGATGCGCGCGAACATACGCAGCTTGTCGTCACCGACCAGTCCGAGCGCACCAAGGGGCGCGACTATGGTGTCTTCGCGTATCGCACATGGCGGCTGACGGATGTGCGCACCAAGCACACGCTGATGCGCGACGGGCTAGGCTGGGGCGGGCTGCCGCGCTGGCTGATCGCCGATGATCTGGCCAGCGGCCGGCTGGTGGAACTCGACCTGGAACCGTTCAGCGAGGTGCGCTCGCCGCTCTATGCCATGCATCGCGCCGACCGCAGCCCGAAGCCGGCGGCGGCCTGGCTGATCGAGCAGTTCAAGCGTCAGCTCGGCTGCTTCAACGAGTTCGAGCCGGGCGAAGTGCCGGATGAAGAGCCGGAAATTTCCAACGCGCAGTTTTGATTCAAACTTTTGCCCGGCGTTACATCAGGCGAGGAGCCTCGGGTCAGGCGCGGGACAACCCATCGATCAGCGCCATGAGCACGGCACGGTAGTCTTCTGCCGAACCACCCGCCTCGATGGCAAGCGCCGCGCGGTCGAAGGCGGCGGCGAGCAGGGCGGTCGTGGCTTCGGCCGGAAGCTTCTTCACCGTCCGCGCCCGCATCGCCGCGACCAGCCCTTCGCGCAGAGAACGGTTGCCATGGCGGTTGTCGATGGCGTCCATTTCGGCGCGGCCGAGCACGGCCGGGCCGTCGAGCAGCAGAAGCCGCGTGCGGCCGGGGGCGCGCATGGCGGCAAGATAGGCGTCGGAGCCGGCAATGAGCGCGTCGCGGGCATTGAGCGAAGGCGGCGCGGCGCCTTCGATCTCCCGCGCCACCGCCTCTGCCTCCTGCTCGACGACGGCGCCAAACAGCGCCTGCTTGTCGGAGAAGTGGTGGTAGAGCGCCCCCCGCGTCACGCCGGCTGCGGCGACGATCTCCGGCGTGCCGGTCTCGGCGTAGGATCTTTCGATGAACAGTTTTCGCGCTGCGGCGATCAGATCGGCTCGTGTCGCCTCGGTGCGGTCACGGTTGGAACGGCGCGCTGATCTCTGTTGCATACATGCAGCCTGTATGTTAATTCAATTTACATGCAGACTGTATGTTGCTTGACGGGAGAAGGAAAGATGAAGACGACCAGCTATTATCCGGTGCTGATGACCGGGGACGTTGCCGGCACAGCGGCGTTCTATGTCGAGCATTTCGGCTTCCGGCCGCTGTTTACGAGCGACTGGTACGTGCATCTGCAATCGGTGGAGAGCAAGCGCGTCAATCTCGGCATCGTGCAAGGCGACCATGAGACGATCCCGGAAGAGGGAAGGGGTCGGAGCTCGGGCCTGCTGATCAACTTCGAAGTCCGTGATCCCGATGCGGTCTACGAGCGGATCACAGCCGCCGGCCTGCCCATCCTTAGGTCCCTGCGCGACGAGCCTTTCGGCCAGCGCCATTTCATCACCAGGGACCCCAGCGGCGTCCTGATCGATGTCATCAAGCCGATCCCGCCGAGCGAGGAATTCCTGGCGCAGTATGCGCAAGGTGCAGCGAGCGCCTGAGTAGCAATCCTCAACCAGCCCTTGCCACTGGAATCACCGTCACCTGGCTGACACCGGTGCGGCGCACGACCGTGCACCGCGTCTCGCGGCCGATCCGCTCGGCGTCGAGCAAACGCACCAGGTCGTCGACGCCGGTGACCGGTCGGCCGTCTATCGCGGCGACGATATCGCCTTCCCGGAGGCCGGCCCTGGCCGCAGGGCCTTCCTTCTCGACGCTGCGCAGCCGAACCGCCGTCTTGCTCGATACTTGTGACAGAAGGGCCGCGCGACGGGGTAGGTTGACGGTGTCGGCCGACACCCCGATGAAGGCGCGGCGGACGCGGCCGAAACGGATGATCTCCGAAATGACGAAATTGGCGGTGTTGGAGGCGACGGCAAAGGCAATGCCTTGCGCGCCATGGATCATGGCGGTGTTGACGCCGATCACCTCGCCCGCCGAGGACACCAGCGGTCCGCCGGAATTGCCGGGGTTGAGCGCGGCGTCGGTCTGGATGACATCGTCGATCAGCCGCCCGGTGGAAGCGCGCATCGAGCGGCCGAGCGCCGAGACGACGCCCGAGGTGACGGTCCATTCGAAGCCGAGCGGGTTGCCGATAGCAATGGCGATCTGACCGCGCCGCAGGCGCTTGGAATCGCCCAGCGGCGCGACATCGGCAAAGCTGCCGTCGGCACGCACCAGCGCGATGTCGGTATCGGGATCGCGGCCGAGCACGCGGCCTTCGCTGGAGGCGCCGTCAGGCATCGACACGCGCACCGTTCTGGCATCGCCGACGACGTGGAAGTTGGTGACGACGAGCCCGTCATGCGCAATGACGAAGCCCGAACCATGCCCGCCCTGACCACCGATACGCTCGATGCGGCAGACGGCCGGGCCGATGCGGTCGACAGCGTCGGCTACCGTCGTCGAATAGGCGTCGAGCAGCGCGTCGTCGGATTGGAATTTGGCGGCAGCGACGGCCATTGGCGGGCTCCATGTTTTCAGGCGCAACGATGACTATATGTGCGGAGCGGTTTCATCCGCCGCGACCTGACCAGATGGCCAGTCACCCGGCCGACTAGCCGTCAGGCGAGTATCTCCAAGCGCGCTGCCGCGCGATATCTGGGGCATGGATGAACCCAGGAGACCGTTATGAGCGAATTCAATCTAAGTGCCTTTTCGGAAGCCATCGCCGATCTGGCGGCAAAGGCTGCACCGGCGACCGCGAGCTTCACCACGCACCATCATCGCACAGCGAGCGCTTTCCATTGGCGAGACGGTTACTTCGTTGCCGCCGAGGAAGCCGTCGAGGCCGGCGAGGAGATCGAGCTGACGCTGGCTTCGGGCGAGACGGTGAAGGCCGATCTTGTCGGCCGCGATCCCTCGACTGGCGTCGCCCTGCTCAAGCCGGCCGGTGCCGTCAATGCCGCGCCGTTGGCCAAGGCGGATGCGGTGCGGCCCGGCAATATTGCCGTCGCCATCGGCAACAGCCGGGGTTCGGCGCTGGCGGTTTCAGGCTCGGTCGGCGAAGTCGGCCCGGCCTGGCGCTCGATGCGCGGCGGCACCATCGACCGGCGCATCAACCTGGCGGTGGGCGCCGGCAGCCGTTTCGAGGGCGGCCCGGTGCTCGATGCCAAGGGCGCGCTGATCGGCATGTTGTTGTTCGGGCCGCGCGGCCGCGCGCTGGTCATGCCTTACGAGACCATCGAGCGGGCGGTCGCCACGCTGCGAGAGAAAGGCCATGTCGCCCGCGGCTATCTCGGCGCCGGTCTGCATCCGATCCGCGACGGTGAGGCTCGCGGCGCCATCGTCATGAGCCTTGACGACAACGGCCCGGCCAAGGCCGCCGGCCTTTCCCTCGGCGACATCATCGTCGCGTGGAACGGCGAGGCGGTGAGCGGCCCGCGCGAGCTGATCCGCAGGCTCGGGCCCGACAGCGCCGGCGCTTCGGTTACGCTCGGCGTCGTGCGCGGCGGAGAACCGCGAGACGTGGCGCTGACGATCGGCGAAAAGCCGCTCAGCTGAGAGGATTAATGGACGCGATCGCGACAGGCGAGATGACGGGAAGTGGCACCGGCGAGCGGCAGCTGGTCGTGCTGATCGCGCTCGGTGACGCCGCGCGCGCCGAGCGCCTGTCCGCGTCGCTTGCCGCGACCGACGATCTGCTGCCGGTGACGCCGGGCAGCAGCGAAGCGGTCGATGTCGCCATCGTCGACGACACCGCCGGCCCCACGGGTGCGGGAACAGGGAAGGGCGACGCCGTTCCCGCCGCGACCGCGCGGGTGCTGTTGTCTTCGCAGGCCGGCCCGGCACGGCCGCAGGGGCAGGTGTTCGCCGTGCTGCCGACGGCGGCGGATGCAATGCTGATTGCGGCCGCCGCCAGGCTGGCGGCGGCCGGCTACCGCGTCTTTGGCGACAGCGGATCCGTTCCTGGCCGCCGCGACGATTTCCACGGCGGCGATATTGGCGGCGACGGCCTTTTCGACGAGGAGCATCCCGACGAGCATGCCGCCCGCCCGGCGCTGTCGCCGCGAGAAGCGGAAGTGCTGGCGCTTCTGGCCGAAGGCGCGCCCAACAAGGTGATCGCGCGCCGGCTCGACATTTCCGTTCACACGGCGAAGTTCCATGTCGCCGCGATCCTGATCAAGCTCGGCGCCGCTAACCGGACGGACGCCATCGCCATTGCGATGCGGCAGGGGCTGGTGCTGGTCTGATATCGATCACACCGCCGCTCGACGTCGGTCAGTCGGAAATTATCACCTCTGAACAGGAACGGCATGGCTTTCAGGGACGCCGTGCGAGTTCGCGCGCCAGTCTGCCAATCCAACAGTTTTCCGATCAGCTCGCACTATCGTCCGCAGCGTCACCATCGTCCGCTGCCGCAAGCTCTTGTATCCGGGACCGCCACAGGCAAGGATCGCGCTCCGAGACAAGCAAGCGGAGGAAAAATGTCGCTCAAGGGAAAGACGCTGTTCATCTCCGGCGGGTCGCGCGGCATCGGGCTGGCGATCGCTTTGCGCGCCGCGCGCGACGGAGCCAATGTGACGATCGCGGCCAAGACCGCCGAACCGCATCCGAAGCTGCCGGGCACGATCTACACCGCCGCTGAAGAGATCGAGCAAGCCGGCGGCAAGGCGCTGCCGGTCCTGTGCGACATTCGCGAGGAGGCGCAAGTGGCCGAAGCGGTGTCCAAGACGGTCGAAAAATTCGGCGGCATCGATATCTGCGTCAACAATGCCAGCGCCATCCAGCTCACTGGCACGCTGGAAACCGACATGAAGCGTTACGACCTGATGCACCAGATCAACACGCGCGGCACGTTTCTCGTTTCCAAAATGTGCATTCCGCACCTGAAGTTGGCCGGGAATCCTCATATCCTGAATCTGGCGCCGCCGCTCGACATGAAGGCCAAGTGGTTCAAGAACCATGTCGCCTACACAATGGCCAAGTTCGGCATGTCCATGTGCACGCTGGGCATGAGCGCGGAGTTCGCCAAAGACGGCATCGCGGTCAATTCGCTGTGGCCGATCTCGACCATCGATACCGCGGCCGTGCGCAATCTGCTGGGCGGCGCGACGGTGGCCGCGATGAGCCGTTCCCCGGACATCATGGCCGATGCCGCGCATGCCATCTTCATGCGGCCATCGCGCGACGCGACCGGCAATTTCTACATCGACGAGGAAGTGCTGCGCGCCGAGGGGATCAGCGATTTTTCGGTCTATGCGCCGGGTGCGGCCGGGCCGCTGGCCGGCGATTTTTTTGTCCCGGACGAGGTGTTTGCCAATTCCGGCACGAAGATCAGGACGGCTTTCTAAAAGATGTCTCGAGGCGCAATTCCGGATGGAACTCGGTTCCAGACTTTCCTGGAGCTGCTCTGAGCAAAAAGCCCCGCCGGAGAGGGCCGGCGGGGCTCAGTGCGTCCCGCTGGAGTCGGGACGGGGCAGGGAACGCCCGATCCTGAATCTGGGGTAGGCTACCCCGCGATTCAATGACCGGGATCTGACGCCAGGACAATTCTTGTTGAACTTGGGCCGTTGCCCACGATCTCGCCCATCCCGGTTTCGCCGGGATGGGCCTTTTACCGATCTGATTCCAGAAGCCCGCTCAAGCGTCTGGAAATGCAGACATTTGATGGATCATGATCTTTTCCGAAAGCCGGTTTCCAGCTTTCCCGACCATGGTCAGTTGTTGCTCGCCACCGGCGCCACCAGCGAGGTGATGCGGCGGATGGCGACCCGCCGGTTCTCGCGGTTGGGGCCTGAGGTGTCGACCTTCAGATATTCCTCGCCATAGCCCTGCGTGGTCAGGTTTTCAGGCGGTATGCCGAAGGCGTTGGTCAGCGCTTCGGCCACCGCTTCGGCGCGGCGGTCCGACAGAGCGAGGTTCGCCTCCGGTGTGCCGACAGCGTCGGTGTGGCCTTCGATCAGGAAGGTCTCGGCCGGGTTCTTCTTCAACAGCTTCTCCATGGCCGTGGCGACACCCTCGAGCTTCTGCACCTCGGTGTCGGAGATGGAGGAGGAGCCGAATTCGAAGTTCAGCGTGTCAAGATCGATGCGTCGGGCGATGTCGCGCACCCGTGCGGAACGCTTGACCTCGTTGATCGAATAGAGGCGCTGCACCTTCTCCACCGGCGGCTGCTCGAGGAAGGTGTAGTAGTCGTCAGGGCTTTCGACCTCTTCGGAATCGAGGATGTAGTCCCGGCGCGGAATGGTCAGCCGCATCGGTGGCAGGTCGTCGCCCGGATCGCGCCAATCATTATCGTCGTCGTAGCTTCGTTCGTCGACATAGCTCAACACATACTCATGGCCGTCGGGCATGATGCGCGACCGCTGGATGATGTCGCCGTAGCGGTTGCGGATGGTGACGATCTGCACGCCGTTGTCGCGCTCGACCGTCTCGCGCGTGCGGCCTTGCGACAGATCCTCATAGTAGACATCTCTGGCGCCGCGGGTCAGGCGCGGCCGGTCACTGCTCTGAACGTATGTCTGATCGTTGAGCTGGATGATGACCCGATCGCCGATCTCCTTGAGCACGTCGACACCCTTGGGGCGGCGGCGGTCGCGGATGTTCTCGTCCGGCGCGCGCTCGAGGCGTTTGCCCTTCTCCTCCGTGACCGGAACGATTTTTTCCGGTTTGATCTCCTGCTGGGCAGCTCTATCGTCGGTCGGAGGCGGGCCCTGGTCGACAGGAGCGACCGCGGGCTGGCGGCCCTGAGCACCGCCCTGCTGGGCGTTTTGCCCGCCATTCTGCTGCTCGTCATTCTGCTGCTCGCCATTCTGGTTGGCGGGGTTCCTGCTGGCCTGGCCGTTCTCGCCGCGGCCGCGGCGCCGGGCATCCTTCTGGCTGTCGAGAATGGGGGCAGCGTTCTTGTCGGCGGGCGTCTCGGCCTGCTCGGGGTTTTGCCCCTGGACAGGCGCGGCCTTGCCGGTAGCGGGCTGTTCACCCGTGGCCGGCTGCTCGCCAGCCGGTTGCCTGCCGTTCTTTTTCCTCTTGTCCTGGGGTTGTTCGCCCTGGGCTGCCGGCCGCTCGCCTGACGGTGTCGGTTCGGTCTTGGGTGCCTCGGCGGCAGGTGCTTCCTTCGGTGTCGGCACGGCGCTGGGCTCGGCCTGCTGGTCCTGTTTGCGCTTCTTACGCTGGTTGTCGTTGGCAGGTTCCGTTTGGGCCGCCGGCGCCTGTTCGGCCGGTGCCTGTTCGGTCTGCTGTTGCTGGTCGCGCTTCTTCCTGCGCGGTTGCTGTTCCTCGGTGGCGGGTGCTGCCTCACCGGCTGGCGCCTGCTCGGTCTGCTGTTGCTGGTCGCGCTTTTTCCTGCGCGGCTGCTGTTCCTCGACGGCGGGCGCGGCTTCACCGGCTGGCGCCTGCTCGACCTGCTGCTGGTCGCGCTTCTTCCTACGTGGCTGTTGTTCCTCGGCGGCTGGCGCGGGCTGCTGTGCGGGTGCCTGTTCGGTCTGTTGGTGCTGATCGCGCTTCTTCCTGCGCGGCTGCTGTTCCTCGACGGCGGGCGCGGCTTCACCGGCGGGCGCCTGCTCGACCTGCTGCTGGTCGCGCTTCTTCCTACGTGGCTGTTGTTCCTCGGCGGCTGGCGCGGCCTGCTGTGCGGGTGCCTGTTCGGTCTGCTGTTGTTGCTGATCGCGCTTCTTCTTGCGTGGCAGTTCCTGGTCGCTCTGCTGTGCGTCAGTCTGGGTGTCCTGGGCCAGGACCAGCGGCATTGCGCTGTCTCGCATGGGGCCGAACGCGGCACTTCCCTGAAGCGGGGATGCGCCCAACGGCGCGGATGCCATCAGCAGGCCGAGTGCCGTGCCTGCCAGAATCCGTGGTTGGCGTTTCATCGAAATTTCTCCTTGTGGGGTCCCATCCTTGCCGAAACCGATTTTAACGAAATTGGTTCCGGCAGCTCATGGTTAGGGACCGTACGGGGCGATTGGCCGGCCTTTTGAAGGCAACTTCATGTCTTTCGACGGGGTTGCCGCCCCATTCCAGCCCTTGCCCTGCTTGACCTTCGCAGCGGCTGGGGCCACATGCCGGGGATGGAAACGCCGTTCTGGAAAACAAAGACGCTGGAAGCAATGAGCCCGGCCGAGTGGGAATCGCTCTGCGACGGCTGCGGCAAATGCTGCCTCTCGAAGCTCGAGGACGAGGATACTGGCGACATCTACTGGACCAGTGTCGGCTGCCGCCTGTTCGACGCGCAGACGTGCCGCTGTTCGGACTATCACAACCGGCTGGCGCGCGTTCCCGATTGCGTCGGGCTGACGCCGCAAAATGTACGCACCATCAGCTGGCTGCCCAGCACCTGCGCCTATCGGCTGGTCGCGGAGGGGCGCGATCTCTACTGGTGGCACCGGCTGGTGTCGGGCAGTGCCGAGACGGTGCATGAGGCCGGCATGTCGATGCGCGGTCGGGTCAAGGCCAGCGAGACGGACCTGGCCGAGCCGGACGATTATTTCGACTATATGCTCGATGACGAGCCATAAGCTCGCATCGGGATGACGAGCCATAAGGCCGGTGTCCGCAAGGGCGCGCAGGACCAGGAACCTGCGAGACGTTTGGGGCACATCGTTGGAAAACCGGCAGAAGCTTCCTTTTTCCGCCACATGAACCGCCGATGAACGGCGGGTTCGTAAATAGTTCAGACAGGCGGGTGCATTCTCCCATCATAGATTTCAAGAGGACGGGCGATAGCCCGCAACAAGGAGAGAAGACCATGTTCAACACGGTGAAAACGGCAGCCCTTTCGGCACTCGTCGGCCTCGGCCCGCTGGCGGCCATTCCCGCCCATGCCGACAGCCTTTACCTGGGCTTCGGCAACAACAACGATCCGCGCTTCGGCGTCTATGCCGGCGATGACGGCTATCGCCACCGCCGCGATGAACGCCGCGACTGGCGCCGCGGCTGTTCGCCCGACTGGGCCCTGAATAAGGCCGAACGCATGGGGCTGCACCGTGCCCGCATCGTCGATGTCAGCCGCCGCACGGTCAAGGTGATGGGCCGCCAGTATGGCGACCGCGTGGTCATCGTGTTCGCCAATGAGCGTGGTTGCCCGATCATCAACCGTTGAGCCTCTAAGGCGCAACCTTCTGCGAGGGTTGGTAGCGGCATGATCCTCTGCGGGGTCAGTCGGCAGACACGACCTTCTGCGAAGGTCGGTCTGGAGTAGTGGAGCCGTTTTCCTTCGGGAAGAATGCGGCTCCAAAACCCCGCGGGAGCGATCCCGCGGGGTTTTTCATGCACCACGGCGGACGGTTCAGGGCCGGGCTCGGCCATGGACCCTCGAAGGCGCTTATTTCAGTTCGAAGGTAACGGTGACCTGGACATTGTAGACGTTCTCGCCGGCCTGCACCGGAGCCGCACCGACGGCCGCGTCGAAGGCCTTGGCGTTGATCGGCATCGGTGGCGGCGCGATATTCTGGTCAGTGATTTCGATCACCCGGCCTATGCTGACGCCGGCGGCTTCCGCCAGCGTCTTGGCCTTGGCCATGGCGTCGGCCACCGCCTTTTTGCGCGCTTCGGTGACGGTGGCAGCCGGATTGTCGTTGGTGAAGACGATGCCGCCGCCCTGGTTGACGCCCAGCGACACCGCCTTGTCGAGGATCTCACCGGTCTTGTCGACGTCGCGCACGCGCACCGACAGCGTGTTGGTTACCTGGTAGGCAATCAATTCGGCCTCCTGGCCGCCGTCGGGCTTGTTTGTGTAGTTATAGCGCGGATTGATCTGGATGCCCGCGGTCTGGAGGTCGCGGTCCTTGATGCCGGCCGACTTCATCGCGGCGATCACGGCGGCCATGGCGTCGTTGTTGGCATCCAGTGCGGCGCGCGCCGTCTTGGCTTCGCGCATGACGCTGAGCGTCAGGACCGCCAGGTCGGGCGCTACAGTCGCCGCCCCTTCGCCCGACACCACGATACGGGGCGGTGTCGGCGACTCAGCGGCCGCTGCCAGCGCCGGAAAGGCGATGGCGGCGGCGAGTGCGAGGGGCAAAAGAGGTCTGGTCATGAAAATCTCCTCGGGTAAGCATATCCGCGCCCAGCCGGGCGCACGCGGCTCCTTATGGCGCGATTATGGGCTGATTTGGACGATCGTGACCAGCGGTCCCGGAAAGCCTTGTGTCGCGATGCGAAAAACATTAATCCAGCCCGCGTGGGGCCTGTAGCTCAATGGTTAGAGCCGGCGGCTCATAACCGCTTGGTTGGGGGTTCGAGTCCCTCCGGGCCCACCAACTACACAACTACGTCACTGATTTTTCATCTATTATTTCTTTGCCCAGGCAGTGGGCTCGAAGCCGCGATAAAGTTAGATCGGATGGCGTCGAGAGCGGTTTTCGTGGGTCATCAGAAATCTTCCCGACGGGCGCACTCCCAGATGGAAGGCGAATTTCCACAGTTTTGGGTGCGATTCAGTCAGTTCGTGACATTCGTGTACGCGCTCAGCAATGAGACCGTTTTATTCTCGCGGGTACCCCGAAACGGTCGCGAATTTTCCTTATCGGATACCGCTTTTGACGATCTATCTACTCGCCATCCAGGGGCATAGATTGCAGGAACGGCAGATATTCTCGGATCCGCCACTCTGCGTGGGCGGCTCTACGCATGGGTGCGATCATTTTGGGGTCACTTAGCCAGCGGGCGGGGCGGGCTATTGCGTGAGTTTCAACCCCAAGCCGCCAGGGGCGAAAGGAAAATACGCTATGGGCTGTCGCACAAAGAGAATGGATCGGCCACCTAAGAAGGCTGGGCGAGGGGCCGTCCAGTGTGCGTGGCCCAAAATGTTAATGAGCCGGACAGCGACCGTTTAGCAGTACATGCAGAGCTCAGAGGCCCGGTGACAGTGAAGGGAAGTGGCCGCACTAGGGAGAGCTGTTCTACGAGCAACTCACAATGTCCTACTCACGCATTTGTGGCCGTTATTATCCCCGCCTACAACGCAGAACAATTCATCGAACGCACCTTGGCGTCGGTGACAAACCAGACCTACAGAAACATCGAGATAATAGTCGTTGACGACGGTTCGATTGATGAAACTGCATCAATCGTCCGCCGACTATCTAATGACGATCCGCGTATCAAGTTGCTCCAACAGAAGAACAGCGGCGTCGCGTCGGCGCGGAATACGGGGATACGTGCAAGCAAGGGCATCTACATAGCGCCTATAGACGCCGACGATCTCTGGCACCCAACCAAACTCGAAAAGCAGCTGCGTGTTTTCGCTGCAGCAGGCAATGATGTCGGGCTTGTCTATACGCTTTACCGGACGATTGATGCCGATGATAGGGCGATCATTACGCCTAAGCGCACGCACCCGCACGGATGGGTATTCATGCAGCATCTCGGACAGAACTTTATCGGTCACGGAAGTTCGGCAATGTTCCGGCGCGATGTCTTGCTCGAAATGGGCGGCTATTCCTCGCGACTGCGCGAAAACGGTGCGGAGGGTTGTGAGGACTTCTTCCTCCAATTGAGTATCGCCTCGAAATACCGGTTCGATGTCGTCATGGAGCACTTGGTCGGATACCGCCGAACGCCAGGGGCTATGTCGCAAGATTTCGTCCGAATGCTCATCTCGCGTCGGATGGTGCTCGAGAGCCTCTTTGCTCGCTGCACCGAGGTGGTGAGCCCGATCCTATCGGATGTGATGTTCCGTAACGATGTCGAGATCGCCAGGCTCGGGCTTAAAAGGCGCCGCTTTGCTGCCGTCGCCATGAACTTCGCCAGGGTGCTCTGGCGATCGCCCTCGCAGTTCGCGAAAGTCGCCGGTGCGACGCTTGCCATTTTCCGGCGCAAGGCGAAGCAAGGAACCAAGCTGGAACGCGAAGGCCGCAGCTCGGGGATCGGGAAATCGTTCTGGGACTACGCTGTCGATGAGTTTTTTGATCGGGGCGAGAATACCGATTACCGCGCCTTGCTCAACAATCTGGCTGTAATGGACAGCAAACTTGGACCCTGCGGAGGCTATTTGGCGCAGCATCCCGAACGAGGAACCTTTGCAGCGCCCCAGGAGGGCGGCGACTCAGACAGCCTGTTTCTGCTTCGAGGCTTGGAATGAAGAAGCTGCTGCTGTCGAAAGAGCAGTCGTCATCGGGTCGCAACTTGGCCCAGGGGGCAGAATGCGTTTTGGAGCGGACGGTGAATGAACCGACGGTCAGTGTGACCGTCCTCATTGTCACCTACAATCACGCACGCTACGTAGCGGCAGCGATCGACAGCGTTCTCATGCAAGACACGGAATTCGGTGTTGAGATCCTGATCAGCGAAGATTTTTCGACGGACGGTACCCGGGAGATCGTCGAGCGGTATGTATCCGATTATCGCGAAAGACTATCGGCGATCTATTCTGGCAGCAATTTGAGATCCAACGAGGTCGTTGCGAGAGGACTCCGGGTTGCGCGCGGGCGCTATGTCTCGATCCTTGATGGCGACGACCTGTGGACATCCAAGACCAAGCTGCGAGATCAGGTGGCCCATCTTGACGCGCATCCTGAGCTCTCGGCCATATTTTACAATGCGCTCGTGGCGCACGGCGACGAGATCACGTCGTGGCGGTGGACGCCACGTGATCAGAAGCCCTTAATCACACAAAGGGAGATCTGGGAAGGCAATCCCTTCGCCACTTGCGGCGGTATGATGCGAACGGCGTGCGTTCGGGATGTACCATCGTGGTATGCAGATTTCTTTCCGATTACTGACTGGCCGCTGTATGTCCATTGCGCAAAGACAGCAGACCTCGCTTTTGTCGACGAGGTGGCAGGTATCTATCGTCTGCACCCGGGTGGGCTTGTATCGGCGCTGCCAGGCCCGCTCAGGCTTGATGCGATCGAGGGATTCTACCGGCGAATGGCGAATGTCATGGATGCCCGTGGGGCACAGTTTGCCCGTGGCGGCTGTTCCCGCTACTTTTACGAATGGTCGAAGCAGTATCTGAACGAAGGTGACTTGCCGTCGGCCAGATCGTGCTTCCTGCGATTGCTGCGAAGCGGCAGTGGCGGAAACAACGTGCCGAAACGCGATATCGCGCGGTTGGCACTGCTCCTGCTGAAATCCTCGGTGCTCGGGAGATGACGGCTTTCCGCAACTTCGAGAATCGGGATCCGGTCCCGTCCTTGCCACAGGCGGCTGTTCGTCCGAAGTGGTCGGTGATGATCCCCGTCTATAATAGCGCTCGCTTTCTTGCCTCAACGCTGCAAAGCGTGCTCGCGCAAGCCCCTGACCCGGCTCATATGCAGATCGAAGTGGTTGACGATTGTTCGTCCGACGATCCGCAAAAAGTCGTGAACGAAATCGGGGGAAGGCGTGTCGGCTTTTTCCGCCAGCCCCAAAACCTCGGCCATATCGGCAACTTCCACACCTGCCTGAACCGAGCCCAGGGGGAACTTGTCCATCTTCTGCACGGCGACGATGCCGTCCGACCAGGATTCTACGAATTGCTCGGTCGGGGTTTCGATGCGGACCCGAGAGTAGGAGCGGCGTTCTGCCGGACGGTCTTCATGGACGCCCATGGACAGGAGTTGTCGATCGAACCTGCAATGCAGTCAATCTCCGGACGGCTTGAGAATGCGGTGGTGCGACTGGCGCTCGAACAGCGCATCATGACGCCGTCCATCGCGGTCCGACGCGCGGTCTACGAAGAACTCGGCGGCTTCGACCGGCGGCTGAAATGCAGCGAAGACTGGGAGATGTGGATACGCATCGCTTCTCGTTTTCCCGTCTGGTACGAACCGCGAGCCCTTGCCCTTTATCGGATGCACCCGCAATCGAACACAGGACGCCATATCCGGAGTGCCGGGGACATGGCTTACACGCGAATGGCGATTGATATTTTCAAGAGCTATCTTCCAAGCGACCTCGCGGACGATGTCGCCGCATCGGCTCGGCGGACCTATTCGCAAAGCGCTCTCGAAACCGGGCGGCGGCTGCTTGGCTCCGGTGATTGGGCTGGATGCCTCGCGCAAATGAGTGAAGCCTTCCAACTCGATCCGTCGCTCAAGACAATTGGACGTATGCTGCGACTCGTTGCGAAGCAGGGAGGCGAGATTGTCCGCCCAAATTGAAACTGTGCAACGGCAGCCAGCACGGCTGCGGCAAGGTGAGCCTGTCCGTCTCGTTTTGGCCGGATGTGGCGCCGTCACGAAGCTCTACTATGCGGAAGCGCTGTCGCGCCTTCAAGGCAGAGGCCAGATCGCAGTCGCAGGGATCTTTGATCCCGAAGCGAAATCCGCCGCGGTCGTACAGGCGCGGCTGCCCGGAGCGAAGGTTGCAGCCAGTTTCGACGGCCTTTTGGCTGTGGGCGCCGATGTGGCGATCATCGCTTCCCCGCCTCGATACCATCTTGATCAGTCGATGCAGGCGTTGCGGGCCGGCATGCATGTTCTATGCGAGAAGCCGATGGCCACGAGCAGCTCCGACGCGGATCTTATCCTCGCGGCAGCGGCAGCCAACAACCTACATGTGGCGACAGGCCTCGTCAGAAGGCAGTTCCCTGCCATCCGATCGATAAAGGCCATGGTCGAGGGCGGATTGATCGGAAAAATCCAAAGTGTTTGTTGTTTTGAGGGTGGCCCTTTCCAGTGGCCTGTCGCTTCGACGAGCTATTTCAGCCGCGCGGAATCCGGCGGTGGCGTGCTTCAGGACATAGGTACGCACTGCCTCGACCTCCTGACCTGGTGGTTCGGAGAGCCCCATGAAATCCACTACGCCGATGACGCAATGGGCGGCGTCGAGGCGAACTGCCTTGTCCGGTTAGGTTTTGGCGGCTTCGAGGCAACGGTCCGGTTGAGCCGTGATTGGGCTCGTCCGAACCTTTACCGTCTTGAGGGCGAACGTGGCTCGATTTCCTGGGCAGTCAATGAGACTGAGCTTGTAGAGATCGCCTTGAAAGGATGCCGCACGACAGCCACCGCCTCCTTCACCAACACCGACGGCGGATCGCGCGATTTCGTCGACGCGTTCTGCGATCAGATTTCGGACTTGGTCGACACGGTCCGAAATGGAATCCCCCTTTCCGGGTCAGCCACAGCGGGGCGCAACGTGCTCAAGCGAATCGAGGAATGCTATGCCAGACGGAAACGGCTGGACATGCCTTGGCTCGGAGCAGAAGACTTTCGCCACGTCATTGCTTCCGCCGAGACCAGACAATGACCGGCACTGTTGCCGTGCTTGGCGCCAACGGCTTCATAGGTTGCCGGACCGTGGAGTTGCTGCATCTTTCCGGCTGGGCAGAGGTGAGGCCGATCGTTCGCAGGCCGAGTGCTTTCGCCAGCCTGTCTCGCTTTGCGATCGATGGAAGAGTGGCGGACGCGCATGACGTTCCTGCTCTTACCGCGGCCCTTCTTGGCTGTCAGTCCGTTGTTCATGCAGTTGCTGGTGATACTCGCACGATCGTCGATGCCGTGGAGCCTGTCTATCGTGCCGCCGCCGCTGCGGGCGTCGTTCGCCTGGTCTACCTCAGTAGCGCATCCGTTCACGGCCAATCGCCGCCGCCCGGGACGGACGAAACGAGCGCGCTGCACGACTGCCAGACGGTCGAATACAACAATGCCAAGGTTCGTGCTGAACGTCGTCTCGGAGAATTGTCACGGGACGGTGCAATCCAGGTGGTGGTGCTGCGGCCCGGAATTGTCTTTGGCCCGCGCTCCAGCTGGACGGGGGGCTTTGCCAACGATCTCCTCGACGGCTCTGCCTATCTGGTGGATGGCGGCCATGGCATCTGCAACAGCGCTTATGTCGACAATGTCGTTCATGCGATCAAGCTTGCGATCGAAGTGCCCGAGGCGGCTGGGCGAACCTATCTGGTCGGGGACCGCGAAAGGATAAGTTGGGCAGATCTTTGCCGCCCGATCGCCGAGGCATTGGGCGTCGACCTGGCTGCGATTTCGGTTTCCGCGCCATTGTCATTCACACCGAACTGGACACAATGGCTGAGAGATGGCGACCTATACCAGCGGCTTGTCCGAAGCCTCCCGAAACCCGTTCGCAGTGGACTAAAGGTAGGCTATGCCGAGTGGCGGAAGTCAGGGCTCGATCAGCCGCCTACGGCTCCAAAGATCAGGATATCTGAAGAACGTGCGCTGTTGCACCGGTGTCGGGTGAAACTCCCGTCGGCCAAGGCCGAGCGCGAGCTCGGATACCAACCGGTGGTCGGCTTCGAGGAGGCATGTCGGCGATCAGTCGCATGGCTAACCTTTGCCGGCTATCCGACTGCGCGGAGCCAAGTGGGCGAGAGATGACCGCCAGACCCGCCGCAGCCTGTGTCTCGGTTGTCATTACGACCTATAACCATGCTCGATTTCTCGCGGAAGCGATCGACAGTGTCCGGAACCAGAGCGTGCGGCCCGATGAGATCATCGTTGTGGACGATGGTTCGTTGGACAATCCCGAGAATGTCGTTCGCCGGTATGTCGACGTCCACTACATCCGCCAAAAAAACCAGGGTTTAGCCGCTGCCCGCAACACGGGAATGAAGGCAGCACGTGGCGAATTCATCGCGTTCCTCGATGCCGACGACAGGCTGCGCCCGACGGCGCTCGCCACCAATCTTGCTTTGTTCCATGACAGTCCGGATTGCGCCTTCGTCTATGGAGCCTATTGCTACATTGATGAGGCCGGCGCAGTCAGGAATTCAGTTCCGCTGAGGCCGGTGGGAGAGGACCCGTATGCCGGATTCTTGACCGGCAACCTGATTGGAATGCATGCGACGGTGCTCTATCGCCGTAGCACATTGGAGGCCGCTGGCGGATTCGACCGATCCCTGCGGGCTTGCGAGGATTACGACGTCTACCTTCGCCTGTCCCGGGCAAACAAGGCCGCATGCAG
Source organism: Mesorhizobium sp. CA13 (assembly GCF_020165235.1). Classification (NCBI taxonomy): domain Bacteria; kingdom Pseudomonadati; phylum Pseudomonadota; class Alphaproteobacteria; order Hyphomicrobiales; family Phyllobacteriaceae; genus Mesorhizobium; species Mesorhizobium sp. CA13. The sequence goes on along the minus strand of NZ_JAIUHS010000002.1, from coordinate 8,307 downwards.
CCCGGCGTGTCTCGCAGATTACCGCAGGCACGCAACGAATATGTCCAACAGCAATCCGATGATGTTGCGCGCGGCGCTAAAAGTCCTTGGCCGGCAGAGGAGTCTTGTGCAGGCCAATCCAGACTGGACGGCCGCCTACCATCAGGGCGTCGAAAATTGGAAACGCTACTATGCGCACATGCAACTGGGACAGCTTAGTACAGCGGTTCGATCCCGTTCTTCGCTCGGCGGTCAGCTCCTGAACACCATTGCCGTTTCGCTCGCAGCGCCCTTGCAGACCACCATGATGCTGCAGCAGCGGTTCAAGGGTTGGTCAAGTCGGCGCCGCTCGGGCGTCCGGTTCGGTGACCTCAGCCGCCCGCTGCCCTTCAGTACAAATTTCGGTTTTGATCGCGGCAAGCCGGTGGACCGCCGCTATGTCGAGACTTTCCTCGCATCATGTTCGCTGAACATATCCGGCAGGGTTCTGGAGATCGGCGACAGCGCCTATACGACCCGCTTCGGAGGCAATCGGGTTGCCAGGAGCGACGTTCTAAACCGATATGAAGGTCACCCGTTGACGACCTTGGTGGGCGATCTGGCCAACGGCGACGATCTGCCGTCCGAAACATTTGACTGCATCGTGCTCACCCAGACCCTTCATCTCCTTTTCAATATGCCTGCCGCGGTTGCAACCCTATGGCGGATGCTGAAACCGGGAGGCGTGCTCCTGGTCACGGTGCCTTGGGTAAGCCCGATTGACCGAGGAGAATGGGGCGAGAGCTGGTTCTGGTCGATAACCCCGGCGGCCCTGGGACGGCTTCTCTCAGACAGGTTCGGGGCGCAGAATGTCGAAGTCCGTCACTATGGAAACGTCTATTCGGCTACCGGGTTTCTCTATGGCTTGGCAGAACATGAGCTGAATTCGGCAATGCTCGATGTGCATGACCCATGTTGCCCCGTGATTGTCGCCGCGCGCGCTTTCAGGCGATGAGCGGCGTGACAGTGCGTCAAACTCTCAGCAAGCTCTTGCGACGGGGCCGATTGCTTGCCGGTTACAATCGGCCGCTCGTGCTGATGTATCACCGGGTCGGAGAACCGCTGGTCGATCCTTGGGAACTTTCGGTCTCGCCACAAAATTTCGCACGCCAAATCGAAACCCTGGCAGAGGCACGCGATATTGTTCCCCTGCAATGGCTGGCACAACGGCTTCGGGACGGAAAGCCACCGAGAAATGCTGCGGCAGTCACCTTTGACGACGGTTATGCGGATGTCGTCCAAAATGCCGTGCCGATCATGCTACGCATGAACGCTCCTGTGACCGTCTTCGTCACCACCCATGCGCTCACCGATCCCTCAGTGTTCTGGTGGGATATTCTGTCGCGCATCACTTTGGAGACGCCTGCTCTCCCGGAGAGGCTGGCGATCCAGATCGCAGGCCGAAACTATGATTGGCTCGTGACGGAGGACGCCACGCGCGCGAAATCGAATCTCGCCATCAGTCGCACGGCGCTCCATTTCGGCTTACATGCACTGCTGAAGCCGTTGAGAGTACACGAACGGAGGAGGGTGCTGCAGCAGCTGGCAAGATGGGCAGGAACCGACGCCAGCCCCCGAAGGCGTGACCGCGCCATGACTCATTCGGAGCTGCGGCATCTCGCCGACACCGATGGCGTTTCGATCGGTGCCCACACCTGCACGCATCCGTCCCTGCCGTTGCTGAAACGGGACAATCTTGAACGCGAGATCTCCGCTAGCCGCCAACGATGCGAAGAGATCACAGGGCGGAGGGTGTCGGGATTCGCATACCCCTTCGGAGACTTCGACGACAGCACCGCCAAAGCGGTAAGATCTGCTGGCATGGACTATGCAGTAACCACCCTGCCGCGTGAAGCTGGGCCCAGGGTCGATCCCTTCCGACTGCCGCGGGTCACGGTCGCTGATTGGGGTGAGATAGAGTTCCGACGTACGGTGCTATGCCATGGCTGACCATGCATGCGGAAAACCGCGCGTCACGGCAATCATCGTCGTGTTCAACGGCGAGAGATATCTCCGGGAAGCTATTGACAGCGTTGTAGGTCAAAGCTTCACCGACTGGGAACTCCTCGTCGTCGACGATGGCTCGACGGACCGGTCATCTGTCATCGTGCGTGACTATGCGCAGCGCTCGCCAGGCAAGGTGCGACTACTCTCTCATCCCGACAATGGCAATCATGGTATTAGCGCGTCGCGCAACCGCGGGCTGGCCGAGGCGAGGGGCGACTATGTCGCGTTTCTCGATGCAGACGATACATGGCTGCCCGAAAAGCTGTCCGAACAAGTCTCCATCATGGAAAGCGATTCGGCGCTCGGCCTAATCTACGGCCGGACGCTGATCTGGCACAGCTGGGAAGAGGCTGCTGGCCGTGCGGACTACTATTACCCGCTCGGAGTCGAACCAAACGCCCGATACGATCCGCCCGTGCTGCTGGAGCTGCTGCTGCAGAACCAGGCTCAGACGCCGACTACTTGCAATGCCCTCATGCGTTCGAGCTTGTTCGCAACCCTCGGGGGATTCGAAAACAGTTTTCGCCTGATGTTCGAAGACCAGACATTCTTTGCGAAGGCGCTCGCATTCGCGCCCGTCTACGTGTCCGGCCGAACCTGGGCGAGATACCGCCAGCACGTCGAAAGCTGCTCTGCTGCTTCTGCCAGGGCAGGCACTGACGAAGCCGTGCGTATCACGTTTCTCAAATGGCTGAATGGGGTGATGGCGGATCAGGGCGCCTCCTTCCGCATTCGTTCCGCAATCTGGAGAGTGCTCGCGCGCGAAACCTGGAAGGCGAGCAAGCGAAGCATTGCGAGACGGCTCCAGCGATGACTTCCGTGCCGCGGGTGACGATCATAACCCCCTTCCTCAATGCGGCGTCAAATCTGGGCGAAGCGATCGCCAGCGTCCGAGCCCAGACGGTTGCGGATTGGGAGCTCTTGCTGGTCGACGACAATTCGACGGACGACAGTGTCAGGATCGCCAATGATGCCGCGGCAACCGATCCCCGAATTAAAGTGCTGCGCAGGCCTCCCGGATCCAAGCGTGGCGCCGCGGCAGCGAGAAACGCCGGAATAGCGGCCGGCTGCGGCGATTTTCTCGCCTTCCTGGATGCAGATGATTTGTACGAGCCGCATATGCTGGAGACGGTCCTGGCGGCAGCTGATGCAAACCCGGATGCCGCAATGATTTTCGGGCCGACCAAATGGTGGTACCCGGATGGAGCGCGCTCCGACTGGATCGAGCCGACGGACGGACTTGCCGCACGCTTGCATCAGCCCCCCAGGCTTCTGGGGCGGCTTCTGCTGATGCAGGACGGCCACGTTCCGTGCACCTGTTCCGTGCTCTTGCGGAGAAGCGCGATTAGCACGGTTGGTGGCTTTGAGGAGCAGTTTGATCTCTATGAAGACCAAGCTCTGTGGGCAAAGCTATTCCTGCGATTCCCAGCCTTTATCACTCCTGTAACTCTCGCACGTTACCGGCAGCATTCCGGTTCGGCCTCGGCGATTGCCACTGAGCGAGGGCTCTACGATCGGATGGGGAAACACCCCGCCCGCGTCGCTTTTCTTGACTGGATCGCGGAGCATGTGATGGAAAGTGGAACGCGGGATTTCCGCCTTCAATTGGCGCTGCGGCTGGCACGCGCGCCCTATGTCACGCCTGCAACGATCGGAAGCAAATCCGAACGGCTTGCCCTGAAGATCATGATGTGGATAGCAAAGCAGCGGCGCAGGGTTCGGCGACAGCTTGCGCACGTGGCCAGGTGAAAACAGGCGTCACTTCCTGACCACCCATCGATGCGGGAAGCTGACATTGCCAAAGCCAGGCTGGGCGCTGACCGGTCGATCGTCGAGCAAACCGGGCATGACATCGAACACAGCGGCCGTCTCGACATGGTCTTCGACCACCCTGTCGTCCGCCACCAGCGCCACGTCAATCCTGTAGCGCCCTGGTCTCAGCATAAGGCTGTCCACATGTACCATGTAGACTTCGCCCTGACGGTCATGCAGGGAATGCTCCCGGCTATCAAATGAGGTGACAGGATCCCCGAGATCATCAATTATAGTCACAAGGCACTGCAATGTTTCGCGCGGCCCATCCACCTGAAGCCGAAAAGTTGCCGGTTGCCCGGATGCGACGGCGCCCATCTCATTGAAGACTTCGATGCCGACCACACGGAGGCGGCCGCGCCCGGTGCGCGTGGATCGCACACTCAGATCGGTTCCTGCACGGGCCTCAAGCGTCTGGAGATAATCCCGGACCACGTCCTGAGTCGGGCCGTCCGCCTGGATCATCCCACCGTCGATAAGGATTGCGCGGGTGCAAAGTCGTTGCAGAACCGGCATCTGGTGACTGACGATCAGCACGGTGCGGCCTGTCCCGGCGATGCTCGCTGCCTTGGCAATGCATTTCTTCTGGAACGTGGCATCGCCGACAGCCAAAACCTCATCGACCACCAAAATGTCGGGATTGACGTGGGCGGCAATCGCGAAGGCCAGACGCAAGTACATGCCGCTTGAGTATCGTTTCACAGGCGTATCGAGAAACGGCTCGACCCCGGAGAAATCCACGATCTCGTCAAGCTTGGAATTGATCTCGACGCGCCGCATGCCGAGTATGGCCCCGTTGAGATAAATGTTCTCACGGCCGGTCAGTTCGGCATGGAACCCCGTGCCGACCTCCAGCAAAGCTCCCAGCCGTCCGCGTATCGTCGCGCGGCCGGAAGTCGGCTCCACGATCTTCGCCAGTATCTTGAGAATGGTGCTCTTTCCTGCACCGTTGGGACCGATCACGGCAAGGACTTCGCCTGCGTGCACCTCGAAGGAGACGTTTTTCAATGCCCAGAACGGCTCGTCCGCACCTTTGCGGTGGCTTGTATCGGCCTCCCCGCGGAGGCCCCGCCTTTTGCTGGCGAGCGCGTCTCGCAGCGTGGGGAAGCTGTTGTTCGCCACACCAAGTCTATACGCCTTGGAGAGATTGGCAGCCTGAATCACGATGTCGGTCATCACTCAGATCAGGTCCGGAAACGCGCGTTCGGATTTTGAGAAGATAGTCAGTCCGGCAACGAGAAGAGCTAACGAGGAGAGCGTTGATATCGAGATCATGAGCCAGTCCGCAGGCGTGCCCAGTACGCTCCAGCGGATGGCTTCGACTGTCCCAACCATTGGGTTTAGACTATAGAGCGGCCGCCACAATTGAGGGACGAGATTGGCTGGATAGACGATCGGCGTCATGAACAGAAGTATCTGAAGGCTGAACGGCAACAGATAGCCCACATCGCGAAAGCGAACGTTGATCGCCGACAATGCCACGCCCACTCCAGTCGCTGACGCAGCCATTACGAGCACGAACAGCGGCAAGAAGACTGCTTGTGGTGCCGGCCAGCTTCCGAATGCCAGCATGGCGGCGAACAAAAGAGCGAAGCCGACGAGCATATCGGTCAGGCATGAGGCCATCGTGGAGATGGGAATGATCAGACGCGGGAAATAGACGCGTTTCACCAGTTCCTGGTTTCTGACGAGGCTGCCCGTCATGCTGGCGACGGCTCGCGAAAAAAAACTCCATGGCACAAGCCCACACAGAACAAATAGCGGGTATGGCGCGCCGTTGGACGAAATGCCTGCGAGCTTGCCGAAGAAGATGCTGAAGACCGACATAGCAACGAGCGGCTGCAGCATTGCCCAAAGGATGCCCAGATAAGTCTGCCGGTATTTGACCTTGAAATCACGCCAGGCCAGGAAGAACACAACTTCCCGATATCGCCAAAGCTCGGAAGGTTCGAACAGTCCTCGCTTGCGGGACGGATCGATGATTGTCACGACAGCTGATTGTGCGCCTGTCCGGTCCGACACGATGATGGCGTCCGCCTCCCTTGACAGCCCCATTGAGGCCTACATTTCCGCGCAGTGCAATCAGCACTTTTGATGGTGCCTGTCGTTCCACGACCCTCACCATTCGAGAGCGCATAGCAGCCGCCCATAATGCTCGACCAGATCCTTCGGAGGCGCGAGATCGCGCCGCATATTCCCCGTTGCTCGATAAGTCCAACCGGACGGAGGGACTTTATGTTCGATCCGGATGCGAACGAACACCTGCCCGGGCCGTCTGAGTTCTACCGCTATTCTCCCACCTGTGCTGGGTTTGTCGAGGATATATTTCCCTATTGAACCTGTGGTGATGTTATGCCCATCGAAGATCGAAGATAGTCAGGCTACAGAAATCTGTCGTTTTTACAGTGTAGTGTATGCACTGCACCGCTGGTGACAGGGTCCTTAAGATGTGCCATTGTCCAATGGGGTGGTACTATTTGCGCGGATTTGGGTTGTTCGGGCGATGCGCGTTGCGCGAACCATCATTGCGTGGAAGGAGTGACATCTCATTGGCAATTCAGACGGCTTGACGAGTCAGCGTTCATAGCTCCTGAGCAAGCTGCAAAGCTTTGGGTCGGAAATGAAAAGTGTTCTTGTCGCGGGAGCAGCCGGGTTCATCGGATCCCATCTGGTTGATAGACTGTTGTTAAGGCAAGAAATAAATCGAATTGTTGCTGTTGACAATTTCTGGACTGGTACGCGTGCCAATTTAGATCATATCGCCGACCCTCGCTTGGTCGTGGTAGATGTGGCTGTTGAAGATTTTCAGCAGGGGAGCCTTTTTGACGAGATCTATCATCTCGCCTCACCTGCTTCGCCTCCTTGGTACATGCAAGATCCGGTAAGAACCATCTCGGCCAACGTAATAGGAACTATGCGGCTTCTGGCCCTTCTTCGCGCCGGGGGCCGCTTCTGTTTCACGTCCACGTCTGAGGTTTACGGCGATCCGCTGGTGACGCCGCAACCGGAAACCTACAGGGGCTCCGTTGATTGCACGGGGCCGCGCTCATCGTATGACGAAAGCAAGCGTTGCGCCGAGGCCCTGCTTTTTGAGAGTAACCGATTGAGCGGGCTCGACATTCGAGTTGCAAGATTGTTCAACGTCTACGGACCGAGGACACGACCTGACGATGGACGTGCAGTATCAAATTTCATCACGAATGCGCTGTTCGGCAAACCTATAATCGTTTTTGGCGACGGCTTGCAGTCGAGGAGTTGGGGATACGTCAGCGATATCGTGGACGGCCTAGAGCAATTCTTCTGGGGGGAGGAGCATGGTTATATTGGTCCCCTGAACATCGGGAACGATCGTGAGATTTCCGTTGTCGATGTTGCCCGTTACGTCGCGGGCTTGGTGCCAGGCACCAAAATCGTGCATGTTGATCCGATCCCCCAGGATCCGACGAACCGCTGTCCGGACTTAACTCTAGCGCGCAGGATCATCCCCGGCTGGGCCTGTCAAATACCTCTTGAAGAGGGTGTGCGCCTCACCCTGGATTGGTTTCGCCGCCAGCAACAGAAGGACTTGTCCAGTGTGTCCTCGGACTCGATGGCTGCCGCATCGGTGTGAGTGGGATCCGCCCCGACAAAATGTGACCGGAAAGCTCCGCCCGCGGCAATGCATGCTTCCCCAGCAATTCCTCCAACGCGTGGTCGGCAACCTTATGGGTGTTCGAGCGGCGCGGATGGCCTCGGCGACGATCCCAGTTCGTGATGGTCACACCTTGCGCTGGCAAGTAATAAGGCCCGTACGACCGGAAGGCTGGGCGATCAGAGGCAGTGGCATGTCTTGATCAGGAAGATTACTCCCACAACGTAAGGCAGGGCTAAAAGCCCCAAGGCGATCCAGAAGCCTGGTTCGGCCATTGCGGCGAGATCTGACAGAAGTTGCTTCATGTCGCCTCGGTCCACGCCCCTAATCGCTCCGCATCCGATCCACAAGGAAAGAGCCCGCTCTTGAGGGAGGGGGAAGCGGGCTCTTGGCTGGGGCTTATGACCCAGCAGCACGGCGGACCTGAATTTGTACTGCGCCGGCTGCTGTCCAAACCGTAATCGGGCAGCTTTGTTCCCCGTCGTCGGCTATGGTCCTGGGCGCAGCCCGTGGTTCCGCCGAGGCGGCGAAGACTGGTCTATCTCAAAGCATAGAGATAGGCGGCGATGTCACGCGCTTGCTGTTCGGTGATGCCGGTGGAAGGCATGGCGGTGTGCGGATTGATGTCCCTTGCTGACCGTATCCAGCGGATCATGTTCTCCGGATTGTTGGCCAGTACGCCGCCAATATAGATCCTGTCAGATAGACTGGCGTCCAGGCGCGGGCCGACGTGGCCTACCGCACCGGGTACACCGGTGATGGTGTGGCAGCCGGCGCAGCCATTCGCCAGCATGATCGGTACCGCACGTGCACCGACGCCGCCGGTAGCGGCGTCCGCC
>NZ_JAIUHS010000019.1:0-74355 GCF_020165235.1 Mesorhizobium sp. CA13 | reverse complement strand
GAATTCGTCTGCAAGGCGTGGACCACTCAGCCCGAACGCTTCAGACTAAATCCGCTCCAGCAAATGCCGGGACTAAACATCTAAATGCGCCCTGCTCGTTTACATCGACGACGCGACGGGCAGGCTGCTGCATCTGCGCTTTGCTGGTTCCGAGAACACGTTCGACTACTTGATCGCCACCAAGGCGTATTTGCAGGAATGGGGCAAGCCGATCTCCTTCTACAGCGACAAGCATGGCGTCTTTCGCACGACGCATGGTTCGGAGAAGGATCGAACGAGTGGCCTGACGCAGTTCGGTCGCGCGCTCTACGAGTTGAACATCGACATCATCTGCGCCAACACTTCGCAGGCCAAAGGCAGAGTCGAACGCGCCAATCAGACGCTGCAGGACCGGCTTGTGAAGGAACTGCGCCAGGGCGGCATCAGCACGATCGAGGCGGTCAATGCCTATGCGGCCGAGTTCGCCGCCGATTTCAATGCCCGTTTCGGCAAGGAACCACGCAGTCCGAAGGATATGCATCGCCTCCTCGCCGATTCGCAGAGCAAGTGAGCGCCAGGTCGAAATATTCAACCGGCTGGGGCAAGCAAGGGCATGAGCGAAACCGAAAAATGACGCCGCACATGGCCGGGCGCCACGATAACTCGACAAACGCCCGCGGCGACCATCTTGAGTGCCCGAGCGACTGTCCCGTCGCACTTTTGCTTGCAGTCGGCGCAACTATCGACGTAGGTTCCGCGCCGTGAGGTGATTTATCGGCTTGGATGTAGGGCGGCGGATGTCAAACAGCAGAGATTTGTTTTTATTCGCGCCGCCTTTTCTACTTGCGGGTGTCTCATGTCTGGCTTTGGTCGATCTCGCGTCGTCTCCCGCATGGGCCGGCGGTGGGGCTGGCGGCACGGGCAGGGGCTGGTATCTGACGAGTGGCGGCGCAGGCTATACTGGCAATCCCGGTACCGATGGGCTCGGCTCTGCAGGTGGCGGGGGTGGCGGCGCGGGTGGCGGCGCTGGCGGTGCCGGTGGTAGCGAGACCGGGGCCGAGGTTCCAGGCGGCCTTGGTGGAACCGCTGTTAGCCCTAACGGTCAGCCGGGCCAAAATGCGACTTCCATTTGGGGCGGTGGCAGCGGTGGCGGCGGTGGCTACAACGGGAATGGCCCCGGAACGGCAACGATTTCCAATGCCGGGATAGCGACCGGCGGAAACGGCGGAAACGGCGGCGACGGCAGCAATGCGCCAAGCGGGGCGGGCGGTGGCGGCGGTGGCGGTGCCGGAGGATACGGCTCCGTCGCGCTCGGACCTGGGATCAGCATCAATTCCGGGACGATTAACGGCGGAGCCGGAGGCAATGGTGGGACGTCGGGCATCTATCTTGGTCTCCCTTACCCCGACTCCGGTGGCTTCGGTGGCGACGGCGGCGGAGGTGTGTTGTTCACCGCTCCCGGAGCCGTATTCACCAACAGCGGCGGCACGGTCACAGGCGGCAGGGGCGGCGATGGCGGATCGGCGGGCGTTGTTGGTGCCACTCCGGGAGCGGCTGGGACTGGTGGCATAGGCGTCCATTTCATGGACAGCGGCGAGTTGCACAACAATGGTCTAATTTCCGGCGGAGATGGCGGCTCCAGCCACGGTACCGGCGGCAATGGCGGCACAGGCGTGTTTTTCGCCAACGGCGGCACGCTGGATAACAGCGGGACGATTATCGGCGGCGGCGGCACCGTCAGCGGCGGCACCGCTGGCGCGGGCGGAGCCGGTGTCGTTGGCTCGAACCTGGCGATCATCAACAGCGGCGCTATATCGGGGCAACTTGACGGCCCTGGTGCCGTTCGGGCCAACGCCATCACCTTCACCGGCGGCAGCAATGTGTTGGAGTTGCAGGCCGGCTCCGTCATCAACGGCAATGTGGCAGGCACCGGCTCGGATACGTTCCGGCTCGGCGGCAGCACCAATGGGAATTTCGATGTCTCCGGGGTCGGCGCGGCGGCACAATATCAAGGCTTCTCGACCTTCGAGAAAACCGGCGCCTCCAACTGGACGCTGGGGGGCATCGGGAGCCAGAACTGGGCGATCAGTGAAGGAACCCTCACCGGCAGCACCGATAGCATGGGCGGCGACCTGACCTTCGCGACCGGAGCCGGTGTGCGCGACGTCGTCTTCGCCCAGGCCACGTCCGGAACCTATTCCGGGACCATATCGGGAGACGGCAGTTTCACCAAGTCAAACGGCGGCGTCCTCACCCTGTCAGGCGTACAGGGCTACACAGGAGGAACGACCCTCTCGGGAGGCGCAATTCGGATGGGTGCGGCCAACGCGCTCGCATCCTCGTCCGGCGTTCAGCTGATCATAGGCACCTGGGACCTTGGCGGCTTCGATCAGACCATCAAGGGCTTGGCCGGGAATGCCGGGACGAACATCGCTCTCGGCACAGCGACCCTGACCGTCGACAATACAGGGAGTAACAGCTTTGGGGGCACGGTGTCCGGCTCAGGTGGCCTGACCAAGACCGGGGCAGCCATCCTCCAACTGGAGGGGGCCAACACCTATTCAGGTGCGACGAATGTCGAACACGGCCTGATGCTTGTTGCCTCTGGCGGTTCCCTCCAGAATTCCTCCGCCATCAACATCTCCAACGGTGCCCAATTCGGCGTCTTTGCGGCCGACGCCCTGTCTCCCACGGCGGCTGTCAACCTGACCGGAGCCGGGTCGGAGTTTCAGGCGATCACCGACCAGCAGATCGGCTCGCTCGCTGGCGCTGCGGGCACGCGCATATGGCTCAACCCAGGTGTGACGCTGACGACGGGTGGGAACAACACGAGCACCACTTTCGCGGGCGATATCGGCTATAGCGGCGTGGGCTCGCTGACAAAGATTGGTACAGGCACCTTCACCCTGTCCGGCGCCAACAGCTACACCGGCGCCACGACGGTCAGCGGTGGTTCGCTGATCGTCAACGGCTCGATCGCGGCGTCTTCGCTGACAACGGTGGAGGCCGGCGGCACGCTGGCCGGCAGTGGCACGGTCGGCAACGCCGATATCTACGGCACGCTGTCGGCGGGCAACAGCCCCGGCATGTTGACGTTCGCCGGCGACCTGACGCTGAACGCGGGTTCGACCTCGGTGTTCGAACTCGGCGCACCGGGCGTGGCGGGCGGCGCATCCAACGATCTGGTGACCGTGACCGGCAACCTTGCGCTCGGCGGTACGCTCGACGCGCACGTGGCGGCGGCGGGTTATTACAGGCTGTTCAACTACGGCGGTACGCTGTCGGGCTCGTTCGCCAGCGGTACACTCACCGGCACCGGCGGCTTCACGCCGCTTTCCCCCAACAATCCCGATATCCGGACGAATATCGTCCATCAGGTCAATCTGGCGGTGCTCGGCACCGGCCAGACCATGCAGTTCTGGGACGGCGGCGATCCTGTCGCCGACGGCACGATCGATGGCGGCACCGGAGCGTGGCAGAGTTTCGCGACCAACTGGACGAACGACACCGGCAGCGCCAATGGCGGCTGGGGCGATTCGGTCGGCGTGTTCGCGGGCAGCGCCGGCACGGTGACGGTCGACGGGACGCAAGGCTTCGATACGCTGCAGTTTTCGACTGACGGCTACACATTGACCGGCGGCTCGCTGGCGCTTGACCCGGCAAGCGGCTCGGCCGGCACCTTCAACATCGACAACGGCGTGACCACAACCGTCGGCTCGATCATCGTCGATGGTATGGGCAATACGCTCAAGAAGGTCGGCGGCGGCCAGTTGACGCTCAGCGGCGCCAACACCTATACAGGCGGAACGCAGCTTCTGGGCGGCGTTCTTTCCGTTTCCTCGGACGCCAACCTCGGCGCGACCTCGGGCGCGCTGACCATCGACGGCGGCACTCTACGGGTGAGCGGGGCGACGTTCAATTCCACTGAACGTAACATCGTCCTGGGCCCCGACGGCGGTGGCTTCGATATCGCCGATCCTGGCAATGTCTTCACGATTTCGCAGAGCGTCACCGGTTCCGGCGGCCTGACCAAGACCGGTGCGGGCGCACTTATGCTCTCGGCCGCCAACGACTATAGCGGCGGCACCACGGTTTCGCAGGGGTTCACGTTCGCCTCGGTGACGGGGGCTTACGGCACGGGACCGATCCGTATCGATGCCATCAGCGCGGGTTCCGCGAACCTCGGGTTCATCAATTCGGCGAGCGCCGGGACGGCGGCGATCTACGTCGCCAATTCGCGCAGCGCTTTATTCTTTAACGACAGCGCATCCGCTGGTAGCGCCACAATCGACAACAATGGTGCGATCTACTTCGGTTTTAGCAGCACCGCCGATGCTGCGACGATCGTCAACAATGCCGGCGGGCGGGTGGATATCTCCGGCCTGACAAGCAGCGGTATCGGTATCGGTTCGCTGTCGGGCGACGGCGATATCCTTCTCGGATCGAAGGTGCTGACGCTCGGCAGCCTTGGAACGAACGAGACGATCGGCGGCGTCATCCAGGACGGAACGGCAGGCACAGGCGGCTCGCTCATCAAGACCGGCTCGGGCACGCTGACGCTGAACGGCGTAAACACCTTTACCGGTGGCACGATGGTCAATGCAGGCAAGCTGGTTGTCGGCGACAGCAGCCATGCGAGCGCGACCCTGGGAGATGTCACGCTCGCCACGGGCGGCATCCTGGGCGGCATTGGCACGATCGGCAACACGATGATCGGTTCGGGCGGTACGCTGGCGCCGGGCAATTCGATCGGCACGATCAACGTCGCTGGCAGTGTCGCCTTCGGCCCCGGTTCGGTCTACGAGGTCGAGATCGATGCGGACGGGCGATCGGACAAGACCGTCGCCACCGGCACGGCAACCATCAATGGCGGCACGGTGAAGGTCGTGGCCGGGGCGGGCAGCTATGCTCCACAGACCGACTACACCATCCTGACCGCCAATGGCGGGCGCACAGGCACCTTTGCCGGGATCACCTCCAACCTCGCCTTTCTCGATCCCTCGCTCGTCTATGACGCCAACAACGTCTATCTGACGATGAAGCGCAACGATGCGAGCTTCTCCAGTATCGGCCAGACCTTCAACCAGAAGGCCACCGGCGGCGGTGCCGAGAGCACGGGGGCCGGTTCGCCCATCTACAGCGCCATTGCCGACCTCAGCGCCGACCAGGCCCGCGCCGCCCTCGACTCCCTCTCGGGCGAGATCCATGCCTCGGTGAAGTCGGCGCTGATCGAGGACAGCCATTTCGTGCGCGATGCCGTCAATGACCGCATCCGCTCGGCCTTCGGCGATGCCACGGGCACAGACATGCCCCTGCTCGCCTATGGGCCGGACGGCGCGCGACCGGCCTCTGCCGACAGCAGCGCCACGGTCGCCTGGGGCCAGGTCTTCGGGGCCTGGGGCTCCTTCGACGGCGACGGCAACGCGGCGGGCATGGATAGCTCCACCGGCGGCTTCCTGACCGGCATCGACGGCGCTATCGCTGCGAACATCCGGCTAGGCCTGCTTGCCGGCTACAGCCATTCCTCTTTTGATGTCGACGACCGCGCCTCATCCGGTTCGAGCGACAACTACCACCTCGGGCTTTACGGCGGCGGCAAGTGGAACGCGCTGCGCCTCACCGGCGGCATCGCCTATACATGGCACGATATCGAGACGAACCGTTTGGTGGCCTTTCCTGGCTTCAGCGACAGCCTGACAGGGAACTATAGTGCCGGCACCTTCCAGGCCTTCGGCGAGACCGGCTACAAGATCGACACGGGCGCCGTCTCCTTCGAGCCCTTCGCCAATCTCGCCTATGTCAGCCTGCACACCGACGGCTTCAGGGAAAAAGGCGGCGCCGCGGCACTTGATGTCCGCAGTGCAACAACCGACGCCACCTTCACCACGCTCGGCGTCCACGTCTCATCGGCCTTTACGTTCGGCGGCATGAAGGCGACCGCCAGCGGCACGCTCGGCTGGAGACACGCTTTCGGCGACACCACTCCGCTGGCTTCCGTTGCATTCGCTGATGGCTCATCATTCACCGTCGCCGGCGTGCCAATCGCCGAGGATGCGGCCGTTCTCGAAGCCGGGCTCGACTTCGCCATCAGCGACAGCGCCACGCTTGGCGTCTCCTATACCGGCCAGTTCGCCAGCCAAGCACACGACCACGGCGCAAAGGCAAACCTTAGCGTGAGGTTCTGAAGCGAAATAGGCCCGCCCCGGCGAACCGGAGCGGGCGCTGTCTAGGCGGTACTAGGAACCTATCCGCAATCGCATGTTGGCATATGGGCGAGGCTTATTTCAGACGCCCCGCAACACGCCGCGCTTGGTGAGGTTGAGTTTCCCAAAAAATAAGAGGCAGGCAAGTGAGCTTGTAATCAGTGGGCAATCGTCAACCGTCTACTCGTTCGTTAGTCTAATCAGCATGCAAGATTGGCGTCAGTCGACCCTCTTTGCAGCCTGATCGAACCAGTGAAGTTTCTCGGCCTTGACCACGACGCGCAACTGGTCGCCGGGCTTGGCTGTTGCGCGCGCGGCCACACGCACGACGATGCGGTCGCCGCCTGCCGCACAGTGAAGAAAGCTGTCGGCTCCCACCGGCTCGACCGCCTCCACCATTGTCGGCAGCACGAGCGCACCGGACGGTGCCTCGGCCGCCAAGGCGACATCGGCATCCTCGGGACGGAAGCCGAGCATGACGGCATTCGCAGGCGCAAAGTCGATCGTCTTGCTGCTGGTCAGCGCCAGACCCGAAAGGGACAGAAGATTCATCGGCGGTGCGCCGATGAAAGAAGCGACGAAGGTCGAGGCCGGCTTTTCGTAAATGTCGAGTGGCGCGCCCGTCTGCTCGACCAATCCGCCATTCATGACGACGAGGATATCGGCCAACGTCATCGCTTCCAATTGGTCATGGGTGACGTAGACCGAGGTGACACCGAGCGAGCGCTGCAAATTCTTGATTTCGACCCGCATCTGGCCGCGCAGCTTGGCATCGAGATTGGAGAGTGGCTCGTCGAACAGGAAGACTTTCGGATTGCGCACGATGGCGCGGCCCATGGCGACGCGCTGGCGCTGACCGCCGGAAAGCTCGCGCGGGCGTCGGTCAAGCAGCGCGGAAAGCTCCAGCACCTTGGCGGTCCAACGAACCCTGCTGTCGATCTCGTCCTTGGGCGTACCGCGATTGCGTAGCCCGTAAGCCATGTTGTCGTAGACTTTCATATGCGGATAGAGCGCATAGTTTTGGAACACCATGGCGATGTCGCGCTCGGTCGGGCCAATCGAGTTGACAATCTTGCCGTCGATAGCGACCGTGCCGGAAGATATGGTCTCCAACCCGGCGATCATCCTCAAAAGCGTGGACTTGCCGCAGCCGGACGGGCCGACGAGCACGCAAAGTTGCTTGTCGGGAATGGCGATGGAGACGCCCTTCACGGCTTCGACGCCGCCGGCATAGACCTTTTTCACGTCCCTCAGATCGACCGTCGCCATCGGCTTCTCACTTTTCGGTGTCGACCAGTCCGCGCACGAACCAGCGCTGCATCAGCACCACGACCAGGATTGGCGGCAAGATTGCCAGGATCGCCGTGACCATGACCAAATGCCATTGGGTGTCGGCATCGGCGAAGGAAACCATCTTCTTCAGTGCGATGACGATGGTGTTCATATCGTTGCTGTTGGTGACCAGCAGCGGCCACAGATACTGCGTCCAGCCGTAGATGAAAAGGATGACGAACAGCGCCGCGATATTGGTGCGCGACAATGGCAACAGGATATCGAAGAAGAAGCGCCATGGGCCGGCGCCGTCGACGCGCGCCGCCTCCACCAATTCGCCCGGGATGGTCATGAAGAACTGGCGGAACAACAGCGTTGCGGTGGCCGAGGCGATCAGCGGGATGATCAGTCCGGCATAGGTGTCGACCATGCCGAGATCGACCATTACCTTGTAGGTCGGCAGGATGCGCACCTCGACGGGAAGCATCAGGGTGATGAAGATCAGCCAGAAGAAAGTCATGCGCAGCGGAAAACGGAAGAAGACGATCGCGTAGGCCGACAGGATCGAAATGAATATCTTTCCGACCGCGACGCCGAGCGCCATGATCGTGGAGTTGAGGAGCAGCCTGCCGACGCCGAGCCCGCCGATGCGGCCGACGCCGCCGAATAGCGCCTCGCCGTAATTGTTCCAGAACTCGCTGCCCGGCCGGAAGGGCAGTGGCGGCCTGAGGATGGTTTGCAGCGTCTGCGTCGAGGCAACGAACGTGTAGTAGATCGGAAAGGCGACGATCAGTATGCCGAGGATGAGCACGGCATGTGCGAGGAAAATGCGGAACGGGGATTGGCCGATCATCGCGCTCCTCAGCCGTAATGAACCTTGCGTTCCACGTAGCGGAACTGGATAGCGGTGAGCGCGATGACGATGACCATCAGGATGACCGACTGCGCCGCCGAATCGCCGAGGATCAGATTGACGAAGCCGTCATTGTAGACCTTGTAGACCAATGTCTCGGTGGCCTTGCCCGGCCCGCCGCCGGTGACGGCGTGGACGATGCCGAACGTGTCGAACAGGGCATAGACGGTGTTGACGACCAAAAGGAAAAACGTCGTCGGTGCCAAAAGCGGAAAGACGATGGTCCAGAAGCGCTTGGTTTCGCCGGCGCCGTCGATCGCCGCCGCCTCGATCAGCGTTTTCGGCACCGCCTGCAGCCCGGCGACGAAGAACAGGAAATTATAGCTGATCTGCTTCCAGGCGGCCGCCGCCACCAGAAGGATCATGGCGTCGGTGCCGTTGAGCAGCGGATCCCAGGCGACGCCGAAACGTCTCAGCAGATAGGACAGCGAGCCTATCGATGGGTTGAACAGGAACAGCCACAGCATGCCGGCGATCGCCGGCGCCACCGCGTAGGGCCAGATCATCAGCGTGCGGTAGAGGCCTTTGCCGCGCACCACCTTTTCCGCCATGACGGCAAGGAGCAGCGCCACACCCATGGCAACGATCACGGTCGCAAGCGAAAACACCACTGTGACCTTGATCGAGTTGAGATAGGCCGGATCGGCAAGCACCTTGCGGAAATTGGCAAACCAGACGAACCTGCTCCTCAGCCCGAACGGGTCCTGCCGCAGCATCGACTGGTAGAGCGCCTGCCCGGCCGGCCAGTAGAAGAACACCAGCGTGATGGCTAGTTGCGGCGCCACCAGGAGGTAGGGCAAGACCTTGTTGGGAAAGACGACGCGCGGAGTCAATGCGCCGCTCCGGCGTGGAAATAGTCAACCGAACGGCATGCTACCGCGCCCCCCCCTGCCCTGCCGGGCATCTCCTCCTCTTGTAGGAAGATTGGCAGTTCCTGCGACGGCTGCCATTCTCCAGCCTTGGCAATTTCCGAAAACGGTCGCGACAGCCGATCTCCCCCCTTGAGGGGGAGATGCCCGGCAGGGCGGAGGAGGGCCTCGTAAAGCAAGGGCTATAACTCGATAGGCTCGCCGCGCCCTAATTCCCCAGCGCTTCCTTGATCGCCGCGTTGCCGCGCGTGACCGCATTGTCGAGCGCCTGCTGGGCGGTTTCCTGGCCGGCAAGCATCTTTTCGAACTCCTCGTTCTGGATGTCGCGCACCTGCGGCAGGTTCGGCAACCGCACGCCCTTCGAATTGTCGGTCGGCGCCTTGCCCGTCATCTGCAGGATCGGCGTCTCGCGGCCGGGATTCTTGTCGTAGAAGCCGGACTTTTTCGTCGCCTCATAGGCGGCGAGCGTCACCGGCAGGTATCCCGATTTCTGGTGCAGATATTCCTGCACATCGGTCTTGGACAGATAGGCGAAGAAGGCCGCGACGCCCTTGTATTCCTCGTCGGACTTGCCGCCGAAGACCCAAAGGCTGGCGCCGCCCGGCGTCGTGTTCTGCGGCGCGCCCTTGGCGTCGCTGTCATAGGGCAACTGGCCAATGCCGTAGTTCATGCCCGACTTGACGATGTCGCCCAGGCCGCCCGAGGATTCGGTGAAGATGCCGCATTCGCCGGCGAGGAATATCTGCTTGGCTTCGGAGGTGCGCCCGCCATATTTGAAGGTGCCGTCCTTGGCCAGATCCGCGAGCGCCTGGAAATGTTTGACGAAGATCGGCGCGTTGATCTTGAGTTCGACATCACCGCCGGCCAGGCCATTCTGCTGCGTGGCCCAAGGCACATCGTTCCACGCCGCGAAGTTTTCCAGGTGAATCCAGGTCAGCCAGGTCGAGGTGTAGCCGCAAGCGGCGGCGCCGCTCGCCTTGATCTTTTTAGCATCCTCCCACACCTCGTTCCAGGTCTTGGGCGGGTTGTTCACGTCGAGCCCCGCCTTCTGGAAGATGTCCTTGTTGTAGTAGAGGATCGGCGAGGAGGAGTTGTAGGGGAAGGACAGCATGGTGCCGTCCGGCGTCGAATAATAACCGACGATGCCTGGCAGATACTGGCTCTTGTCAAAATTCATCCCGGCGCCGGTCAGCACCTCGGCCACTGGCTTGATCGCGTCCCGGGCCGCCATCATCACGCCGGTGCCGACATCGAACACCTGAATGATGTCGGGCGCCTGGCCGGCGCGGTAGGCGGCGATGCCGGCATTCAGCGTTTCGGGATAGGTGCCCTTGAAAACCGGAACGATCTGATAGTCGCCCTGGCTGGCGTTGAAATCCTTGGAAATCTTGTCGACGACCTCTGCGTTGGCGCCGGTCATGGCGTGCCACCAGCTGATCTGCGTGACGGCGAAGGCGGAGGTTGTGGAAAGCAGGGTCACGGCGACACCGGCCGCGAAGCCAAAGAACTTCATGTTTCGTCTCCCGTTTTCATTGCTTGTCATTGGCGAAAGGGGCACTCCCGCAATGGCACTATGTGTCGTTCGCGCGCAGCGGACAACGGTTTTGTTGCGGGCAAGCGCACTTCACTTCCGGCTAAAGTAGCGTTCACTTCCCGATGGAAGTGACCCGGAAAGGATTGCATGGCGGCTTGCTGTTTGAATTGATGTACCAGGGATCTGTCTCGAGACGGTCAGCGACCTCACCGACGGACGGTGTCTAACAGCACATGACAACACTGACATGACAACGCCCCTTCAGCCTGACGGGTTGAGCGCCACGTCGACGAGCCGCTTGGCGTCCGGACCGACCATTCGACAGGCCCGTTCACACGGGGCTTCGCCGTCGGTCAGCATGGTGACGAACGGCCGAGCGCCAGGTCTGCCTCCCCTCAGCTTCCAGAAGCGCGGGGCAAGTAGAGGTGCAGGCTTGTTCCCCGGCCGATTTCGCTATCGATTCGGACATGCCCGCCGGATTGCTTGATGAAGCCGTAAACTTGGCTTAGCCCCAGTCCCGTACCCTGCCCTTCCGATTTTGTTGTGAAGAATGGCTCGAAAACGCGCGCCAGGGTGTCCTTGCTCATTCCGCAGCCGGTATCGCGTATTGTCACGCGAACGAATGAAGCCGCCGCTGCACGCAAATCCTCCAGATCATTTGGAAAATTGCTGGTCTCGATCGTGAGGGTGCCACTGCCATTCATTGCGTCCCGGGCGTTCACGGCAAGGTTAAGAACGGCGATGTCGAGCTGGTTCGCATCGATGAGGACGGGGCCCAAGGCCGGATCCAGATTGCATTGCACGCGGATTCCGCTCCCCAACGTCCGTTCCAGCAGCGTGGTCAGCCCCTTGATTCGTTCGTTGAGATCAATCTGTTCCGGAACCAGGGATTGGCGTCGGGAAAAGGCAAGCAGTTGCTGTGTCAGCGCTCCTCCATTTTCGATCCGCCTAAGCATCTCCTCGACCAGCGGAGTGACTTTCTCATCCGCGGGATCTTTAGCGATCTGTCTCTGCAGAAGCCGAAGGCCAGACTCGAAAACGGCGAGCAGGTTGTTGAAGTCATGGACGATGCCGGCCGCGAGGCGTCCAATGGCTTCGAGCTTTTGTGACTGACGTGCGTTCTCTTCTCTTGATCGCTGAGCCGAGACATCGCGCAGGCTGGCAAGTAATGCCGGCCTGCCGTCCCAGGTAACCTCGACCGTGCGCATTTCCACTTCTGCCGGCTTGCGGCCGGAACGGTGAACGGTGATCTCGGCGATCTCTCCAGAGACGACCGGCCGGCCAAGCGGAACGTGCAGGAGTTCATCAAGCGGCTGTCCAAAAATTATGGCTGCCGCAGGATTGGCATAGAGCACCGTGCCGTCCAAATCGACCACCAGCATCCCGTCGGCGGTATTTTCGATCAACTGGCGAAAGCTGAGCTGGCTGATGCCGGCCAGAGACGTATCTCCGGACGGTTCCAGCATTTCGGTGACGTTTTGCGCCACGCTCAAGGCATTTTTCATGTCGACGGCGCGCTAGCCAAGGCGGAGTCGCCGAATACATCGGGCGCGCCGTCAAAGGGCATTCCGAGATGCATGCCGCCGCTGTCGATGGTGAAGCGCCGTATCTGCTTGTCGTGTTCGCTGCCGCGCATTTTCAACACCATCATGCCGCGGTGCATGAATTCTTCCTGCTGAATGTAGCGCAGCAGAATGATTGAGTCTGTGAGCGTGGAGATATGCTGCTCGCTAGCGCTCTGGCCACCGACAAGCGATTTGTTGGTAGCGGTGCAAAGGCCGGCAATTTCGCGCTTCTTTATGAAGGAGGTGACGCTGATCAGGAACTCCCGGAAACCGGTTTCCGGCGCGATGCGCTCCAATGCCGACAGGCTGTCTATTGCCATGCGATCGGGTTTGAACTCCGCCACCAGTTCGCGGATCATCAGAAGGTGATCCGGCAAACTCTGCGCTTCCGGATAAAGGCAGACTACCTTTAGCCGACCATCCGCCTCCATGGCTTCGAAATCGACGCCCCAACTGCGCGCGTTGCGGAAGAGCTGGCCGCGGCTCTCCTCATAGCCGACGAGCAAGGCGCGTTCGCCCGCAGCCACTCCGCCCGCAAGAAAATTGGTAACCAGCAGAGTCTTTCCGGTGCCTGTGGCGCCACTGACAAGGGTTACGCTGTCGCGAAAGAACCCGCCGCTGCACATCTTGTCGAGTTCGGAATTGCCGCTGGTGACCCGTTTCGTGCTTGATTGCTGCTCCAGACGCAACGATGACAAAGGCACGGCCACAATGCCCTGTTCGGCGACCAGCGTTATGGGCACTTCGCCCTCGACGTGACGGCTGCCCCGCATTTTCAGGACTTCTATGGTCCGTCGACGGCGCTCGCGATCAAGGGCATTGCGAAGGATCACGACATTGTCTGCGACGAACTCCTCTATTCGGTGGCGGGAGATTTCACCATATTCACTGTTGCGCTCGGCGGTCATAAGGACCGTCAGCCCTTCTTTCTTCAGCGCGGTCGCAATACGCAGCAGTTCGCGGCGCACTGCCGTTCGCTCGGCTACGAAATGATCGAAAAGTTGAGTAACCGAATCGAGCACGATGCGCTTTGCCCCGGCGCTTCGGCTGGCGTGCAGAATGCGGGTCAGGAGACCGGCGAGATCGAAATCGCCCACAATCACCTGATCCTGATCGCGCGGGCTCGCATCGACGAAGACAAGCTTGTCCGCCGCTCGCCAGCCGCGGATGTCCCAGCCGAAGCTCGCCATATTGACCTCGATCTCGGTTGGCGACTCCTCGAAAGTGACAAAGACACCGGCTTCATTGAGATCGGTGATGCCATGCGCCAGGAATTGCGTGGCGAACACGGTCTTGCCGCTGCCGGGCGTGCCCCCCACGATAGTGGTGCGCCCGCGCGGCAAGCCACCCATCACCAAGTCGTCAAAAGCATCGATCCCTGTATTGACGCGTTCGAGAACCGGGTCGATAGAGATCTCATCCGTCGCGGTCATGAATATCACCCTTCTTGCGAAAACCGAAATAGTCGAGAACCTGAACGATATTGCTGATATCGCCTACCAGACGACGCGGGGGATCGGCAGATTCGTCGGAGAGCGTCGGCGTTGCCAGTATACCTGCTCGTTCCGCCTCATGAGGGTGCTTCAGGATATCGACAATCTGGATTTCAATGGTTGCGCTCATCTCCTCGATTATTTTCAGGCGGCTTTCCAACGCCCGACGAGCACCGGGCGTGTCTCCGGCGATGTAGAGCCGGAGAAGGGGATTGGCCCCTGAAGCGGGCGGTTGTTCCGGGTTCATATCTCACGCTGGTTGCACGGGTTCAGTATCGGCGTGCAGAACGCGACACGCCAGGAATTCAACCGCCGGGCTTTGTTGTCCGCCCAGGCGATCGTCTAGCATTTCGCCTGGAGCCGACGCGCCACAGCTCGCGCTCGATGGGGCCTGGATCAGCACCCCTGTCACTTTTTAGACATTCGCGCTCTGCTCGTCTGCGCACTAGTGGACATTTCTCCGGTTATTGGGATATGGGCCGCAAGCGATTGTTCAGAGGATTGTTAATGGAAGTCCGCGCCCACACAGACTCCAGCATGATCGGCAACAATCTTCTGCGGGCACTCACGGCGGAAGATTGGGGCATTCTCCAGCCTTGGCTCGAGGAATGGTCGGCTCCCACCGGAACACTGCTTTATGAACCTGGCGACACCGTTCGCCATGCATACTTCCCGCGAGGCCCAAGCCTGATCTCCTATCTTGTCGTGCTGAGCGACGGACGTGCGATCGAGACGGCTCTGGTCGGACGAGAAGGAGCGATAGGCGGAGTTGTCAGCCAAGGCAGGCTCCCAGCTTACGCACGCGCTGAAGTACAATTGGGAGGTTCGTTCTTTCGCATTAACCTGCTTAACCTTGAAGAGGCGAAGTCCCGCTCGTCGACGTTGCGGAACCTGTTCGCGCGGTACGCTGACTGCCTGATGGCGCAGATGTTCCAATCCGTCGCCTGCAATGCCGCGCATTCGATCGAGCAACGGACAGCAAAATGGCTGCTGGCCGCCATCGATCGGACAGGCACTCCCGATCTGGCGCTGACACAGGAACAGCTCGCCGTAATGCTCGGAGTCGGCCGAAGTTATTTGAGCCGCGTCATACGCGATCTGAAAGAAGGCGGCCTCATTGAGACGCGCCGTGCCCGGATCGCCGTTCGCAGGGTCGACGGCCTGCGGTCGCTTGCTTGCGAGTGCAACGCGGCGGTCAGTCATCACTTCCACGAAGTATTGAAGGGCGTGTATCCCCTGCCAAACAACGGCTCGTCTGGCCGCTAACAGAAGCGGCTCGCCATATGTCCTTGAGGTGAGTTCCCGGACGCCGGGGCCTGCGAGATCGGCCAGCGCTACTATCCTGGCAAGCCGCCGCCGCTCGAGGCATTCGAAGAATTGACCGACTTCGTTACGACGGTTCCGGCCGAAGCCAATAAGCAGGGGCGCCTCGCGGTGCTCAAGCCGCGATTGCGCTCATGCCGATTCCAGTCCCGTCACGACCCGAGCGCTGTCTCGACAAGCCGCTTGGCGTCCGGCCCCGACCACTCGGCCGGGCCGTTCATATGAGCGATCAGGCAGCCTTCGCCGTCGATCAGCATGGTGACGGGCAGGCCGAGCGCCAGGCCGCGCGTCTTGAGGTCGTTGAACAGCGCCATCGTCGAATCCCGGTAATAGCCGAGCGCCTCGACGCCGGTGTCCCTAAGGAACTTCTTCGGCTTCACGTCGTCGCCGGCATCGACATTGACGGCGACGACCTGGAACGTATCGCTGCCCTTCTCCTTCTGCAAAGCGTCCAGCGCCGGCATTTCGGCGCGGCATGGCGCGCACCACGTCGCCCACAGATTGAGCAGCACCGTCTTGCCGGCATGGTCGGCGATGGTCATCGGCTTGCCGTCCGGGCCGTTGAAGGCGAGGCTCTTCATCGATTGCGGCGGATCGGCGGGCAAGAGGGCCGCGACCTCGCCGGTGGCGGCAGCGGCGATCTTCTTGGCGCGTTCGCTCTTGGCGGCGCAGGCGACATCGTCCTTGCTGTCGCCGGCGGCGACTTGCGGCGCGGCGTTGTTGCCAGACCGGCTCTCGCTGACATATACCGCGACCGCGCCGGCCAGCGCTCCCGCCACCAGGGCGGCGAGGATCAGGCGCGGGGCCGGGAAAAATCTGTTTCCGTCTGCCATTTTCTCAAAACTGCTCCGAAGCACGGGTTTTATAGCCATGAGCGACAAGAAGACCAGCAACCAGATGTGGGGCGGACGATTTGCCTCGGGTCCGGCCGCCATCATGGAAGCGATCAACGCGTCGATCTCGTTCGACCGCAAACTCTATGCGCAGGACATCAGAGGTTCGATCGCCCATAGCGCGATGCTGGCGCAAACGGGCATTATTTCGGCGGCCGATCAAGAAAAAATCGCTCACGGCCTGAACACGATCCTGAAAGAGATCGAGACGGGCACGTTTGAATTCTCGACCAGGCTGGAAGACATCCACATGAATGTCGAGGCCCGCCTCGCCGAGCTGATCGGTCCGGCCGCCGGCCGGCTGCACACGGCCCGCTCTCGCAACGACCAGGTTGCAGTGGATCTCCGGCTCTGGGTCAAGGACGAGTGCTTTCGCGTCGCCGAGGCCTTGAAGGGCCTGATCGGTGCGTTGCTGGAGCGGGCCGAGCAGCATGCCGCGACGGTGATGCCGGGCTTCACCCATATGCAGGCGGCGCAGCCGGTGACCTTCGGCCACCATTGCATGGCCTATGTCGAGATGTTTTCGCGCGACCTGTCGCGGGTGCGCGACGCCATCGAACGCATGGACGAAAGCCCGCTGGGTGCGGCCGCCCTTGCCGGCACCAGCTTTCCGATCGACCGCCACCAGACCGCCAGTGCGCTCGGCTTCCGCGAGCCGATGCGCAATTCGCTGGACAGCGTCTCGGACCGCGATTTCGCGCTGGAATTCCTTGGACTGGCGGCGATATGCGCCACGCATCTGTCGCGGCTGGCGGAAGAAATCATCATCTGGTCGACGCCGCAATTCGGCTTCATCAGGCTGTCGGACAGCTTCTCCACCGGCTCCTCCATCATGCCGCAGAAGAAGAACCCCGACGCCGCCGAACTGGTGCGCGGCAAGACCGGCCGCGTCACCGGCCATCTGGTCGGCCTGCTGACGGTGATGAAGGGCATGCCTTTGACCTATGGCAAGGACATGCAGGAAGACAAGGAATCGGTGTTCGATGCCGCCGAGACGCTCGACCTGATGCTGGCAGCGATGACCGGCATGGTCTCCGACATGACGGTGAACGCGGCGGCGATGAAGAAGGCCGCCGGCTCCGGCCACGCTACCGCGACCGACCTTGCCGACTGGCTGGTGCGCACGCTCGGCCTGCCGTTCCGCGAGGCGCATCATGTCACGGGACGGGCGGTGGCGCTGGCCGAAGAGAAGAAGCTGAGCCTGGAGAAGCTTGCGCTGGAAGACTTGCAGTCGATCCATCCCGGCATCACCCAGGATATCTTTTCGGTGCTGGCCGTGCAGAACTCGGTGAAGAGCCGCACCTCCTTCGGCGGCACCGCACCGTCCGAAGTCAGGAAGCAGATCCGCTACTGGAAAAAGCGGCTGGCCAAGGCGTGACGCCGGATATTGCCGTTGCAATATCCCGGATATCAACGGCAATATCCAGGGTGCAATGCGCCGAGAACTCGGCTAAAAGCAGCGGCGGAAAAAGTTTCGGACGGATGGATCGATGACCGGAAGCAGGATTTTGGTGACACTGACGCTGCTTGCGGCGCTTGCCGCCGTTACGGCTTGCGGCAGAAGGTCCGGTCTCGACACGCCTTACGAGGCGGCCGTGCAGGCACGCAAGGACGCCGAGAAGGCCCACCAACCTGTGCCGCCGGAACCGGAAAAACCGGTCGCGGACAAGAAGTTCATTCTCGACCCGCTGCTCTAGAGCCGGTGAGAGCGGTTTAGAGTGCTAAAACCGCTCCTCCCCTGCTCCAACTTTTCGGAACCACTCTCGTGAACCATTTCGACTACCGCGACGGCGTGCTTCATGCCGAGGACGTGGCGATAACGGATATCGCCGCAACCGTTGGTACGCCGTTCTACTGCTATTCGACGGCCACGCTGACCAGGCACTACCGCGTCTTCGCCCAGGCCTTTTCCGGGCTCGACACGCTGGTCTGCTACGCCATGAAGGCGAATTCCAATCAGGCGGTGCTCAAGACCTTGGCCAGGCTCGGCGCCGGAGCCGACGTGGTGTCGGAAGGCGAGTTGCGGCGCGCGCTGGCAGCCGGCATGCCGGCCGACAAGATCCTGTTCTCCGGCGTCGGCAAGACCGCGCGTGAAATGGACTTTGCGCTGGCGGCCGGCATCCTGTGCTTCAACGTCGAATCCGAGCCCGAACTCGACCTGCTCTCGTCGCGCGCCGTTGCCCTGGGCAAGGTGGCGCCGGTCTCGCTGCGCATCAATCCGGATGTCGACGCCAGGACGCACAAGAAGATCTCGACAGGCAAAGCCGAGAACAAGTTCGGCATCCCATGGCAGAAGGCGCGTCAGGTCTATGCGCGCGCGGCTGAATTGCCGGGCATCAAGGTCACCGGCATCGACACCCATATCGGCAGCCAGATCACCGAGTTGCAACCCTTCGACGATGCCTTCGCGCTTTTGGTGGAACTGGTCGGCGCGCTGCGCGCCGACGGCCATGCCATCGAGCATGTCGATCTCGGCGGCGGTCTCGGCATTCCCTACCGCGTCGACAACAACCCGCCACCGCTCCCCGACGCCTATGCGCAGATCGTCCGCAAGCACGTCACCAAGCTCGGCTTGAAGGTGATGTTCGAGCCGGGCCGGCTGATCGTTGGCAATGCCGGTATCCTCGTCTCGCAAGTGATCTTCGCGAAAGAAGGCGATGCCAAGAATTTCCTCGTCATCGACGCCGCCATGAACGACCTGATCCGGCCGACGCTCTACGACGCTTTTCACGACATAAGACCGGTGGTGCTGCCGCCCGCCGACGGGCCGCGCATGACGGTCGATATCGTCGGCCCGGTCTGCGAGACCGGCGACTATCTCGGCCTCGACCGCGACCTGCCAAGGCTCAAGTCTGGCGACCTGGTCGCCATCGCCACCGCTGGTGCCTATGGCGCGGTGCAGGCGGGCACCTACAACACCCGCCTGCTGGTACCGGAGGTGCTGGTCGACGGCGATCGTTTCCACGTCGTGCGCCCGCGCCAGACCTATGACGAGCTGATCGGCCTGGATTCGATGCCCGACTGGCTTGCATAGAAGCCGCCGACGGCGGCCCTATAGCCGGTTCTGGATGAGTGCTCTTGTCTCGGCGATCTTATCCTCGTCGCGGCGGTAGAAGGTCCATTGCTTGATGCGCTTGGTCCGTAACAGCCCTGCCTGGGTGAGCACACGCATGTGCTCGCTGAGCGTCGCCTGCGTAATGCCGAGCTTTTCAGCGATCAGCAGTGCACAAACACCGTCATTGACCAGATCGCCATCCGCCTGGGCCGGGAAATGCGCGCGCGGATCCTTCAGCCAATCGAGGATCCGCAGCCTTCGTTCGTTGGCGATCGCCTTGAACACATCAACCTCTTGCATTTAGCCATTTTGCCAAGTTACTGATTACTGTCAATCCCAAGGAGATGGCCATGACCGACGGCAGCACCATAACGCGCGAACGCATCGCCGCGATGGAACCGCGCATCCGCCCTTATGTGCGCCACACGCCGGTGCTGCGCGTCGACATGGCCGATTTCGACCGGCCGCCGCTGGCGCTCGACCTCAAACTCGAATGCCTGCAGCATTCCGGCTCGTTCAAGGCGCGCGGCGCGTTCACCAATCTTCTCGAGCGGCAGGTTCCCGAGGCCGGCGTCGTCGCGGCCTCGGGCGGCAATCATGGCGCGGCGGTGGCGTATGCCGCCATGCGGCTCGGCCACAGGGCGACCATCTTCGTTCCGGAGGTGAGCCCGCCGGCCAAGCTGGAGCGCATCCGCGGCTACGGCGCCGAACTGGTCGTCGGCGGCGCCCGCTATGCCGAGGCGCTGGCCGCCAGCGAACGTTTCGCCGAGCAAACCGGCGCCTTGCAGATTCACGCTTTCAACCAGGAGGAAACGCTTATCGGGCAAGGCACGCTCGGACTGGAAATCGAGAACGACCTGCCTCAGATCGATACTTTGCTGGTCGCCGTCGGCGGCGGCGGCCTGATCGGTGGCATCGCCGCCTGGTTCGCCGGCCGTATCCGCATCGTCGCCGTCGAACCGGAGGGCGCGCCGACACTCTATCGCGCCCTCGAGGCCGGCCATCCGGTCGATGCGCCGGCCGAGGGCATCGCCGCCGATTCCCTGGCGCCCAAACGTGTCGGCGAGATGATGTTCCCGATCGCCGAGGCCTTCGTGGAACGCTCCATCCTGGTCAGCGACGACGACATCGTCGCCGCCCAGAAGGCGCTGTGGGACCGGGTGCGGATCATCTCGGAACCCGGTGGCGCCGCGGCTTTCGGCGCCATCCTGTCTGGCCGCTATGCGCCGGCACCCGGCGAACGGGTCGCCGTCCTGGTCTGCGGCGCGAACGCAAATCCGGCGAAATTTTGATCGCTGCGCCTTTCTCTCGCTCACGTTTTTCAGGAACTGCCTCGCCTTCGCCGCGTTTGCTGGGTATTCTTCGAGTCGTGAGGTTCGGGCCATCCCGCCCGCTCCCGTGGAAGGGCCGATGACGGAACGACCGATCTTCAGCAGCGATCGCGGTCTCGCCGGGCGCCTGGCGCTCAGCCGGCTGGCGACGCGGGTGTCGATGATGGTCGAACGGGGCTGGCCGCTCCTGCTGCCGCTTCTCGTCGTCGCCAGCCTGTATCTCAGCATTTCCTGGCTAGGGCTCTTCCCGCGCCTGCCCGATGCGGCGCGCATCGGGCTGGTCGCCGCCTTCGGCGTCGCGACACTGGCTGCGCTCTACCCGCTACGCTTTTTTCGCATGCCGGGCGGCGCCGAGATCGACCGCCGGATCGAGGCGGCCAACCATTTGCTGCACCACCCCGTCCAGACCCAGACGGACCGGCCGAGCGGCCGCGAAAGCAGCTTCTCGCAGGCGCTGTGGCGCGAGCACCAGAAGCGCATGGCCGACAGGCTCGACAGCCTCGGTGCCGACGTGCCGCGCACGCGCGTGCCGGAACGCGATCCCTGGGGATTGCGCGCCGTGGCGGCGCTTCTGCTCGTCACCGCCTTCGCTTTTTCCTTCGGACCGACCGGTGGCCGGGTAGCCGACGCGTTCAGCGCCCGGGACGCGCATGACGCCGTGCCGCCGCGCATCGATGCATGGGTGACGCCGCCCGCTTATACCGGCAAGCCCCCGATCTTCCTGACCGCGGATGCCAACCAGGCGGCGCCGGCCTTCCATGTTCCCGAAGGCAGCGACGTTTCGCTGCGCGTCACAGGCGGCACGGGCGAGGAGACACTTGCCTATGCCGACAAGAATGGCAATGCCCGCGCCATCGATCCCGCCGACCCGCAGGCCGCTGCGGCCAAGCCGGCGGCAAGCCCGGCAGCGCAGTCCAAAGTGCGTCAGTTCATCGGCAAGCTGACGAGCGATGGCACGCTGACGCTGAAGTCGGGCGAGGACGAACTCGGCCGTTGGGCCTTCGCGGTGATCCCGGACAAGCCGCCGCAGATCCGTTTCGTCGGCGAGCCGAAGCGCGCTGTCAACGGCGCTTTCGAGCTCAACTACCAGATCGACGACGATTATGGCGCCGCCAACGCCAAGGCCGTGTTCGCGCTCGCCGATCCGCAGGTGCCCGATGCGCGTCCGCTCTACGGTCCGCCCGACATGCCGCTGACGCTGCCGCGCCGCGGCGGCAAGGCGAATGCCGCCCGGACCTCGAAGGACCTGACCGAGCACGTCTGGGCTGGCGCCGAGATCAAGTTGACGCTGGTCGCCACCGACGATGCCGGGCATACGGCGAGCAGCGAAACCAAGACATTGGTGATGCCGGAGCGGCCGTTCTCCAATCCGCTGGCGCGGGCCGTTATCGAGCAGCGCCGCCTGCTGGCGCTCGACGCCAACGCCAAGCCGCGCGTGCTCGACCTGATGGATGCGATCACGCTGCGGCCCGAGGACACGTTCGACAACATGTCCCACTACCTCGCCATCATGAGCGCGCGCAGCCGGTTGAAGATGGCCGACAGCGACGACCAGTTGCGCAACGAGGTCTCCTATCTCTGGGAAATCGCGCTCGGCATCGAGGAGGGCAATCTCTCGGCCGCCGAGAAGCGGCTGCGCCAGGCGCAGCAGGCTTTGCAGGACGCCATCAAGAATGGCGCCAGCGACGCGGAGATCGAAAAGGCGATGAAGGAACTGCGCGAGGCGATGAACCAGTTCCTGCAGGAATTCGCCGAGCGCGCCAAGCAGAATCCCAATGCCCCGCAGATGCAGCAGAACGGCCAGGAACTGCGCCAGAGCGACATCGACCGCATGATGGACCAGATCGAGAACCTGGCGAAGTCCGGCGATCGCGACAAGGCGCAGCAATTGTTGTCGCAGCTGCAGGACATGATGAACAACCTCCAGGCCGGCCGCCAGCAGCAGGGTGGCCAGCAGGACAGCCAGATGCGCCAGCAGATGGACAAGCTCGGCGACATCCTGCGGCGCCAGCAGGAGATGATGAACGACACCTTCCGCATGGACCAGATGCAACGCGGCGAGCGCCAGCGCGGCCAGAACCGCGATGAACAGCTCGGCGAAGGCGGCGGCGAGGATCAGGACAGGCCGGGCGCAGGCGAGAACCGCGATCCGCTCGCCGGGCAAAAGCCGATGACGCCGCAGGAATTCGCCGACGCGCTGAAGCAGTTGCAGGACGGCCAAGGCCAGCTGAAGAACGACCTCGAGCAGTTGAAGAAGGGGCTGGAAGGGATGGGCATGGAGCCCAATGAAGGCTTCGGCGAAGCCGGCAAATCAATGGGCAATGCCGAGCAGGCCTTGGGCGATGGTGACGGTGATCAGGCCGTTGGCCACCAGGGCCGCGCGCTGGAGGCGCTGCGCAAGGGCGCCAAGGACATGATGAAGCAGATGCAGGCGATGCAGGGCGACGAAGGCGGCAGCGAGGAAGGCGGTCGCCAGCAGAACGCCGATCGCGATCCGCTCGGCCGGCCGCGCGCCAGCCAGGGTCCCGATTTCGGCGATTCGGTGAAGGTGCCGGACGAGATAGACGTGCAGCGCGCCCGCCAGATCCTGGAAGCGATCCGCAAACGGCTCGGCAATGCGCTCAGCCCCGACATCGAGCGCAGCTATCTGGAACGGCTGCTGGAACTGAAATAGGGATCGCCGCCGCGGCATCGGCCTGCAATTCGGGAGCGGCTGCAACATCATGCCCAAATTCGGCACAGTGACGCCCATCCTGCGCATATTCGACATTGCCAAGGCCCATGAGTTTTACGTCGGCTTCCTCGGCTTCGAGGTGCTGTGGGAGCACCGCTTCGACGACAACGCGCCGCTTTACATGGCGCTCGGCCGTGACGGCTGCGTCCTGCATCTGAGCGAACACCATGGCGACGGCGTGCCCGGCATCGCCATGCGCATCAAGGTCGAGGACATCGCCGCCCTGCATCGCGAGCTGATCGGCAAAGCATACCGTTTCGCCAGACCGGGCCTGGAAGAGACGCCGTGGAAGACCCGGGAGGTGTCGGTTGCCGATCCGTTCGGCAACCGGCTGCATTTCTACGAGGATGCGGCCGGCTGAGTCTGCCTGTTGACGAACGCCTCGCGGATCGCCTCTTGCATCCCGTCGATCGCCTCGCCCGACGCATTCGGGTTGCGATGCATCACCACATTCGAGGAATCGATGTCACCGAACCCGTCGGCCGACGTCAACTCCCGGCAGCCGTCCGGAATGTTGCTGCGCGAAATCGGTGCGATCGCCAGTCCCGAGGTCACGGCAAGCTTCAGCCCGCCTGTCGTGTCGCTGGTGTAGGCGACACGGTAGCCAAGCCCGCGCTGCTCGAGCGATTTGATGGCGAAATCCTTGCACCAGCCGGCCCGGTTATAGAGAGCGATCGGCACCGGACGCTCCTCATGCATGTTATGCAGGACCGATGTCACCCACACCGTCGGATCATGCATCAGCACTTCGCCGCCTGAAGGATCCTGCCATTCGAACACCACGCAAAGATCGAGCTCGCCGGCGGCAAGCGCCGCTATCTGCGCCCCCGAATGGGCATAGCGCACGGTGACCTCGACCTTGGTGTGACGCTTCGAGAACGCGCCGAGCGCACGCGACAGGATGGCATGGCCGTATTCCTCCGGAATGCCGATCCGCACCGGCCCGCCGAGCGGCGCCGCCGCCATCGACGCTGCCGTCTCGTCGAGCAGCGAGACGATGCGGCGAGCATTGACAATCAGCTCGCCGCCGCGCCGCGTCAGCGCCACGCCGCGCGACCCGCGCTCGAACAGGCTGTCGCCGATGACGCTTTCGAGCTTCTTCATCTGCATCGAAACCGCCGATTGGGTGCGACCGGCCTGCTCGGCCGCCTTGGTGAAATTGCCTGCTTCGACAATGGCCACGAAGGTGCGCAGGAGATCGCTGTCGAGGGTGGGCCGCATCCCGTCCGCCATAAGGAATTTTGATTGCTGGTATCATTCCAATTCGTTTGCAACATGTCAAACACGGGATGATAGTTGCTTCACCCATTGGATATGTGGCTGAGGATTCGGCCACGGACCAATCAAGAGTCCTCACTCATGCCCGCTGCCCGAAACGGTGGCGGGTTCTTTTTAGCTTGCTGCAAGCTTGCTTGCGCCCTGGTGCGGGAGCTTGGGATCCTCATGCGCAATCGGATGGTGCTCGGCATGCTGAGCCTGTGCCTGGGCGTGTTGGTCTTCTCGCTGCAAGACCCGCTCGTCAAGGCGGTGTCGGGCGGCTACCCCGTGACCGAGGTGATGGCCATCCGCGCGATCGTCGCCCTGCCGATCCTGATCGTCCTCGTCCATGCCGATGTCGGGCTGCGAGCGATCCTGTCGCGGCGGTTCGGCATGCTGACCATGCGCGCCTTCATTCAGTTCACCTCCTACACCATGTACTACCTCGCTATCGCCGCCTTGCCCCTGGCCGATGCCGTGGCGCTCTATTTCATGGCCCCGCTGTGCATCATGGTGCTGGCCGGGCCCTATCTTGGCGAACGGGTCTCCTGGCAGGCGCTGGCGACCGTGTTGATCGGGCTGCTTGGTGTCGTCGTGATGCTGCGCCCGGGTGCGGGACTGTTCGACTGGGCGGCGCTGCTATCGCTGGGCTCCGCGGTGCTCTACGGCTTCTCGCAACTGATGGCGCGCAAGATCGGCGACACCGAATCCTCGACCGTGATGGCCTTCTACCAGAACGGTGCCTATCTCGCCGGTGCGGCACTGGTCGCAAGCCTGTTCTGGCTTGCCGGCATCAATCATGCCGCCCATCCCAGCCTGGAATTCCTGGTGCGCCCCTGGCTGTGGCCGACAATGCCGGATTTCCTCAAGATGGCCGCCTGCGGCTTCGTCGCTTCCGCCGGCATGATCTTGCTGTCGCAAGCCTACCGGATGGCGCCGGCAAACCGCGTGGCCACCTTCGAATACACCGGCATCCTATGGTCGCCGCTGTGGGGTTTTCTGTTCTTCGCCGAAGTGCCGCGGTCGACGACCGTGATCGGCGCCGCCCTTATCATCGGAGCTGGCCTCTTGGCGCTCAACACCGAACGGCGCAAGCCCCCCGTGCTCGTCGCTGCCGATCCTGCCTGATCAGGCGAAAATGCTCAGCGCCCGTTCGACGCGTGAACGGATTTCGGCCAGCGTGAACGGCTTCTGCACGACGTCGAGGATGATGCCGTTCAACTCCTCGGCGCGCTCGCGCTGATCGGCATAGCCGGTCATCAGCAGGATCTTCATCGACGGGAAAAGTGCCGAAGCTGCAATCGCCATCTCGATGCCGTCCATCTCGGGCATGCGGATGTCGGTGACGACGAGATCATAGCCGCCCTTCTCGGCGCGTATCAGCGCCAGTCCTTGCGCGCCGTCGGCGGCGATGTCGATTGCGTGCCCGGCGCGTTCGAGCGCCCGGGCTGCGAGGGTGCGGACGGACTCATCGTCCTCGACGATCAGAAGCTTTGCCATGGCCGGCATGTTTGGCGAGCAAACGTTGACTTTTTCTGAAGGGCCCGGCGCTCCGGCATGGGTTATTTTCTTGAAGCCGTTAAGGCCTTTTTCAGTATTTGCCGCTGCCTCACGCATCGCCTTTGACGACGCCGACGAACGGCAGTTCGCGAAAGGCGTGCGCGACATCCATGCCGTAGCCGACGACGAAATAATCCGGGCAGTCGAAGCCGACATAATCGGCATTGAGGGTGGTCTGGCGGCGCATGCGCTTGTCGAGCAGCACCGCGATGGCGCAGCTTCTGGCGCCGCGTGACAGCATCAGGTCACGGGTGAAGCTCAGCGTCTTGCCCGACTCCAGAATGTCGTCGATCAGAAGCACGTCGCGGCCGGCGACCTCGTTGTCGATGTCGCGCAGCACCCTTACCTCGCCGCTTGTGGTGCCGGCGCCGTAGCTGGAGATGAAGATGAACTCAACCTCTGGCGACAGGCCGACATCATGCATGGCGCGGATAAGGTCTGCGGCGAAGATGAACGAGCCCTTCAGCACCGAGATCACCAGCAGATCGTGATAGTCGTGCCCGGCGATCTCCTTGGCGAGTTCGAGATTGCGCCGGGCGATGGCCGACGCCGAAAACAGGACCTCGATGTCCTTGCCGCGCACAACTGGCATGCTTCGTCCCTTCAAGACTTTAAGGCCTTCGCGCACCGGAAGCGCTGACATCAGCCGTTTGCGGGCCGGCCTCACCTGTCGCACATGCTATTCCGCGAAGGTGACCGACACCGTCCTCACGCCGTTTCTAGGCACGTCGAGCCGGCTGGCAAAGCCGAATCTTTCACTTGGCGCCAATGAGCGGCTGGATGTCCCCAAAGTATAGCGCGTTGTGCGCCCGTCATTGCCGGTGACGCGGATCTCGAGTGGCGGCAGTGTCGCCGGATTCGCACCGTCATTGGCGGCCTCGCCGTCGACGAACAGCACGGCTCCGGACGCGTCCACGCGTGACGTGACCCCTGAAATGCTCAATGCCGAGGCCGGTCCGCCCGCGAGGAGCGGCGCCTGTCGCACCAGTGCATGGCCGCCGGAGACCCAGAAAGCAGCGAAGGCGGCGCCGATGCCGGCGATCCAGAAGATCGGCCCGCCGCGCGGCGCCGGTGGCCGGTCCGCCGGCGGCTCGGACTTGCGCAGCATGTCCATGCCTTCGAGGGATGGCATGGACATGACACGCAGCGGCGGCGAAATAGCTTCGACACGGGGCGCGGCGCGTGGCACCACCACATAGTCGGCATCGACGATATCCGCCGCGCCAGCGCGCAGGACTCGCTCCGGCGCGGCATTTGCCGGCGGATCGGTCATGATTTCGCCGGAAACCGGGCGCGCGGTTCGATCCTCAGCCATCATGGCCCCAGCATTGCAGCACGTTCGCTTTCGTTTCTTTTGCGTAAAGGGAAATGGTTAACGCTTCTCCACCGGAGTCCTCGTGACGAGCCGAAACAACCCACCGATTAACCGCCGGTTAACCATGCCGGCCGATGGTCTTTTCCCAGGCCGGCTCGCCGCCGACGGATTCCGATTTCAGGTCAAATCGACCTGAAATCTGAATCCGCCTCCGAATTAGAGTGATAGAGCATGATGTCGCCCGAAAACCGTCTCACACTTTTCGGCATCACGCTCTAGGAATTTCAGGTCGCCGAAATTGATTCGCTTCGAAAATGTCGGCCTCCGCTATGGCATGGGTCCGGAAATCCTCCGCGACATCTCCCTGCACATACCGGAGCGCTCCTTCCAGTTCCTGAGCGGGCCTTCGGGTGCCGGCAAGACGACATTGCTGCGCCTTCTGTTCATGTCGCTGAAGCCGACGCGCGGGCTGATCACCATCTTCGGCAAGGACCGCTCCCGCATCTCGCGCACCGAACTGCCGCATCTCAGGCGCCGCATCGGCGTGGTGTTCCAGGATTTCCGCCTGCTCGACCACATGACCACCTATGAGAATGTCGCGTTGCCCTTGCGCGTGCGCGGGCGCGAGGAAACGAGCTATCGCACCGACGTGACCGAGCTGTTGAAATGGGTCGGGCTCGGCGAACGCATGCATGTGCTGCCGCCGGTCCTGTCGGGCGGCGAGAAGCAGCGGGCCGCGATCGCCCGCGCCCTGATCGAGCAGCCGGAGATCCTGCTGGCCGACGAGCCGACCGGCAATGTCGATCCGCCGCTGGCGCGACGCCTGCTCAGGCTCTTCATCGAACTCAACCGCCTGGGCACCGCCGTGGTGATCGCGACCCACGATCTCGGCCTGATGGAGCAGGTCGATGCGCGCCGCATGATCCTGGCCGGCGGGAGGCTTGACATCTATGACTGAGCTTTCCGCCGAACACCTCGACGCACAGGCCGACGAAGCGGCCGTGCCGAGGCCGCGCGTCCAGCGCAAGATGGCGCCCATCGTGCCGGCGCAGAACATCGCCGGCCGCGCCCTGGTGCTGGTCATCGCCATCATGACCTTCCTGTCCTGCCTGACCTTCGGCGCGGTTACGCTGGTGCGCGACACCGCCTCGGTCTGGGAAAACCAGATCTCGCGCGAGGCGACGATCCAGATCAAGCCGGCCGACGGCCTCGACATGGAGGCAGCTCTGGCCCAGGCCTCGCAGATCGCCGGCGAATTCCCCGGCGTGAAGGCGACCAGGATCATCGATCGCGACGCCACCGCCAGATTGCTGGAGCCATGGCTGGGTTCGGGCCTCAACATCGACGAACTGCCGGTGCCGCGGCTGATCATCGTCACCATCGACGAGAACAACCCGCCCGATTTCGCCGCCATGCGCGCCGCGATCACGCCTAAGCTGCCGAGCGCATCGCTTGACGATCACCGCACCTGGGTGGACCGGTTGGTGGCCATGGCCCGCACCACGGTGACCATCGGTATCGCGGTGCTGGCGCTGATGCTCTCGGCGACGGTGCTGACAGTGGTGTTCGCCACGCGCGGCGCCATGGCCGGCAACGGCCACATCATCGAGGTACTGCATTTCGTCGGCGCCGAAGCGCGTTTCATCGCCCGCGAGTTCCGCCGCCATTTCCTGATCACCGGCATGAAGGGCGCGGCCGCCGGCGGAGCCGCCGCGGTCGCCGTCTTCATCGTCTTTTCCTGGTGGTCCTCGCGCAACATGGCGACCCCGCAGGCCGACCAGGCGACTGCGCTATTCGGCAATTTC
Source organism: Mesorhizobium sp. CA13 (assembly GCF_020165235.1). NCBI lineage: Bacteria > Pseudomonadati > Pseudomonadota > Alphaproteobacteria > Hyphomicrobiales > Phyllobacteriaceae > Mesorhizobium > Mesorhizobium sp. CA13. The sequence goes on along the minus strand of NZ_JAIUHS010000019.1, from coordinate 45,254 downwards.
GCCATCGGCTCTGCCGGTTATCTCGGTGTCGTGCTGATGGTGCTGGTCATCGGCGCGCTGACGGCCGCAACCTCGCACGCCACCGTCGTCGCCTATCTCAGCGACATCGACGTCCGCCAGCCTGAAGCATGACGACGTCGAATAACCAGGATCGATCACGCATGAAGAACTGCCGTAACGCAAATTGCAATTTTTTCCTACCAAAGGCCGCATTTCGGGATTAACCATGCCATGATGGAGGTGCGGGACTCGACCAGTACCGTTGGACCGATGCCGGCGTTGGCGGCGCGTCCGCATGGACGCGACCGGGTTTCGGCCGTGCTGCGCGTTTCTTCTTTCGCCTTGCTTGCCTTGGTCGCCCTATTTGCCGGCGGCTTCGGCTGGTTCGCCAACACTGTCAGTCATCTGACCACCCCTGCCAACCCGGCCAGGGCCGACGCGATCATCGTGTTGACCGGCGGCCAATCGCGCCTCGATGCGGCGATGGAGCTGCTGGCGTCGGGCAAGGGCGCGCGGCTTTTGATCAGCGGTGTGCATCCCTCCGCCAGCCGACGTCAGCTTCAGGCCGCGACCGGCGGCGACAGCAGGCTGTTTTCCTGCTGCGTCGACATCGACCGCGCCGCGCTCGATACGATCGGCAATGCCGAGGAAAGCGCCAAATGGGTCGAGAGCCATGCCTATGGCACGGTGATCCTCGTCACCAACAATTACCACATGCCGCGCAGCCTGCTCGAAATGGGCCGGCTGCTGCACAAGGCCAAGCTCGAACCCTATCCGGTGGTCAACAGCAATCTCGACAATGGCGGCTGGCTGACCAAGCCGCGGGCACTGCGCGTTCTGTTCACCGAATACAACAAATATCTGCTGGCATTGGCGCGCGGCATCGTTCCGGTGAAGCCGACGCCGGACGGCATCGCGTTGGCCGAGATCGCCGCCGGCAGTTGAACCTGCATCGGCGCCTCATCATTTGGTGACGACGGATTCCGGCGCCTGCCGCAGGCGAGCGACTTCCTGTTCGAGCCGTTCGATCCGCCTGTCCCGTTCGGCCAGCGCCGCCGCCACATCGGCGGCCTCGAAACGCTGCGGAATGTGCTGCGGACAATTGGCATCCCAGGTCGCCACGGTGAACAGGATGACCTGTTCGGGCCGTGCCGCATAATCCCGCGGCATCAGCCTCGCCATCAGTTCGGCGTCGCCTTCCACCACGCGCGCGCTGCCCCAGATCTTGACGCGCCGGCGATGGGCATAGTCGATGAGGAACAGGAAGGCCTGCGGATTGTCGGCGAGATTGCCCTGGGTGATGAACTGTCTGTTGCCGGCGAAATCGGCGAAGCCGATCGTCTTTTCATCGAGCACCTTGAGGAAGCCGGCCGGCCCGCCGCGATGCTGGATATAGGGCTGGCCAACACCGTTGGCCGTCGACAGGAAGACGCTGGTCTGCATCCCGATGAAGGCGGCAAGGTCCGATGTAATCTCCGATTGCCAGCCACCGCGCTCCTCGACCCGGGAATAGGCCTGGCGAGAGCCCTTGCGGGCCTGGACCGCCTTGACGGTCGGCGTGAAAGCGACGTCGCTGGTGAAAGCATGCGCGCCCATCGATAGCCTTTCTTACCCCGAAGGGCTAAAGCCCGAGTTCCGACAGCGACGGATGGTCGTCCGGCCGCCGGCCGAGCGGCCAGTGATATTTACGGTCGGCAGCGCCTATCGGCAGGTCGTTGATGCTGGCGATGCGCAGCCGCATCAGCCCATGTTCGTCGAATTCCCAGTTCTCATTGCCATAGCTGCGGAACCAGGAGCCGCTGTCGTCATGCCACTCATAGGCGAAACGCACGGCGATACGGTTGCCATGGAAAGCCCAGACCTCCTTGATCAGCCGGTAGTCGAGTTCCCGGCTCCATTTGCGCGTCAGGAAAGCCTGGATGGCATCGCGCCCTTGCAGGAACTCGGCACGGTTGCGCCAGCGGCTGTCTGCCGTATAGGCAAGCGCGACACGGGCTGGATCGCGCGAGTTCCAGGCATCCTCGGCCATGCGCGCCTTCTGCGCGGCGGTTTCCGCGGTGAATGGCGGCAGCGGCGGGCGGTCTTGCGACATGACAATTCCTTTCTCGACCCAGGCCGTCTGCGTCACGGCCAATATGGAGGCTTCCATCAAGCAGATGTAGATGCCATATTTGTAATCTATCCTTCCAATTTCCGGAAGAAACCATGGACCGGCTCGAAGCCATGTCGCTTTTTGTCGCCGCGGCGGAGGCCGGCAGCCTGTCTGCCGCCGCGCGCCGTTTTCGCATTCCGCTGGCGACGGTCAGCCGCAAGGTTTCCGACCTGGAACGGCATCTCAAGACCCGCCTTCTGAACCGCTCGACGCGCCGGCTTACGCTGACCGACGCCGGCCAGGCCTATCTGGCCGCCTGCCGCCGCATCCTGGGCGAGGTCGGCGAGGCCGAGCGCATGGCGGCCGGCGAATACAGCGCCCCCACGGGCGAACTGGCCATCACCGCGCCGGTCGTCTTCGGCCGCCTGCACGTGCTGCCCGTCGTGACCGGCTTCCTCGCCGCCTATCCCGACGTGGACATCCGCCTGACGCTGGCCGACCGCATAACCCAGTTGGTCGAGGACCATTTCGACCTCGCCATCCGCATCGGCCGGCTTCCCGACTCCAGTTTTGTCGCCATGCGGATCGGTACGATCCGCCATGTCGTTTGCGCGAGCCCCGGCTATCTGGCCGAACGCGGCGCCCCGACGACGCTTGCGGACCTCGAGGCCCACAGCTGCATCACCTTCGAAGGGCCGGGCGCGCTCTCGACATGGAGCTTCACCGCCGGCAAGACCGAGATGCCGGTTCGGATCCGCTCGCGGCTCCAGGTCAACACCGCCGAAGCGGCCATCGATGCCGCGCTCGCCGGCGTCGGGCTGACGAGGGTGCTGTCCTACCAGATCGACGCGGCGGTGCGGTCAGGCGCGCTGCGCGTGCTGCTGCGGGAGTTCGAACCGGAACCCTGGCCGGTAAGCCTGGTGCATGCGGGCCACGGTCTGCTGCCGGTGAAGCTGCGCGCATTTCTCGACTTCGCCGCCCCGCGCTTGAAAGAAAGACTGGCGCGGCTGATGTAGCGCGGCTGGGCCTTCGGGCGAAGCCGAAACGCTTTTCGGCGCCATTCGGGGCATCTTCGGCCATTTCCTTTTTGCGCCCGCTTGGTGTAACCAACGCACACCTCTTTACCGGGCCTCCCCCAATGCTCCAAGTCCGATCGCTGGCGTTCAACTTCGTCTTCTACGTCAATCTGATCGTCCAGATGATCCTCTGGACTCCCTATTATTTCCTGTCGCCGCGCCATCGCGCCTGGTTCGTGCCGAAGTTCTGGTCGCGCACCTCGATGTGGCTCTACGACAAGATCGCCGGGACGAAGAGCGACATCACCGGGCTGGAAAATCTGCCCGAAGGCTCTTTCATCCTGGCGCCCAAGCACCAGTCCTTCTGGGACGCGATCGCCTTCTTCCCCTATCTCCAGGATCCGCTCTACATCCTGAAGCGCGAGCTGACCTGGATTCCGTTCTTTGGCTGGTACATCCTGAAAATGCGCATGATCCCGGTCGACCGCGGCAGCCGCTCAAAGGCGCTGAAGGCAGTGGTTGCGGCGACAAAGGAAGAAATCGCGCGCAACCCGCGCCAGCTCATCATCTATCCCGAAGGCACCCGCCGCGCGCCCGGCGACGAACCCGCCTACAAATACGGCATCGTCGAAATCTATGCACAGCTCGGCATTCCCGTGGTGCCGGTCGCCCATGTTGCCGGCCTCTATTGGCCGCGCCGCAAGTTCCTGCGCTATCCCGGCACCATCAAGGCGCGCTTCCTGCCGCCGATCCCGCCGGGCCTGGACAAGGAGGAATTCATGCGGCGGCTGATCGGGGAAACCGAAACCGCCTGCGACCAGTTCCTCATCGACGCGTCCCGCGCGCCCAATCCGCCCGCCTTGCCGCCGACGGCAGTGAAGCGGCTGCGGGAGCTCGGCGCCAAAGCCTGAAGTGCGGCCATCGGCGCCGACGGCCGCTCGCGCAATGTTCAAGCGAACACGGCCAGTGCGGTCGTCAGCACCAGCGTCGCGGCAAAGACTAGATTGATGATGCGCGAGGCTACCGGCCTGCGCAGGAAGCGCGCGAAAGCGGCGCCCGCAAGCAGCCACACGGCATGGATGGCGACGATCATGAACGCGAGGGCCGCCAGTTTCGGCGCGGTGCCGATGTCGCCAGCGCCCCAGTCAACAGACGCGCCGGCGAACACCGCGGCGATGGCCACATAGGCCTTGGGGTTGGCCACCGCCAGCAGGAAGCCGCCGGCGAATGTCGGGCGCGCGGCCTCGCCGGCATGCGCCGCCAGGGGCGGCGCGGTGGCGATCTTGAACGCGAGATAGAGGATATAGGCAGCCGACGCAGCGACGAGCAGCGGCGCGAGCCGCGGCATCGCGGCAAGCATAGCGCTCACCCCGCTTGCCACGAGCAGAAGCACGGCGATCGTGCCCAGGATCACCCCTAAGGCGTAGCTCAGGGAATGGCGCAGGCCGAAAGCCGCGCCGACGGCGGTAACGCTTATCGTCGCCGGTCCCGGGCTGCCCATGACGACCATGGCGGCAAGCATCAGCGCAGCGAGCTGACGCCACAGATCCGGCTGCGAAAAAAACGAGACGGCCATCCGCGCCTCCTGTCTTGCCAAGCGTCAATGACGGTATGGCAAGGTCGGGGAGATCGTCTTGGACGATCGTGCGCGCTGTTGGCGGCTCAGCCGCTCGCCTTGTCGAGCTCGGCCATGTCGTCGGCGTTCAGCTCCAGCGACGCCGCCTTGATCAGGCTGTCCATCTGTTCAGGCTTGGTGGCGCTGGCGATCGGCGCGGTGACGCCCGGCCGGGCAATGACCCAGGCAAGCGCCACTTCCGCCTGTTTGGCCGAATGCCTGGCAGACACCGCGTCGAGTACCGCGAGGATGCGCATCCCGCGCGCATTGAGGTAGTCCTTCACCCCGCCGCCGCGCGGACTTTGACCGAGATCGGCCTCGCTGCGGTATTTGCCGCTCAAGAAGCCCTTGGCCAGGCTGAAATAGGTGATGACGCCGATATCCTCGGCCATGCAGAGATCGCGCAGCGGGCCATCGAACGACGAGCGGTCGTAGAGATTGTATTCCGGCTGCAGCACCTCGTAGCGCGGCAGGCTGCGCAGGCTCGCCACGTCCAGTGCGGCGCGTAGCTGGGCGGCGTCTAGGTTGGAGCAGCCGGCGTAGCGGATCTTGCCCTTGGCGAGCAGCTTTTCATAGGCGCCGAGGGTTTCCTCATAGGGCGTGGTCGGATCCGGCCAGTGCGACAGATAAAGATCGATGAACTCGGTCTGCAGCCGCTTCAGCGATGCATCGACGGCCTTTTCGATGTAAGCGGCGGACAGGTCCTTGTGGCCCTGTCCCATGTCCGAGCCGACTTTGGTGATCACCACGACCTTATCACGGTTGCCGCGGTCCTTCATCCATTTGCCGATGATGGTTTCCGATTCGCCGCCCTGATGGCCGGGCACCCAGCGCGAATAGGCGTCCGCTGTGTCGACCGCGTTCAGGCCAGCGCCGACGAAGCGGTCGAGCAGGTCGAACGACGTCTTCTCGTCGGCGGTCCAGCCGAAGACATTGCCGCCCAGAACCAGGGGCGCGATGGAAAGGTCGGTGCGACCGAGACGGCGTTTCTGCAAGGTTGATCTCCGTGGGTGGGATTGGGCGGCTGCCGCCCATTGCGGGTTCGAGGCCTAAGCTAGGTCTTGCCGCATCGAGGTCAAAGGCCTCACCGGATTTTTCCGCGGAACCAGCGCTTCACAAAGGCGCGATCCGCCTCGCCACGTCTTCCAGCCAGTGGTCGCGAATGCCGAGCGCCCGGAGATGGTCGAGCGTGCTCGACACATAGTCCTCGTTGTTGCCGGACTGGCCGACAGCGCCGCGCACCACATCAGCGGCGTGGGCGGCATCGAGCGCACCGGCATACTGCTCATGGCCGCGGTCGACGATATAGGCCACGGCTTCGACCGTGCCGCCGCCGTCAAGGCGGACATTGAGCATGCGCTCGAGATAGACATTGGTGACCAGCTCGCGCTCCCGCAGATAGGCGACGACCTCGTCCCGCAACTCGCCCGGCACCCGGAAAGCCAGCCCGACGCAGGAGCCCCCGCGGTCAAGGCCGAGTACCAGCCCCGGACGTTCCCGCGTGCCGCGATGGACGAAGGAATAGACGCACAGCGCGCGACGATAGCCATGCAGGCGCGCCCGCCTTGTCTCGACATGCGCGAACCCCGGCCGCCATATCAACGAACCATAGCCAAACACCCAAAAATCGCCCATATCGCCGTGCCTGATTGCGTAAGAATGGCAACACCACACCGGAATCGGTGTTTTTTCCGTCCATCTCTGTCTACCTATTGTCGTTGCCAGAATCGACAGCCCGCCCACAGCCCCCGATGCGTGAACGAGAACCGCAGCATGACGTCCACTGACGAACGCCAGCCGAAGCATCGCCGCCGCCTGTTCTGGCTTGCAGCGTTTGTCATCGCGCTGTTCGCCATCTACAGCGGCGGCTGGTTCTATCTCGCCGACAGGGTCCGGAGCGAAGCCGACAAGGCGGTCGCCACGCTCAACAAGAGTGGCATCGAGGCCGGCTGCGCCAATCTCCAGGTCAGCGGTTATCCCCTGAGCTTCGCCGTCTCCTGCGACAATCTTGCCTATGAGGACGACGCCAAGAACGTTGCCGCCTCCGCCGGCTCTTTCAACGCCGTCGCCCAGATCATCCAGCCGCTGTCGCCGGTCGCGGACCTGCGCGGTCCGCTCAGGACCTCGGTTCCGGGCATGGTGCCGCTGTGGATCGACTGGGATGATCTGCAGGCCAACGTCAAGCTCTCATGGCCGCTGCCGCGGCGCATTTCGCTCACGGCCGAGGGCCTGTCCGGCCAGACCGATCCGGCCGACGACACCGATCCGGTGCAACTGTTCAGCGCCGGCAGGGCGGCGGGACAGCTGCAGCCGAACGGCAGGGATATCGACTATATCGGCAGCTTCGGCGATCTGGAGATCGACCCCGATGCGATCGGGGGCCGCGTCCTGCCGCCGCTAGACGCCAGTGGCGAGGCGACGCTGAAGAACGGCCTGGCACTGATCGGCACGCAACTGAAAAGCCTGCGCGGCCAAGCTATCGAGATCCGCAGGCTCGATTTGTCGTCGGGCACGGCGCACGTCGCCGTTTCCGGGCCGCTGTCGGTCGACGCCGAGGGTCTGGTCGATGCCGATCTGATGATCAGACTGAAAGACCCGAAAGCCGTGGCCGCCGTTCTCGGCGCCGCCATACCCGAGCAGAAGAACCAGATCGAACAAGGCTTTGCCGCCCTGGCGCTGCTCGGCAACGAACCGTCGATGCCGCTCAAGGTGGTCAAGGGCAAGGCCTCGCTCGGCTTTATCCCGCTGGGCAAGATCAAGCCGGTCGACTAGAGCAACTCCAGGAAAAGTGTGGACGGTTTTCCGTCCGGAATTTGCGTCAAAACAAAGAGGTAGAGCAGTTCGCCGTTTCCGTGAAACGGTGAACTGCGCTAAGCATCCCCAATGGACAGACCGGCAAAACTCCTGAGCGTCGGCGCGCTGACGCTCGACACCATTCTTCGCGTCGAAACGCTTCCCGTCCATCAGGGCAAGTTCATGGCCGCCGATGGCGTCCAGATCGCTTCCGGCATGGCCACGAGTGCCGCCTGCGCCGCACGCCGGCTGGGCGCCGAAGTGTGGCTTTGGGCGAGCGCCGGCGATGATCAGGTCGGCGACCAGCTGATATCGGGCATCGAGGCGGAGGGCGTCGATTGCAGTCTCGTCCGTCGCGTCGCCGGAGCGCGCTCAGCGCTGGCCGCGATCCTCGTCGACGGCCATGGCGAGCGCATCATCGTGCCTTTCTACGATCAGCGCGCCCAGGCCGATCCCGACGGCTTGCCGGTCGCCGATCTCACCGCTTTCGATGCCGTGCTGGTCGATGTGCGCTGGCCGGGTGCGGCAGCGCTGGCGCTCAGCGCTGCGCGCGCTGCCCGCCGCCCCGGGATTCTCGATGCCGACACCGCGCCATTGGCAGTGCTGGAGCGGCTGTTGCCGCTCGCCTCGCACATCGTCGCCTCCGAACCGGCGGCGCGCATCGTCTGCGGTCAGGCGGCGGACCCGCAGGCCGCATGCGCCTACCTTGCGTCGCGCACCGACGCTTTCGTCGCGGTAACCGCAGGCGGCGCTGGAACATGGTGGCATGACAGGCACGCCGGCTGCGTGCGCCACGTCGCTGCGCCAAAGATCAAGGTGGTGGATACGCTGGCAGCCGGCGACGTCTTTCATGGTGCCTTCGCCGCGGGGTTGGGGCAAGCCATGCCGATCGAAGAGGCGCTACGCTTTGCCAGCGCGGCCGCGGCGCTCAAATGTCAGCGCTTCGGCGGCAGGTTGGGCGCGCCGGACAAGGCCGAGACGCTGGCGATGATGACGGCGACCTGGCCTGAAGGAGCCTAGTTTTTCGCCGGATGTTCGATCGCCTGGCGGCCGAAATCCGGCACGTCGATGTCCTGGCCGGCCTCGATGATCGAGCGGCGCACGGCGCGGGTGCGGGTGAACAGGTCGAACAGCTTGTCGCCGTCGCCCCAGCGGATCGCCCGCTGCAGAAAAGCCAGATCCTCCGAGAACCGCGCCAGCATTTCCAGGATCGCATCCTTGTTGTGCAGGCACACGTCCCGCCACATCGTCGGATCGGAGGCGGCGAGACGCGTGAAGTCGCGGAAACCGGAAGCGGAATATTTGATGACTTCCGTCTTGGTCACCGATTCCAGGTCATCGGCGGTGCCGACGATGTTGTAGGCGATGATGTGCGGCAAATGCGAGACGATGGCCAGCGTCATGTCGTGATGCTGCGGATCCATCGTGTCGATGTTGGCGCCGCAACGGCGCCAGAATTCGGACAGCTTTTCCAGCGCGTCCGGATCCGTGCCCGGCAGCGGCGTGAAAATGCACCAGCGGTTGTCGAACAGATCGGCGAAACCCGCATCGGGCCCTGATTTCTCCGTGCCGGCCAGCGGATGGCCGGGAATGAAATGCACGCCGCCGGGTATATGCGGCTGCATCTGTGCGATCACGGAAGCCTTGGTGGAGCCGACATCGGTGACGATGGCGCCTCTCTTCAGCGCCGGCGCGATCTCCTGCGCCACCGCGCCGGACGAGCCGACCGGCACCGAGACGATGACCAGGTCGGCATCGCGGACCGCTTCCTTGGCATCCATGGTGTAGGAGGAGCCCAGCCCAAGCTCTTGCGCCCGCGCCAGCGTTGCGGCGCTGCGCGTCGAGATGGCGACATGGCCGGCCAGGCCCTCGCGGCTGATGACGCGGGCCAGCGACGAGCCGATCAGGCCGATGCCGACCAGCGCGATCTTTTCGAACATCGGTGATGCCATGGCGTTCTAGCTTTTCAGGAATGTCGTGAGTGCCGCGACAACGCCGCGATTGGCCTCTTCGGTGCCGACGGTCATGCGCAGCGCGTTGGGAAATCCGTAGCCCGAAACACGCCGCAGGATGTAGCCGCGCTGGGTGAGATAATCGTCCGCCGCCGCGGCCGAATGCTTGCCGTCGTCGGGAAAATGAATGAGGAGGAAATTGCCGACGCTCGGCGTTACCCGCAACCCGAGCCCGGTCATCTGCTCGCTCAGCCAGGCCAGCCAGGTCTCGTTGTGCGCGACGCTGCGCTCGACATGGGCGCGGTCGCGCACGGCGGCGATGCCGGCCTCGATCGCCGTCGCATTGACATTGAAGGGGCCGCGTATGCGGTTGATCGCGTCGACGATGTGCATCGGCCCATACATCCATCCGATCCGCGCCCCGCCAAGTCCGATCTTGGAGAAGGTGCGGGTCATGACCACGTTCTGCGAGCTGCCCGCCAGCTCGATGCCGGCCTCGTAGTCGTTGCGCCTGACATATTCGGCATAGGCGGCGTCGAGCACCAGAAGCACGTTCTTCGGCAGGCCGGCATGCAGGCGGCGCACCTCCTGGAACGGCACGTAAGTGCCGGTCGGATTGTTGGGATTGGCGAGGAACACGATCTTCGTACGTGGCGTTACGGCCGCCAGGATCGCATCGATGTCGGCGCGCTCCTTGGTCTCCTTCACCGCGACCGGCGTCGCACCCGCCGACTGGATGTAGATCTTGTAGACCATGAAGGCATGTTCGGTGAATATGGCCTCGTCACCGGGCGCGAGATAGGTCTGCGCCAGCAGGCCGAGGATCTCGTCGGAGCCGTTGGAACAGATGATGTTCTGTGCGTTGAGCCCATGCACCTCGGCGATTGCCTCGCGCAGGCGCCGGGCGGTGCCGTCGGGATAGACGTCGAGCTTGGCGGCGACCTCGCGCGCGGCCTCGATTGCCTTCGGCGAGGGACCGAGCGGGTTCTCGTTCGACGACAGCTTGTGGACCTTGTCCACCCCGGCGGGGGCCGCGCTCTTGCCCGGCACATAGGCCTGGATGTCCATGATGCCCGCGCGCGGGGTTGGACGTGCCTTGTCCGGGGTCTGGCTCATATCGCAAATCCGTCGAGAACGCTTCCGTCCTGGAAGCCGCTGCGGAAATACAAGCCATGGCCCGCAATGTCGAGAGGTGGCAGTGGTGCAAGCAGGCGGCATTGACGGCGAGGCAGGTGAGTTCTAGAAGGGCAGCAACAGTTCCGTGGTGATTTGGCCGGTCGGCTTGCAGCCACGTTAAACAATTCGCTAAAGGGCCGTTTGCGTGACGTAACCGGCTTTGCGAAGGCAATGCCGGTTTTTTGTTGTCCGCGGCCGGCCGGACACCGTGTCGGCCCGTATTCGGTTTCCGCCGGACACGTCGTGCGATGTAAGAGGATGCGATGGCCGCTCAGCGCGCTGGCAGAACCAACAACGAGGCAGACCAACCGTCGAGCCCGGTCGTGCGCTTCGGCGCCGACAAGCCGCTCAGGCTCGACGCCGGCACGCTGCTGTCGCCGTTCCAGATCGCCTACCAGACCTACGGCACGCTGAACGACGCCCGTTCCAACGCCATTCTCGTATGCCACGCATTGACCGGCGACCAGCATGTGGCCAGCACCAATCCGGTGACCGGCAAGCCGGGCTGGTGGGAAGTGCTGATCGGCCCCGGCAAGATCATCGACACAAACCGCTTCTTCGTCATCTGCTCAAACGTGATCGGCGGCTGCCTCGGTTCCACCGGTCCGGCCTCCACCAATCCCGCTACCGGCAAGCCCTATGGGCTCGACCTTCCGGTCATCACCATCCGCGACATGGTGCGTGCCCAGCAGATGCTGATCGACCATTTCGGCATCGAGAAACTGTTTTGCGTGCTCGGCGGGTCGATGGGCGGCATGCAGGTGCTGCAATGGGCGTCGAGCTATCCGGAACGTGTTTTCTCGGCGCTGCCGATTGCCACCGGCGCGCGGCATTCCTCGCAGAACATCGCTTTCCACGAGGTCGGCCGGCAGGCCGTGATGGCCGACCCAGAATGGCATGGCGGCAAGTATTTCGAGCACGGCAAACGCCCGGAAAAGGGGCTCGCCGTGGCGCGCATGGCCGCCCACATCACCTACCTGTCGGAAGCAGCCTTGCACCGGAAGTTCGGCCGCAACCTGCAGGACCGCGAAGCTCTGACCTTCGGCTTCGACGCCGACTTCCAGATCGAGAGCTATCTGCGTCACCAGGGCATGACGTTCGTCGACCGTTTCGACGCCAATTCCTATCTCTACATGACACGGTCCATGGACTATTTCGACCTCGCCGCCGACCATGGCGGCAGGCTGGCGGACGCTTTTGCCGGCACCAAGACCCGCTTTTGCCTGGTGTCGTTCACCTCGGATTGGCTGTTTCCGACCGAGGAGAGCCGCTCGATCGTCCATGCGCTGAATGCCGCCGGTGCGTCGGTGTCCTTCGTCGAGATCGAGACCGATCGCGGGCACGACGCCTTCCTGCTCGACGAGCCGGAACTGTTCGCCGCCATCAACGGCTTCATCGGCTCGGCCGCGCGAGCGAGAGGGCTCGGCGCATGATCCCGCAGAATTGCAGACCTGTCGGTCACGGATCACGCGCCACGACAAGGGGCAAGCCATGAGCGTCAACCGCGCCCAACGCGTCGATCTCGAGGTAATCGCCGGTCTGATCCCGCCGCAATCGCGGGTGCTGGACGTCGGTTCCGGCGATGGCTCGCTGCTCGAGCTTTTGCAGGAGACCAAGCAGATCGACGGCCGCGGACTGGAACTGTCGCAGCGCGGTGTCAACGAATGCGTGGCGCGCGGCCTCTCCGTCGTCCAGGGCGACGCCGACAAGGATCTTGAATTCTATCCCGACAAGGGTTTCGACTTCGTCGTCCTGTCGCAGACCTTGCAGGCGACCCGCAACCCGAAGCTCGTTCTCGACGAACTGCTCAGGATCGGCGAACACGCCATCGTGTCCTTCCCCAATTTCGGCCACTGGCGGGTGCGCCTGTCGCTGTTCGTCAAAGGCCGCATGCCGGTGACCAAGGACCTGCCCTATTCCTGGTACGACACGCCAAACATCCATTTCTGCACCATCCGCGACTTCGTCAATTTGTGCGAGGAGCTTGGCGCGAGCGTGGAAAGGGCAACCGCGCTCGACGCCAACGGCCAGAAGATCGGCCTGTCGATGCCGTGGTGGTTCTGGAATTTCTTCGGCCAGCAAGCAGTGTTCTTGTTGAAGCGATAAGGCACGCCGCTTCATTCCAGGACATCCGTGGCCTTGTGTGGATATTCGACGCCATCGACGAACACCACATCGGCGGTCGAATTGTCCGTCCGCAGCGGCAGTATTGCCTGATAGGCAGCTGAATCGTACCAGCGGCGCGCACGCTGTTTGTCCGGAAATTCGATGATGATGAGATGCCCCGGCCAGTCATTCTCGATCATCTCCACATCGCCGCCATGGACCAGGAACCGGCCGCCGAAAGGTTCCAGCGTGGCATCGATCTTCTGCAGGTATTCGACAATCTGCGGGCCCATCTTGACCTGGCGCATGTGAGCAACGGCGTAAGCGGTCATGGCGTAACTCCCTTCGGTTCGAGGCCGACGACCGGCCGCGCAAGGCAATCTGCCCAACCATCGGCCAGGATGCGATTACCTCCGAGGTCATCGAATAGCTGCGACCCGAGGCAGGCAACGCCGTCTTCGGCTTGGCCTTGAAGACAGGTCTGGGCATCCGTCCGCCGGATGCTTCAGATGCTCATCGGTCAAGTTCCGGGAAATAGGGATCCGACAGAAACCGCCTGTCCCGCTCCCCAAGCAGGCAGTCGACCGGCGGGTCGGCGTCGACGCGGGTGATTGCGGGCCTGTCCCGAATGCCACTTACTTCGAGGATCAGCTTACGCCGGATCGCCGTCGAAAATTCGGCGGCTGTATAAATCGGCAGCACGAAGGAGCCCGGCCCGCCGGTTACGCACTGGGCGTAGTACCGGTCGAGATGGCTGAAGGTGGGCGATGGATTGATCAGGATCGGCAGGCCGTTGATGACGATGCCTCTGGCGTTTGCCGCATCCCGCGTGGCGGTGACGGGCGGCCCGATATTGTTTGGTCCGTCACCGGAAATATCGATGACGCTGCGTTCGCTTTCGAAAGCGGTGCGGTCGAAAAGCCCCGCGCCGAAGGCGAGCGCGCCGGAGATCGACGTGCCGCGGAAGCTGCGGAACGGACGGGCCGCGATCTTGTCGGCAAAAGCGTTGGCGCTCTCGGCGCCGTCGATGACCTGCCAGCCGATGAGCGCGTCGTCGCGCACAGTGCCGGCCCATTCGAAATAGGTGAGCGCGATGCGACCGGCGTTCCCGGCGCGGACCGCCTTGATGAAGTCGGGATGACGCAGCGCCTCCACATAGCCGGCGCGCTGCAGGGCGAACTCCTTCTCGTCCATCGACAATGAGATGTCGACCGCCAGCACCAGTTCGACGTCAACGGCCAGACTATCCGGCGCGGGCGCAGTCACGGCGGCCTCGGTGCAGGCCAGGCAGGCAAGCAGGCTGAGAGCATCAAGCATGGCCGGCTCAAGCGATGTTTCCGCTGCGATCTTCCCTCGCGATCACGGCGAAATAAAGCTGCCGCATGGCGTGGCGCGGGCCAGCCCCGAGAGGTGCTATTTCTTGCGGCGAGGAGCTGCCGGCGGCGGCTCGATCGCGCCCGCCCTTATGCGTGCGGGCTTCAGGGCCGGCATGCCGGACGCCTTCACGATGGTCAGTGCGCGCGGGAAGAACTGACTGTCGTGCTGGCCGCGCCCGATATTGAGGATCGTCGCCCCGGCCAGCCGCTTCTCCAGCATCGACAGCACCCGCCGCAGCGTCGGCCCGTCGAAGGCATCGAGAGCCTCATCGATGATCACCCATTTCGGGTGCCGCAGCACGAGCCGAGCGAAAGCCAGCAGGCGCAGTTCGTCGTCGGCCAGCTCATGCTCCCAGCGCGCGCTGCGGTCGAGCGACGACGACAGGCGCTCCAGGCCGATCTCGGCCAGCACGGCCGAAATATCGGCATCGCTTGCCGGCGCAACCCCGTCGACGCGGTCGAGCACTTCTCGCAGCGTGGCGGTCGGGAAGTAGGGCGTGCGCGGCACGAAGATGGGCATCTCTCCCGCCGGCATGCCGATGCGCCCGCTCCCCCACGGCCACAGGCCGGCAATGGCGCGAAAGAACAGCGTCTTGCCCGCGCCCGGCTCGCCGGTAAGCAGGACGCGTTCGCCGGCGTGGATCTCGACATGCTGCTCGGCGAACCTCGTGCGCCCCTCGGGCGAGGCCACTTCGAGTTTCTCGAAGGTCAGCTTGCGGTTTGCATTCTCGCCGAATTCGATGCGCCTTTCCTGGTCGTGCAGCACATCGGTCTCATCCAGCGCAATGCGGAAATCGGCGACGCGCATCAGCGTCGCGCGCCAATCGGCGATGCTGCCGATATTGTTGATGAACCAGCGCAATGAGGAATGGACCTGATTGAAGGCGCCGACCGCCATCATCAGCCCGCCGAAACTGATGTCGCCCGCGAAATAGACCGGCGAAGCGACCAGGATGGGAGCCACCACGGTGATCCAGCCATAGGTGTCTGTCACCCAGGCGAGATTGATCTGGGCGCTGTAGATGCGCCGCATGGCCCCGAGCACGGTGCCGAGATCGATTTCCAGCCGCCGCCTGGCGTCGGGCTCGCTGCGGGCGAGCGCGATGGCATCGATGTTCTCGTTGACGCGCACCATCGAGGAACGCAGCTCCGCCTCGCGTGTGTAACGGTCGCTGTTGAGGCGGATCAGAGGCCGTCCGACCAGCCAGCTCAGCCAGGAAGCCGTACCGGCATAGAGGATGGCCGCCCACACCATGTAGCCCGGTATGGCGAGCGACGTTCCCCCGATATGGAAGACGAAGCCCGAGGACAGCTCCCACAACACGCCGACGAAGGAGGCGAGCAGGATTAAGGATTGCAGCAGGCCAACCCCAAGATCCGTCGACAGGTCGGAAAGATGGCTCGCATCCTGCTGCATGCGCTGGTCGGGATTGACGCCGATGGCGCCCGCATGCGCCAGGCGAAAGGCGCGCGCCGGCCGCATCCATCCATCGATCAGATCGAGCGTCAGCGCCTCGCGCAGCTTCAGCCGGATCGTCTGATTGAGCCAGGTCTGGCCGACATTGAGCACAAGGAGCCCACCGGCGATGGCGGCAAAAATGGCGAGCTGGTGCAGGAAGGCCGGCATGTCGCGGCGCGCAAGCGCATCGTAGAAAGGCTGGTTCCAGCGGTTGAGCAGTACCTGGCCGATCGAGGTCGCGACAATGACGGCCACCATTCCGATGGAGGCCCAGCGTAGCCCTTTGCGAACCGGCGATCCGGCAAGCGCCAGCTTGATCGCCGCCACCTGATCACGCAGGCTCGAGGCTTCGACCGCAGCGATAGGCCGGGCAGAGGCATCATTGTCCGGATGATCGGCCATGAGCTGAAGTCCTTGCATTCAGAGGCGGCGCTGAAACCGGATGGAGAGCAGTGACGGCATCGGTCCTCAGCCAGGCTGCGAGCCCGTCAGCGACAGATAGGTCGCGAAATGCCGTCCGGCGCAAATTTCCAGCATGATCACGAAGGTGTCATTCGCGAACCCGGTGATGTCGTGGCCCCGGTCTCTATCCGCCGGCCGAGCCGCGTTGCTGCATGCGGCGAAAGCACCGGCACGAAAACCCGTCGGGAAGCGCGCTGGGCGGCCGGCACGCCCTGATAGAGCCGCTTCTGCGCCTCGACCACGATGACGCCGGAAAAGATCGGCCACAGCCGCCGGCCGGCACGCTCCAGCATATTGTGGAAGCGCATCATGAAACGCCGCCGCGATGGCGGAAAGAACAGGGCGTCGGACCAGGCGGCGGGCGTGAAATTCGCCTCGCGCAGCAATTCGGTGAGCTGACCGCGCGAGAAGGGCCTGCCATTGCCGAACGGCGTGTGCTCGAACCGCGCCCAGACGCCGCGCCGGTTGGGCACGACGATGACCACCCGGCCGGCCGGCGACAGCACGCGCCAGATCTCGTTCAGCGTTTCGCGCGGGTTTTCGACATGTTCGAGCGAATGCACGAGCAGCATGCGGTCGATGCAGGAATCGACCAGCGGCAGTTCCTCATCGAAAACCAGAGCCGTCGCGGTCGGCCCCGTCGCCGGCCAGACCACGGCGCCCTGCGTCGCCGGCATGAAGGCGAACACCCGCTCGGCGTCGCTGCCGAACCGTTCCAGCCACGGTAAGGTGTAGCCGAGCCCCACCAGCCGCTCATTGGGGACGGTGGCCCATATCGATGACAATGCCATGGTGATCGAATGCTCGGCGAAGCGACCGAGCGCTGTCGAATAGAAGGAGCGGAGATCGACGATGTCGGAATGCATGTCAGGGATGTAGCCGCGATATCGGCGCGTTTCAACAAAGGCCGCGACGTCCCAAGATCCCGGATGTCGAATGGCATCCTGACATCAGTCATCTTCGGGATGACATCTGCGCGTCGGCGTCCTATGTCTGCGGCGAAGATGGAGAGATGCGATGGCGGTCGAAATCGAACAGTTCATGTGCCGCAGCGACAATTTCGGCGTGCTGGTGCATGACCCCAAAAGCGGTCAGACCGCGCTTATCGATGCGCCGGAAGAGGCGGCGATCCTGGCCGCGGTCAAGCGCACCGGCTGGACGCCGACTGTCATCCTGACCACGCATCACCATGTCGACCATGTCGAGGCCAATCTGGCGCTGAAGCAGCGGTTCAAGCTGCGCATCGTCGGTCCCGAAGCGGAAAAGGCCAGGATCCCCGGCATTGACGACACGGTCGAGGACGGTTCGGTCCTGCATCTCGGCGAAGAACGTATCGAAGTGATCGCCACCCCCGGCCACACCGCCGGCCACGTCTCCTATCACCTGCCGGCATCGAAAGTGGCGTTCACCGCCGACACACTGTTCGCGCTCGGTTGCGGGCGGCTGTTCGAGTGCAAGCCGCCGGTGATGTTTGAATCCCTGAAGAAGCTCGCGGCACTGCCTGCCGCGACCGTGATCTATTGCGGGCACGAATACACGCTCGCAAACGCCCGTTTCGCGCTGAGCGTCGACCCGACCAATTCGGCATTGAAGGAACGCGCGGCAAAAATTGAAGCGTTGCGCGCCGATAACAAGCCGACGCTGCCGACCACGATCGGCGAGGAATTGTCGACCAACCCTTTCCTGCGCTGGCACGATCCGGCAATCCGCAGGCATCTCGGCATGGAGAAGGCGTCGGACGTCGAGGTTTTTGCCGAAATCCGCAAGCGCAAGGATAATTTCTAGGCCAAGCGACACTGGTCGAAACCATGACGAGTTCCGCAGAAATCATCGCCCTCCTTGGCATGAAGCCGCACCCGGAAGGCGGCTGGTACACGGAAACCTTTCGCGACGGTGGCGGCGGGGCCCGAGGCCACTCGACGGCGATCTATTTTCTGCTGGAGCAGGGCCAGGTTTCCGCCTGGCATCGCGTCAGGGATGCCGCCGAGGCGTGGCACTTCTACGCCGGCGCGCCGCTGGCGTTGTCGATATGGGAAGAAGGCGGCCCAAGGGCTAACCGGGTGATCGAGCAGGTGCTCGGCATCGAGTTCGCCGCCGGCGAGCGGCCGCAAATCGTCGTGCCGGCGGGCTGGTGGCAATCGGCACGCAGCTTGGGCGAGTGGACACTGGTCGGCTGCACGGTGGCGCCGGGCTTCGACTTTGCGGCGTTTGAACTGGCGGAGCCCGGCTGGCGGCCAAAACAGCCTTAACGCAGCAGGAAACCAAGCGTGATCGCAAGTTGGGCGGTGTAGTAGAGCACCCAGACCGCCAAACGCATCCAGGCGCGATGCGGCGAAATGGCGGCCGCCAGGAACCGTTCCGTGGCCAGCAGCGCGTCTGAGGCCATGAACAGAATGGCGCCGCCGATAACAGCGGCACTGCTCGTCGTCAGCGCCGAAATGCCCATGGCGAGGATGGCCGCGACATAGCCCGCGATCGGCGCCCGCAGGGCCGGGCCGATGCGGCGCCACAGCGCCGCCAGCATGAGGATCACGAACACCGCCATGACAAGTGTGATTGCCGCGCGCCAGGGTTCGGCCGCCAGCACTCCCAGCCCCTCGCCGCTGCGCAGGAACAGCACGACATAGACGATATGCGTGGCGAGAAAGCTGCCCAGCCCGCCCAGAAACATCTTTTCGCCGTCGCGCGACAGGAAGGCGTCGCCGACGGCGCTCAGTGCAAGGGCGGCGACCAGCAGCAGCGGCCCGCCCTGCATCGCCGCCAGCACGGCAAGCATGGCCACGGCGAGCGTTTTTGCCGCCGAACGGGCGAGCGTCGGCGCCATGCCTGATGTGAAGGCGTAGACGACCGCCGCCACCAGCGAAAAGATCAGCGTCGCATTGGCGTTGCCGTCGATGCCGCCTGGAAACGGCATCGTCATGCCCGGGCTCCGCCTTCGGATGCCCCGGCTCCGCTTTCGGATGCCCGGGCTCCGCCTTCGGTGGGCTTGCGCAGGAGCAGCGACTTTGCCGCAAGTGCTGCCCCGCCGGTGATGAGCACGCAGGCCGCGACGATGCGCAGCGACGGCTCGGCGACGCCGGCCGCGATCAACACCAGCGTCGACAGGAGCGGCGCGGCATAGCTTGCCGCGCCCAGCACCTGGATGTTGCCCCGCTTGACGCCGACGTCCCAGGCATAGAAGGCTGCCCCGACCGGCATCAGGCCGAGACCGAGCACGGCAAGCCACTGCCCGGCACTCGCGGGCAGCACCGTTTCTTCCAGCACCAGATGGCAGGCAAGCGACAGCAGCGCGGTCGCCGCGCAGAACCAGGTGACGATGCTGGTCGGCACCGAAGGGAAACGCCGCGACAGGAGCGAATAGGACGACCACAGCACGGCGCAGACGGCAGCCATGGCGTAGCCGAAGGCATAGCGCGCGTCGAAGGCGAGGCCGCCGCCCTTGGTGACGATGAGCACGGTGCCGGCAAGGCCGAGCAGCGCGCCCACGATATGGTTCCAGGCCAGCCGCTCGCCCGGCATCAGTGCCGAGCCGAGCACGATCAGCAGCGGCCACAGATAGGCGATCAGGCTCGCCTCCACCGCCGGCGCGTTGCGCAGCGCGGTGAAGTAGAAGAAATGGTACCCGAAGAGGCCGGCAATGCCGATCACCCAAACCTGGCGAGGTATCTTCTGGCTTTTATCAGCGGCCGGCATGAAAAGGCGCGCGAAAAGCCCGACCCCGGTGCCGATCGAGAAGGTGATCGCCGACAAGAGGAACGGCGGCACCTTGCCGGATGCGTCCGTAAGCAACGCCAGCAGTGCCCACATGGCGACGGCCGAAAAGCCGATCAGTGTCGCGCGCCCCATTCTGTCTCCAGCGGCGCGCGTGGCGCCTTATTGTATTGCTTCGAACCGCCTGGCGCTGATCGTCAAGGTGCCGATCTGCGTCCCGACCGTCGCGCGGATCGGCGCATATACCCCGGTTTGGCCAAGCGGTGCAAACGTCACCATCATCCGACTTTTGTTCTTGAGGTAGTTGAGCGCCTTGCGGCCCTTGCGATAGCCCGCCACCGGCTCGAAACCCATCCGGCAGGTGACCGTGTCGCCCTTGTAGCCGGGCACCGAGATCGACCCTTTCGAAGCGTAGCTCAGCGTCAGGTCGGCGCGCATCTCGCCGTCATAGAGCCTCACCGTGCGGCCGCAGACCTTGTCGAGGCTGTCGGCATGGATGACGGTCGCCGCCATCGGATCGAGCACCGATGCCAGGTCGCCGGCGCCGAGTGGCACCCAACTCTCGGGATCGCGCTTTTCCGGCGCGGGAACGACCGTCGTCGAGGTGACGTTGCCATTGGCAAAACGGATGTCGATCGCGGAGGCTTTCTTGCCGGAAGTGTAGTCCGCGCGGAACGCCTGCGGCACCATCTTCTGGCCCGAGATCGTACCCTTGGACGAGATCGTGCCGCGCGTATCGTCGAACAGCTTGGCCAGACCAGCCGCGGAAACGCTGCCGTCGATCGAATAGACGCCGTTCTCATAATGGCTGGAAAAGCTGGATTTCGCGATGGAAAGGCCGAGGAACGACACCGTGTATTCGCCCCTGAAGGACTGCGGCGCGGCGGCCGTCGCGGCCGACGGTGAGGCGGCGGCCAGCGCGGCGGCAAGGGCATGGGGCAAGCGAAGCATGGCGCGATCGGGTCCTTGATTTCAGCCGGAGGCGGACAACTCCGGTCTGGCATGTCCCTATGGAACCGCTTATACGACGAATTCCGGCCTTAATGTGAAATGCCGCTGGGCCAGGCTGGAGCTTGACGCATCGGCGAAATGCAACTATGGAACGCCAACTTTTTCCATAAGGCCGCTTGACCAGAACCGCGCGCCACCCGGCGTGGGCACGAAGGTTTGGCAGGTCCCCGAGAGAACTGAAGGTTAGAACCATGTCCCGCACCTGCGAACTCACTGCCAAGGCAGTCCAGACCGGCAACAATGTGAGCCACGCCAACAACAAGACCAAGCGTCGCTTCCTGCCGAACCTCGTCAACGTGACGCTGATTTCGGAGGCGCTGAACCAGAATGTGCGCCTGCGCATCTCTGCCAACGCGCTGCGTTCGGTCGAGCATCGCGGCGGTCTCGATGCCTTCCTGGTCAAGGCTGACGTCAAGGAGCTGTCGCAGCGCGCGCGCCTCTTGAAGAAGCAGATCGCCAAGAAGCTCGCCGAGCAGGCTGCCGCGTAAACTGTCTTTCAGGCGGGGGACGACCGCCCTGGCCAACCTCTTGTCGGCCTTGAGCATCGGATCACCGTCCGCAAGGCGGTTTCGGAAATCCGGTGCTCGAACAAAGCGAGCGCGATCCGGTTTCGGCATGACGCTCCGCTGGTTCCATTACCCAGGATAAAAAAATGACTTCCTTCTCGCGATACCTGCCCTTCGTGGCCGCCATGGCGCTTGTCGTCGTGGCATCGAACATCCTCGTGCAGTTCCCGATGCACGGCCAGATCGGCGGCTTGTCGCTGGCCGACCTGCTGACCTGGGGCGCCTTTACCTATCCCTTCTCCTTCCTCGTCACCGACCTCGCCAATCGCCGCTACGGGCCTGCCGTGGCGCGCCGGATCGTTTTTGTCGGCTTCATGACGGCGGTGGTCTGCTCGGTCCTCGTGCCGCCCTTCCTGTTCCGCCATGGTTTCATCGAATTCGAGACCGCCGCCGACCGGCTGGCGCGCATCGCGGCGGCGTCCGGCGCGGCTTTCCTCACCGCGCAATTGCTCGACGTGACCGTGTTCAACCGTCTGCGCCGACAGAGCTGGTGGCGGGCGCCGATCGTCGGCACGCTGGTCGGCTCGGTGTTCGACACCGTCGTGTTCTTCAGCGTCGCTTTCTCCGCGGCTTTCGCCTTCGTTGGCCCAAGCGACAGTTTTGCGCTGGAAACGGCGCCGCTGATGGGCGTGTTGCCGGTCGAGGCCATGCGTTGGGTCTCCTGGGCACTTGGCGACCTCAGCGTGAAGCTGATCATCGCCGTCGTGGCATTGATCCCCTACCGGCTGCTCGCCGCCCGCTGGAGCCAGCCGGCTGTTGCCGCGGTCTAGGCCGTGATCCCGAAAAGTGGAATCCGGTTTTCGGACCAGATCACGGCCAGGAAGAGAGGTGGCGCGTGATTCCCTGGATCCAGCTGGACTCCGCGAAAACCCCGGATGGCGCGCAGGAGCTTCGGCTCAAGCGGCGCGGTTCCGAATTCTCGATCATGCTGGGCACCAACGAGTTGATGAACAGCCGCCTCAGCGGCTCGGAAGAGGCGCTGGCGAAGCTCTCTTGTCAGAGGATCGCCGGCCGCAGACAGCCGAGAATGCTGATCGGCGGGCTTGGCATGGGTTTTACGCTGCGCGCCGCTCTCGACGAATTAGCTGAGAATGCCGAAATCACTGTCGCGGAACTGGTGCCGGCGGTCGTCGCGTGGGCGCGAGGGCCGATGGCCGAGCTGTTTGGTGGCTGTCTCGACGACCCGCGCGTCATCGTGCGGGAGGCCGATGTCGGGCAGTTGATAAGATCCCGGCCCGCGGTCTGGGACGCCATCCTGCTCGATGTCGACAACGGCCCGGACGGCATCGTTCACAAATCCAACGACGCGCTGTACAGCCTGCAGGGCCTGGCGGCAGCGCGCACCGCACTGAAGTCCGGCGGCGTGCTTGCCGTGTGGTCGCAAGGGCCGGACAGCGGCTTCACCCGGCGGCTGAAGCAGGCAGGTTTCGCGGTCGAGGAGGCGAGCACGCGCGCCAACGGCAAGCGCGGCGCGCGCCATGTCATCTGGATCGCCACAAGGCCCTGACCGCAGCGGCCTTGCTCAGTCCTGGTGCAAAATGAATTCCAGGTAGAGATTGCGCTGCAGGATCGAGTGATTGTCGTCGGAGATCAGCGACACCATCAGCGCGCCGTCTTCGCGCGTCCAGACGTCGAGCCCTTCCATATTGTCGATCTGGTAGCCCATATCGGCTTCCAGCAGCACCGGACCGTCGGCGACCGCGCCCTTCTCCACGGTCTCGCCGTCAATGCGCCGAAGCCGCATCTTGAGGCCTCCTGCCATCGTGAAACTGCGCTCCAGCAGCAGAAGGTCGCCATCCGGCAGGAAGGCCCCATCGGTGATGTCGAAATCGCCGTTGCGCTTGACGGTGAAGACGCCCTTGTGCGGACCTTCGATGATGGCGGCATAGATGTTGCCAGCCTTGTCCAAGCTCTTTTCCGACACCACGACCAGGCCGCCTTGGTGGCGGCCATCGGCATTGGCGTGGGTGACCGTCTCGAAGCCTCTGTTCCGGCGCAGCTCCCATGCCGGAACCAGGAAATCCATCTGCCTGAAGGGCGCCTTCATACCGTCGGGGTTTATTCTGAACTGGGCGACCCGATGGTTGCGCTCGAAACCCACGGTGGCAATGCCGTCCTTGACGGAAAGCCCCTCGGCATCGACTTTCGATTTCTCGTCGATCGGCTGGCCCGATGCATCGACCATCTGTTCCATGCGGAAGTCCCGGATGCCTGACGGGCGCTGGTCCGCATCATGGGTCACGGTGCCGAAGAACCAGAAGCCGGTATCGGCGACGCCGACGAAGTCGCGACCGCCTTTCAGGAAACGGAAGGCCGACAGGGCGCCGAAATCGCGCGACGGCGACGTCATCTCGAGCCCGCCGACGAATTCGAGCGGACCGAATTGCCTGTCGGTACGGCCTATACGGAATTCGGTGATCGGACGGGCCGAAACCTCGACCGGTTCAACCGAGGTCGCGCCGGCCGAACTGGATGGCACCGGGGCTGCACCGGCAAACAGGGCGATGGCGGCGAAAAGTGCTTGTCGAAATCCGCCGCGCGAAAAGATCATCCGGCGCGCCGCATGCCGCCGCGCCGTGTATCGCGTGCGCTTTCCTCGGCGAACAGCGAAGCCAATTGCTCGGTCATGGCACCGGCCAGTTCCTCGGCATCGACGATGGTGACGGCGCGCCGGTAATAGCGGGTGACGTCATGGCCGATGCCGATGGCAAGCAGCTCGACCGGCGAGCGCGTCTCGATCAGCTCGATGACGGCGCGCAGATGGCGCTCGAGATAATTGCCCGGATTGACCGACAGCGTCGAATCGTCGACCGGCGCGCCGTCCGAGATCATCATCAGGATCTTGCGCTGTTCGGGTCGCGCGATCAGCCGGTTATGCGCCCACAGCAGCGCCTCGCCGTCGATGTTTTCCTTGAGCAGGCCCTCGCGCATCATCAGTCCGAGATTGCGCCGTGCCCGCCGCCAGGGATGGTCGGCCGACTTGTAGATGATGTGGCGCAAGTCGTTCAGCCGGCCCGGATTCGGCGGCTTGCCGTCCTTCAGCCACTTCTCGCGGGCCTGCCCGCCTTTCCAGGCGCGCGTGGTGAAGCCCAGAATCTCGACCGAAACGCCGCAGCGTTCCAGCGTGCGCGCCAGAATGTCGGCGCAGGTGGCGGCGACGGTGATCGGCCGGCCACGCATGGAACCCGAATTGTCGAGCACCAGCGTCACCACGGTGTCGCGGAATTTGGTGTCGCGCTCCTGCTTGAAGGACAGCGGCTGCATCGGATCGATGACGACGCGCACCAACCGTGCCGGGTCGAGATAGCCCTCTTCCAGGTCGAAATCCCACGACCGGTTCTGCTGCGCCATCAGGCGGCGCTGCAAACGGTTGGCCAGCCGGCCGACGACACCGGACAGGTTGGCGAGTTGCTTGTCGAGGAAAGCGCGCAGCCGGTCGAGCTCTTCTTCCTCGCAAAGCTCCTCCGCCCCCACCGTCTCGTCGAAAGCTGACGTGAAGACCTTGTAGTCGATCTCCTTCGGCAGGTTGGTGAAGGGGTTGTCGTTGCGGCGCGCCTCGCCGGGCGTCTCGGCATCGGCATCGTCATCGTCGGACAAATCGTCGGCAGTGGCGTCGGAGGCTTCGGTCTCGGCCGACTGCTCGTCGTCCGCAGAGGCTTCGGCATCCTCGGACTGCGACTGTTCGGAGCCGGAATCGTCCTCGCCGCCTTCCTCGCTCTGTTCCTCGCCTTGCGGCTGGTTGTCGTCATTGTCCTCTGAGTCTTCGGTCTCCTGCTCGTCGCCGAGTTCCTCGGCCATTTCCATGGAGGCGAGCATTTCACGCACGACGCGGGCGAAGGCCTGCTGGTCGTCGAGCTTGGACGACAGCCCGTCGAGGTCGGCGCTGGCCTTTTCCTCGACCCAGGGGCGCCAGAGCTCGACCAGCCGCTCGCCGCTCTTGGGGACCGGCCGGCCGGTCAGCTTCTCGCGCACCATCAGCGCCAGCGCCTCCTCGATCGGGGCGTCGGCCTTGTCCTTGACGTCGACGAGATTGGCCTTGGCGTATTTGTCCTCCAGCATCGAGCCTATATTGTCGGCGACCCCTTGCATGGCGCGGCTGCCGATCGCCTCGACGCGCGCCTGCTCGACCGCGTCGTAGATGGCGCGGGCCGCCTTGCCTTCCGGCGCCAGCCTGGTGTGGATGCGCACATCATGACAGGCGCGCTTGAGCGCCATGGAATCGCCGAGGCCGCGGGTGATGGCTATGTCGGTCTTGGACGCCTTCTTGGGCAATTCCGGCAGCCGGGCGCGGCTGCCGGCGAGCGCCGGGCGGTCCTTGGCGAAGCCGACTTCCATTTCCTTGTCGCCGGCGATGGCGCGCATGCAGACGGTGACGGCGCGCTTGAAGCTGTCGGCTTCAGAGCCCGTTTTCGACTTGTTGCGCGTATTGTCGCCCGGACCCGCCATCGAGGCTCTGCTTAGCCCAGCACCACATTGGCGGCGCTCTCCGGCAGATCCTCGCCGAAGGCGCGCTGGTAGAACTCGGCAACCACCGAGCGCTCCAGTTCGTCGCATTTGTTGAGGAAGGTCAGCCGGAACGCCGTGCCGATATTGCCGAAGATCTCGGCATTCTCCGCCCAGGTGATGACGGTACGCGGGCTCATCACGGTCGACAGGTCGCCGTTGATGAAGGCCGAGCGCGTCATGTCGGCGACGCGCACCATCTTGTTGACGATGTCCTTGCCCTTGCCGTCGCGATAGTGCTTGGCTTTGGCCAGCACGATGTTCACCTCATTGTCGTGCGGCAGGTAGTTCAGCGTGGTGACGATCGACCAGCGGTCCATCTGCGCCTGGTTGATCTGCTGGGTGCCGTGATAGAGGCCGGTGGTGTCGCCGAGCCCGACCGTGTTGGCGGTCGAGAACAGCCGGAACGCCGGGTGCGGACGGATGACGCGGCTCTGGTCGAGCAGCGTCAGCCGGCCAGACGATTCCAGCACGCGCTGGATGACGAACATCACGTCCGGACGGCCGGCGTCGTATTCGTCGAAGCACAACGCCACATTGTGCTGGTAGGCCCATGGCAGGATGCCGTCACGGAATTCGGTGATCTGCAAGCCGTCCTTGACCACGATCGCGTCCTTGCCGACGAGGTCGATGCGGCTGACATGGCTGTCGAGATTGACGCGCACGCAAGGCCAGTTGAGGCGGGCCGCGACCTGCTCGATATGGGTCGACTTACCGGTGCCGTGATAGCCCGACACCATGACGCGCCGGTTGTAGGCGAAGCCGGCGAGGATCGCCATCGTCGTCGCCTTGTCGAAAAGATAGTCGGGATCGATGTCGGGCACATGTTCGCTGGTGACCGAATAGGCCGGCACCACCATCTTGGAGTCGAAGCCGAATTTGTCCTTCACCGACACCGTGGTGTCGGGCAGGTTGGCGATGTCGCGGTCGACCTTGTTCATCTCTATCCACGTCTCCACGGGCGAAACGACTGATTTCGCCGGCAATCGATTTTGTCCGGGGGCGGTCTTAGAGCCTTTTCCACCCTTATGAAAGTTGGAAAACGACACGAACCGTTGGGTTGCTCAGCACAAACCCGCCTGCTTGAGCACGCGATAGGCCTGGAGCACATCGCGGAACCGGTCTTCCGAACCTCTGTCGCCGCCATTCGCATCCGGATGGTGACGCTTCACCAGTTCCTTATAGCGCGCCTTGATCTCCTTGCCAGTCGCCTTTGTATCAAGGCCAAGCGTTTCCAGCGCCTTGGCCTCAAGCGGCTTGGCCTTGCGCTCACGCACCTCGCGCGGATCCTTCGGCCCCTTGAACAGGTCAAACGGGTCGCGCATGCGGTTGTAGTAGCCTGCGCGGCCGGAGCGCATCTGCGCCATATCGGGCGACGAGCGCGTCGAGGCGCCATTGACTCCCATCTTCCAGGTCGGCCGGTGGCCTGTCATCGCCTCCTTCTGGAAACGGGCGACCTCGGTGTCCGGCACGCCGGAAAAATAGTTGAAGCCCTTGTTATACTCGCGCACATGGTCGAAGCAGAAGCGGAAATACTCGCCCTCCTTCATGCGCCCGACCGGAGCGCGGTGGGTGCCCGCCTCCTTGCAGCCATCCCACTGGCAGACCGGCGCGTGCGACTTCAGCTCCGCGTCCTTCTCCTGGCGGATGCGGATCTTCTCGAAATATTTGGGATACGGCTTCATCTAACCCATTTATGGGGCGTTCGCAGATGCGAAACAAGAATTGACATTTTCGCGATGATCGCCCTAACCGCTGAATCGCGGCATAAAGCGGGCGAAGGACCGATTTTGTTGAAGCGCGGCATGCAACGAAGTCGGTTCGGCTTCCGCGATCCTGCTGGCGATATGTGGTGAAGGGAGACGGCAATGTCCATACAGGCAACCATGGAAGACAAGCTGAAAAAGGCATTTTCGCCGGAGCGGCTGGCCGTGATTAACGAAAGCCATCTGCACGCCGGCCATCATCATCCGGAATCTGGCCATCAGGCTACGTTCGACGGCACCGGCGAGACGCATTTCCGCGTCCGCATTGTTTCGCAGGATTTTGCCGGCATGAGCCGCATCGAGCGCCACCGCGCGGTCAACGCGCTTTTGGCCGACGAATTGAAGGCAGGCCTGCACGCGCTGGCGATCGAACCGGCGGCTCCGGGCGAAAAGACGCGCTGGTAGGCCGGTCCTCCTCGCGGTGACGTTCAGGGTTCCGTTTCGATGCCGGAATCACCCAACCGCCGATTTCAGGAATGCCAGTGCCGCGCCGGTCAGGGCGTCGCCATCCTCGCCGAAATCGCGGTTGATCGACATATGCGTGTAGGCGCTGCCGTCGAACAGCGTCACCTTGGTGCCGGTGGCGCGCAAGCGCTCGGCAAAGGCCTTGGAGTCCTCGCCCCGGCCCGAAGCGCCTGAGTAGGCGATGAAGGTCGGCGGGTGCTTGCGGCCGTCTACATAACTGGCCGGCGACAACGCCGCCCATTGAGCGGGATCGGGGAAGGCCCGCGCATAGGCCCGCGCCATGCCGCCATTCCTGGCAAGCGCGGTGAGGTCATAGGCCCTGGTGTCGTCGAGAAGCAGAGCGGCCACATCCGGCAGACCGCCGCGCATGCCGGTCAGCGCAACGAGGTGACAACCGGCCGAATGGCCCATGGCCACGATCCGCTTGGCATCGCCGCCATGCCGGGCAATGTTGGCGCGGACATAGGCATAGGCCTTTTCGACATCGCCGGCCTGGGTGGCGACCTCGGCTTCGGGCAGCATGCGATAGTCGATGGAGACCAGGCAGAAGCCGTTGGCGAGCAGGAAGGCCGGCTTCGCGTTGACCTGCGAGCGCTTGCCGGACCGCCAGGCGCCGCCATGGACGAAGAAGACGACCGGCAATCCGCGTGCGCCATCCGGTGCATAGATATCGAGCTTGGCCGGCCCGTAATCGAAGGTTGTCGGCACGGCTTGGCTCCGGCACCATGCGGTCGATGTGCCCAATGGCAACATCGCCGCCGCGGAAGCCAGAATGAAGCTTCGTCGATCGATCATCGCAATCTCCCGATCGTTGGGCTCGATATGTAGACCAGGAATGCCCACGCACCACGAGCATCCTGTTGGATTTGGGAGTGCTCAAAAGGTCTGATTCAAGACCATACCAGCCGCATCAAATGCACTCGCTCTGCCGTTCGGTTCACGAAATCGATATTTGCCCTTGACGGTCTCCTCTGGCCATCACCACCTGAGGTGTCAGACGAGCATTGCAACAGTGTGCTGTCCAGGTTCGATGCAAATACAACGCTCTCTCCAATGTGGAGGGAACCACAATGCATCCCGGTAGTTGAATAAGATGAGCCGGGCGGCAGCCAGAATGGCTCTGAGGGCAACCATCATGGGTGAGAACCAGTCCGACGTCTTCGATCTGTTTTCGGAGATTTATGCGAACGCGGGCCAGGAGGAAATAAGCCTCCAGCAATATCTCCTTGCCTGCCGGGAAGACAAGTCAATGTATGCCTCGGCGCCGGAACGGATGGTCGAGGCCATCGGCGAGCCGACCCTGGTCGACACCAGCAAGGACGAGCGGCTCGGCCGCATTTTCTCCAACCGCACGGTCAAGGTATATCCCACCTTCTCCGATTTCTACGGAATGGAGGATACGATCGAACGCATCGCCGGCTATTTCCGCTATGCGTCCCAGGGGCTCGAGGAGCGCAAGCAGATCCTCTATCTCCTCGGCCCTGTCGGCGGCGGCAAGTCCTCCCTGGCCGAACGGCTGAAGAAACTGATGGAGGAACGCCCGATCTACACGCTGAAGGCCGGCAATCAGATCAGTCCGATTTTCGAATCGCCGCTTGGCCTGTTCCATCCCGATCGCATGGGCGACCTGCTGGAGGACAAATACGGCATAGCCCGGCGTCGCCTCAACGGCATTATCTCGCCCTGGGCGGCCAAGCGGCTTGATGAATTGTCTGGCGACATTTCCAAATTCAGCGTGGTGAAATTGATGCCCTCGCGGCTGCGCCAGATCGCCATCGCCAAGACGGAGCCTGGCGACGAGAACAATCAGGATGTCTCGGCGCTGGTCGGCAAGGTCGATATCAGGCAATTGGAGGATTTCAGCCAGTCCGATCCGGACGCCTATTCCTACAGCGGCGGGCTGAACCGGACCACGCAGGGCCTGCTCGAATTCGTCGAGATGTTCAAGGCGCCCATCAAGGTCCTGCATCCGCTGCTGACGGCAACCCAGGAAGGCAGCTACAACGGCACCGAGAATTTCGGCGCGTTTCCCTATCAGGGCATCATCGTCGCCCATTCCAACGAATCGGAATGGCAACAGTTCAAGAACAACAAGAACAACGAGGCCTTTCTCGACCGCATCCTGGTGGTCAAGGTGCCGTATTGCCTTCGGATCACCGAGGAGAGGCATATCTATGAGAAACTGTTGCGCGAGAGCGAGCTGGCCGGCAGCCCCTGCGCACCCGAAGTGCTGGATATTCTCAGCCGGTTCACGGTCTCGACCCGTCTTGCCGAGCACGACAATTCGCCGCTCTACACCAAGATGCGCGCCTATGACGGCGAAAACCTCAAGGAGGTCGACCCCCGGGCCAAATCGGTTCAGGAATATCGCGACGCCGCCGGCGTCGACGAGGGCATGACCGGCGTAAGCACGCGCTTCGCCTTCAAGATCCTGTCGCAGACATTCAACTACGACACCAACGAGGTCGCGGCGGATCCCGTGCACCTGATGTACATCCTGGAAGAGGCGATCAAGCGCGAGCAGTTCCCAAAGGAGACGGAAGCGAGCTATCTCGAATTCATCAAGTCGGAACTCGCGACGCGCTATGCCGAGTTCATCGGCCACGAGATCCAGAAGGCCTATCTGGAATCATACAGCGAGTATGGCCAGAACCTATTCGACCGCTACATCGCCTATGCCGATGCCTGGATCGAAGATCAGGACTACAAGGATCCCGATACGGGCCAGATCCTCAATCGCGAGATATTGGACAAGGAGTTGTCGCAGGTCGAAAAACCGGCCGGCATCGCCAACCCCAAGGATTTCCGCAACGAAGTGGTCAAGTTCACGCTGCGTGCCCGGGCACGCAACCACGGCCGCAACCCGTCATGGACAAGCTACGAAAAGCTGCGCGAGGTTATCGAGAAGCGCATGTTCGGCCAGGTCGAAGATCTTCTGCCGGTGATCAGTTTCGGCTCCAAGCAGGACAGCGTCACGGAAAAGCGGCACAATGAATTCGTGCAGCGCATGGTGCAACGCGGCTACACCGAACGGCAGGTACGACGGCTGGTCGACTGGTACATGCGCGTGAACAAGGCGGGCTGAGAAAAGCCCGGATGGTTCCATGCCGATCTTCATCGACCGCCGCCTCAATCCGAAGGACAAGAACCTGGGCAATCGCCAGCGCTTTCTCAGGCGCGCGCGCGAAGAACTCAAGCGGAGCATCCGTGACCAGATAAGGACGGGCCGGATCGCCGACGTGGACAGCGGGCATGCCGTGCCGATGCCTCACAGAGGCACCGGCGAACCGACCTTCAGCGATGCCAGGGACAGCGGCCGGCGCCAGCACATCCTGCCGGGAAACAGAACGTTCATTCCCGGAGATCTGGTGCCCAAGCCCGGGCAGGGCGGCGCAGGGTCCTCGTCGCCGGGAAATACGGCCTCCGAGGACGATTTTCGCTTTGTGCTGTCGCGCGAGGAAGTGCTCGACCTCTTTTTCGAGGATCTCGAACTGCCGGATCTGGTCAAGCTCAATCTCAAGCAGATACTTGCATTCAAGCCAAGGCGGGCAGGTTTTGCGGCAACCGGATCACCGACCAACATCAATGTCGGGCGCACGATGCGAAACAGTCACGCCCGTCGTATCGCGCTTGGGCGCCCGAAGCAGCCGGAGCTGGATGCGATCCTCCTTCAGCTCGCCAAATTGGAATCGACGCCGCCAGATGCCGCGACCCGCGAAAGCATCTTGACTTTGCGGGAGGAGCTCGAGCGGCTGGAGCGCCGCCGAAAGCGCATCGCCTATGTCGATCCCGTCGACATCCGCTTCAATCGCTTCGACCCGCAGCCGGTGCCGAATGCCAGCGCCGTCATGTTCTGCCTGATGGACGTCTCCGGGTCGATGGGCGAGCGCGAGAAGGATTTGGCCAAGCGTTTCTTCGTGCTGCTGCACCTGTTCCTGACCCGACGCTATGAGCGCACGGAGATCGTCTTCATCCGCCACACCCACGAGGCCCAGGAGGTGGACGAAGAGACATTCTTCTACTGCACCCAAAGCGGAGGCACCGTCGTTTCCACCGCGCTCGAGGAAATGCAACGCATCATAGAACAACGCTATCCGGCCACGGAGTGGAACATCTATGCCGCCCAGGCTTCGGACGGTGACAATTTCGCCACCGACTCGCAGCGCTGCATAGAACTGCTCCACGGCAAGCTCATGCGCCTGTGCCAGTATTTTGCCTATGTGGAGATCATCGACGAACGCGAAAGTCATATTTTCGGCTCGACCGAAAATGGCACCTCGCTCTGGCGCGCCTATAGCGCCGTCGAGCAAAAATGGCCGAACTTCCAGATGAGGCGCATCGCCGCTCCGGCCGATATCTACCCGGTATTTCGCCAGCTTTTCGCCAGGCAGCCGGCTATGGCCAAGAGCGCGTAAGGGGTGCCGGATGGCTGGCCAGGCCAACAAATCGGGGCTGCTTTTTTCGGGGTCCGACTGGGATTTCAAAAAGCTTTCGCGGGTCTATGACGAGATCGAGGCGATTGCGGTCGACCAGCTTCATCTCGACACCTATCCGGTGCAGATGGAGGTCATCTCTTCCGAGCAGATGCTCGACGCCTACTCGTCGGTCGGCATGCCGCTGATGTACCGGCATTGGTCGTTCGGCAAGCATTTCCTCTACAACGAGCTTCTCTATCGCAAGGGCGGTCGCGGGCTGGCCTATGAATTGGTCATCAATTCCAATCCCTGCATCGTCTACCTGATGGAGGAAAACACCATGGCGCTGCAGGCCTTGGTGACTGCCCATGCAGCACTTGGACACAATCATTTCTTCAAGAACAATTACCTTTTCCGCCAATGGACGGACGCCGGAGGGATCCTGAGCTATCTCGACTTCGCCAAGGGCTACATCGCCCGGTGCGAGGAGCGGCACGGCCTGGCCGCCGTGGAAGCCATTCTCGATTCCGCTCACGCGCTGATGGAGCAAGGCGTGTTCCGGTATCACCGGCCGCCGAAACTGTCGTCGGAGCAGCAGCGCGAGGGACTTCGCGAGCGCCTCGAATATGAGGAGCGTTCCTACAATGACTTATGGCGCACCCTGCCGCCCACGCAGGACGCCGGCAACTCCGAAGCGGGCGATGAAGGCGTGTCGGAACGGAAGAAATCGCTCAATCTGCCCGAGGAAAACCTGCTCTATTTCCTTGAGAAGAACAGCCTTGTGCTCGAACCCTGGCAGCGCGAGATCCTCAGGATCGTCCGTGTCATTGCGCAGTATTTTTATCCGCAGCGGCAAACCCAGGTGATGAACGAAGGCTGCGCCACTTTCGTGCACTACACGCTCATGAACATGCTGTTCGACCGTGGCCGGATCACCGAAGGCGCGATGCTCGAAATCCTGCGCAACCACTCGAACGTGATCTTCCAGCCATCCTTCGACGACCCACGGTTTTCCGGCATCAACCCCTACGCGCTCGGGCTTGACATGATGCAGGACATTCAGCGCATCTCGACCGAGCCGACAGCCGAAGATCGCGACTGGTTCCCGGACATAGCCGGCCGTGGCGACTGGCTTGAGACCCTGCTCGACGCCTGGGCCAACCACCGCGACGAATCCTTCATTCGCCAGTATCTCAGCCCGACCCTGATACGAAAATGGCGGCTCTTCGTGCTGGCCGATGGAGCCGACCAGCCGCACTACGAAGTCGCATCGATCCACAATGAGCGCGGCTACAACAACATCCGCGCCGCGCTGGCCCACAGCTATGATGTGGGAGCGAGTCGGCCCGACATCCAGGTTGTGGACGTGGACCTGCTCGGCGACCGGCATTTGCGGCTCCAGCACAAGGTGAAGAATGGCGTCGTGCTGGAGAATGACAGCCGCGACGCGACCCTTCGTCATATCCGGCGCCTCTGGGGTTACGAAGTCAGCCTGGCGGCCGTCGACGCCGACACCGACGCAATGGTCGGCGAACGCTCGACCAAGGACTGTTGAGCATCAGGGCGGTTCCTCGACGCTCGAAACGGCTTGCCGTCCGCAATTGCATGAACAATGAGATGACGCGTCCGCGACAGGATGAACCGTTCAGCTGTCGCCTGCCGGCCTGATCCTTAGCCTGGCGACGCGGTTCTTGTCGCGTTTCATGACGATGAAACGCTTGCCGTGGAACGTGAAGGCCTGCTTCTCCTCGGGGATCGACTGCGTCTCGTGGATGACGAGGCCGGCGATGGTGGTTGCCTCCTCGTCCGGCAGGTCCCAGTCGAGCGCCCGGTTCAAGTCGCGGATCGGCACGGTTCCGTCGACGACGACGGAACCATCCGCCTCCTGCTTGACCCCCTGTATGTCGACATCGTGCTCGTCGGCGATCTCGCCGACAATCTCCTCGATGATGTCCTCCAGCGTCACCAGTCCCTCGACCTCGCCATACTCGTCGACGACGACGGCGAAATGCGCCTTGCGGCGCAGGAAGGCGTTGAGCTGTTCCTGCAACGTCGTCGTGTCGGGCACGAACCAGGGCTTTGACGCGATCTTCATCACATCGATTCTGGAGAAGTCGTTGCCGACATCGTTGAGCGCGCGCAGCAGGTCCTTGGCATGCAGCACGCCGACTATGTTGTCGAGCGACCCCTTCCACAAAGGCATGCGGGTGTGCGGGCTCTGCAGGATCTCGCGCACCACGGCTTCCGGCGCATTGTCGGCATTGACCGAGCGCATATTGGTGCGGTGGACCATGACGTCGGAGACTTCGAGCTCCTCGAGGTCGAACAACCCGCCGATGCGGTCGCGCTCCTCGCGCACCACCTGGCCGTCGCGGCGGAAATCGTCGACGGCGCCGCGCAGCTCGTCCCCGCTCGAACGCTGCGGCTCGATGCGCGACAGTTCATAGCCGAAAGCGGCAAGCAGGCGCGCGCGCATGGCGACGGCCAGCAGGATGATGACGGCAAGGACTGCGACGACGATCCAGCCGGCCCCGTTCATTTCGGACGGCTCTCTTGCCTGTCCGGACGGCCTCCTTGCCTGTCCGGACGGCTTCCTTGCCGGCCCGAACGACTTTCCGTCGCGCTCGGGTGGTTCTCCCTGAGGAACGACAGCACTTCCGAGGCCGGCACATCCCTGGCGATGAAGGCCTCGCCGATGCCGCGCGTCAGGATGAAGGTCAGCGCGCCGCGCGATACTTTCTTGTCCTGGGTGATGAAGCCAAGCAGAGCATCGGCGTCGGGCAGTTCGCCGGGAATGTCGGCCATCCGCCACGGCAGGCCCACCGTGTTGAGATGCGCCTCGACGCGCGCTGCGGTGTCGGGACTGGCCAGATTGAGCCGCGACGAGAAGCGATGCGCCAGCGCCATGCCGATGGCGACCCCCTCGCCATGCACGAGGCGGGCGCCGTCATAGCGGGTGGCAGCCTCCAGCGCATGGCCGAACGTGTGGCCGAGATTGAGCAGCGCGCGGTCGCCGGTCTCGAACTCGTCGCGGGCAACGACATCTGCCTTGGCGCGGCAGGCCTCGGCGATGGCCTCCACCCTCTCCGATCCTCCGGCGAACACACTGGCCCAGTTCTTCTCCAGCCAGGCGAAGAATTCGGGTCGGTCGATCAGCCCGTATTTGGCGAGTTCGGCGTAGCCGGCGCGAAATTCGCGGATCGGCAGCGTATCGAGCACTCCGGTATCGGCCAGCACCAGCTTCGGCTGGTGGAAGACGCCGACCAGGTTCTTGCCGCGGGCGCTGTTGATGCCGGTCTTGCCGCCGACCGAGGAATCGACCTGCGCCAGGAGCGAGGTCGGGATCTGCACGAAGTTCATGCCGCGGCGCACGATGCCGGCGGCAAAGCCGGCCAGGTCGCCGATGACGCCGCCGCCGAGGGCGATGACGACGTCGCCGCGTTCCAGCTTCGCGGCCAGAACGCCGTCCACCACCTCTTCGAGATGCGCGAAACTCTTGGTTTTCTCGCCGGGCGGCAGCGTGATCACGGCGGGCTCGATGCCGCTCTCCAGCAGGCCGGCCTTCAGCGCATTGAGATGCGCCGCCGCGACGTTCGTGTCGGTCACGACCGCGGCGCGTCGGCCCGGCAGGCGGCGCGACATCTCGGCGCCGGCGCGCGACAGAAGCCCCGGCCCGATCAGGATGTCGTAGGCCCGCTCGCCAAGTCCGACTTCGACGGCAACGGCAGCAGAGGCGCTCATGGTTCGACCTCGCCCGCGGGAGTGGTCTGGACGATATCGAAATGCCGGCACAGCGCCTCCACCACCTCGGCCGCGATGACTTCCTTGCGGTCGTCGCGGGTCGGCACGGTGACGTCCGATGTCGCATAGACCGGATAGCGCTCGCTCATCAGCCGCTCGAGCACCCCGCGCGGATCGGGGCTCTTCAGCAGCGGCCGGTTCTGTTTCTTGGAGACCCGGTCCATCAAAAGGTCGAGTTCGGCCTTCAGCCATACCGACACGCCATGCGCCGCTATCGCCTCGCGCGTCTGTGCGTTCATGAAGGCGCCGCCGCCGGTCGACAACAC
Organism: Mesorhizobium sp. CA13; assembly: GCF_020165235.1. Lineage (NCBI taxonomy): Bacteria > Pseudomonadati > Pseudomonadota > Alphaproteobacteria > Hyphomicrobiales > Phyllobacteriaceae > Mesorhizobium > Mesorhizobium sp. CA13. Next base: position 8,703 of record NZ_JAIUHS010000019.1, on the reverse strand, counting down.
CTGCGGGCCGTTTTCCAGCACACGCAGGATGACGCGCTGCTCCAGCGCCCGGAACTCGGTTTCGCCATAGCGCTCGAACAGTTCCGGAACGGTCATGCGCGAGACGCTTTCGATCTCCTGGTCGCTGTCGATGAAAGGCAGCGCCAGCACGGTGGCGACCTTGCGGCCGATCGCGGTCTTGCCGGCGCCCATCAGGCCGACAAAGACGATGGAGCGGCCGCCAAGCCTGCCCAGCAGCGCGGCATGGCTCCCGCCCGGAGGATTTGCTGGTAGCGCGTTCATCAGCCTCGAAGCCCTCTTTGCCGGCGTATCGACATGAAAAGCCCGGTTGCGTCAAGCGCACTGAGGCAGGCTGGCTTCCCGCGGGCGGGGGACCGGCTGCATTGGAAGTTGCCGGCGCGCTTCAGCTTCTTGCTTGAATTGGCCCGATTGGCGTCCCATAAGGGCACAGGGTTTGGAAACGCAGAACAAGAAGACGGGCGAAGATTGATGCCGACACTGTTTCGCCTTGTCGTGATATCAGCGATTCTGGCGGGCATCGCCTATGGTACGATGTTCGCGTTGGTGATGTTCGTCGAGCCGAAAAAGGCGGAAATGAGCGTGCGCATCCCTGCGGAAAAGCTGAACCCAAAGAAAAACTGAGCCCGAAGAAAAACTTCAGGAAATGAACAGCGCAGCCCGCATCGAAGCCTTTCTGGAGATGATGAGCGCCGAGCGGGGTGCCGCCGAAAACACGCTTTCCTCCTATCGCCGCGACCTCGATGACGCTTCGCAGGAGATCCCTGGCGGTCTCGCCGGCGCCGGCGCGGCGGACATCCGCGCCTATCTCGACGACATTGCCGCACGCGGCTTCGCACCGACATCGCAGGCACGCAAACTGTCGGCGATCCGCCAGTTCTTCAAGTTCCTCTACGCCGAAGGCCTACGCGGCGACGACCCGACCGGCACGCTGGACAGCCCGAAAAAAGGCCGCCCGCTGCCGAAGACCATGAGCGAGGCCGACACCGGCCGGCTGATCGACCGCGCCGCGCAGGAGGCCGGCGATGCCGGGCTCGGCGACAGCGAAAGGCTGGCGGCGCTGCGTCTGCACGCGCTGGTCGAAGTGCTTTATGCGACAGGCCTGCGTGTTTCGGAACTGGTCGGCTTGCCGGTGACGGTGGCGCAACGCGACGACCGTTTCTTCATGGTGCGCGGCAAGGGCGACAAGGAGCGCATGGTGCCGCTGTCGGCCAAGGCGCGCGCAGCGATGCGGGCCTGGCTCGCCGCCCGGGCCAGGGTCCCCGCTTTCGCCGACAGCGCCTTCCTGTTTCCTGCCGCGTCGGACAGCGGCTACCTCTCGCGCCAGGTCTTCGCTCGCGACCTCAAGGGGCTGGCGGCCCGGGCCGGCATTGCCTCGGCCAAGGTCTCGCCGCATGTGCTTCGCCATGCTTTCGCCAGCCATCTCTTGCAGAACGGGGCCGATCTCAGAGCCGTGCAGCAACTGCTTGGCCATGCCGACATATCGACGACGCAGATCTATACCCATGTGCTGGAGGAGCGATTGGTGCGGCTGGTCAACGATCATCACCCGCTTGCCGACTAGACCTCATATCGCTATGTGAAGGCGACGTTCCATCGCCCGGAGCCCCGGATTTCAGGGTCCCGCCAGTCTTTGCTTCCGACGTATCGGTCCGCCCAAGCATGTACAATTACCTCGATTTCGAAAAGCCGGTGCAGGATCTGGAACTCAAGATCCTGGAACTGAAGAAGCTTGCCGAGAACGGCGAGGCGGTCGATGTCGCCGACGAGATCAGCAGGCTCGAGAAGCGGTCGCGCGATGCGCTGCGCGATCTCTACAAGGCACTGACGCCCTGGCAGAAGGTGCAGGTGGCGCGCCACTCCGACAGGCCCCACTGCGTCGACTACATCAAGGGCCTGTTCAGCGATTTCACGCCGCTCGCCGGCGACCGCAATTTCGGCGAGGACCAGGCGATCGTCGGCGGCTTTGCCCGGTTCCGCGGCGAACCGGTAGCGATCCTCGGCCAGGAGAAGGGCTCCGACACGGCGAGCCGGCTGAAGCACAATTTCGGCTCGGTGCGCCCCGAAGGCTATCGCAAGGCCGTGCGGCTGATGGAGCTTGCCGACCGCTTCAAGATCCCACTGCTGACATTGGTCGACACGGCCGGCGCCTATCCCGGCGTCGGCGCCGAGGAGCGTGGCCAGGCCGAAGCCATCGCCCGTTCGACCTCGGCCTGCCTTGCGCTCAAGGTGCCGTCGATTTCGGTTGTCATCGGTGAAGGCGGTTCGGGCGGCGCCATTGCCATCGCCACCGCCAACCGCGTCTACATGCTGGAACATGCCATCTATTCGGTGATCTCGCCCGAGGGCGCGGCCTCCATCCTGTGGCGCGACACGACGCGCTCCAAGGACGCGGCGACCAACATGAAGATCACCGCCCAGGACCTTCTGGAACTGAAGATCATCGACGCCATCATTCCCGAGCCGATCGGCGGCGCCCAGCGCGCGCCCGAAACGGTCATTGCCGCCACGGGCGATCTCATCGCCAGGACGATGAAGGATTTTGCCGGCGCCAACATGGATTTTCGCGAGCAGCGCCGCGAGAAGTATCTTGCGATGGGCCGCAGCCTCTGAACACCCCTTTGGCGGCGCAACCGGCCGAGGCAAGCCGCCTCCACGGCAACGCTCCACGGCAATGTGGCGGCGATGAGCAATTTCGCCACAAAAATGCCGCCGGATTCGGTTCAATGGAATTGCCGCGAGGGGTGGCCAAGGCTTGCGGTAAGGAATTTTCAAGGTTAACGGGCTTACGGTCCGTCTGTGTTCAGCATGCGGGCTCGGCCGTTTCGAAGCCATTGGCCCGAAAGAGAAGACGTAGCCTTATCCATGTTTGCCAAGCTTGCCCGCACCGGAATTCTCATCACCGCGATAGCCGTCGCCGGCTGCAATGATTCGTCGATGAAGGATTTTGCCCCGGAGGCCAACAAGCCTCTGCCCGACAAGATCCTGGCCGACATGAAGGCCAAGGGCATGGTGCGCACCTCCTCGGTGATGGTGCGCATCTTCAAGGAAGAGGGCAAGCTCGAAATCTGGAAGGCCAAGACCAACGGCCGCTACGACATGGTCGCCAGCTACGATATCTGCAAATGGTCGGGCAAGCTCGGGCCGAAATACACCGAGGGCGACCGCCAGGCGCCGGAAGGTTTTTATACCGTGCGTCCGGCGCAGATGAACCCGCGCTCGAACTACCATCTGTCCTTCAACATCGGCTATCCCAACGCCTATGACCGCGCCAACGGCCGCACCGGCTCCAACCTGATGGTGCACGGCGCCTGCTCGTCTTCGGGCTGCTATTCGATGACCGATGCCCAGATCGAGCAGATCTATGCGTTCGGCCGCGATGCCTTCCAGGGCGGCCAGACCGAGTTCCAGATCCAGGCCTTCCCGTTCCGCATGACCGCAGCCAACATGGCGCGCTACCGCAACGACCCGAACTACGAATTCTGGAAGATGCTGAAGGTCGGCTACGACAATTTCGAGATCACCAAGGTACCGCCGAAAGTCGACGTTTGCGAGAAGCGCTACGTCTTCAACCAGGTGGCTCCCGAAGGCACCACATTCAATCCGACCGGCCCCTGCCCTGCGTCCACGCAGCCGGATTCGCTGAAAAGCGCCTACAGTGCTTATCAGAGCACGTATGAGGCTGCGTTCAACGGCGCCCTCAAGGCAAGCACGCCGGCGCCCAAGCCCACCATCGCCGGCATCAAGGAAGCCAGCATCGTCTCCGACTGGTCCAAGCGCCGTGCGCGCGGCGAGCGCGTGCCGATCGACCCGCCATCGCTCAATTCGGACGGCTCGGTCACTGAGACCACGCGCATGGGCCGCATCGATTCGCCCGCCGGCCGCAAGATGGCCGCGCTTGACGCCGAAAAGGCCGCGAAGCAAAAGGCCGAGGAGCAGCGGCTGGCCGCCATAGAAGCTGCCAAGCAGGCCAAGGCGCAAGCGCTGGCCGAAAAGGAAGCCGCCAAGGCGCAGGCGCTGGCCGAAAAGGAAGCGGCCAAGACCGCCAAGGAAGCCCCTGTCGCCACCGCGACGATCGAAGCGCCGGCCGAGCCCGAAACGCAGGCCGCGAGTGCCGACGAGAGCCGCGTGACGAGGCTGAAGAACAAGCTGCTCGGCATGTTCGGCGGCTGACATTTTCAACGTGACCGACGACACCGTCTACGATCTGAAGGGGCTGAACTGCCCTTTGCCGGTGCTGAAGGCGAAGAAGCGGCTGGCCGGGATGCGGCCCGGCAGCCGGCTCTGGCTGGAAACGACCGATCCGCTCGCCGTTATCGACATTCCGGCGTTCTGCGCCGACTCTGGCCATCATCTCGTAGAGACATCTGCCATATCAGGCGGTCACCGCTTCCTGGTCGAGCGCGGCGAATAGCTGTCGTAAAGATCAGCGTCCCGCGATCGCCAGGGGATTGTTCTCCAGCGCCGCGCGGTCGGGCGTGTCGATCGACGGCCGATTGGTGAAGGCGGCAAACAGTCGCCTTACATAATTTTCGGGCATGTCGAGCGTGATCAGCACCAGCCGGGTGCCGCGCTGGCCTTCCGGCCAGGACGGCAATCGAGCCGGGGGATGCAGGATTTTCTGCACGCCATGCACCACCAGCGGCCGCGACGGATCCTCCTTGAGTTCGATGACGCCCTTCATGCGCAGCAAGTGCTCGCCATGCGTGGAGCGCAAAAGGTCGAGGAACATCTCGATGGCCGAGAACGGCACCGGGCCGTCATGCACCAGGGAGTGGGTGCGGATGCGCTGATCGTGCCGGTGCCCGTGGTCATGGTCGTGCCCGTGCCCGTCATCATCATGATGATCATGATCATGCATCGCTTCCTCGCCGAGCCAGCGCCGCACGTCGGCGGATTTGGTCGCTGGGTTGTAGAGGCCGCAGTCGAACAGCGCCGCGACACCCGTTTTCGCATCGTCGACAGCCAGCAGTTCGGCGCCCGGATTGATCTGCCGCAGCCGCGTCCGCAGCGCTTCCAATCCATCCGGACCAGCGATCAGATCGGTTTTGGAGAGCACGATGCGGTCGGCGACGGCGACCTGCTTGACCGCCTCGACATGGGCATCCAGCGTGGCATCGCCGTTGGTCGCGTCGACCAAGGTGATGACGCCGTCGAGCCGGAAAGCCTGGACCAGGGCGGGATGCGCCATGATCGATTGCAGCACCGGTGCCGGATCGGCAAGGCCGGTGGTCTCGACGATGACGCGAGCAAGGCGGGCTATGCGGCCGGTCTGCAGCCGGTCGACCAGATCGGCCAGCGTGTCGACCAGTTCGCCGCGCACCGTGCAGCATAGGCAGCCGTCCGAAAGCTGGATGATGCCGTCGGACGCCTGTTCGACCAGCAGATGATCGATCGCCACCTCGCCATATTCGTTGATGATGACGGCGGTGTCGGCCAGCGCCGGGTCCTTCAGGAGCCGGTTGAGCAGCGTCGTCTTGCCGGCGCCGAGAAAACCGGTCAGCACGGAAACGGGGATGGGAAAACCGCTCATCGGATTCTGTCTTTATGTTTGAGCATGATCTTTCCCGAGAACCGGACTCCACTTTTCGGGATCATGCTCAGTTCGCGACCTTGACCGGCTGGTCGCCCTGGGCAGCCGAGCCCGCCACCGTCGGACCGGCGCCGGGCGCCGGTCTGTCCGGACGCCAGGTCGGAATGGGCACGTCGGCATATTCCTGGCCGCCCTGGGCGAGCATGGCCATCGGCGTCGGACCGGTTGCGCCGCCAAGCCCCACGGCAACCAGCGTCGGCACATGGTCAAGCTTTTCCTGATAGGGCGATTTCGGCACGTTCTTGGCGACAACGGGCGGTGCCTCCGATTGCTCGGCCGGCGCCTTCTTCTTGCAGATCTCGTCACGCATGTCGTTGGGCGAGATGGTGTCGCCGTAGGGCGCCAGCGTGGCAATGGTGGCCGAGCCGGCGGCAGGCGTATCGAAACCCTGGTCGAGCAGTTTGGCCGCGGCCTCGGCACGGGTGATCGCCGATTTCTCGCCGAGCACCACCGCCACCAGCGTGCGGCCGTTGCGGGTCGCCGAACCGATCATATTGAAGCCGGAGGGGCAGACGAAGCCCGTCTTCATGCCGTCGGCCCCGGGATAGCGGCCGATCAACAGGTTGTAGTTGGGAATCGCCTTCTTGCCGACCGCAAGCCCCTCGATCGAGAACCACGGCGCATATTGCGGAAACTCGCGGCGGATCGCCGTCACCAGCACGGCCAGGTCGCGCGCTGTGGTGTACTGGTCCGGCGAAAAAAGCCCGTTCGGATTGACGAAATGCGTTCCGTTCATGCCGAGCCGGACCGCTTCGGCGTTCATGCGCTCGGCAAAGGCTGCCTGCGATCCCCCGACATTCTCGCCGACGGCCATGGCGATGTCGTTCGCCGACTTGACCAGCATCATCTTCAGCGCATTGTCGAGCCGCATCACCGAGCCTGGCTTGAAGCCCATCTTGCTCGGCGGCTCGGCGGCGGAATGTTTCGTTACCTTGATCGGCGAATCGAGCCGGACCTCGCCGGCCGCGATCGCCCGGAAGGTCACATAAGCCGTCATCAGCTTGCTCAGCGATGCCGGGTACCAGCGCTTGAACGCGTCCTGATGTTCGAGGATCTTGCCGCTGTTCAGGTCGAACAGCACGACCGGATTGGCCAGCGCCGGCCCGGCCAGCGCCGAGAACGCCAGGGCGCCCGCGCAGAATAGTTTGAGGAAATGCCTGTGCCGCATGATCGAATCCGAAATCGCCTCTTGCCGTAGTCGCCCCTGGCTCCGTAAGATTTACGCGATCGCCAGCAAAATGAGTCCGCCCTCAAAAACGGACCGCATTGTTGCGGTGCTATTTACCCTATGTGACGTCAACATGGCAAAGTGCCTGGCGATCACAATTGCAAGGCAGCGGACCTGCCCCAACAGCGAGATGGAACCATCATGCCAATCCTGAACCGTGCCGCCGAAATGCAGGACGAGGTTGCCGGCTGGCGACGACATCTGCACCAGACCCCGGAACTGAATTTCGACGTCTTCAAGACAGCCGCCTTCGTCACCGAGAAACTGAAGGCCTTCGGCTGCGACGATGTGGTGACGGGCCTGGGCAAGACCGGCGTCGTGGGCATCATTCGCGGCCGCCAGGGCGAAGGCGCCACCATCGGCCTGCGCGCCGACATGGACGCGCTGCCGCTCAACGAGATATCAGGCAAGCCCTATGCTTCGACCGTTCCCGGCAAGATGCATGCCTGCGGCCATGACGGCCATACGGCGATGCTTTTGGGTGCGGCGAAATATCTCGCCGAGACGCGCAATTTCGCCGGTTCGGTGGCGGTCATCTTCCAGCCGGCCGAGGAAGGCGGCGGCGGCGGCAACGAGATGGTCAAGGACGGCATGATGGAGCGTTTCGACATCGCGAAAGTGTTCGGCATGCACAACATGCCGGGTCTGCCGGTCGGCCAGTTCGCCATCCGTCCAGGCCCGATCATGGCGGCGACCGCGGAATTCACCATCACCGTGAAGGGCCGCGGCGGCCATGCGGCGATGCCGCACGGCACGATCGACCCGATCGTCATCACCAGCCAGCTGGTCGGCGCCCTGCAGACGATCGCCTCGCGCAGCACCGACCCGGTCGAAGCCGTGGTGGTGTCGGTGACCAAGTTCCATGCCGGCGACGCCTACAACATCATCCCGGAATCGGCCGAGATCGCCGGCACGGTGCGCACATTGCGCAAGGAAATCGCCAAGAAGTCGGAAGAGCGCATCCGCAGTATCTGCGACGGACTGGCCACGGCCTTCGGAGCCAGGATCGAGGTCGATTACCAGGCGAACTACCCCGTAACCTTCAACCACGCGGAAGAGACGGTCTTTGCCAGCGATATCGCGGCAAACGTCGCCGGCGACGCCCATGTCCACCGCGCCATCCAGCCGGTGATGGGCGGCGAGGACTTCTCCTACATGCTCGAAGCCCGGCCCGGCGCCTTCATCTTCATCGGCAATGGCGATACCGCCGGCCTTCATAACCCGGCCTATGACTTCAACGACGAGGCCATCCCGCACGGCATGAGCTACTGGGTGAAGCTGGCCGAAACCGCGCTTGCCGCCTGAGGCCTGGCGGCGGCAGGGGCCGGCCGATTGTGTTCGGCCCGCCCCTTGGCGAAACGATCGGAAGCGGCTATGTGTCGGGCCGCGTGGTCCCGTAGCTCAGTAGGATAGAGCGGCAGATTCCTAATCTGTAGGTCACAGGTTCGATTCCTGTCGGGATCACCAGCATTTCCAAATGCTTAGGTGGAACGGCACCGAGAGTGCCGCGCGGTGATTCTCCGCCGAGACCTCTAGGCGCGTGGAGCGCACTCTCGAAGAACACGATGTCCGGCCGACACTGGAAATCCGCCCCGGTCACAAGTCAACTTCACCGATGCTTCTCGACGAAAGCTCTGCATGCAGGTGATAGCCGTTCGATCTGGCTTTCAAGGTCGCATTTACCCATCGGTTTCGTCGGGCAAAACCGTGCGTAGTCGCGGCGACATCCTTTGCCTTCGAAAATTTTGAAAGATCTTACCTGAGTAGGGTTTGTTGCGTTGACTGAACTGGGGATCAGCCCGGTTTCGATCTCCATCGCACCGTCACGATTTGACCCCTTGCTTCCACCCTTGCCCCCACCCTT
>NZ_JAIUHS010000018.1:0-84490 GCF_020165235.1 Mesorhizobium sp. CA13 | reverse complement strand
GAGAACGGCCGCCTGAAGAGCATCACCGGGTTTCTGGATAAGGTTCCTGCGCAGTGAGACTAACGGGGTAAGGGGGGTGCGAGGCGCCCCCCTCTGGCCTGCCGGCCATCTCCCCCACAAGGGGGGAGATGGGGTGTCGCGCCGGCCTTCGCTAATCTCCAGCCTTGCAGGAATGAGCGAGGCGCCCAAGCTGCTAATCTCCCCCCTTGTGGGGGAGATGCCCGGCAGGGCAGAGGGGGGCGCCTCGCGCATACTCACGCGGTTACCGCCCTGATCGCCGGATAGAGTGCCCGGTAGCGCTGGTAGGCATCCGCGTAGGCACCGCCAAGCGCGCCATCCGGCTCAATGGTCGCATCTGTCCTCGGCGCGGTACATACGCTGAGCGGATCGGCTCCCGTCGCCGCGATCAGGCCCAGCCGGGCCGCGCCGAAGGCGGCGCCGAAATCGCCGTCAGCCGGGATATCCACCGGCACCTGAAGCGCGGTGGCGATCGCCTTCAGCCAGTAGCGCGAACGCGAGCCGCCGCCGATCGCCGTCACGCGTGTCAAGCTCGTGCCGGCTGTCCTCAACGCCTCGAGGCTGTCGCGGAAGGCGAACGCCACGCCTTCAAGCACGGCCTGGGTCAGCACGGCGCGGCTCGATTCATGCGCCAGTCCGGTGAAGGAGCCGCGAATGACCGAATCATTGTGCGGCGTACGCTCGCCCGAGAGATAGGGCAGGAAGGATACGCCGGTCGGCGCCTTCAGCGTGTCGCCAAGTTCTCCGGTCAGGTCGCCGGCGCTCTTGCCCGAGATTTCCGAGAGCCAGTTGAGCGAATCGGTCGCCGACAGGATGACGCCCATCTGGTGCCAGGTATTGGGCAGCGCGTGGCAGAAAGTGTGGACCGCGCTTGCCGGGTTGGGCAAATAGGATGCGTTGGCGGCAAACAGCACGCCCGACGTGCCCAGCGACACGAAGGCATGGCCGGCACGGACCGTGCCCATGCCGCAGGCGGAAGCCGCATTGTCGCCGGCGCCGCCGGCAATCGGGATGCCGGCTTCAACGCCCCATGTCGACGCCAGCTCGGCGCGCAGCCCACCGGCCTTCTGCGTACCCTCGACCAGGGACGGCATGTGCTTTTCATCGAGCGACGTCGCCGCGAGCAGGTCGGCGGACCAGCGTCGCTTGCCGACGTCGAGCCAGGAAGTGCCGGCCGAATCCGACATTTCCGAAATATGCTCGCCGGTCAGCCATAGCCGCAGGAAATCCTTGGGCAGCAGCACCTTGGCCACCTTGGCGAAAATGGCGGGTTCGTTGTTCTTCACCCAGGCGAGCTTCGGCGCGGTGAAACCGGGAAAGACGATGTTGCCGGTCAGCTCGCGAAACCGCGGGTCGGCGTCGAGCGCGGCCGCCTCGACATGGCTGCGCGTATCGTTCCACAGGATGCAGGGGCGCAGCACCTTGTCGGAGGAATCGAGCAAGGTGGCGCCATGCATCTGGCCGGATAGGCCAATGCCTTTCACCGCCGCGAACTGCCGGGGATGGGAGGCCTTCAGTTCGGTGATTGCGTCTTCGCAGGCGCGTATCCAATGGTCCGGATCCTGTTCGGACCAGCCGGGATGCGGCCGCGAAACATCGAGCGCGCCATGGCCGGAACCGATGATGGTCTGTCCGGCATCGATCAGCAGCGCCTTGACGCCCGACGTGCCCAGGTCGAGGCCGAGATACATGGTTTCCTCCCCTGCCATTATTTTTTTCGGATCTCGAAAAAATCTGGCCGAGCCAGTTTTTAAGGCAAGATCCGTCGCGGGTCAATTCTCTGACAAATCGATCGCGCGTCGCGAAAACAATGCCGACAGCGGACTGTCCGGCCGGGCCAGCGCACGCTCGGCTGCCAACGCCTTCGCCAGGGCACCGTCGCCGGCCCGCAACGCCGCCTCGATCAAGGTGAGATCGATGATGTCGCGTTGCGCGTGGCTGCCGCCGAAACGGTGTGCGATCGCCCGGATCGGCCGGATCAGGCACACGGTCTCGCCGAAATCGCCCTTGCCGAACGCTTCGATCGCCCGCGCCAGCGGATAGCCGACGTCCCGGGTGAAGGCGGCATTGTCGTCGCTGCCGCGCATCGCCTCACGCTGAGCCTCGAGCAGGGTGTGTGCCGGCGCCTCCAGGCCGGCGCCGACAAAGGCCATCATCGCATGCACCTCGTTGAAGGCGTAGTTGCCGGCGCCTGCCTTTGGCAGCCAACTGGCGGCGAGCGTTGCCCAGCGATCGCCGACATCGACGCCGCCCAGATGCAGCCGCCACAGGATCGCCGAGGCATCGACCATGTTGAGCGCCAGCGTCGAGCGGGTGCCGTAGACCGGCCCGTCATAGAGCGCCAGCACCTCGTCGGCCTCGCCGAGATCATAATGAAACAATGCCAGATGCCACCAATTGTGCACCTGGAGAAAGCTCTCCTTCGTCCACGCGTCCGGGTTGGCCCGCATCCAGGCAATGCCGTCCCTTTGCCGGCTTTGCATCTCCATCACATGGGCAACGGCATGCTGCGCCCAGCCGTCGCGCGGCTCGATCTCGACCGCGGTCCGCCCGAACGTCTCGGCTCTGCTGTAGTCGCCCATCTCCTCCAACCCGAAGGCCTGCATGCCGAGAATGGCGTGATAGCCGGGCATGTCGCTGCTCCAGGACGACAGGGCGCGGGCGATGCGGTCGCGCAGCATACGCGCATTGCCGGTGAAGAAATCGATCTGGTGGCCGGCCTGCAATGCCAGTGCGTCGAGCGGCGTCTCGATGGCGATGTCCTCCAGAACGCCGGCGGCGTCGTGCCAGCGCCCGTCGGCGAGATGGCCGAGAGCCGCGACATGCGCCTTTTCGCGCATTGTTGCCGCAAGCGGTAGCGCCGCCGCGTGACATGCGCTTGCGACAGCCGTCGCCTCGCGCTCGGTGGCCAGGCCGAACAGGTAACCCTTCAGCACATACGCCATGACGAAGCCGGGATCCTGCGCGATGGCGCGGTCGACTGAGCCGACGGGATCGCCGACGAAACATTGCAATTCGCGCAGCGCCTGGTTGTAGGGCATGAACCCCGCCTCCGTCGCGCCCGAAAATGTCAGGCCGAATGCATCCTTGATCGCCATACCGACTTTCGACGCCCTGCTGATCGAAATCAGATGCTAGAGCATCGACGGTCGGACCGCCAACCGAAGAGGTCGGAACTCATCAACTCAAGCTGGCGGCGCGTGTCTTCAATTCCCCGAACGCATCGCCACCGTGGCGATGCCGGCGCCGACCAGCAGCGTGCCGCCGGTGCGGTTGAAGACGCGGATCGCCTTGGGGTTGCGCACAAGGTTGCGCGCTCGCGACGCGATCAGCGCGTAGCCGAAGGCGTTGGCGAAGGCGAGCGCCAGGAAGGTCGTCTCGAAGATCAGCATCTGCGTCCAGAAATCGGCGTGCTGGTCGAGGAACTGCGGCAGGAAGGCGACGAAGAAGGTGATGCTTTTCGGGTTGAGCGCGGTGACCAGCCAGGCATGCCCCGTCATCCTGGCGGAGGACACGGCATCGGTGCGCGGCTCGGCCTTGAGCGCGCCGCCGGCGCGGAACAGTTTTACGCCGAGATAGACCAGATAGGCCGCGCCGATCAGCTTCAGGATCGTGAAGACGGTGGCCGAAGCCGCCAGCAGGGCGCCGATGCCCAGCATCGACAAGGTCATCGCCGTGAAGTCGCCCAGCGCCACGCCGACAGCCATCGGCAGTGCGGTGCGCCAGCCCTGGCCGAGCGCATAGGACACGACCAGAAGGATGGTCGGTCCCGGAATGACAAGGAGAATGGTCGAGGCGGCAGCGAAGGCGGCCCAGTTTTCGAAGGACATGCTCGTCTCCCTTGAGCTCAAAGAAGAGGATAAATCCTTGGGCCCGGGAGAATGTAAAGAGGTTTGTTTCCACGCAACGCCGGACGGAGAACCGCCTCGCATATTCCTGAAACCGCCGGCATTCAATGCCGCCAATGGCAACTCGGCGTCACTTCGCGCCGCCCAGCATGGCCACGACATCGGCAAGGCTGACATTGGCACCGAGAACTATGGCAGCCGCGACAATGGCCGCGGCAAAAAGCTTGATGTCGGTCTTTAAGGGTCTTGCACATGGAGCCCCCTCGCCGGTCACCAGGAGAGGTAGGAAGCACCGGCGCCGGGATTATGACCCGACCGAGGTGATTTTGTGCAGGCGACGCTGGTTGGCGATCATCGAAAGGGCGCAACGGCGCCCAGCCAGCCCGCAAATGCAGGCAGGGCAAGGCCTTCACGCTTTATCAACCATGAATGATGAAAATGCCCGTCATCCGGCCGGACCGTGCTTCCCGCCGACAGCGTAGGGTTTGGGTACATGCGTGAGTTGCCGCAAGGTCTGAGGCCGCCGCGAAACGGCGAAGCAATCGAAACCGATAGTCTTCTCTCCCGCCGCGCCGTTTTATCCGGGGCAGGAGCATTGGCCCTGCTCGGCGCCGCCGGCTGCTCGACTTCGGGCGGCGGCCTGCCGGCGCTCGAGCTCGACGACACGGTCACCGGTTCGCTGCGGCCGATCCGGCCGAGCATCAGCGTCGACAAGAACATCACCAGCCCCGACCTCATGTACGCATCCCTGAGCGACGGCGGCTTCAATGTGCCTGAGGTGCCCTACCTCAAGATCAAGCCGGAATTCCGCCGCCAGATCGTCGTCGACCAGACGGGCGAAGCGCCCGGCACCATCGTCGTTCATCTCAACGAGCGCATGCTCTATCTTGTCCAGCCGGGGGGCGATGCCATCCGCTATGGGGTCGGCATCGGCAAGGACGGCTTCCGCTGGTCCGGCCGCGCCAACATCCAGTACGGAAGGGAATGGCCGACCTGGACCCCGCCGCCGGAAATGATCGCCCGCAAACCGGAATTGGTAAAATGGCAGGGCGGCCAGCCCGGCGGCCTCACCAACCCGCTCGGCGCGCGCGCGCTCTATATCTATCAGGACGGCAAGGACACCGGCTACCGCATCCATGGTTCGCCCGAATGGTGGAGCATCGGCCAGGCCATGTCGTCGGGCTGCGTGCGCTTGATCAACCAGGACATCATCGACCTCTACAGCCGCGTTTCCAAGAAGAACCCGGTCGTCGTCGTCTAGCTCATGCCTGACCTCCCGGCCGCCGGCGCGGCCGGTCGTTTCTGCCGTTGCGCGATGGCCAAAGACAGGCGAAGGTGCCTGAAATTCAATCGCCCGGGAGAATTTCACCAATGGCCGGAACTTTCGTCATCGCGCAGGGCGGCGGCCCGACGGCCGTCATCAACCAGACCGTGGTCGGAGCGACGCTGGAGATCCGCAAGCGGCATCCCGGCGCCAAGGTCCTGGGCTCAATCCATGGCGTGCGCGGTATCCGCGACGGCAATTATGTCGATCTCTCCGCCGTCCCGGAAGACCGCCTGCGGCTGATCGCCGGAACGCCGAGCGCGGCCCTTGGCTCGACGCGCGACAAGCCGGATGCAGCCTATTGCGAGGTCGTCCTCGACGGCCTGAGGAAGGCCGGCGCGGATGCCTTCATCTATATCGGCGGTAACGACACGTCGGGCACGCAGCAGATCCTGACCGATGCCGCCGGCGGCAAGATCGCCTTCGTGCATGCGCCCAAGACCATCGACAATGATCTCGAGGAGAACGACCACACGCCGGGCTTCATCTCGGCGGCCGAGTTCGTCGCCGGCGCTTTCCTGTCCGTCGATCTCGATTTCCGCGCTCTGCCCGGCATTTATGTAGGCATCGTCATGGGCCGGCACGCCGGCTTCCTCACGGCCGCGGCCGCGGCCTGGCAACTCGATCCCGACAGCGGTCCGCATCTCGTCTACGTGCCGGAGCGGCCGTTCTCGGCCGCCGCCTTCATCGAAGACGTGCGCGCCACGCTCGACCGTCACAAGCGCTGCATCGTCGCCGTCTCGGAAGGGGTCAGCACCGCCGACGGCAAGGCGCTGGTTGAAAGCCTGGTGCCGCCGGAGAAGCTGGAGCGCGACCAGCACGGCAACGTCAAGCTGTCGGGCAGCGACCTGCCGGCAGCACTCGAGCGGGCGCTCGCCGAAGGGCTGCCAGGCAAGCGCGCCCGCGTCGATGCGTTGGGCTACATGCCGCGCGGCTATGTCGGCGCCATCAGCGCCGTCGACGCGCAGGAGGCGTTCGACGCGGGGGCTTTCGCGGTCACCGTGGCCGAACAGGGCGGCGGCTCCGTGGCGCTGCAATATGACGGCACCAAAACCGTGCTGAAGAAGGTGCCGCTGAAGAACGTGGCCGGCAAGACCCGTCACATGCCCGAGAACTTCATGAAGCCGGACGCCAACCATTTGTCCGACGCCGGCATGGCTTACCTGAAGCGGCTGGTGCCGGAAAAATACAAGGTCGGAAAGCCCTTCGTCTGATGCCAGGCTCACACTTGATGCCAGGCTCACACTTGATGCCGGCCAGCTTCTGATGGAGAACTGGTTCAGCAGGAGCATCGTCGACGACAAGACGACCATGCTGACCGAGCCGTTCGTGCATGCCTATGTGCGCGCCAACATCTGGCACCTCACCGGCCGTGATGCCGACCTTTTGGTCGATACCGGCATGGGCATCCGCCCGCTGGCGCCGGAGATCGAAACCCGGGCCGGCAAACCGCTCATCGTCGTCGCCACCCACATCCATCTCGACCATGTCGGCTCGCTGCATGAATTCCCGCTGCGCGCGGGACCGAGGATGAGCGCCGCGCAATTCGAGAGCATGGATGAGGCGGCGACCTACGCCTACATGTTCCATGACCTCGACGGCGCCGTCTCGCAACTGCCGGCGCCGGGCTGGAAGGCTGCGGATTACAAGATCCCGCCAGCGCCGCTGACGCGCACCCTCGACGAGGGCGATGTCGTCGATCTTGGCGACCGCCAATTCCGCGTGCTGCATCTGCCCGGGCATTCGCCGGATTCGATCGCGCTGTTCGACGAAGCAGACGGCCTGTTCTTCAGCGGCGACGCCATCTATGACGACCGGCTGATCGACGACCTGCCGGACTCCGACAAGTCGGCTTATCGCCTCACCATGCGGCGCCTGCTCGACCTGCCGGTCCGCATCGGCCATGGCGGTCACGGCCCGAGTTTCGACGGCGAGCGCATGCGCGAGATCGCCTCGGCCTATCTCAGCCGAGCGGCTGGTCCATAAGACGGCTCTAAAATTAAATCTTCGTAAGGTCGCCCGAAAACCCTAAATCGGGCCAATCCGCACCCTAGATGCTGGTTTGTCGATCCGGCCGGCTGCCATGCGCGGCGAGACAGGCAATCCGGCTGTCGACAGCCGACGGATGTTTCCCAGAACCATCCGCGGCCCAGGATCAACTCTCGCCCGGACAGAACGACCATGTCACCTCTCGATATTCTTCGCAGACATCGCGTCGCCGCCCTGCTGGGCGCCGCGCTGATCATCTCCCCCGTTGTCGTCTCATTCGCTCAGAATTCCGGCGGCGCCGCCACCAGCAACGCGGTTGCGACCACCCAAACCCCGGTTCCCGGGATAACGGCTCCCAACGGTTCGTTCGCTCCGGTCGTGGCCACGGTCAAGCCGGCCGTCGTGACCGTCACCACGGTCATGAAAACACAGTCGGAAGCAATGAGCGACGCTTCGCCTTTCGATGGCAACTCGCCCTTCGACGACTATTTCCGCCAGTTCTTCGGCGATCAGGGCATGCCGATGCCAAAGACGCCACCGCAGCGGCAGGGACCGCGGTCCGAAGCGCTCGGCTCCGGCTTCATTGTCAGTGCCGATGGCACCATCGTCACCAATAATCACGTCGTCGACGGCGCTTCCTCGATCAAGGTGACGCTCGACGACGGCACCGAGCTTCCGGCCAAGCTTGTCGGCCGCGACGCCAAGAACGATCTCGCCGTGCTCAAGGTCAAGGCGAGCAAGCCATTGCCGACCATCAAATGGGGTGATTCCGACAGGCTGATGACCGGCGACGAGGTGCTGGCGATCGGTAACCCTTTCGGCATCGGCACCACGGTCACCGCCGGCATCGTTTCGGCCCGCGGTCGCGATCTGCACAGCGGACCGTTCGACAATTTCATCCAGATCGACGCACCGATCAACCACGGCAACTCCGGCGGTCCGCTGGTGGATGTGAGCGGCCATGTCGTCGGCATCAACACGGCGATCTATTCGCCCAATGGCGGCAGCGTCGGCGTCGGCTTCGCCATTCCGTCCGACCAGGCCGAAAAGGTGGTCGCCAAGTTGATGAAGGACGGCTCCATCCAGTACGGCTATCTCGGCGTCGAGATTCAGCCGGTAACGCCCGATGTAGCCAATGCTATCGGCCTCGACCATGCCGGTGGCGCACTTGTTTCGCGAGTCAATGACGGCTCGCCCGCGGCAAGCGCCGGCATCGAAACCGGCGACGTCATCACCAGCTTCGCCGGTCAGGACGTGAAGGATCCCAAGGACCTGTCACGGGCGGTGGCGGACGTCTCGCCCGGCGCCAAGGAATCGCTCGAGGTCTGGCGCAAGGGCAAGGCCATGCAGATCTCCGTCGAGGTCGGGCGCAACGGCGACGATGTGAAGTCGGCATCGACCGACGACTCCGGCGCGCCGGGCGTCGAGCAGGGCCGACGCGCGCCGGCGATAGGCCTCGGCCTGATGGACATCACGCCCGACATTCGCCAGCAGATGAACCTCGCCGACAACGAGCACGGCGCGGTGGTCGCCAGCGTCAACCCCGACAAGCCGGCAGCGGCTGCCGGCATCCAGCCGGGCGATGTCATCGTCGCCGTCAACCAGGCTCCGGTCAAGAGCGCGAAACAGGTAACCCAAGCGATCGCGCAGGCCGGCAAGTCAGGCCGCAAATCGGTGCTGCTGCTGGTGGAACGAGGCGACGCCCAGATCTATGTCGCCGTGCCCTTCGCCAATGGCTGAAAGATGGCCGTTGAGGTAAAGGCGGGCGCGGCAGGCTCGGTCGTCGCCTGGACGAGCCTGCCGCGCCCGCCAAGATAAAGGTTGCCCGCCACCGCTTCTTCGAGAACACTGCGTAAGGCCGACACAAGGCTCGACATCCGACGCAGGGGAATTGCCGCAATGGTCACGCGAGGTTTCTTTTCAGGGCGGCGTCCACCGACGGATGGCGACGCGCGCATCCCGCCCGGCCAGTATCTCGAGCAAGGATTTCCGGTGCTGTCGGCGGGACCGACGCCGCACCTGCGCACCGAGGACTGGTCGTTCACGCTGAAGCACGGACCGCGCCCGATCAAGAAGTGGAATTGGGCCGAGTTCAACGCATTGCCGCTGAGCAAGATGACGCGCGACATCCATTGCGTGACCGCGTGGACCAAGTTCAACACGGCCTGGCAGGGCGTGCTGGTCGACGATATCCTTGCCGATGCCGGTATCGAGCCGCCGACCGCCTTCACGCTGGCGCTGTCCTTCGACGGCTACACCACCAACGTGCCGACAAAGGATCTCACCGCCGGCAAGGCGATGGTGGCGCTGCTTTATGAAGGCAAGCCGATCACGCCGGACCATGGTGGTCCGGCGCGGCTGCTCGTCCCGCATCTCTATTTCTGGAAATCGGCCAAATGGCTGAATGGCCTGCAATTCACCGAACGCGACGAGCCCGGCTTCTGGGAACTGCGCGGCTATCACATCTATGGCGACCCGTGGCGCGAACAGCGCTATACGGACGATCCATGAGCGAGGTGCCATCGGTACAATCACCTGGGCAGACGGAGTCGCCTGGGCAGACGGGGTCGCCCTGGCAGACAGCCAGGATCGTCCGCGTCGAAAAGCGCACGCCGCGTGTCACCAGCTTTTTCTTCGAGCCGTCGCGGCCGTTTGCCTACCGGGCTGGACAGCATGTCGATGTCAGATTGACCGCTCCCGACGGCTACCAGGCGCGCCGCGCCTATTCCATCGCCTCCGCGCCGGAGGCCGGTCCGGTGATCGAACTGGCGATCGAAAGGCTCGAGGACGGCGAGGTCTCGCCCTTCTTCCACGAGGTCGCCGCGGTGGGCGACGAGATCGAGCTGCGCGGCCCGCTCGGCGGACATTTCATCTGGCCCGATGACGATGAGGGACCGCTGCTGCTGGTCGGAGGCGGCTCCGGCGTCGTGCCCTTGATGTCGATGGTCCGCCATCGCGCCGCGCGACGATCGACAGTGCCCGTCGTCCTCGTCTTTTCGGCGCGCGTGTGGGACGAAGTCATCTTTCGTGACGAATTGATCGGCCTCGACGATCGCGGCAACGGCTTCAACCTTGTGCTGACCCTGACGCGTGAGGCTGCGCGCCGGCCGGCGGATTACTCGCGGCGGGTCGACGTCGCCATGATGGTGCGATCCATGGCGCGGCTGCGCCGGCCGCCCGGCCTCGCCTTTGTCTGCGGCTCCAATGCATTCGTCTCCGCCGCCGCCCAGGCGCTGATCGATGCCGGCGTTCCGGCGGATGTCATCCGGACGGAACGCTACGGCGTCTGAGATGTCCGCCTGGCGCCGTATCTTGGCTGCGGCTGCACGCGGGCTGGATTCTCGCCCGTCCCAGCCCTGCAGCGGCGAGGATCCGAAACCCTCCTGGCAAGAAGAAGCGGCTTCGCCGCCGGTCACGCCTCGATGTCAAGCGCCGAAAGCGGCTTGGAGCAGCAGGCGAGGATGAAGCCGTCCTCGATCTCGTGATCGAGGACGCCGCCATTGTGGCTCATCTCGACGTCGCCCGAGACCTTCTTGACCTTGCAGGTTCCGCACAGGCCGAATTCGCACGCGGCGGGGATTCTGACTCCCGAGGCGCGCGCCGTCTGCAGCACCGTCTGGCCGGCGACGCATGCGGCATCGACATCCGAAAGCAAGAACCGGATCGGTGTCGCGGCTTCGACAGGAATGACCGCGCCGTCGTCAGTCGGCGAGGCGAACGGCGCCGGAATTTCCTCCGTCAGAGGCGCTGCAAAGCTTTCCTGATGGTATTTCACCATGTCGAAGCCGGCGGCTTCGAGCATGCCGCGCACGGCACGCATGAAGGGGTCGGGGCCGCAGCAGAAGATTTCCCGGTCGCGGAAGTCGGGCGCCAAGAGCGGCAGCCGGATGGCGTCGATGCGGCCCATATGGCCGAACCAACCCTCCCGGCTCGACCGTTCCTCGATCATGAAGCCGAGCGACAGGCCTGGCATGCGGCTGCCGAGCAATTCCAGTTCCTTGCGGAAGATGATCTCTTCGGGCCGGCGCGCGCAATTGACAAAGCCGACATCGGTCCATGGCGCGCAGTCGTTCAGCCAGCGCAGCATCGACATCATCGGCGTCACGCCGGAGCCGGCCGAGATGAACAGATATTTGGCTGCCGGGTGGCTGTGCAGCGAAAAGTCTCCGGCCGGCCCATAGGCCTTGACGTGCGAACCGGGCCTCAAATGGTCGAACATCCAGCGCGTGCCGGTGCTGCCGGCCTGCGCCTTCACCGTCACCGCGATCGAGAACGGCCGCGAGGGGGAAGACGACAGCGTGTAGGTGCGCATCAGCGGCCCATCCGCTGTAGGCAGTTCCAGCGTCACGAACTGGCCCGGCTTGTAGCGGAACCAGGTCTGGTTGTCGGAGCGGAAGGTGAAGGTCTTTACATCAGGCGCCTCGTCGCTCACGCCGATCACTTCCAGCACCTGGAGCCTGTCGTTCCAGGGCGCCATCTGATCGAGATGGCGATAGAGGCCGAGATCCGTCATCGCATTCATCCCTCACCTCTCAAGCAACGCTGCGCAGGGCCGGCCGGCCGCCTTCGGCGAGGCGCGGACCGATGAAACGCGCGTACCAGTCGACGAACTGGATGACGCCGCCTTCGTGCAGTTCGGAATAGGGGCCGGGTTCATAGGCCGGCGACAGGATGCCGAAGGCGTTTTCCTCGACGATGCGGCGGTCCTGGTCGTTGGTCTCGGTCCAGACATGAGTGAGCTCGGCGAGATCGTAGTCGACACCCTCGACCGCGTCCTTGTGAACCAGCCATTTGGTCGTTACCGCGGTCTCGGTGGCACTGATCGGCAGCACCCGGAAGGTGACGGCGTGGTCGCCGAGGATGTGATTCCAGGTCGTCGGATAGTGATAGAGCAGCAACGAGCCGATGCGGTCGGTGGCAACGCTGTCGGACAGGTTCTTCTTGACCGCGCGTTTTCCCGTCATCGTGTAACTGACGGCATCGCGCAGCAGCGGCGCGCGGGTGGCACGGTATTGTCCGGCCGGGTCGATGCGGAACTTGCTCGGCAGGCCGGCGGCCTCGCATTTGGCCCAGTGCGCCAGCATCTCCGGGTCGCTGTCGGCGCCTTGCACGCCGGTCACGGTCGGCGCCTCAGGAAAGGTCTTGCAGAGCTCCGGATGGTTGCCGGCGCAATGATAGCATTCGCGGTTGTTTTCCCAGACCAGCTTCCAATTGCCCTTCTCGACGATGGTGCTCTCGAAGGCGACCTTTGCTTCGCGCAGCCGGTGCGGCAGCAAATAGGGTTCGATCATCGTCCGCATCGGCACGAAATCCGCCGGCTCGTCGGCGAGGCAAATGAAGATGTAGCCGCCAACGCTTTCGCAGGCGACCGGCTTCAGGCCGAACTGGCTCTTGTCGAAACCCTCGGCCATCTGCCTGGCGAACAGCAGCCTGCCGTCCAGTTCGTAGGTCCACTGATGGTAGGGGCAGACGAGCTTCGCCGCCGTGCCCTTGTCGGTGTTGCAGACGCGGCTGCCGCGATGGCGGCAAGAATTGTGGAAGGCGTTGATGTTGCCCTTCTGGTCGCGCACCAGCACCACAGGATAGTCGCCGATCTGCACGGTGATGAAGCTGCCGGGCCTGGGCAGTTCGCAATCATGACCGATGAACAGCCAGTCGCGGTACCAGATCAGCTCCATATCGAGCTTGAAGTATTCGGCGTCGGTATAGAAGGGCTGCTCGAGTGAGAAGCCGTCCCTGCGGCCTTGCAGCCGTTTCAGCATGTCGTTGCGCGCATCCATGTCCTGTCCTCGCATTGAAGTCCTGTCCTCGCATTGAAGGACTGAACGGAGGGGAGAGAGGAAGGATCAAGCCGCGCGCCGGCTTGCGCCGGACATGCACCATCCGCCTCTTGACCGCCCGCCGCGATCAGTCGAGTCCAACATCTCAGGCTGGTTTCCGGGCTCTGGAGCTGTCCTTGCGGACTGTTGCGACACCTTCCCAGGCCTTTGCCCAGTGGTCTCCCGTCGCGACCTGAACTCCACCACCGTTGCGGGGGCAGCGCCGGATTCTGACCGGCTTCCCAATTCTCCGCCTCGTCGTCACGTGGCGGCACCCGAGATGGCAGGATCTAACCATGATCGCCGACTTGTCGTCGGCATGAAAACGACATCGCATCCATGCCGCGCGACACGCATTGGAAACGGTGCGGCCGTCGTTGGAGGGGCAGAAAGGCTCGGCTCGCCGCCTCGGAATTCAACTCGTGCCGGAGCCAAAAAAGGTTAACGGTTTCGAAAAGTGACTATTAGCGCCCTCTAAAATCGAACCGAACGGTTCGTTTCTGTTGACGATGCGTACAGGACGGTGTGAACACTGCGCCTTCGACACAGTTGGTGATCGCACGATCAGTTTACCTAACTATCTGATATTAAACGGAAAAAAACGAATGTAGAAGGCCCTGGCACAATTTCAAGTGGTGGAAACTTGGTCCACGCGGAAAAACTTCGTGATTGGAAATGGCGGTATGGCTTTCCCACATCGGGGCTGTCCGAACGACGCGATTTCCTCCCAAGACACGCCGCTAGACGGACGGAAAAATACTGGAGTATCAAAAATGAAAAAGATCATTCTCACTGCCGCCGCCCTTCTGGCTGTTTCCGGCAGCGCCTTCGCTGGTAGCGACCACTATGGTTCGAATGCCCCTGCGGCCACCGTCGTCGACAGCTCGTACACCGCTTCGACCAAGAAGTCGGAACCGGCTGCCCAGACGCCTGTCCAGGGCGCCGATCGCAACCTCTTCGGCAACAACTAATAGCCGATCTCCAGTTGACGGCGGGCTTTTCCGCCGTCCTGGGCGAAATTTGAGAATTCAGGAGACTTGAAATGAAGAAGATCGTTCTTGCTGCCGCCGCCGTTCTGGCCGTTTCGGGCAGTGCTTTCGCCAGCAGCGACAACTATGGCTCCAATGGCGCCAACCAGCCTGCCGTCACCTCGGTCGACAACGCGCACACGGCTTCGGTCCAGAAGTCCGCGCCGTCTGCCCAGGCGCCTGTTCAGGGTGCCGACCGCAACCTCTTCGGCAACAACTAACAGCCGATCTCCAGTTGACGGCGGGCCTTCCGCCGTCCTGGCGAAATTCGAAAATTCAGGAGACTTGAAATGAAGAAGATCATCCTTGCTGCCGCCGCCGTTCTGGCTGTTTCGGGCGGCGCTTTCGCCGGCAGCGACAATTATGGCTCCAATGGCGCCAATCAGCCCGCGGCCACGTCGACCGACAGCTCGTACACCGCTTCGACCAGGACGTCGGCTCCGGCTGCTCAGGCCCCTGTTCAGGGTGCCGATCGTAACCTCTTCGGCAACAACTAACAGCCGATCCTTCAGCAGCTGGCGGGTAAGCCCGCCACTGCGGTGGAATTTGAGAATTCAGGAGACTTGAAATGAAGAAGATCATCCTTGCCGCCGCCGCCGTTCTGGCCGTTTCCGGCAGCGCTTTGGCCGCCAGCGACAATTACGGCTCCAATGGTGCCAACCAGCCTGCCGTCACCTCGGTCGACAAGTCGCACACGGCTTCGATCCGCGACAGCGGTTCGCCCGTCTACAAGCTGCTCAATTCCTCGGGTGACGTACAGAAGTCCGCCCCTCAGGGCAGTGACCGGAATCTCTTCGGCCACTAACAGCCGAAGCTGATATCAAACAGGAGCGGCGGGCTTTGCTCGCCGCTCCTGTTTTTGCGTGGCCGGCAATTAATTCATGCAATTCATGGCCTGCTCTCAGGCCGCCTTCGCTTCCGTCTCGTGCAGCGCGAAGGATCGCCCATCCGCGTCGAAGATATGAAGGTCTCCGGCGTCGGCGCTCAGCCGCAGCGTCGCCCCGCGCTTGACCTCGACATTGCCCGGCAGCTTGGTCACCAGCGGTAGGTCGGCGCGGCCGATGTCGACATAGACGAGTTGCACCTCGCCGAGCTGCTCGACATAGTCCACCGTCCCTTCGAAGAGATAGTCCGTGCCGCTGGCGATCGTCAGGTCCTCCGGCCGCACGCCGAAGCTCACCGAGGCGCCCTTGGCCGAGGCCGGCGTCGTGATCGGCACCGTAGCCTTGCGGCCGCCGACATGACTGATGACGGTCGGATTGCCTGATTTGTCGATGGTCGCCGGCAGGATGTTCATGGCCGGCGAGCCGATGAACTGGGCAACGAACAGATTGCCGGGTTTCTTGTAGAGCTCCATCGGTGTGCCGACCTGCTCGATATGGCCCTCCTTCAGCACCACGATGCGGTCGGCCAGCGTCATCGCCTCCACCTGATCGTGCGTGACGTAGATCATGGTGGTGTTGGGCATCGATTCCTTGAGCTTGGCGATTTCGATGCGGGTGGCGACGCGCAGCGCGGCGTCGAGGTTCGACAGCGGTTCGTCGAACAGGAACACTTTCGGGTTGCGCACGATGGCGCGGCCGATGGCCACGCGCTGGCGCTGGCCGCCCGACATCGCCTTGGGCAGGCGGTCGAGATAGTTGGTCAGCTGCAGGATCTCTGCCGCCTGGCGCACGCGCTTGTCGATCTCGGCCTTGCTTTCCTTGCCGATCTTCATCGAGAACGCCATGTTGTCGTAGACCGTCATATGCGGATAGAGCGCGTAGGACTGAAACACCATGGCGATGCCGCGCTTCGACGGCGGCACGTCGTTGACGACCTCGCCGGCAATTCTGAGCTCGCCCGAGGTGATCTCCTCAAGCCCGGCGATCGAGCGCAGCAATGTCGACTTGCCGCAGCCCGACGGACCGACGAAAACGATGAACTCGCCCGATTTGATGTCGAGGTCGATGCCGTGCAGAATATTGAGATTGCCGTATGATTTCTTCACTTGCCTCAGCGTGACATCGGCCATGTTTCTCTCCAGTGGTCCCTAGAATTCAGTCGATACGCCCGAACCAGGCGCCGTAGCCGCCGAGACGGATGGAGCTGGTGCTCGCCTGTCCCGAAAATCCGTGTCCGGGCAAAGGTTGCAGCGATCGGCCGCCAAGGTCAACCTCCGCCGGCCCCGATCCCAGGTTGAAGACGCAGACGATCTGCTCGTTGCCCGCGCGGCGCGTGAAGGCGACAGTGTCGCCCTGGCTTGCGATGAAGCTGATATCGCCCTTGGCCAGCGCCGGATGGGCGCGGCGGAAGCCGAGAAAACGCCGGTAGTGTTCGAGCAGCGAATGCTCGTCGCCTTGCTGCACATTGACGGCTTGCGACAGGTGCTTGGCCGGCACGGGCAGCCACGGCTTTGCCTGGGAGAAGCCGCCATTCCTGGCGTTGCCGTCCCACACCATCGGCGTGCGACAGCCGTCGCGGCCCTTGAATTCCGGCCAGAAGCGGATGCCGTAGGGATCTTGCAGATCCTCGAACCGCAATTCGGCTTCGCCGAGCCCCAATTCCTCGCCCTGATAGATGCAGACCGAGCCGCGCAAGGACATCAGCAATGCCGAGATAACCTTGAGATAGGCGGTCGGGTCGGCTTCGTTGGCGGCCCAGCGCGAGGCCGGGCGCATCACGTCATGATTGGAGAAGGCCCAGCACGACCAGCCGTCGCTGGCAACCTTGCCGAAGGTTTCCAGCACCGAACGGACCTTGGCGGCGCTGATCTTTTCCGGCGCCAGGAAATCGAAGGAATAGCACATGTGCACGCGCTTGCCGCCGGCTGTATAGGCCGCGACAACGTCCAGCCCGCGCTGTGAATCGCCGACCTCGCCGACCGCGGCCGTTGCCGGATATTCGTCGAGCAGGGCGCGGAAGCGTTCGAGGAAGCCGAGGTTCTCCGGACGGCTCTTGTCGTAGATGTGGTCCTGGTAGTTGTAGGGATTGACCGCGGGTGCGGTCTGGTCGTTGCGCTGTTCCGGCGGCAGCGGCGGATTGTTTTCCAGCCCCTGGCTGTGGAAGTAGAAATTGATCGTGTCGAGGCGAAACCCGTCGACACCGCGCTCCAGCCAGAAGCGGGTGACGTCGAGCAGCGCGTCCTGGACTTCACCGTTGTGGAAATTGAGGTCCGGCTGTTCCGCGAGAAAGTTGTGCAGGTAGTATTGCTGGCGGCTGGTGTCCCATTGCCAGGCCGATCCGCCGAAGATCGACAGCCAGTTGTTGGGCGGCGTGCCGTCCGGGCTGGGATCGGCCCAGACATACCAGTCGGCTTTCGGATTGCTGCGATTCGATCGGCTTTCCCTGAACCAGGGATGGATGTCGGCGGTGTGCGACAGCACCTCGTCGATCATCACCTTCAGCCCCAGCCTGTGCGCCTCCTCCGTCAGCGCGTCGAAATCGGCCAGCGTGCCGAACATCGGGTCGACGTCGCAATAATCCGAGACGTCATAGCCGAAATCCTTCATCGGCGATTTGAAGAAGGGCGAGATCCAGATGGCGTCCGCGCCGAGCGCGGCGATATAGGCAAGCCTGCCGATGATGCCCTTGAGGTCGCCGATGCCGTCGCCATTCGAGTCCTGATAGCTGCGTGGATAGATCTGGTAGATCACGGCACCTCGCCACCAGTCGCTATCGACGGCGAGATCGGGCCTCGAACTGGCTTTCAAAGCGGATTGCATGGTTTCAGCCTCCTTTCACCGAGCCTGCGAGCAGCCCGCGGACGAAATAGCGCTGCAAAGAGAAGAACACGATCAGCGGCACGATGATGGTCACGAAAGCCGACGTCGTCAGGATCTCCCAGTCGCCGCCACGCGAGCCGAGCAAGGCATTGAGCTTGGCGGTCAGCACGATCTGATCCGCCTCCGTGCCAAGGAAAACCATCGCCACCAGGAGATCGTTCCATACCCACAGGAACTGGAAGATGGCGAAGGACGCCAGCACGGGAAATGACAGCGGCAGCACGATCTTGACGAAGATCTCGAAATCGCTGGCGCCGTCGATGCGCGCCGATTCCATGATCTCGCGCGGCAGGCCGGCAATGTAGCTCCGCAGGAGGTAGATGGCGAAGGGCAGCCCGAAGCCTGTATGCGCCAGCCAGATGCCGAGATAGGTCTTGGAGGGCACGCCGAAG
The DNA here is from genome assembly GCF_020165235.1 of Mesorhizobium sp. CA13. Taxonomy (NCBI): domain Bacteria; kingdom Pseudomonadati; phylum Pseudomonadota; class Alphaproteobacteria; order Hyphomicrobiales; family Phyllobacteriaceae; genus Mesorhizobium; species Mesorhizobium sp. CA13. The sequence goes on along the minus strand of NZ_JAIUHS010000018.1, from coordinate 66,308 downwards.
AAGGCGCCGACACCGTTATAGAGCTTCAAGAGCGGGATCAGCGACATCTGCAGCGGCACCACCAACAGGCCGATGATGACGGCGATCAGAAGCGCGCGCCCGGGAAAGCGCATCCACGCCAGAGCGTAAGCCGCAAAGGCGGCAATCAGGATAGGGATGACGGTCGCCGGGATGGTGACGGTCAGCGAATTCATGAAGGAGCGGCCGATGCCTTCCGAAAACAGCACGGTCCTGTAGTTGTCGGTGGTGAATTTCGGCGGCGCCGAGGAGGCATAGTAGACGCGCTGGCCGCGGTCGCCCTCGAATGCCTTGGGCGAGGTCATGACGAAGCTGCCGTCGGCATTGAGCTGCAAGGTAACGCCCTCGCCGAGATCGGCCGATGTGCCCGCCGGAAATTGCGTCGGTGCCGCCGACTTGACGCCGAAGGCGCTAATCTCGCGCGCCGCGCCATCGCCGAAAATGTTGCCCTGGAGGACGAACTTGCCATCCTTCTCGACTTGCGCCGAGGCGGGCGGCAGGCGTCCGGCTTCGGTCTGGCTGGAACTGGCGAACGAGTTCCACCAGCCCGAGGCGATGATCTGGTCCTTGTCGCGCAGCGACGATACCAGAATGCCGAGCGTCGGCATGGTCCAGATCGCAACGAAGACCAGCACGGCGATGTGAACGCCGAAGCGGCTGGCGAAGGAGTTTCCGGTCGCGACGGTCATCTCAATGTCCTCCCGTCTCTTTGTTGGCCTGGCGTATGTTCCAGACCATGATCGGAATGACCGCGATCATGATGATGATGGCGATTGTCGCGCCGCGGCCGAAATCACCGCCGCCGCGGAACATCCAGTCGAACATCAGATTGGCCAGCACCTGGCTGTTCCATTGGCCGTTGGTCATGGTCAGCACGATGTCGAATACCTTGAGCACCAGGATGGTGATCGTGGTCCAGACCACGGCGATGGTGCCCCAAATCTGCGGCACCATGATTTTCCAGAAGATCTGGAACGGATTGGCACCGTCGATGACGGCGGCTTCCAGCGTCTCTTCCGGAATGCCGCGCAGCGCCGAAGACAGGATGACCATGGCAAAGCCGGTCTGGATCCAGATCAGGATCACCATCAGGAAGAAATTGTTCCAGAACGGCAGCGATATCCAGACCTGCGGCTGGCCGCCGAAATGCTGGATGATGGCATTCAGGATGCCGATCTGCGTCTGGCCCTCGCCGCGATACTCATAGATGAATTTCCAGATGACGCTGGCGCCGACGAAGGAGATCGCCAGCGGCAGGAAGATCAGGCTCTTGGCGATCGTGCCCCACCAGATCTTGTCGGTAAGCACGGCGATGATCAGGCCAAGGAAGGTACAGGCGGCGGGCACTACGGCCAGCCAGAGCACATTGTTGAGGATCGAATTGCGGAACTCGCGGTCGCCGAAGGCCCATTGATAGTTGGCCAGGCCGACGAAATTGGCGCCGCCGCGATCGAGGAAGGACAGCCGCAGCGTCTCGACCACCGGATAGATGAGATAGATGGTCAGGATGATCATCGCCGGGCCGACGAACAGCCAGGGCCGGATCAGCCCCTGCCGGCGCAGGTTGTCGACGGCGGCGGCCCCCGCGACGCCGCGCGAGGGAAAGGTGACGTCGAGCAGTTTGTTGGCGCCCCAGAAATAGGCGACGCAGCCGCCGACGCCGATGATGATGACGAATATGGCCGAGAAAATCTGAGCCGCCATGGGTCCCTCTCCCTGCACGACCCGCCAGGATGGAACGATCCTTGCGATTGCGCCGCGCGCCGATCTCGTTGTTGAGCGCGAGCAGGCAGGGAAGCGTGTGGCTCCGTGCCCGCCGCATGCCGGAATGTCTACGCCGTCACGACTGGAACCTGATCCGTCCCGGTCGGCCGGGCTGGGATGTTGCGTTGGGCCGGTCGGATCCGGGCCAGCTTGGCCCGGATACGCTCGGGAGGTGGAAGCCTAGGCCTCCGCGGGTGCGAACTCTTACTTGATCGCGTCCCAGCTCTTCTGAATGTCGGTGGCGACGTCCTGCGCCGACTTGCCGCCGACCAGGTCGATCATGCCGGTCCAGAAGGCGCCGGCGCCGATCTTGCCCGGCATCAGGTCCGACCCGTCGAAACGGAAAGTCGAGGCGTTGGCCAGGATCTCGCCCTGCTTGCGCAGCGCATCGCTGGCATAGGCATCCTTGTTGACCGCCTTGAACGGGGTGACGAAACCGCCTTCGGCCATCCAGATCTCATGAGCGAGCGGCATCTTCAGGAATTCGATGAAGGCGCGGGCGGCCTTCGAGTCCTTGGTGATCATCGCCAGCGTTCCGGCGCCGAGCACGGGAGTGCCCAGTTCGGGCTTGGACGCGTAGGGCGGGAAGTAGAAGAAATCCGCATCCTGGCCGATCTTCGTGCCTTCCGGGAAGAAGGTCGGGATGAACGACGCCTGATGGTGCAGGTAGCATTTCGGCGGCACGGCGAAGAGGCCCTTGGGGCTGTCGCGGAAATCGGTCGCCGCAACCGCCTTGGCGCCGCCATCGACCATCTTGTCGTCGGTCGCGATCTTGCCGAAGATATCGATTGCGTTGACCACTGCCGGGTCGTTGAACGGGATCTCGTTCTTCACCCATTTGTCGTAGGTTTCCGGAGACTGCGTGCGCAGCATGAGGTCTTCCACCCAGTCCGTCGCCGGCCAGCCGGTGGCGCCGCCCGATCCGAGCCCGATGCACCATGGCGTACCGCCGTCGGCGATGATCTTCTTCTCGAGGTCGGCGAGTTCTTCCTGCGTTTTCGGCACCTTGTAGCCGGCTTCCTCGAAATTGTCGGGCGAGTACCAGACCAGCGATTTCACGTCGGCCTTGTAGGGGAAGGCGAAGAAGCCCGGCTTGCCGTCCTTGTCCTTGAAGGTGCCGAGGTCGACCCATGACTGGCCGGCGCCGTAATTGTCCTTGACCCATTTGGCGGTGTCGTCGCCGAGCGGCGTCAAGAGACCCTTGGAAGCGAGATCCTGGATCAGGCCGGGTTGCGGCAGAACGGCGATGTTGGGCGGGCTGCCGGCCTGCGTGTCGATGACGATCTGCTGCTCGTAATTTTCCGAGGAGGAATATTTGATCTCGGCACCTGTGGCTTCCGAGAAATAATCGAGTACGCCGCGAACCAGGGCCTCGTCCTCGCCGCGCCATGGCCCGAAGATCGACAATGTCTCGCCCTTGAGGTCGACTTTCTTAAGCTCTTCGTAGTTTGCCCAGTTGAAACGCTTGTCCTCGCCCGGCTTGAACTTCAGTTCGGCCTGCGCGGGCGCGCCGAGGGCGAGCACGGCAAGCGCGGCGCCCAGCAAAAGCATGTTCTTCATCGGTATTCCCTCCCAGTGGGTCACAAACACCGGACGGAACCTCCATTCCGCCCGCCGACGCCGCAGGACTGTGACTCAGTCGGAAAGGAACCGCAACCTTTCGAAGAGTCTTCCAAAGCGCTTTGGCTTTCTCGATCTCGCCATTGAATCGTCCTGAAGTCAAGAGGTGTGACAAGTTAATCGATTTAATCCCGGTATACGTTACCTGGAATATCGCGCCGCAGCACGCTTTTTTGGCAATGCAGCAGCAATTTATGTTTCAAACCTGCCCCAAGCCCGCCTATGGTCGTCATGGTGTGCCGAGCCTGTTGCAAGACTTGGGTCGATTCAATTTAAAAGCGCTTTGAGGAATGGAGGCCTCTCGTGAACCTGAAGCAGCTCGCGCATATGCTGGCGCTTTCGCAGACCACGGTAAGCCGGGCGCTGAACGGCTATCCCGAGGTCAACGAAGAGACGCGCCGGCGCGTCATGGACGCCGCCAAGCGCCATGGCTATCGCCCCAATCCGAGCGCGCGCCGGCTTGCGACCGGCAAGTCCGGAATGATCGGCTATGTCTTGCCGACGGGTGCTGCCGTCGACATCGACCCGCACTTCGTCGAATTCCTGTCCGGCCTTGGCGACTATGCGCGCTCGCACGAGCTCGACCTGGTGCTGTCTCCCGCCGACGCCGACGACCAGGAAACGACTTACCGGCGCATCGTCGCCAATCGCCAGGTCGACGCCGTCTACATCTCCTCGCCGACGCCGGCCGACCGGCGCGTCGCGCTGGTCAATACGCTCGGTATACCCTTCATCATCCATGGCCGCAGCGAAGGTTTCGATTTCGACTATCCCTATCTCGACATCGACAATGAGGGCGCGTTTCACGAGGCGGCGCGACTGCTCGTCCAGCTCGGCCACCGGCGGCTGGCGCTGATCAATGGCGATGACCGCGAAACCTTCGCCGTGCATCGCGAGCGAGGCGTGCGCCGGGCGCTCGCCGCGAGCGGCCTGACCTTGGGCGACCGCCATGTCTGCTCCGTCGCCATGACCGAGGAGAACGGCTATCGCGCCGCCCGGCGCCTGCTCGAACAGGACGGCGCGCCCACCGCGATCGCCTGCTCCAGCCTGATCATGGCGCTCGGAGTCGTGCGCGCCGTGCGCGACCTTGGCCTGAGCATCCCCGGCGACATCTCGCTGATCGCTCATGACGACGTCTTTCCCTGGTTGAAGCCGGAGAATTTTTCCGTGCCGCTGTCGACGACGCGCTCCTCGATCCGGCTCGCCGGCGCCCGCATCGCCGAGCGCCTGGCGGCACGGATATCGGGGCTGGAGGAGGGCCCGCGCGGCGAGGTCTGGCCGGTCGATCTGGTGGTCAGGGGATCGGTCGCCGGAGCGCCTGCCCTGGGATAGAGCCAGTCGCTCCGGGGGGCCGAGTTAGACCGCTTGCGGGCGTTGCCGGAAGATCGGTTGCAGTGTCATGGAGAGTGGTCTGCCTGCACCGCGCTTGCTTTGGCTTTTAGAGGGTGGCAACCAGTAAGCCAAAGCCATCAACCAGTTCTCCTGGATGCCCACTTGCCGATATTCCCGTTCTCCGAAATGGATCCAATCCAACATCCTGGCCCACCGCCGAAGCGTTCGGAGGTGGTCATCATTGGTGGCGGCATCATCGGCGTAACGACTGCTCTTTTTCTGGCGAAGCGGAACATTCCGGTCACGCTGCTGGAAAAAGGCCGCGTTGCGGCCGAACAATCGTCCCGAAATTGGGGCTGGATTCGAAAGCAGGGGCGCGACGCAGATGAACTGCCAATTGTCATCGAGGCTTTTCGCCTATGGCGGCAACTGGCTGAGGAATGCGGCGAAGACATCGGGCTGGATCAGACAGGTGTGACCTATCTGGCGAACTCCGACAAGGACATGGCCGGTTTCGAAGAGTTCATGAAGATCGCCGAGATCCATGGGCTCGACACTCGCCTCCTGGACGCGGACGAAACCGCGAAACTCATCAAGGGCATGTCGCGCAAGTTCAAGGGCGCGATGACGACGCCCTCCGACATGCGCGCGGAGCCTTGGGTGGCGGTGCCTGCGCTCGCTCGTCTTGCCGTCCGAAAAGGCGCCAAGATCATAGAGAATTGCGCAGCGCGAACCCTCGAAATCTCAGCTGGCAGGATCAGAGGAGTGTGGACCGAGGCGGGATACATTGAAACCTCCAGCGTACTGGTCGCGGGCGGCGCCTGGTCGTCCCTCTGAGAAGACACGGCGTCTCCATCCCCCAACTCAGCGTCAGGGTAACCGTAGCCGCAACGGAGCCTATGCCTGAAATCTATGCAGGTGCGGCAGCGGACGAACACATCGCTTTCAGGCGCCGACAGGATGGCGGATACACGCTCGCCCCGGGAGGCAGTAATTTGCTCTACCTGGGGCCTGACGCATTCCGGCACGCCACCAAGTACCTTCCCGCCCTCATGGCCAATCCGCTCGGAACCCGCTACTTTCCGTACGCTCCATCGGGTTACCCTGACAGCTGGTCGATTCCGCGCGATTGGACCCCGGATTCCCGGAGTCCTTTCGAAGGAATGCGGGTGCTCAACCCGGCCGCTGAACGCTCCGGTCTCCGTTCTGTAGAGCGCAATTTCAGACGCCTCTTTCCACAGTTCAAAACAGTTCGCTTGAAGGCAGGGTGGGGAGGCATGATTGACGCCATGCCCGATGTCGTCCCCGTCGTTGACCACGCGCGGGCAGTCGTCGGTCTTTTCGTCGCGACGGGAATGAGTGGTCACGGATTCGGTATCGGACCTGGAATCGGTCGCGTCGTTTCCGACCTGATTCAGGGTAACGCGAGTGGGCATGATCTCAGCCGCTTTCGCCTGTCACGCTTCTATGATGGAAGCGCCGTTCGGTTGGGTCCGGCCCTCTAGATGTTTAGTCCAGCATTCGCTCCGTCTCGGCCGTCGCAAATAGCCGTCGACTGAATTTAGGGGCGTGTCGCCAAGGATCATTCCTTCGCCGTCTCGGCGGCCTTGATGTCCAGCAGCCCGTAGCCGAAATCATCGTCCCGCCCTTTCGAACCGAGATCCCGGGCCGTTGCGGCAAGCGCCTTTTCGATGGCGTCGGCCGATCGGTCGGGCGAAGCATGGATGAGATTGGCGATGGCACCACTGACGATCGCCGCCGCAAAAGAAGTGCCGGTGACCACATCCGAGCCCGCGCCGCTCGGCGCCACCATCTCGACGCCCGGCGCCGAGATGAAGACATAGGCGCCGCGATTGGCCTGCGGCATCAGCCCATCCCGGGCGTCGGTGGCGGTCACCGCGATGACGCCGTCGAAGGCGGCCGGGTAGCCATAGGGCGCCTTGGGCCCGTTGTTGCCGGCGGCGGCGACAAGAACCATGCCGAGCGCGCGTGCATTGCGGCAGGCGACGCCGAGCAGGTCGTTCTTCGGACCGACGAAACTCATATTGATGATGCGAACGTCTTGGCTTGCCGCCCAGTCGAGCGCAGCGAGGATGACGTCCATTGTCGACTTGCCGCCTTCGAAGGCACGTGCGTGATAGATCCTGGCGCCGGGCGCCATGCCCTTGAGCGCGCCGACGCCGGCGATCAGCCCGTCGATCGAGGTACCGTGATCGCGCTTTTCGACCGCCACGTCGGGCATGGCGTCGAACTGGCCGGCGATGACCCCAGCCAGTGCCGGATTGGTCTCGTCGATGCCGGTGTCGATGACAGCGACGCGGACGTTCTCGCCGCTCGCCTGGCTGGGCTCGAGCGCGATGCGCTCGAACGCATAGTTGACGATGCCCGCCGCCTGCTGCAGCGAATAAATATGGTTGGGCTCGCGCCGCTGCGTGCGGCCGTCGGCGGCAAGCTGCGCCAGCACGACGCCGACCGGGCGGCCGTCGGGAATGCCGAAGCGCACAAGTGTGGTGCCGAGCAGAAACGATTGCCGCTGCGAGCGCACATCGAGGCCGAAGGAAGCGGCGATCTGCTGCACGGCGCCCGCATCGCCATCGACGGTGACCAGCACCTCATCGGGCACGAAATCGCCGGCCACGGCGCGTGGCGCCTGAACGGCGATGAGATCGCTCGGCGAGACGATCGGCCCGCCCGGAGGCGGTCCGGCCTGCGTGCCGGCGGGCGGCGCCACCGGGTCCGGCCGTGGCGTCGGCACTGGTGTCGCGGGAGCGGCCGGATTGGGGAACAGGTCGACGATCAGGGCGGGAAGAAACACGGCGTCCGCCGCGCCGCCACTGTCGCCGCCGGCGTTGCCGTCCTTGGCACAGTCGGGGCCTGCCGCATTGGCGCCGTCGCGGCAGTCGATCTTTCCCCGGTTGGCATTGGTGTCGTTGCCTTGCGCCGACGCAGGCCCGGTGGCGATCGTCATCGCCGCCGCAAGGATGGCCGCAAATCGAATGACCGCCTCAGCCGCCATCGGCCGGTTTCCTTCCCTCGATCACGGTGTCGGTGAAAGGCTGGGCGGCAACAAGGCCGAGTTGCCTGGCGTAGTCGGCCGCGTTCGCGGCCGGAATGCCAAGCCGGAACACGCCCCCGGCGGCCGGTCCGTCCAGGATCTTCAGTCCGCTGCTGTCGAGAAAGGCGGCGATGTCGGACATTTTCGCGTCGGGCTTGAACTTGACCAGCGCGAACGGCATCTTCGCCATCTCGTCCTGCGCACCCGCGATCTCGAAATTGCCGCCCTTGCCGCCGGGCTGCACGAACGACTGCACCATGACCAGCGCCAGCAGAGCCGCGGCCGCCGCCCAGGCGACGCCGACCGGCAGTGCCATGAAGCGGCTCCAGACCTGCGCCAGCCAGGACGAACCGGCGGCGGCGCGCACCGGGCCAGCCTCGGCATCGAGCGCCCTGGAAAAGCGGCTCAGCGCATCGGCCGGCGGACGGATCGCCTCATTGACGGCCGCGGTGCTGGAGAATTCGGCCTCCGCCTCGCCAAGAGCCGCCATCGCCGCCGGATCGTTGGCCAGCCATTCCTCGACGGCCTCCAGCTCCGAGCCTTCCAGCGAACCGTTCAGGTAGAACGGCAGCAGCGTTTCCATTTCATCGCGGCGCGACATCTTTTCAGCGGCGCTCATGGCCACCCCCTGTCGTAACCGGCGGCCTTGAGGGCCTCGCCGAGTTTCTTGCGGGCATAAAACATCCGCGTCTTGACGGTCGCGACCGGGATGTCGAGCACCTCGCCGATCTCGGTCACCGATTGCCCCTGATAATAGGCGAGATCGATGACCACACGATGCTCATGCGGCAAGGCATCGATGAAGCGGCGCAGGGCGGTGCTCTTGTCCTCCTTCATGGTAACGATCTCGGGCGTATCGGCGCTGTCGGGCACCGCGGCGGCGGCCTCGTCGTCGATCCAGTCTTCCTTCTTCCTGCGCAACAGGGACAGCGCCTTGAAGCGGGCGATGCCGAGCAGCCACGTCGAGACCTCGGAACGTCCCTCGAAACCCGGCGCCTGGCGCCACAGTTCGAGGAACACCTCGTTCGCGATATCGTCAGCCATCATTTCCGATCCCGTCTGGCGCGCCACGAAGCGGTATATCCGCGCGTGGTGGCGCAGGAACAGGAGCCGCACAGCGGCCCGGTCGCCCTTCGCGACCCGCTCGACAAGCGCGCGATCGGTTTCCATCGCGGCCGTCATGGCCGATCGAGCCGCCTGGCTCCTGCCTGCTCTGTCGCTGATCGGTCCAAAAAGGTTCATCCTCCGCCAAGGAATTTGCGAAGGCTAACCGAAGAAGATGAGCGTTGCCAGTAGGTGTGCTTTTCCTTCTCCCCTTGTGGGAGAAGGTGGATCGGCGTGCAGCGCCGAGACGGATGAGGGGTGTTCCAGCGGAACGGGGCGTTGGCGTTCCCTGGAAAACCCCTCATCCGTCGCCTGCGGCGACACCTTCTCCCACAAGGGGAGAAGGGGAGCTAGCGCAGGAAAGGCTTCGCCTTCATCGTCGCCGGGACCGGCACGCCAAGCCGGCTCAGAACCGTCGGTGCCATCTGCAATTGGTCGAGCAGCGTGTCGGCATCCGGTCCGTTGCCGCCGCCGAAATAGTACAGCGCGAAATCCTGCATCTCGTCATCATGGCCGCCATGGTGGCCGCGGTCGGTCTGGCCATGATCGGCGGTGACGATCACCTCATAGCCGGCATCGCGCCAGCGCGGCAGGAATGCGGCCAGCATGCCATCCATCGCGTAGCAGGCATGGTCCATTTCATGGCAGTCATGGCCGAAACGATGGCCCATCGAGTCCAGCGTGCAGGTATGCAGGATGCCGTAGTCTATGCCGTGGCGGCTGCTCAGCATGGTCAGCGTCGCGAACAGGTCGACATCGCTCGGCGTCATCTGGTTGCGCGCGTTGTAGCCGGTCATGGTGTGGAAGCGGCCATGCGTGATCGGCCCGCCCGGCTCGTCATACTCCATGTCCTCGACGAGGTCGAACGGGTAGGAACGGAAGAACTCCGACCAGTAGGAGTGGGTGACCGCGCCGGTTGTGCCGCCGGCCTTGGTGACCTCCGAGAAGATGTCGGGCTGGCTGACGCGGAAGCGGTTCTCGTTGGAAAGAATGCCATGTGCCTGCGGCGGCACCCCGGTATGGATCGAAGCGTAGCAGCAGGCCGAGGTCGATGGCAGCACCGAGCGCATCTTCCATACCCGCGCTTCGCCCGACTGCACCCAGCCTTCGAGATTGCCCATCAGCCGGCGCCAGTTCCGGTACGGCACGCCGTCGAGGATGATCAGCAACAGTTTGGTCTTGAGCGCCACGAGCTGCTCCATGCGATTGTCGGGTGAAACGAGCGCGCCGCGTGTCGCACGGACACGCGGCGCTTTCGGCAGGGACCTGATGTCAGGCGTTCAGCCAGCATTCGCCAAGCGCGTAGCCGTCCATCATCTCGCCGATCGGGCTCTTGGCGAAGCCGCCGACCTTGTTGGTGGCGGCGTCGATGAACTGGTTGAAGAAAGGCACGATCAATCCGCCTTCGTCGCGCATCAGCACGGCCATGTCGTGATAGATCGCCTTGCGCTTTTCCTGGTCGAGCTCCCCGCGCGCCGCAAACAGCATCTTGTCGAACTCGGGCCGCTTGAAACGCGTGTCGTTCCAGTCGGCGCTCGACACATAGCCGGTGGAATACATCTGGTCCTGCGTGGCACGCCCGCCCCAGTAAGACAGCGAGAAAGGTTGCTTGTTCCAGACCTCCGACCAATAGCCGTCGCCCGGCTCGCGCTTGATCTCGATCTTGATGCCTGCCTTGGCGGCACTCTGCTGATAGAGCTGTGCCGCATCGACGGCCCCGGGGAAGGCGACGTCGGAGGTGCGCAGCAGGATCGAGCCGTTGTGGCCCGACTTCTTGTAGAGCGCTGCAGCCTTTTCCGGGTCGAACTTGCGCTGTTCTATGGCCGAAAACAGCGGATAGGCCTCGTTGATCGGGAAGTCGTTGCCAACCGAACCATAGCCGCGCAGGATCTTTTCCAGCATCTCGTCGCGGTCCATGGCGAGCTTGAGCGCCATCCTGAGATCGCCATTGTCGAAGGGCGCGGTGTCGCAGAACATGTTGAACGGGTAATAGCCCTTGCCCGAAACGTTCTCGATGCTGACGCCGGGGATGCGCTTGACGAGATCGACCACCTTGGGCTCGACGCGGTTGATCATGTGCACCTGGCCGCCCTGCAGCGCGGCCAGCCGCGCCGTCGCATCGTTGATGACGACGATCTCGACCTGGTCGGCATGGCCCGCCTTGTCGCCCTGCCAGTAATTGGCGAAGCGCTCGCCGCCATGACGCACGCCCGGCTGGTTGACGGTCACCTTATAGGGGCCGGCGCTGATGCCCGCGTTCGGATCGTCCTTGCCGCCATTGGGCTGGATGACGAGATGATAGTCGGCCATCAGATAGGGGAAGTCGGCATCGGCGTCGGCAAGCGTGACGACGACCTCCTTGCCGCTGGCCTTGATGCCCTTGATGTTCTTGAGAATGCCGAGTGCGCCCGACTTCGACTTCTCGTCGGCGTGGCGCTCGATGGTGGCCGCGACATCCTCCGCGCCGACCGTCTTGCCATTGTGGAACTCGATGCCGTCGCGGATCTTGATCGTCCAGGTCTTGGCATCCGGGGAAGCGCCGATGTCCTCGGCGATCAGGTTGACCAATTTGTTGTCGGGGGTGAGGCGGACCAGATATTCGCCCCACTGCTTGCCGAAGCTGAAGGTGACCTGGCTTAGATTCAGCGCCGGATCGAGGCTGTTGGTGGATTCGCCGCCCTGCAGGCCGGCCTTGAGAATGCCGCCCTTGACCGGGGTCTGTGCGAAGGCTTTCCCGGCCAGCGTCGTTGCCAGCGCCGCCGACACGCCCAGTGCCGCGGTGCGGCCCAGAAAGTCACGCCGCGATATCCGGCCCTGGCCGGCGAGTTCAGCGAGATGGTCGAGTTCAGTCTTCATGTCCTACCCCTTTTTGAAATAACCGCACACAGGCGCTGCCCTCCGAAGGACGTGTGGCCCTCCAGTGTTGCATGCGGATGACGTTCGTCATCTTCTTGACTGGCGAACCGCTAGCTAGTTCCCGGCGCTCGCCATGCGTCGCCCCTTGATCGCCTTTTCCAGCCAGCCAATCTCCATTTCCGGAACCGAGGACAACAGGAGGTCGGTATAGGCATCGAAAGGCGGTGTGAGCACCTGGCTTTTGGAACCGTAACGGACCACCTCGCCGCGATACATCACCGCGATCGAATCGGCGATCGACCTTACCGTCGCAAGGTCGTGGGTAATGAAGAGATATGCGACCTTCTCGTGCTGCTGCAGGTTCAACAAAAGCTTGAGAATGCCGTTGGCCACCAGCGGGTCGAGCGCCGAGGTCACCTCGTCGCAGATGATCAGCTTCGGTTTGGCGGCGAGCGAGCGGGCGATGCAGACGCGCTGCTTCTGGCCGCCCGACAGTTCCGCCGGATAGCGGTCGATGAAGCCTTTGCCCATCTCGATCTCGTCGAGCAATTCGGCGACGCGCCGGTCGCGCTCACGTCCCCGCATACCGAAATAGAACTCCAGCGGCCGGCCGATGATGGTGCCGACGGTCTGGCGCGGGTTCATGGCCACGTCGGCCATCTGGTAAATCATCTGCAGCTGCCGCAGATCCTCCTTCGGCCGGTCGGCAAGCCGGTTGGCCAGCGGGCGCCCGTCGAAGGTCACCGTGCCCTGTTCGGGCGGCAGGAGCCCTGTGATGGCGCGGGCCAGCGTCGACTTGCCGGAGCCGGACTCGCCGACCACTGCCAGCGTCTGGCCGGGATAGATATCGACGGAGACGTTCTTCAGCACCTTGACATGGCCGCCGCCATACGCGGCGGTGACGTTCTTCACGGACAGGAATGGCGAGGCGCCGGGCTTCTGCTCGGCGTGTTCGATCTCGTGCACGGACACCAGAGCGTTGGTGTATTCCTGGCGCGGTTCCTTGATGATCTGGCGGGTGCCGCCCCATTCGACCAGCCGGCCGTGACGCAGCACCATGATCTCGTCCGACACCTGGGCGACGACGGCGAGGTCGTGGGTGATGTAGAGCGCGGCCACATGCGTGTCGCGGATGGCGTCCTTGATCGCCGACAGCACATCGATCTGCGTCGTCACGTCGAGCGCCGTCGTCGGCTCGTCGAAGACGATCAGGTCCGGTTCCGAGCACAGCGCCATCGCCGTCATCACGCGCTGCAACTGGCCGCCGGAGACCTGGTGCGGGAAACGTTCGCCGATGGTTTCGGGATTGGGCAGGCTCAGCTTCTTGAACAGCGCGACGGCGCGTTTCTCGGCCTCCGCGCGCGTCGCCCTGCCGTGCAGGAGGGTGGCTTCGACAACCTGGTCCATCAACCTGTGCGCCGGGTTGAACGCCGCTGCCGCGGACTGCGCGACATAGCAGACCTCGCGGCCGCGCAGCTTGCGGAAACCTTCCTTGCCGCCCTTGAGGATGTCGCGGCCGTTGAGCAGCACCTCGCCGCCGGTGATGCGCACGCCGCCGCGTCCGTAACCCATCGAAGACAGGCCGATGGTCGACTTGCCGGCGCCGGATTCGCCGATCAGGCCGAGCACCTTGCCCTTCTCCAGCGTCAGCGAGACGTCATGGACGAGCGTAATGGTCCTTGGCGCTTCCCCTGGTGGATAGACCATGGCCTCGATGCGCAGGTTGCGGATATCGAGGAGCGGGCCGGACTTCGCTTTGCTGTCGGCCATCATCCGCGTCCTCCCTTCAGGCTTGTCGTGCGGTTGAGCACCCAGTCGGCAACGAGATTGACCGAGATCGCAAGCGCCGCGATCGCGGCCGCCGGTATGAGCGCCGCGGCAATGCCGAAGACGATGCCGTCCTTGTTTTCCTTGACCATGCCGCCCCAGTCGGCATCCGGCGGCTGTACGCCGAGGCCAAGAAAGGAGAGTGTCGACAGGAACAGTACGGCATAGATGAAGCGCAAGCCGAGTTCCGAGACCAGCGGCGACAGCGCATTGGGCAGGATCTCACGGAAGATGATCCAGGCGCTGCCTTCGCCGCGCAGCTTGGCGGCTTCGACATAGTCCATGACGTTGATGTCGACGGCGACCGCGCGCGACAGGCGGTAGACTCGGGTCGAGTCGAGAATGCCCATCACCAGGATCAGCGTCACCAGGTTTGTCGGCAGCACCGAGAGCACGACAAGGCCCATGATCAGCGTCGGGATCGACATCAGGAGATCGACGAGGCGCGACAGCAGCGTGTCGAACCAGCCGCCGAACACCGCCGCCGAAAAGCCGAGAATGGCGCCGAGCGAAAACGACAACACCGTGGCGAGCACCGCGATGAACAGGGTGATGCGCGCACCATAGATCATGCGCGACAGCAGATCGCGGCCAAGATTGTCGGTGCCCAGCCAATGCGCCGCCGACATCGGCTCCCAGACGTCGCCGACGATCTCGCCATTGCCGTGCGGCGCAAGCCAGGGCGCGAAGATGGCCGCCAGCACGAACAGGGCCGTCAGCACCAGGCCGACCAGTGCGGGCACGGGGATGCGTTTGATGTCGAGCATGCCCGCCCTCTTCATTTGGGATGCCTCAGGCGCGGATTGGCGACGATGGCCGCTATATCCGCGACGATGTTGAGGCCGATGTAGACGGCGGCGAAGATCAGTCCGACCGCCTGCACCACCGGCACGTCGCGCTTGGTGACGTGATCGACCAGATACTGCCCCATGCCGGGATAGACGAAGATCACTTCGACCACGACCACGCCGACGATCAGATAGGCGAGGTTGAGCATGACGACGTTGATGATCGGCGCGATGGCGTTCGGGAAGGCATGTTTGCGGATGACCGCGAAAGCCGAGAGCCCCTTGAGCTCGGCGGTCTCCACATAGGCCGATTGCATGACGTTTAGGATCGCCGCGCGCGTCATGCGCATCATATGGGCAAGCACCACCAGCGTCAGCGCCGCCGCCGGCAGCGCGATCGCCTGCATGCGTTCACCGAAAGGCATGCCGTCATAAACGGTCGAGATGGCGGGGAACCACTGATGCTGAACCGCGAAGTAGAAGACCAGCAAGTAGCCGATGAAGAATTCCGGGAAGGAGGTCGAGGCGAGCGCCAGTCCCGAGATCAGCTTGTCGACCCAGCCATTGCGGTAGCGCACCGCGATCAGGCCAAGCGTTAAGGCTAGGGGAATGGCCACGATCGCCGCCCAGAAGGCGAGGAACAGCGTGTTCCACAGCCGGCCTTTGATCGATGTCGCGATGTCCTGTCCGCTCGACATGGCGGTCCCGAGATCGCCGGTCAAAACGCCGCCGAGCCAGCGGAAATACCTGATATAGGCCGGGTCGTTGAGACCAAGCTGCTCACGCAGATTGGCGAGCGATTCCGGTGTCGCCGACTGCCCCAGGATGGCTTGCGCGACGTCGCCGGGCAGGATCTGTGTGCCGGCGAAGATCAGGACCGAGACGGCCAGCAAAAGGAGGATGCCCAGCGCGACGCGCTGGGCCACCAGTTTCACAATAGGTGAGGACATCTGGGCAGAGCCGGCTCAGGCTTCGAGCCAGCACTTTGCCAGGGCGTAGCCATTCATCAACTCCTGGTGCGGATCGTCCACCCAGCCGCCCACCTTGGCGCCGGTGGCGTCGATGAACTGGTTGAACATCGGCAGGATCAGGCCGCCTTCGTCGCGCACCATGACGGCCATGTCGTGATACATCGCCTTGCGCTTGGCCTCGTCCAGCTCGGCGCGCGCCGCCAGCACCATCTTGTCGAAATCCGGGCGCTTGAAACGCGTGTCGTTCCAGTCGGCGGTCGACAGGTACGCGGTCGAGTACATCTGGTCCTGGGTCGAGCGTCCGCCCCAATAGGAGGCGCAGAAGGGCTGCTTGTTCCAGACCTCGTTCCAGTAGCCGTCGCCCGGCTCGCGCTTGAGCTCGATCTTGATGCCGGCCTTGGCGGCGCTCTGCTGGAAAAGCTGGGACGCGTCGACGGCGCCGGGGAAGGCGACGTCGGAGGTCCTGAGCAGCACCGTGCCGTCATGCCCCGACTTCTTGTAGTGGAACTTGGCTTTGTCCGGATCGTATGTCCGCTGCTCGATCTCGGTGAACAGCGGGTAGGAGGCATTGATCGGGAAATCATTGCCGAGCGAACCGTAACCGCGCAGCACCTTCTTCAGCATTTCTTCGCGGTCGATCGCCAGCTTCAGCGCCATCCTGAGGTCGTTGTTGTCGAAGGGCGCCGTATTGCAGTGCATGATGAAGACGTAGTGGCCCGGTCCCGCATGGTTGCGGATGGTGACGCCCGGCACGCGCTTGATCAGGTCGACGATCTTCGGCTCGACGCGGTTGACCATGTTGACCTGGCCGCCCTGCAGGGCTGCCGTACGTGCCGTGGCGTCGTTGATGACGATGATCTCGATCTGGTCGGCATGGCCCATCTTGTCGCCCTGCCAGTAATTGGCGAAGCGCTCGCCGCCATGGCGCACGCCGGGCTCGTTGGTGGTGACCTTGTAGGGCCCCGCCGAGATGCCGGCATCGGCCTTGTCCTTGCCGCCATTGGGCTGGACGATCAGGTGGTAGTCGCTGAGCAGGTAGGGCAGATCGGCATTGGCCTCCTTCAGCGTCAGCACCACTTCCTTGCCGCTGGCCTTGATGCTTTCGATGCCTTTCATGTAGCCGAGCGCGCCGGACTTCGACTTCTCGTCCGAATGGCGCTCGAGCGTGGCGGCGACGTCTTCGGCTGTCACCGTCTTGCCATTGTGGAATTCGACCCCGTCGCGGATCTTCAGCGTCCAGACCTTGGCATCGTCGGACGAGCCGATCTCCTCGGCGATGCGGTTCTCGAGCTTGCCCTCGGGGGAAAGCTCGACGATCAGTTCGCCCCACATCTTGCCGAAGGCGAACGGCACCTGCGTCATGAACAGGGCTGGATCCAGGCTGTTGGTGGACTCGCCGCCAACCAGGCCTGCCTTGAGCGTGCCGCCCTTGACCGGGCCGGCTGCTCGCGCCGCGCTCGAAAGCAGCGAGTTGGCGAAGGTCGCGGTGACGCCGAGCGCTGCCGCCCGGCCGAGAAAATCACGACGGCTGAGCTTGCCTGAAGCGACACGTCGGCTAAGGAATTCCAGTTCGTTTGACATTTTGAGTTCCTCACTCTGTTGGTTCGACCTTAGTGGTCGTTTTCTTGTTTCTTGTGAGGGGAATAATGACCGCAAGGGAAAGCGGTAAGCAAGACCGAATGCGACATGCCGTGGCGTAAATGGCACGTCGCAATTGGACCAATGCCTTGCCGCTCAAACAAGCGAGCGGGGAACCGCCTGTTCGAAATCGCGTTGGAAGACGAGTTTTTCGCCTTCGTAAGCTTCAATTCGGGCGCTTACGATGAAGTTTTTGGCGTCCGAGCGTATTTCGGCCGATGTTTCGGTGCGCACCGACCATCCGCTTCGCGACAGCGTTTGCGTCCAATGCGTGCGTCCCCCGGCCGACAACGGATCGTCCGGGTGGATCGTCCAGGTCTCGCGGGCGATGCTGCCGTTCGCCAGGCCATGTGCAAGATCGCGCACCTCGCCGAAATCGTCTTCTATGGAAAGCGTGACGATGCCGGTCTTCTCGTCGCGGTCGACGCGGCGTTCCGAATTGGCCGGGCGGATGGTCTCGGTTGCCCAGGGGGAAGCGGCCTCCGGCGCGGCGAACGTGACCTCGTCGCTTGTCGCCAGCGGGCGCAGCGGCAGCTTCAGCGTCGCCGCCGACAGGCTTAGGCGGACCGGCTCCGGCGAGGGCCAGATCATGGGCCAATAGGCGTTCGAGACGGCTATGCGCAAATGGTGGCCGGCCGGCACGCGATAGGCGCACTGGTCGAGCACGACGCGTGCCGAAACGCTCTCGCCTGGGACAAGCGCTTGCGGGAATTCGTGCGAGAGGTGATGCGTGAGGTTGAGCACGCCATAGGAGATCAGCTCGGAGGCGCCATCGGGATGCACGTCGCAGAGCCGCACCGCGATGTTGGCCTGCGGGCGGTCGCAGCATAGCCGGACCTCGACTTCCGGCGCGCCGACGATGTCGATCGCCTCGGCGAGTTCCGGCTGGTCGAAACACACCGACAGCGCGTCGTCGGGGCGCTGGTCGCCCGGCAATTCCGGGCCGAAGGTGAACGGGAAATACTCACCGCCGGCCAGCCCGCAGCTTTGCGGCGAAGCGACGGTGGCGGATTTACCGCCCGCCGGGACCAACTCGATCGTTTGCGTCTTGATGTCGGGCGAAGGCCACTGCCGCTCCGCCACCCAGCGGCCCGGCCGTTCCGGATGCCAGCGCGCTGGCCGCATGCTGTCCATCACATAGGCGCGGTAGGCCGGGTCGGCCTCGACGCCGGTCTCTATGCCCTTCAGCCAGCGATCCCACCAGCGCAGCGCTTCCTGCAGGAAGCCGATTGCCGGCTGGGGCGCGGCATAATGCGGGTATTTGTGGATCCACGGGCCGACGATGCCTTTGACCGGCGCCTCGATGTTGGCGACGAGATGCGAGATGGTGTTGCGGTAACCGTCATGCCAGCCACCGATCGACAGCACCGCGGCTTTGACGGCGGAGAAGTCCTCGCAGATCGAGCCGCGTTTCCAGTAGGCGTCGCGGTGCTGGTGGCTGAGCCACAGCGGCAAAAGGAAGGCCTGGTTCTCAAGCCGTGTCAGCCACAGGTCGCGCCATCTGTTGTCGCCCGCGATCAGCGGGTCCGGCGGCCGTGACGAATAGGACAGCATCGTCGAGGCCCAGCCGAAATTTTCCAGCAGCAGGCAGCCGCCCTTGTAATGGATGTCGTCGGCGTAGCGATCGACGGTCGAGCACAGGCTGATCACCGCCTTGAGCGCCGGCGGCTGCATGGCCGCCACCTGCAGGCAGTTGAAGCCGCCCCAGGAAATGCCCATCATGCCGACATTGCCGTTGCACCAGGGTTGGGCCGCCGCCCAGGCGATGACGTCGCAGGCATCCTGCAATTCCTGCTCGGAATATTCGTCATCCATCAGCCCTTCGGAATCGCCATTGCCGCGCATGTCGACGCGGATCGAGGCATAGCCGTGGCCGGCGAAATAGGGATGCGTCAGCTGGTCGCGAAAGATGGTGCCGTCACGCTTGCGGTAAGGCAGGTGCTCGAGGATGACAGGCACCGGATCGTCGCCAGCGTCCTCCGGCATCCAAACCCGCGCCGACAGCCGGCAGCCATCGGGCATGACGATGCCCATATCGGGGAATTCGACGACCTTGCGGGGAAATTCGGTGACGGTTTTCATGGGCTGGCATAACGCCCCGCTACGCGGCGATTTTCAATCGCCATTCGCGACTGGAGCAGCGAAATATGCGACCTGTACCGCTGCTTGGTGCCCTCAGTTCAGCGGAATGTCATTCTCGGCCTTGTTCGCCTGATAGTCGCCAGAGAGCGCGTCATAAAGTGCTGCAATCTTGCCTATGCGCGCCTCCAGCCGCGCGCGTTCCGCCTCGGGCAGTGCCCGCACCAGCCTGGGTATGGAAAAACTCTTCCAATAGGCGTTCTCGGCATTGTAGCCGCCGGGATCGAGGGTGAAGACCTCTTTCAGGATTTTCAGATCGTGCGGGATGGCGAAGCTGTCGCGCGAGTCCTCATGAGAGAAAAGGTAGTAGAAATTGTCGAAGCCAGTCCAGGTGATCGCCGACAGGCAGAGCGAGCAGGGTTCGTGCGTGGCCAGGAAGATGGCGTCCTTCGTGTCGACACGTTCGGCTTTGGGCATTTCGTAGAAGCGTTTCAGGCAGTGCACTTCGCCATGCCAGAGCGGGTTTTCGATCTCGTTGTTGGTCTCGGCCAGCACCAGCGAGCGATCGCCTTTCTTCAGGATCGCCGCGCCGAACAGCTTGTTGCCATGGGCGACGCCTTCCTCCGTCTTCGGCACGATGTCGTGCTCGATGACATCGAGCAGGCGGTCGATCAACGAAATGTCGGTCATCACAGGGTCTCGTCGGCGAGATGAATCTCGTAGGCGTGCGAAAAATGGAATTCTTCGAGGTTGGAGCCGTCGCCGCCACGGTCGACGATCAGGAAATCCTGGGGCTCGCCGATCGGCGTCAGCACGCCATGCCAGAGATTGCGGCGGTAATTGATGCCCTGCCCGGGCGCGGTGATGAAGGCATGCGGCTCCCCCGGACCGTCCTTGCCGTCATGGCAGACGACGACCAGGAACGGTCGTGGCGACAGCGGGACAAAGGCCTGGCTGCCGAGCGGGTGACGCTCGACCATGCGCAGCGTCAGCGGCAATTCGTAGGGCATGCCGCGCACCATCGAGATCAGCACGCGGGCGTTCGGCCCTACCGCCTCGGCGGTCGCCAGATCATGGTAGCGCTCGGCCTTGCCGCCATTGATCGGGTAATGGTTGTCGCCGCCCATGTCGATGACATCGCCGAACGGGGCAAAGCCCTCGCGGGTCAGCGGCCGCGCGACGATGCGGGTCACGGCGCACGCCCCGCGATCCCGGCACCGCCGAGCTTGGCGTGCCGGTTGACGTCCTTGTACAGCAGATAGCGGAATTTTCCCGGTCCGCCGGCATAGCAGGCCTGCGGACAGAAGGCGCGCAGCCACATATAGTCGCCGGCTTCCACCTCGACCCAGTCCTGGTTGAGCCGGTAGACGGCCTTGCCTTCCAGCACATAGAGCCCGTGTTCCATCACATGCGTCTCGGCGAACGGAATGACCGCACCCGGTTCGAGCGTGACGATGGTCATGTGCATGTCGTGGCGCATGTCGGCCGGATCGACGAAGCGCGTCGTCGCCCAACGGCCGTCGGTACCGGGCATCGGCGTCGGCCCGATGTCCTGCTCGTTGGTGAAGAAGGCTTGCGGGACCTCGAGGCCGTCGACTACCTCGTAGGCCTTGCGAATCCAGTGGAAACGGACATCGGCCTTGGCCTCGTTGCGAACGGTCCAGCCGCTCGACGGCGGCAGGAAGGCGAAGCCGCCCGGCTGCAAGACATGTCTTTCGCCGGCAAGCAGGACGGTCAGTTCGCCTTCGACCACGAACAAGGCGCCCTCGGCGCCGGCATCGGGTTCCGGCCGGTCGCTGCCGCCGCCGGGCGCGACCTCGACGATGTACTGCGAAAACGTCTCGGCAAAGCCCGACAGCGGCCTCGACAATATCCAGACGCGGGTCTTGTCCCAGAATGGCAGGGCGCTGGTGACGATGTCCTGCATCACGCCCTTGGGGATGACGGCATAGGCCTCGGTGAAGACGGCGCGGCCGGTCAGAAGCTCACTCTGGCCGGAATGGCCGCCATGTGGAGCATAATAGGTTCGCTCGGGCATCCTGATCGTATCCATGGGTTCAAACCTATTGCGGAAGCATGTCCTTGAGGCGGAAGAGCGCGATGCGCTCGACTTGTTTGCAGGCGGTCTCGAATTCGACGCCGCGGCTGTTGCCGATGCGCCTTTCGAACTCCGCCAGGATTTCTTGCCTGGTCTTGCCCTTCACCGCGACGATGAACGGGAAGCCGAAGGTGGTGACGTAGGCGGCGTTAAGTTTGGAAAACAGCTCGCGCTCCTTGTCGGTCAGCTCATCGAGGCCGGCCGAAGCCTGCTCCCTGGCCGATTCAGCCGTGAGCCGCCTGGCCGTTGCCAGTTTCCCGGCAAGGTCAGGATGGGCGTTGAGCACGCCGAGCCGCTCCGTTTCGCTTGCGGCGCGGAAGACGCGGCAGAGCGCATTGTGCAGACCGCCGGCGCTGTCGTGCGCCGGGCCAAGTTCCAGCTCGTAGGCGCGCTCGGCGATCCACGGCGAATGTTCGAAAACGCCGCCGAAAGCATGCACGAAGGCTTCGAATTCCATCCTCGAAGGGCGCAGCACCGGCGGCTTGTATGGGTGGGTCTCGCGCCAATGCCTGGCGATGTCGACGCGCCGCGCCAGCCAGACCTTGTCGTGCGACTTCACATAGTCGACGAAGCGCTTCAGCGCCGCCGCCCGCCCCGGCCGCCCGACAAGGCGGCAGTGCAGGCCGATATTCATCATGCGCGGCCGCCCAGCCTTGCCTTCGGCATAGAGCGTGTCGAAACTGTCCTTCAGATAGGCGAAGAACTGGTCGCCCGAATTGAAGCCCTGCGGCGTGGCGAAGCGCATGTCGTTGGCATCGAGCGTGTAGGGGATGATGAGCTGCGGCCTGTCGGTTCCTTCATCCGCGAACCAGTAGGGCAGCTCGTCGTCATAAGTGTCGGAGACGTAGTCGAAGCCGCCTTCCTCCGCCACCAGCCGCACGGTGTTGACCGACGTCCGGCCGGTGTACCAGCCTGTCGGACGCGCGCCTGTCACTTCGTAGTGCAGCCGGATCGCCTCCTTGAGGTCGCGGCGCTCGTCCTCCGCGCTGTGGTCGCGGTAGTCGATCCATTTCAGCCCGTGCGAGGCGATCTCCCAGCCGGCATCCTGCATCGCGGTCACCTGGTCGGGCGAGCGGGCGAGTGCCGTGGCGACGCCGTAACACGTCACCGGCACCTCGGCCTCGGTGAACAGGCGAAGCAACCGCCAGAAGCCTGCCCGCGCCCCATATTCGTAGATCGATTCCATGTTCCAATGGCGTTGGCCGGCCCAGGGAGCCGCGCCAACGATTTCCGACAGGAAGGCTTCCGAAGCCTTGTCGCCATGCAGGACGCAGTTTTCGCCGCCTTCTTCGTAATTGACGACGAACTGCACGGCCACATGCGCGCCGCCGGGCCATTTCGGATCCGGCGGATTGGCTCCGTAACCGCGCATGTCTCTGGTGTAACGCATCGTCCCTCCCGCGGGGCATCGCCCGAAGTATGATCAGGATATCGAAAGGGTGCTTCTCGCATTCCCCCGAAAATTTTTGAAAGTGTTTTTGTCGCACTCCGCTCGACCGGGACTTATGCATCGCCTTTAATTGGCGCACAATTCATCAGTAATGTTTGGCTGTACCGGCCGGTTTGTTCGTATTGGAATGGGAGGCGGGCAATGGCAGAAACGTCGAAAGCCGATGGCGGGCGTCTGACGACCCATGTCCTCGACACTGCGACAGGCAAGCCCGCAGCGGGATTGTCGATCGCGCTCTATCGTATCGATGGTTCTACCAGGACGCATCTGAAGACGGTCGCCACCAACGCCGACGGCCGCTGCGACGCACCGCTTTTGGCCGGCGCGGATTTCCAGACCGGCGAATACGAGCTGGTTTTCGCCGCTGGCGACTATCTGCGGCGCCAGGGAACGAAACTGCCCGAGCCGGCCTTTCTCGACGCCGTGCCGATCCGCTTCGGCATGGCGGATGCCGTGCACTATCATGTGCCGCTGCTCGTCTCGCCCTATGGCTATTCGACTTACAGGGGGAGCTGAGACGTGGCCGAGGTCAAGATCCGCAACGACATCCGCTTTATCCTCAACGGCAGGGAGGTCGTACTGTCGTCCGTGGCGCCTGACGCGACCTTGCTCGACTGGCTGCGGCTCGACCGGTCGCTGCGCGGCACCAAGGAAGGTTGCGCGGAGGGCGATTGCGGCGCTTGCACCGTGCTGGTCGGCAGGCTTTCCGCCGGCGAACTGGTCTATGAAAGCGTCAACGCCTGCATCCGCTTCCTGGGTTCTCTGGACGGCACTCATGTCGTGACGGTCGAGCATCTCCGTGGAGCGCCGGGCCAGTTGCACCCGGTGCAGCAGGCGATGGTGGATTTCCACGGCTCGCAATGCGGCTTCTGCACGCCGGGCTTCGTCATGTCGCTCTACGGCCTGTGGATGAAATCGCCGGACCCGTCGGACGCGGCTATCGAAAAGGCCTTGCAGGGCAATCTCTGCCGCTGCACCGGCTATGAGGCGATCATGCGAGCGGCCCGCGCCATCTCCAGCTACGGCAAAGCGCAGCAGGATCCGCTGGCGTTGGAGCGTCGGTCGATCACGGCCAGGCTGGAGGCGATGCGCGACGGGGCACGGATCGAGATCGGCGCCGGCAAGGCGCGGCTCGTCGTGCCGGCTGACGTGGACGATTTCGCCGCCGTGCTCGACAAGGAACCGGGCGCCACCATCGTCGCCGGCTCGACCGACGTCGGTCTCTGGGTGACCAAGCACATGCGCGATATTTCGCCCGTCATCTTCATAGGCTATCTCGACGGACTGTGCGCCATTGTCGAGGACAAGGGCGTGATCTCGATCGGCGCCGGCGTCACCTATTCCGATGCCTTCGCGATGCTGTCTAAACGCATCCCGGCGCTCGGGCCATTGTTCGATCGCATCGGCGGCGAACAGGTGCGCAACATGGGCACGATCGGCGGCAACATCGCCAACGGCTCGCCGATCGGCGACACGCCGCCGCCATTCATTGCGCTCGGCGCGCGGCTGACGCTGCGCCGTGGAAGCAAGCGGCGCACGCTCCCGCTCGAGGATTTCTTCATCGCCTATGGCAAGCAGGACCGGCAGGCCGGCGAGTTCGTCGAGGCCGTGCATGTACCGGTGCCGACAAACGAAACGAAGTTCGCCGTCTACAAGATCACCAAGCGCCGCGACGAGGATATCACCGCCGCACTCGGCGCGTTCTTTCTGGTCTTGGCCGAGGACCGCACGGTTGCGGATATTCGCATCGCCTATGGCGGCATGGCGGCGACGCCGAAGCGGGCGGCGGCGGTCGAGAAGGCTCTGCTCGGCAAGCCCTGGACCGAAGAAACAGTCGAGGCGGCGATGGCCGAATACGCAACGGATTTCACGCCGCTCACCGACATGCGGGCAAGCGCTGAATATCGGGCTTTGGCGGCGAAAAACCTTTTGTTGCGTTTCTTTGTCGAAACCACCGGCACCAGGGCACCATTCCAGGTGTCGCGCAACGAGGCGGCATGATGAACAAGCACGCCACATCAAATCTAAAGGCCGAGAAGATCGTCGGCGGCGTCGCTACCGACCAGCGTCATGATTCCGCGCACAAGCATGTCAGCGGCAGCGCCGTCTATATCGACGATATGCCCGAACCGGCGGGCACGCTGCATGGCTGCCTCGGCCTTTCCACGGCGACCCATGCCACCATCGTCCAGATGGACCTTTCGGCGGTGCGCGCCGCGCCGGGCGTCGTCGATGTGCTGACGGCAAAAGATGTGCCGGGCGAGAACGATATTTCGCCGACCGGCCGCCATGACGAGCCGATACTCGCAGACGGCAAGGTGCAGTTTTTCGGCCAGCCGATTTTCTGCGTGATTGCCGAGACGCGCGAGCAGGCGCGGCGCGCCACGAGGCTGGCAAGGGTCGAATACGAGGAATTGCCTTTCGTCACCGACATCGGCGCGCTCGATCCGAGCAAGGACAAACTCGTCACGCCGCCTCTGACGCTGAAACGCGGCGACGCGGCTGCTGCGATCCGTCAGGCCCCCCGCCGGCTGAAAGGAAAGATGCGCGTCGGCGGCCAGGAGCATTTCTACCTCGAAGGCCATATCGCGATGGCGGTTCCGGGTGAGGATCAGGACGTCACCATCTATTCCTCGACCCAGCATCCGAGCGAAGTCCAGCACATGGTTGGTCATGCCCTCGGCGTGCCGAGCAACGCCATTACTGTGGAAATGCGCCGCATGGGCGGCGGCTTCGGCGGCAAGGAAACGCAGGGCAACCAGTTTGCAGCGCTGGCCGCGATCGCCGCCAAGAAGCATCACCGGGCGGTGAAAATCCGGCCGGATCGCGATGACGACATGATCGCTACCGGCAAGCGGCACGATTTCCTCATCGACTATGAAGCCGGCTTCGACGATGAGGGCAATATCCTCGGCGTTGACTTCATGTTCGCGGCGCGCTGCGGCTTTTCTGCGGACCTTTCCGGCCCTGTTACCGACCGCGCGCTGTTCCACTGCGACAACACTTATTTCTGGCCGGCGGTGCATGCGCAGTCGGCGCCGCTCTATACCAACACGGTCTCGAACACCGCCTTTCGCGGCTTCGGCGGCCCGCAAGGCATGGTCGGCGCCGAGCGCATCATCGACGAGGTGGCGTTCGCCCTAGGCAAGGACCCGCTCGACATCCGCAAGCGGAATTTCTACGGCACCACCGACCGCAACGTCACGCCTTACCATCAGGTGGTCGAGGACAACATCATCCACCGCATCGTCGCGGAACTGGAAGAAAGCGCCAGCTATGCAAGGCGCCGGCGCGAGATCTCGGCCTTCAACAACAACAGCCGCCTCATCAAGCGTGGCCTCGCACTGACGCCGGTCAAGTTCGGCATCTCGTTTACCGCTACCCACTACAACCAGGCCGGCGCGCTGGTGCATGTCTACACCGACGGTTCGGTGCATCTGAACCATGGCGGCACCGAGATGGGGCAGGGCCTCAACGTCAAGGTGGCGCAAGTGGTGGCGCAAGAGTTCCAGATCGATCTCGACCAGGTGAAGATCACCGCGACGACCACGGGCAAGGTGCCGAACACCTCGGCCACCGCCGCGTCGTCCGGCACCGACCTCAACGGAATGGCGGCGCAGAACGGCGCCCGCCAGATCAAGGACCGGCTGACCGATTTCGCCGCCGAGAAATACCAGGTGCCGCGCGACCAGGTGCTGTTCCTGCCCAACAGAGTGCGCATCGGCAACCAGGAGATACCTTTCGCCGACCTCGTCAAGCAGGCCTATATGGCCCGCATCCAGCTTTCGGCGGCCGGCTTTTACAAGACGCCGAAGATCCACTGGGACCGCGACAAGGGCGAGGGCCGTCCCTTCTATTATTTCGCCTATGGCGCCTCGTGCTCGGAAGTCTCGGTCGACACGCTGACCGGCGAATATGTGGTCGAGCGCACCGACATCCTGCACGAGACCGGCCGCTCGCTGAACCGCGCCATCGACCTCGGCCAGGTCGAGGGCGGCTTTATCCAGGGCATGGGCTGGCTGACGACCGAGGAACTCTGGTGGGATGACAAGGGCCGGCTGCGCACGCATGCGCCATCGACTTACAAAATCCCGCTGGCGTCGGACCGGCCAAAGATCTTCAACGTGACGCTGGCCGACTGGCCGGAGGCCGGTGAGCCGACGATCCATCGCTCCAAGGCGGTCGGCGAGCCGCCCTTCCCGCTCGGGATGTCGGTGCTGCATGCGCTGTCAGACGCGGTGGCAAGCGTTGCCGATCACAAGATCTGCCCGCGTCTCGATGCGCCTGCGACACCGGAACGCGTGCTGATGGCAATCGAGCGACTGAAGAGCGAGGCGAAGGCCTGACTCCGGCAAAACGTGCAAAAAGGGCCGAAAAAGCCTATATTTCCCGACAGGGAATGTGAAGATGAACGCGAAAGTGCAAAGCCTGAAAGCCTTTCTTGGCCAAGCCGGCCGGGTTGCCCTGGTTGAAGTGGCCGGCACCAAAGGCTCGACGCCACGCGAGAAGGGCGCCTTCATGCTTGTCTCGCAAGCGGCGATATCAGGCACGATCGGCGGCGGCCAGCTCGAATATATGGCCATCGACAAGGCACGGCAGATGCTGGGTGGGGAAGCGGCTTTCGCAGGCTCACGGACGACGGCGTCCGACCCTCCCAAGAAGGGGGAGGGTGAAGAGACCCGCCCCGATACCGGCGTGATCCTCGACGTGGCGCTCGGCCCGGAGATCGGCCAATGCTGCGGCGGGCGCGTCGAAGTGTCGATCCGCCTCGTCGATGCGACGTTGGCGCAGGAACTGATTTCGGCCGCGGAAGTCGAGCAGGCTGCACTGCCTTATGTCTATATTTTCGGCGGTGGCCACGTCGGTCAGGCGCTGGCCTCCGCGCTCGCCCTTCTCCCTGTGCGCGCCGTTGTCATCGAAACACGGGCCGACGCGCTTGAAGGCATGCCGCAAGCCGTCGAGACGCGGCTGACCCCGATGCCTGAAGCCGAGGTGCGCAACGCGCCCGCAGGCAGCGCCTTCGCTATCCTCACCCATGATCATGCGCTGGACTTCCTGATTGTCGCCGAAGCCCTGAAGCGTGGCGACACGGCCTATGTCGGCATGATCGGCTCGAGGACCAAGAAAGCGACGTTCAGGAACTGGTTCCTGAAGTCGACTGAGGGCAATGAGGCGGAATTTGCCCGCCTCGTCTCGCCGATCGGCGGTGATGCCGTGAAGGACAAGCGCCCGCCCGTCATTGCCGCGCTCGCGGCAGCCGAAATCATGACCGCGCTGGTCAATCGCGGCGCCGCGCCAAATGCCGAACGGCCGCATGATAGGATCATGGCTGGCTAAGGCTACGTCGTGCCTACACCGGTCGTTTCAAGCCCAGATGGTCGCGCAGCGTGCGGCCTTCGTAATCCTTGCGGAACAGACCGCGCCGCTGCAGCTCCGGGACGACCAGCGTGGCAAAGGCATCGAGTTCGCCGGGGAACCAGGACGGCATGACGTTGAAACCGTCGGCGGCACCGCCCTCGAACCGCGCCTGCAACTCGTCCGCGACCTGGGCCGGCGTGCCCACGATGCGCCAATGGCCGCGTGCACCGGCGAAATGGCGAGCAAGCTCGCGGATGGAAAGGCCGTCGCGGCGCGATTGCTCGATGACCAGGGCCTGCCGGCTTTTCATGCCTTCGCTATCCGGCAGTTCGGGCAGTGGCCCGTCGAGCGGATAGCGCCGAAGATCGGAGATGCTGAGATAGCTGGACAGCAGAGCCACGCCGACGTCGTCGGGGATCAGCTCCTGCAGCTCCTCGTATTTCGTCCGCGCTTCGGCCTCAGTTTGCGCCACCACCGGGGCGACGCCGGGCATGATCTTAATGTCGTCCGGTTCGCGTCCGTAGGCCGCCAGACGGCCCTTGAGATCGTCGTAGAAAGCCTTCGCTTCCGCGAAAGTCTGCGCGGCCGTGAACACCACATCGGCGGTGCGGGCGGCGAGGTCGCGCCCAACATCCGAGGCGCCGGCCTGGACCATGACCGGCGCGCCCTGGGGCGAATGCGGCAAATCGAGTGGGTCGCGCACCGAAAAGCTCTGGCCGTCATGGCCGGAAGCTCCGCCGGGAGCACCGCGCCAGAGCGCGGTGACCACCCGTGCGAACTCACGCGCGCGCTCGTAGCGGTCGGCATGCGGCCGCAAGCCAGTCGCGCCGAAATTGGCGGCCTCGATCGGGCTGGCCGACGTGACCAAGTTCCAGCCGGCGCGCCCCCCGCTCAGATGATCGAGCGACAGGAAGGCTCGTGCCAGCCCGTAAGGCTCGTTGTAGCTGGTCGAAGCGGTGGAGACGAGGCCGATGCGACTGGTCTGGACGGCGAGTGCGGAAAGCAGGCTGATCGGCTCGAAGCCGATCGAGCGCGAGGTCTGACTGGCGATGTTGACGTCCGCTTCGCGCAGGCCGGCCGCATCCTCGCAGAACAGCAGGTCGAATTTCGCCGCTTCCGCCATGCGCGCCAGCGCGATGTAGTGATCGATATCGATCCCGGCCTTCACATGGGCCTTGGGGTGCCGCCAGGCGGCTATATGGTGGCCTGTCGCCCACAGAAAGGCGCCGAGCTTCATCTGGCGCGCGGTCATCGGTCGCCTCCGCCGCTGAGTCCCAGATGCGAGCGCAGCGTTGTGCCCCCATAGCTCTGTCGAAAGAAACCGCGCCGCCGCAGCTCCGGCAGAACGCGATCGGTGAAATCGTCGAGCGCTGAAATATGCGCGGACAGCCGGATGTTGAATCCGTCGCAATTGTTCGCCCGGAATTCTTCCTCCATCCTGTCGGCCAGCCCGCCGACGCCATTGGCGGCGAGGGATATGTCAGCCAATATCCTCACGGCATCCGGTTCGCGCCCGGACGCGGAAACGCGGCGCCTGAATTCGTCATGGCGTGCCTTGCGCCGCGCTGCCCGCCTTTCGTCCAGCAGGATGACATCGGCTGTGCGCGCGGCAACGTCGAGGTCGCCTGCCGCCAGGCCGGACAGGACCAGCACCGGCGTGTCCTGCGGCGAACGCGCCACGTTCAGCGGTCCGCGCACGGCGAAGAATTCGCCCTTGTGGTCGAGCAGGTGCATTTTCCCGGGATCGTGGAAGCGGCCGCTGTTCTTGTCGAACAGCAGCGCGTCCGCCTCCCAGCCATTCCACAAACCCTGGACGATGCCGATATATTCCTCGGAGCGGCGGCGAAACTCGTCGCTGGAAAATCCATCTGGACGGCTGAAATTGGTCGCCTCGCGCGGCGTCTGCGCCATCGTTGCGTTCCAACCGGCGCGGCCGTGGCTGATGATATCGAGCGAGGCGAACCGGCGCGCCAGATTGTAGGGCTGGTGGGCAACCGTCGAGGCCGTGGCGACCAGCCCGATCCTGCTCGTCACCGTCGCCAGTGCGGCGAGCAGCGTCGTCGCTTCGAACAAGCAGCCGGACCCGGCCTTGTCCGGCGCCGTATCGTCGAGGACAATCATGTCCAGCCCGGCCGCTTCCGCCCGCTGCGCAAAGCCGGCCAAGTCGCTGAAGGTGAGCGCGCCGGCCTGCCCGGCCGTGGAGGCAATGTTGAGCGAAACGGTGAGATGCATTGCGGTTAGCTCGTCAGTCGGCGCAAAGCCCATCGACCATGAGGCGGCATCCGCGAACCTAAGTTCGCCTTCGCGCAAGGCAACCCTTTCGACTGGGCCAGGAGCCGCTCACTTGCCGGCCAGTATATCCTTGATCAGCCGCTGGCAGCGCTCGGCCATGAAATCCAGCAGAAGGCGCACCTTCGGGTCCTGCAGCTTCTTGTGCGGATAGACGGCGGCGAACTGCACCGGCGTCGGCGGCGTGGCGGCCAGGATGATCTTCAGCCGCCGGTCGCGGATGAACGGCTCGACCTCGAAGCGCGGCTTGTTGATGATGCCGCGTCCCGACAGCGCCCAGCCGGTCAGCACGTCGCCATCGTCCGTATCATAAGGCCCGTGCACCTCGAATTTCTGCGGCCCGTTCGGCGTCTGCAAGGTCCAGACATATTCGCGCGCGCCGGAATAGCGCAGCATCAGGCAATCGTGCTTCCTGCTGATCAGTTCTTGCGGCTCGGCCGGCTCTCCGCGCGCCTCCAGATATTTGGGCGCTGCGACCAGCACCCGCTCGCATTCCATGATGCCGCGCATCCTGAGGCTGGAATCCTCGATGATACCGAGCCGGAAGGCGACGTCGATGCCCTCTTTCATGATATCGACATTGTGGTCCGAGAGCCTCAGCCGCACCTCGATATCAGGATATTTGTCGTGGAAATCGGGAATGCCCGAGGCGACCAGGCGGCGGCCGAGGCCGAGCGGCGCGGTCACGCGGATGGTGCCGCGCGGCTGGCCGGAAAGGGCCGAGACCGCGGCCTCCGCCTCGGTGATCGCTTCCAGCACCTGCTTGGCGCCGGTGTAGAACACCGTGCCATGCTCGGTCGGCATCAATTGTCGTGTCGTGCGGTTGAACAGCCGCACACCAAGGTGCTTCTCCAACTCCTTGATGCGGTTGGAAGCAACCGCCGGCGAAATGCGCATGTCGCGCCCGGCCGCCGACAGATTGCCGAGCTCGACCACGCGGACGAAGACGGCGATGTTGTCGAGATAGGCCATGCGGTTCAGTGGCTTTCAATCAAGCGGCGTGGGAGCAACCTAGTATTTTCCAATTTTTTTTGAAAGTCATCGCACACCTCGCCTCTTTCCGTTTGCGCGCCACACCGTAAAGTCGCTTCATCGGCAGGGACGACTTCAATGATGGATTTCGCTATTTTCTGGGACTGGCTGAGCTTTGCCGTGCGCTGGCTGCACGTCATCACCGGCATCGCCTGGATCGGCTCGTCCTTCTATTTCGTCGCGCTCGATCTCGGTTTGCGCCAGCGACCGGGCATGCCTGCCGGCGCCTTCGGCGAGGAGTGGCAGGTGCATGGCGGCGGCTTCTACCACATCCAGAAATACCTGGTGGCGCCGGCCGAGATGCCGGAACACCTCACCTGGTTCAAATGGGAATCCTACGCCACCTGGCTGTCCGGCTTCGCCATGCTGTGCGTGGTCTACTATGCCGGGGCCGACCTGTTCCTGATCGATCCCAACGTGCTGCCGATGTCTGTACCGGTCGGCATCCTCCTGTCGATGGCGACGATCGGCGTCGGCTGGGTGGTCTATGACCTGCTCTGCCGTTCGCCGCTGGGCAAGAGCGATACCGGCCTCATGCTGGTGCTCTATTGCGTGCTGGTGTTCATCGCCTGGGGGCTGACCCATCTGTTCACCGGCCGCGCCGCTTTCCTGCATCTGGGCGCCATCACCGCCACGATCATGTCGGCCAATGTCTTCATGGTCATCATCCCCAACCAGAAGATCGTCGTCGCCGACCTCATCGCCGGCCGCAAGCCGGATCCGAAATACGGCAAGATCGCCAAGCAGCGCTCGCTCCACAACAACTATCTGACGCTGCCGGTGTTGTTCCTGATGCTGTCGAACCATTATCCCCTGGCGTTCGGCACTGAGTTCAACTGGATCATCGCCTCTCTGGTGTTCATCATCGGCGTGCTGATCCGCCATTACTTCAACACCGTTCACAAGCGCGCCGGCAACCCGCACTGGACCTGGCTGGGCGCCCTTGTCCTGTTCCTCGTTATCGTCTGGCTGTCCACCGTGCCGAAGGTGCTGACCGGCGAACCGAAGGCGTCCGCCTCGGCGCAAATCTATGTCGCCTCGGCCCATTTCCCGGCGGTGCGCGACACCGTGCTCGGCCGCTGCTCGATGTGCCATGCCCAAGAGCCGGTCTATGAGGGCATCTACCATGCGCCCAAGGGCGTGATGCTGGATACCGACGCCAACATCGCCGAGCATGCCCGCGAGATCTATCTGCAGGCCGGCCGCAGCCATGCCATGCCGCCCGCCAATGTCAGCCAGATCACAGACAAGGAGCGGGCGCTGCTGGTGGCCTGGTTCGAAGGCGCGGGGAAATAAGCATGACATCGACGCTTCTGCGTGGCCGCACGCTGTCCTTCGTGCGCTGGCCCGAAACCATCGATGATCATTCCGCCTGGCGCTACGAGGAGGATGGCGGCCTGCTGATCCGCGACGGCAGGATCGTCGCCGCCGGCGCTTACGCCGATGTTGAAAGGCAGGCAGGCGAGACAGCGAGAAGGATTGATCACCGGCCGCATCTGCTGCTGCCGGGCTTCATCGATGCCCATGTGCATTTCCCGCAGATGCAGATCATCGCCTCCTACGGCGCCGAACTGCTCGACTGGCTGAACGCCTACACCTTCCCGGAGGAGACGAAATTCGCCAACGCGCAGCATGGCCGGCGCGTCGCACGGCTGTTCCTCGACGAGATGGTGCGCCACGGCACGACGACGGTGGTCGCCTACTGCTCGGTGCACAAGGCGTCCGCCGAAGCCTTCTTCGCCGAATCGCATGACCGCAACATGCTCAACATCGCCGGCAAGGTGATGATGGATCGCAATGCGCCCGATGGCGTGCTCGACACGCCGCAATCGGGCTATCACGACAGCAAGGCGCTGATCAGGGAGTGGCACGGCAAGGGCCGGCAACTTTATGCCATCACCCCTCGCTTCGCGATCACCTCGTCGCCGGAGCAGATGGAGATGGCCGGCGCACTATGCCGCGAACATCCCGACCTGCATATCCAGACGCATTTGTCTGAAAACCATGCCGAGATCGCCTTCACGCAAGAGCTCTATCCCTGGTCGCGCGATTACACCGACGTCTACGAGCATTACGGGCTGTTGGGGGGAAAGAGCCTGCTCGGCCATTGTATCCATCTGTCGGAGCGGGAGGCGGACGCGCTTTCGGACTCAGGCTCCGTAGCCGTGTTCTGCCCGACCTCGAACCTGTTTCTCGGCTCCGGCCTCTTCGATTATCAGCGCTACCGCACCCGCGATAAAGCCCTCCGCATCGCCGCCGCCACCGATGTCGGCGGCGGCACCAACTATTCCATGCTTCGCACCATGGACGAGGGCTACAAGGTGATCGCGCTGAACGGCGAGAAGCTGAACCCGTTCCAGTCCTTCTGGCAGGTCACGCGCGGCAATGCCGAAGCGCTGTCGGTGGCCGACAAGATTGGCACGCTGGATGAAGGCACCGACGCCGATATCGTTGTGCTGGATGCCAGAGCGACGCCGGCAATGCGGCTAAGGATGGAGACCACCGAGACGCTGGCGCAGGAACTCTTTCTTTTGCAGACGCTGGGCGATGACCGCGCCGTGCGCGAAGTCTATGTGTCGGGACGGGCTGCCAAGAGCGACATAGCGATTTAGGATGTGTCGACAAGTTCCTTGACCCAGCGGCAACCATCGGTCAAAGCGTGCGGCGACGTTGACAGGGGAACGACATGGCCGTTGCCGAAGACATCGCTCTGATCAAGAGACAGGAGGAAGTCCTTGTCTTTCCCGCCTTCGACGAGGCGGTCGCGTTCAGTATCGGCGCCGCGATCCGCGACCGGGCGCTCGCCGAAAAACTCCCGATCATCGTCGATATCAGGACCTTCGACCGGCCGCTGTTCTATGCCGCAATGCCGGGCTCGAACGCTTCCAACCCCGACTGGGCGCGGCGCAAGATCAATGTCGTCAGGCGGTTCCTGAAAAGCACCTACCGCATGGTGCTGGAACAGCAGCGTCCCGATCGTACTTTCAAGATCGGTGAGGGGCTGGATAGTGCCGACTACGTGCTGGCTGGCGGCGGCTTCCCTGTGACTGTGAAGGGCGCCGGCGTCATCGGCGTCATCGCTGTATCGGGCCTGCCAGAGCGCGAGGATCATGGCGTGGTGGTCGATGCTCTGTGTGATCATTTGGGCATCGACAAGCGCGAGTTTTCGCTGCCACCCGAGGAAAAATCGTGACGTTGACGCCGCCCCTCATCCGCCTGACGGCACCTTCTCCCCGTATAGTGACGGGGAGAAGGAATGCTCACCAGCGCCGGCGACCCTCTCTCCCCGTCTCTTTACGGGGAGACGGTGAGGGGCAGCGCCGACGGTTGCTCAATTCGAAAGACGCCGATGGCGCCAGAGGATGACCTTGTTCGACCCCAAATCCTTTCTCGTTTCAATCTTCGACGCGGCCGTCGCCGCCGCCGATCCGGAGCGCACCATCCGCGATCATTTGCCGGTCAGGCCCAAGGGCCGCACCATCGTCATCGGCGCCGGCAAGGGCTCGGCGCAGATGGCGGCGGCCTTCGAGAAAGCATGGGACGGCCCGATCGAAGGACTGGTCGTCACCCGCTACGGCTATGGCGCGAAATGCGAGCGCATCGAGGTCATCGAGGCGGCGCATCCGGTGCCGGACGCCGCCGGGCTCGAAGCTTCGCGGCGGCTGCTTGAGAAGGTGCAAGGGCTGACATCAGACGATCTGGTCGTGGCGCTGATTTCCGGCGGCGGTTCGGCGCTGCTGCCGTCACCCGCAACCGGCCTGACATTGGCCGACGAGATCGCCGTCAACGAGGCGCTGCTGGCGTCGGGCGCGCCGATCGCGGCGATGAACACCATCCGCAAGCATCTTTCCACCATCAAGGGAGGCCGGCTGGCCGCCGCCGCCTGGCCGGCAAAAATGGTGTCGCTGGTGGTTTCCGATATTCCCGGCGACAATCCGGCGCTGGTCGCCTCCGGCCCGACCGTTCCCGATACCGGCAGCCGGGCGGATGCGCTGGCCTCGATATCAGCCTACGGCATGAACCTGCCGGCCTCAGTCATGGCGCATATCAATTCACCGGCCGCCGATGCACCAGTTCCCGGGGATGAGCGCTTTTCGCGCAACGAGGTGCATCTGATCGCCTCCGCCGGCGTGTCGCTCGAAGCAGCCGCAGCGGAAGCGGGCCGACAGTGCATCGAGGCTGTCATTCTCTCAGATGCCATCGAAGGCGAAGCCCGCGAGGTGGGCGGGGTTCACGCCGCCATCGCGCGCGAAGTGGCGACACGCAACCGGCCTTTCTCAAAGCCGGTGCTGATCCTGTCCGGCGGTGAGACCACGGTGACGCTGCGTGCCAAGGGGAAAGGCGGCCGCAACTCCGAATTCCTGCTCGCCTTCGCCATCGGCATCAATGATGTCAAAGGCATCGACGCCCTGGCCGCCGACACCGACGGCATCGACGGCTCGGAGGACAATGCCGGCGCCTTCGCCGATGGTTCCACGGTCTCGCGCATGCGCGCGGTCGGCATCGACGCCAAGGCGATGCTGGCAGGCAACAACGCCTGGACGGCTTTCAACGCGGTCGGCGATCTGTTCGTTCCTGGCCCGACCGGCACCAATGTCAACGATCTCCGGGCGATCCTGATCCGTTAATCGCTCGGATCAGGCAGCCATCAGCCGCTTCACCTGCTTCATGTCGTCAAGGAACCGTTCGCGCTCGGCCTCCTTGTCCGCACGGTCACGGATGCGCAGGATGAAGGAGGGATGGATGGTGATGAACACACGCATGCCATCTTCCCGCTCGATCGCCCGGCCGCGCATCTTCGTCACCGGAACCGCCTTGCCCAGCAGCGACAATGCCGCCGTTGCGCCAAGCGCCACGGCAAGGTTCGGTTTGATCAGTCCGAACTCCTGGTCGAGCCACCAGCGGCACGCCTGAACCTCACCCGCGTTCGGCTTGGAATGGATGCGACGCTTGCCGCGCGGCTCGAACTTGAAATGCTTGACCGCGTTGGTGACGTAGACTTTTTGGCGGTCGACTCCGGCGTCGTTCAGTATGGCGTCGAGCACCCTTCCGGCCGGGCCGACGAAAGGAGCGCCGGCGAGATCTTCCTGATCGCCGGGCTGCTCGCCGACGAAAATCACCTTGGCGCCGTCAGGCCCTTCGCCGAACACGGTCTGCGTCGCGTCACGCCAGAGCGGACAGCGACGGCAGCCTTTCGCCGCTTCGCGCAGTTCGGCAATCGTCTTGGCGTCGTCGTCCTCCGGGAGGTCGACCGGCTGACGCTTTGGCCAATGCCGCGCCTGAATCTTGACGTGGTGCGGCGCGGGTGCCGTCGGCATTCTGGCAATCATGGCTATAGCGGCCTTGTCCGCTCCTGCGATCAAATCAGGAATGAGCGAGGCCTCGGGAAGGTTCCGCCAATATTTCTTCGGCATCTCCTTCTGCATGGCTTTCACCTTGAGCCGCGCCGGGTTGAAGATGTTCTCGAAATAGGTGCGCCACAGGGCTTCGGTGTCGTCCTGCGTGGGCGCATCGCCCTTGACCGCCCCCGGCCCGATCGCGAGCCTCTCGCCATCCCAGTCTGCGGATGCATAGGGCGTCAGAATCGTCCAGTGCATGCCGGTGAAACGCCGCACGAAGAAATCGGCATTGCGCTCGACGATGTAATGATCGGGCTCGAACCAGGCGACGTAGTGCTCTTCGTCGCCATCACCGATCTTTCGGAAGCGGACGAAGGCATGCATCTTGTGGCTGTCGCGCCGCACCGCCTTTTCCATAGTCTCAAGCCGCCTGATGTCGGGATCCGATGCAATCGCCAGAAGCTTGGGTTCAGTGCGCAACCGCCACAGCAGCCGGTAGAGAAAGGCAAACCGGCCGGGGTCGGAATGGCAGAAGGCGGTTTCGGCATGGCCGATGAAATCGCGCGGAACCACGAGTTGTGCGCCCTGCGGCACGTTTGGCAAATCGCTCAAGGGCCGATCGGAACCGGCTGCGACATGCCAGCTGATGTCCTCGGGCCTGACCTCGTTCAGTGCCAGCCCTCGCGCCGCGTCGCGCCAGCCGGCGAAGTCGGTCTCGCTTTCGAGCCAAACGCTGTGGCGGGTGAGATCGAGTTCACCGGGCTGCATGGTCAAAACAGCGCCAGTTGTTCGCAGGATTGCACGATCTTGCCGCGCAGGCCGGCCTCGTCGGTCAGCGCGCCTGGCGACCAGCCTTCTGCGACGATGAAGGGCCGGAGCTTGGCGATGGAATGGCAGAGCCGGCCGACATCCTCGAGCCGCAGCCGTCGGTGGCGGCGGGTCTCCAGGATTTTTGCGACCACCTTGGCGCCGAGACCTGGAACGCGCAGCAGCACCTCGCGATCGGCGCGGTTGACGTCGACCGGAAAGCGTCCTCGGTTGCGCAGCGCCCAGGCAAGCTTCGGGTCGATCGTGAGGTCAAGCATGCCGTCGCGGCTGCCGGCCAGGATTTCGGGCTGCGAGAACCCATAGAACCGCATCAGCCAGTCGGCCTGGTAAAGTCGGTGTTCGCGCATCAACGGAGGCTTCTGCAGCGGCAGCGACGACGAGGAATCCGGGATCGGGCTGAAGGCCGAATAATAGACCCGCCGCAGGTGGTAGCTGCCGTAGAGTCGGGCGCTGGTGTGCAGGATGCCGTCGTCCGAGGTCTTGTCGGCGCCGATGATCATCTGCGTCGACTGGCCGCCCGGCGCGAAACGTTCGCGCTTTTTGGTCAGCGTCGGCTCGGCTTTTTCTTCCATCTTCCGGCGCAGCCTGGCCATGGAAAGGCGGATGGTTTCCGGCTTCTTTTCGGGCGCCAGTCGCTTCACACCCTCATCGGTGGGGAGCTCGACATTGATCGACAGCCGGTCGGCATAGAGCCCTGCCTTCTCGATCAGTTCCGTCGAAGTTTCCGGGATGGTTTTCAGGTGAATATAACCCGAGAACTTCTCTTCCAGCCGCAGCTTCCGCGCCACTTCGACCATCTCGCCCATGGTTTCATCAGGCGAGCGGATGACGCCTGAGGACAGGAACAAGCCCTCGATATAGTTGCGTCGGTAGAAATCCATGGTCAGCTTGACCACTTCGTCGATGCTGAAGCGGGCGCGGCGCACATTGGAGGAAGAGCGGTTGATGCAATAGCTGCAATCATAGATGCAAAAATTGGTGAGCAGGACTTTCAACAGCGAAATGCAGCGGCCATCGGGTGCGTAGGAATGGCAGATGCCCATGCCTTCGGTGGAGCCGATGCCGCCGGATTTCAGCGAATCCTTTTTCGCCGCGCCTGATGAGGCGCAGGAAGCGTCATATTTGGCCGCATCGGACAGGATCGCAAGCTTTTCGCGGATGGTGAGCGCGCTCATACGTTCATGATATGTTCCGAAACGGCGCTGCGCCACCTAATTTGAGGGCGGCGGCGAAAAAGTGATCGCCGCGCGAATCACCATGGCATCAGACCTCGTGCAGATAGAGGTGATAGTCCAGCTCGCTGACCGTGCGCGCCACGCGCAGGTATTCGGACTGCTTGATCGCCACGAAGGTGCGGTGCAGGTCTTCGCCAAGCGCGCCTTTTAGGAAGCTGGACGCCTTGGCCGCTTCGATGGCGGCGCGCCAGTCGACCGGCATGGTCGTGCGCGTCACCGCCGCCTCATAACCGTTTCCGGTCGTCTCGGGGCCAGGATCGAGGCCTTCGTCGAGCCCCTTGACGATGCCGGCAAGCACGGTTGCCGCGATCAGATACGGGTTGGCGTCGACGCCCGACGGCCGATGCTCGATGCGCCGGTTCCTGGCGTCGCCCGCCGGCACGCGCAGCGCCACCGACCGGTTGTTGACGCCCCAGGTCGGAGCCACCGGCGCATAGGATTGCGAGACGAAGCGCCGCCAGGAATTGGCGTGCGGCGCAAACACCAGCATCGATTCCGCCATGGTCTGGATCAGGCCGCCCAGCCCGCGCAGCAGCGGCAGCGACCAGCTCTCGCCGCCGGCCTCCGAAAAAACGTTTCGGCCAGACTTGTCCTGCAGCGAGACGTGGAAATGCATGCCGGAGCCGGCATATTTCTCGATCGGCTTGGCCATGAAGCAAGCGGTGACGCCATGGCGACGCGCCTGCGCCCGCACCAGCCGTTTCAGCATGACGAGGTCGTCAGCCGCCCGCATCACGTCCTTGCGGTAGTTGAGCGTCAACTCGTACTGGCCGGGCGCATATTCGGAGATCACGGTCTCCGCCGGAATGCCCTGTGCCTTGGCCGCGGCATAGATGTCGGAGAACAGCGGCTCCATGCCGTGCAGATGGTCGACCGAGTAGACCTCGGTCTTGCCCGAGACGCGGCCGTCCAGCACGGCGCGCGCCGGCTGCACCTTGCCGTCGCTGTCGCGCTCGTTGGCGAGGAGAAAAAATTCGAGCTCGAAGGCGCCGGCCGGGTACAACCCCTTGGACGCCAATATGTCGACCTGCCTTGCCAGCGCCAGCCGTGGGTCCGATGCCATCGGCGCGCCGTCGAGATGATACATCGCCATCAGCACCTGGCCGCGCGGCGGGTTGGTGCCGTGGAGCGGCACCAGCGTGCCAGGAATCGGCCAGGCGCGCAGATCGCCGTCGCCGGTGGTCCAGATCAGTCCGGTTTCGTGCACGTCCTCGCCGGTGATGTCGAGGCCGAGGATCGAGATCGGCATGTGCCGGCCGCCTTCGAAGATGGCTTTCAGCTCGTGCCGGCGCACGATCTTGCCGCGGCCGACGCCGTTGGCATCGGTCAGCACGATGTCGAAGGCTTCGATCTCGGGATGGGCGTCGAGAAAGGCCTGCGCTTCGGTGGGCGAGGAGCCGGAAGGTGAGGTCACGGTGGCACTATCCATGGCCGCTTTTCTCATGCCGCAAGCTCCGCCGCAACCGCGCCGAAGGCGGTGATCAGCCGGTTGACTTGGGCGCCTGACGTCGCCGGCGAGATCAGCATCATGTTGTGGAAGGGCGCAATCAGCACGCCGCGATTGACCAGCGCGACATGGATGGCGGCTTCGAGTTCCGGCGCATGCGCGGCTTCCGCCTCGGCACCAGTGCGCAGCGGGCCGGGCGCGCAGATGAATTCGACGCGGGCACCGACGCGAGCGACATGCCATGGCAGGCGGTAGCGGTCGATGACCGCGGTCAGCCCGGCATCGAGCCGCCGCGCCAGATGCTCCATGCGGTCATAATTTTCTTTGGTCATCACCTCTTCGAGGGCGGCGCGCATGGCCGCGAATTGCAACGGGTTGGCCGAGAGCGTCGTCCCCATGCCGGAATAACCCGGCTCTTTCGCCCTGTTGTAGTCGGCGTAGCGCGAGGCGACCTCGTCGCTCATGCCCCAGACGCTTGCCGGCACGCCGCCGGCGATCGGCTTGCCCAACACGAAGAAATCCGGCTCCAGTCCGTATTTCCCGGTATAGCCGCCTGGGCCGGTCGAGATCGTATGCGTCTCGTCGATCAGAAGCAGCGTGCCCGCCGCGCGCGTCAGCTTTCGCAACGCCTCGTGGAAACCGGGATCGGCCAGCACCATGCAGGAATTGGTCAGCACCGGTTCGGTGATGACGCAGGCGACATCCTGGTCCCTGAGCGCCGCCTCCAGCGCGGCAACGTCGTTGAACTCGATGATCTTGGCGGTGCGGGTCAGGTCGCGGAATTCGCCGGCCAATCCCGGCCGATTGGCTGGCTTGCCGTCGATCAGCCGCACCATCGTCTCGTCGACCGAGCCGTGATAGCAGCCGTTGAAGACCAAGATCTTTTCTCGCCCGGCGACGGCGCGGGCAACGCGCAGCGCGAAGCGGTTGGCATCGGTCGCCGTCGTGGCGATCTGCCAGAACGGCAGGCCGAAGCGCTTTTGCAACAGCGGTCCGATGGCGAGCGCATCTTCCGAAGGCAGCATGTATGTCAGGCCGCGCCCGGCCTGCCGTCGGATGGCGCGCGCTACCGCCGGCGGCGAATGGCCGAACATCGATCCGGTGTCGCCGAGGCAGAAATCGTCGAGCCTGTTGCCGTCGATGTCGGTGATCGTAGCGCCTCTGGCGCTCTCGACCAGGATCGGAAACGGCGTCGGCCAGTCGTTCATCCAGTGCATCGGCACCCCGCCGAAGAAGCCGGGCATGCCGTTGCCGGCCTTGGCCTGCGATTTCGGCCGCGCCTTGCGGAAGGCGGCGCCCTCGGTGTCGCGCAATGCCGCAATGCGGTCGCGGCTGACGCCGCCAATGGACGTTTTCGACGAGTCGCTGCTGTGCACGAAAAACCCCTCTGGTGGGGAATAAGGCAGTAGCGCAGTAGGGCAGGGCCGTGGAAAGACGTCAGTGCCCACAACGGCACTTCCTGTCCTCGCTCGTTGTTCCCCTACTCCCCTACTCCCTTAACCCGTGATGTCGATAACGCCGCAGTCGCCGGCGGCACTGCCGAAAGCGATGCGGCGTTCCTCCCTGTCCCACATCATCGAGGTGATGGCACCCTTGCCGGGGCGGCGCAACAGCACCTCCTTGGCGTCGGAAAAACGCACCGCCATCACCATGCCGTCCTCATAGCCGATGGCGACGACATCCTGGCTTGGATGGCAGGCGACTGAGGTCACCATCGCGTTGCCGCGCGTGCCGAGTTCCAGCGGCGCCTTGCCCATCGGCCCGTCCTTGCCTGAAAACGGCCAGACGATCGCCGCCGGCGCGCCGGAACTCGCCAGCCACTTGCCTTTCACGCTCCATGACAGGCTTTTGACCTTGGCGGGATAGCCGCTCATGCGCATGTGCTTGCCGTCCGCCAGCTTCCAGCCGTGCAATGCGTTTTCCTGCATGGTGGTGACGAGGAAGGCGCCATCCGGCGAGAAGGTGATGCCGGTATGGGCGCCGGCCCATTCGAGCTCCACCGGCTTGCCCTCGGCGGCCGGGAAATGCAGCGTCGCGCCATTGTAGCGCGCGACGCCGAAGCGCATGCCCTTGGGCGAGAAGGCCAGCCCCTCGACCGAACGCGGATGGGCGAACTCTTTTGTCCGGCCGTCGGCAAAGCGCACATAGGCGGTCTTGCCTGTAGCATAGGCGATGGCGCCTTGCGGGCCAGCGGCGACGCTGGTGACCCACTTCTTGCCCGCGCTGGCGAGTTCGCTCACGTCACCGCCGGCTTTGACGGCGAACACCTTGCCATCCTCGCCGCCGGTGAGCAGCCGGTCGTTGGCCGCGTCATGGAAAGCTGCGAGCAGCCCGTCATTGGCCTGCACCGTCTTGTGGCCATTGTCGAGCCGATGGACGGTGCCGTCGGCCATCGCGAAATGCGGCACGTCGCCAAGGAAGACGGCGGCGACGCAATGGCCTTCGAGATCAAGCGGGGCGACGGTTGGCATGAGCTTCTTTGTGGGCTGAATGAAATTGCAGAGGCGGCTTACTCGACGTTTGCGGTTCCGACAACCGTCAGGATCAGCAAAGTGATGAGGAGGCGGGCGTCAAAAGCAGCCCCTTGGCTCGAAGATCGGCTGCGAATGATGTCATGGCATCACCAGGGTCGGATCCGATCCGGTGAGGCGCTCGGCGCCATAGCCGACATGCCACGTTGAGGCCCGCTCGCCCTTGGCATCGATGATGAGCAGAATGCCGCCGCCTTCACCCGCAAGCCGCGAGCAGCGCACGCCGCCACCGAGACTTAGGCCTGGCAGGCCTCGAAGCTCTTCCTCAGCCGTTCGGCGTCCAGTTCGCGGCCGATGAACACCAGCCGGCTCTCATGCTTCTCGCCGTCTTTCCAGGCGCGCTGGTGGTCGCCCTCGATGATCATGTGCACGCCCTGGATGACGTAGCGCTCGTCGTCGCCCTTCAAGGCGATGATGCCTTTCAGGCGCAGGATGTTCGGTCCCTCAATCTGGGTGACCTTCTCGATCCAGGGGAAAAATTTCTTCGGATCCATCTCGCCCCCGCGCAGCGAAACCGACTGCACCGTCACGTCATGGATGTCGGAGGGGTGCGCGTGATGGTGGTGCCCATCGTGGTCGTGATCGTGCCCGTCATGATCGTGATGGTGATGATCATGGTGGTCGTCATGCGCCTCGAGGAAATGCGGGTCGTTCTCCAGCGCCTTGGACAGGTCGAAGGCGCCGCGGTCGAGCACTTCCGACAGCGCCACGCCAGCGCGGGTGGTGCGATGAATCCTTGCCGCCGGGTTGATGGCGCGGATCGTCGCTTCGACCTTGGCCAGTTCTTCTGATGTGACGAGGTCGGTCTTGTTGAGCACCACGACGTCGGCGAAGGCGATCTGGTCCTCGGCTTCTTTGGAATCCTTCAGCCTGAGCGGCAGGTGCTTGGCGTCGACCAGCGCCACCACCGCGTCGAGCTTGGTCTTGGAGCGCACGTCGTCGTCCATGAAGAAGGTCTGCGCCACCGGCACCGGATCGGCGAGACCCGTGGTCTCCACCACAATGGCGTCGAAGCGGCCGGGCCGGCGCATCAGGCCTTCGACCACGCGGATCAGGTCGCCACGCACCGTGCAGCAGACGCAGCCATTGTTCATCTCGTAGATTTCCTCGTCGGATTCCACGATCAGGTCGTTGTCGATGCCGATCTCGCCGAATTCGTTGACGATCACGGCGTAGCGCCTGCCGTGGTTTTCCGACAGGATGCGGTTCAGCAGCGTCGTCTTGCCGGCGCCGAGATAGCCGGTCAGAACAGTTACGGGAATCTGCGTCTGTGCGTCGCTCATGGCTTGCCTCGAATGGATGGGCCTTGAAAGATCTCGGCCTCGAAAGGGATTGTCGGTTCCATATAGGATGTGCGGCTGGCTTTTGCACGAGGCAAACCGCAAATGGCTGCGGCCCGAACCATAGGCCAAGGTCTCCTCGAAACGGCCGGAGCGCGACGCCCCGCGGACTGTGCGATATTCGTGCGCAAAAGGAGCCTGTGGACGATCATGCCGAGCCGATCCACCGCAATCGCTTTCGCGAAAAGTCGTTTGTCATCTAACTGAAATAATCATCTGGCATTAGCCACGGCGGACACCGCAATGCTTGCCGGCAAAGCTGTTTCAGGCGCCGGAATCTTTTTGATCGTCGATTGCCAACCGGCCG
Organism: Mesorhizobium sp. CA13; assembly: GCF_020165235.1. Lineage (NCBI taxonomy): Bacteria > Pseudomonadati > Pseudomonadota > Alphaproteobacteria > Hyphomicrobiales > Phyllobacteriaceae > Mesorhizobium > Mesorhizobium sp. CA13. The sequence goes on along the minus strand of NZ_JAIUHS010000018.1, from coordinate 22,002 downwards.
GCTGCGTCTATGCTGCCCGCACCGGTATGGCCGAAGAGGGATGACCATGGCCAAGGCGGACAAGACTGCGACAATGAGCCGGCTGCATTCGGCGGCAAGGCTGGCAAGAACAGCGCTTGCGGCGCGGCTGCTGGCGCACGGCTTCTATGCCGGCCAGGACCAGATCATGCTGGCGCTCGACCGCGAGGATGGCCAGACGCCGGGCAATCTGGCCGGGCGTCTCGGCGTGCGGCCGCCCACCATAACCAAGACCATCAACCGGCTGCAGGCACAGGGCTTCCTGCAAAAGCGCGCCTCCGACGCCGATGCCCGCCAGGCGCATATCTTCCTCACCGACACCGGCCGCGAGACCATCCGCGCCATCGAAAAGTCCGTCAAGAAGACCGAGAAGCAGGCGCTGAAGGGCCTCGACAAGAAGGAACAGAAGGCGCTGTTCAAATTTCTTGCCCGCATCGAGGCCAATCTCTCGAACGAGGAACTGGCCTTGATCGATGAGGACGCCGAGTTGGACGACTGACCGCCGATTCCGGCGATCAGGCCGCGGCGGACCCGCGGATCAGCGAACACCAGCGTCCCGGCGTCATGCCGAATGCCTTCTTGAATTGCCTGTTGAAATGGCTTTGGTCGCTGAAACCGGCTTCGGCCGCGATCTGCGCCAGCGGCTCGCCGACGGCGATCATACGCCGCGCGCGCTGAAGCCGGCGCATCAAAAGGAAACGATGCGGGCTGGTGGAGAAAGCGGCACGGAAATGCCTGGACAAGGCATAGCGGTCGAACCCGGTAACCGCCTCCAGCTCGTCGGATCGCACGGGCCGGGCAGAGTTTTCCGTGAGATAGTCGCGCGCCAGCGCGGCCGCCCGCCAAGCCGTTCCCCGCACCGCTCTCGCCGGCTGGCCGGCATGGCTGGCGAGCCCTTGCATCATTTGCGCCAGGAAGTCGGCGACGAACAGCTCGTCGAGTTCCTCTTCCAGTGGACCCAGCGCCGAAAGCAAGGTCGCGCGCAGGCGTTCGTCCGCCACCACGGCCTCCCTGACGAAAGGCAGAGATGCGCCGCCGAGGCAGTCCAGCATCAGTGACGGTTCCAGATAGAGGATCCTGTAGCGCAGCCCGTCCTCGGTTCCGGCGCCGCCATCGTGCAGTTCGTCGGGATGCAGGACGATGATCTGGCCGGGCAGGCTATGCCGCACCGCACCGCGATAGCGAAAGCTCTGCACGCCTTGCAGCGTTACCCCGATCGCATAGGTGTCGTGGCGATGCAGGTCGAAGGCGCTGCCGTGGAACCGCGCCTCGATGCGCTCCATGCCGGCAGGATCGCGGGCAGCAATGATGCAGTTTTCCGCAGCCTCCGCGCACAAACGTCCAAGACCCTGGAACGCCTGACTGCCTAGATCGAGCGACATCGCTTCCTTTCGCCTAGAAAGGGCATAACCCCCGAATGGTCACTGTCTCATGTTCGATACGAAATTTGTAATCGTGCTCAGGGATGATCTGCCGGTCTGGCAAAAACTCAACGTCACCGCTTTCCTGACCAGCGGCGTCGTCGCGCAGTTCCCCGATATCATCGGCGAGCCCTATCGTGACCGCGCCGGCAATGTCTACAACCCGCTGTCGATCCAGCCGGTCATCGTGCTGTGCGCCGACCAGACGACACTCGGCGCAATCCACCGCCGCGCCCTGGAGCGGGGTGTGACCACCTCGCTTTATGTCGAGGAAATGTTCTCGACCGGCTTTGACGCGGCCAACCGCGCGGTATTCGCCCAGTTCGCACCCGACGATGCCAGGATCGCCGGCATTGCATTGCGCGCCGACAAGAAGACGGTCGACAAGATCACCAAGGGTGCTCGCATGCACCCCTGATGGCGCCGGCCTGAGCCTGTCGGCGCGTCTTGTTGTGCCAGCCGCTTTTGGCTTGCCGCACGCCCGCAATTGCCGCAAAGGTGGGCCTCAGCCCAGCTTTCCATTCGGCCTGCAAGTGAGTGCTCCCCAAACATCTTCAGAAAGCGCGACGCCGCCGGTGGCGATCCTGTGCATGCTGTCCACCTATGTCTTCTTCACCTTTCTCGACACCAGCAGCAAATATCTCGTCCTGGCCGGCGTCTCCGCGCTTGTCGTCGCCTGGGTGCGCTTTGCCGTGCATGTCGTGCTGGTCGGCGCGCTGTTGCGCGGCTGGCGCGAACCGGCGCGGTTCCGTCCGGTCAACCTGCCGGCACATGTCCTGCGCGGGCTGTTCCTGTTCGGCTCGACCATCTTCAACGTGCTGGCGCTGCGGTCCCTGCAACTGGCCGAGACGACGTCGATCTATTTCTTCGGGCCGATGGTCATCACCGCACTTGCCGGGCCGCTGCTTGGCGAATGGGCGGGCTGGCGGCGGTGGCTGGCGATCCTGGCCGCTTTCGCCGGGGTTCTGATCATCACAAGGCCGGGAGTCGGCGTTTTCGGCATCGGACACCTCTTCGCGCTCGGCTCGATGCTGTCGAACTGCTTCTATGTGATCATGACCCGACGCATGTCGGCGACCGAGACATCGGAAAGCCTCATCCTGTTTTCGGCGCTGGCCCCGGCGGTGGTGCTCCTGCCCATGCTGCCGTTCTCGTTTTCCCTGCCGCACGATGGCTGGCACTGGTTCATCCTGCTCATGCTCGGCGTGTTCGGCGGCGTCGGTCACTGGCTTCTGGTGCAGGCCTATCGCATGGCCACCACCACCGCGCTCGCCCCCTATCCCTATTCGCAGATGGTGTGGATGATCCTTTCCGGGCTCATCGTCTTCAAGCAGTTCCCCGACCGCTGGACGCTCGTCGGCGCCGCCGTCATCGTCGCCAGTGGTCTCTACATCGTCCATCGCGAGCACCGGCTGCGCTTGCGCAATCGCGCGGTGCTGGACGTCGAGGCGGAAGCGCTGGCAAAAAAACTTTGATTTAACCCCGAAGGATGGCATAAGGCCGCCTTTAAACAGTTTAAAAAAACGGCGGGGAGCGGAAGGCTGGCACAGAAGATCAAGCTGTCGACGATCGCGGACGCGCTCGGCGTGTCCACGGCCACGGTATCGCTGGCGCTGCGCGACAGCCCGCTGGTCGCAGGCGGCACTCGCGACCGCATCAAGGAGCATGCCCGCGCCATCGGCTACATCTACAACCGCCGCGCCGCCAGCCTGCGCACCTCGCGGTCAGGCATTGTCGGCGTCGTCGTGCACGACATCATGAACCCGTTCTTCGCCGAGATCCTGCGCTCGATCGAAAGCGAGCTCGACCGCAGCCGCCAGACCTTCATCCTGTCCAATCACTACGACCAGCTCGAGAAGCAGCGCACCTTCATCGACACGCTTTTGCAGCTGGGCGCCGACGGGGTCATCATGTCGCCGGCCATCGGCACTCCGGCCTCGGATATTCTGATGGCCGAGGAAAACGGCCTGCCGGCGGTGCTGATCGCGCGCACCGTCGAGGGCGCCGACGTGCCGGTGTTTCGCGGCGACGATGCCTATGGCACCGGGCTTGCCACCAATCACCTGATTTCGCTCGGCCACAAGCGCATCGCCATGATCGGCGGCACCGACCAGACCTCGACCGGCCGCGACCGCTACCAGGGCTATGTCAACGCCATGGAGGCCGCCGGGCTGGAAGTGCGGCCGGCCTGGCGCATCCCCGGCCCGCGCACCAAACAGGCCGGCTTCGAGGCCGCCGGACAGTTCCTGGCCCTGAAGGACAAGCCGACAGCCGCCTGCTGCTGGAACGACCTCGTCGCCATCGGCCTGATGAACGGCATCGCGCGCGCCGGCCTGGTGCCCGGCCTGGACATATCGGTCACCGGCTACGACGATCTCGAGGAGGCGGCAATCGCCACGCCGGCGCTGACCACGGTATGGAACGGTCAGCGCGAGGTTGGCCGCCGCGCCGCCAGCGCCCTTCTCGACAAGCTGAACGGGCAGACGGTGCGGCCCTCGCAGGAACTGATCAAGCCGGAACTGCATGTGCGACAGTCGACCGGCAAGCCGGTGGAGCGCGTATGACAAAGCCCGAGCAACTGCAAGCCGTCGCCATCCTGGTGCCGGGGCATTTCAACGACCATGCGGTCGAACGCATCGACCGGACATTCAGGCGTGTCGGGATCGAGCGCGCCGACCCCTCCCTGGTCACCGATGAGATGCGTGACAACGTGCGCGCCATCGCCTCGTTCGGCGGCATCAGCGCGGCCCTCATGGATGCATTGCCGAAGCTTGAGATCATCGCCAGTTTCGGCGTCGGCTATGATTCGGTCGATGCCCGCCACGCTGGCGATCATGGCATCATGGTCACCAACACGCCGGATGTGCTGACCGAGGAGGTCGCCGACACCGCCATCGGCCTGCTGATCAACACCGTGCGCGACCTGCCGCGCGCCGAAACCTGGCTGCGCGACGGCAGCTGGCAGCGCAAGGGCAACTATCCCCTGAGCCGGCTTACCTTGCGCGGCCGCAGCGCCGGCATTTTCGGCATGGGCCGTATCGGGCTCGCCATTGCCCGCCGGCTGGAGGCGTTCGGATTGCCCGTCGCCTATCACAATCGGCGCCGGGTCGAGGGCCTGTCCTATCCCTACCACCCGACGCTGAAGGGCCTCGCCGAAGCAGTCGACACACTGATTTCGGTGGTCCCGGGCGGCGCCTCGACGGAAAAGGCGGTCGATGCCGAGATCCTGTCGGCGCTTGGCGCCAACGGCGTCTTCGTCAATATCGGGCGCGGCAGCACGGTGGACGAGGCGGCGCTTGCGACAGCCCTGGCCAAGGGCACTATCGCGGCCGCCGGGCTCGATGTCTTCGCCGACGAGCCGAACGTGCCACAGGCGCTGCTTGACGCGACCAATGCCAGCCTGTTGCCGCATGTCGGCTCGGCCTCGGAGCACACACGTCGCGCCATGGCGGATCTTTGCGTCGACAATCTGGTGTCCTGGTTCAGCGAGCGCCGGTCGATCACACCCGTGCCCGAGACGGCGCATGTGAAGGCGCGCGGCTGAGCGGTCGGGCTGCCATATTTATTAACGTCAGCTTAACCCTTTGAAATCATTCTTCATCCTGTCCGTACGCATGGATGAGGGTCAGCATGAAAACGCTTTCCGCACTGATCGGAGCCGCCGCCCTGTTTGGCGGCGTTCAGCTGTTTCATGGCGGCACTGGCGAAAGCGTGGCTGAAGAGGCCGCGCCGCCCGACACCTACAGGCTGGTCGCCAATGGTGATGAGGGGGTTTGCGCAATCAAACGCGGCGCCACCGTCTCGGACGGCCTGTCGCTTTTGACGGTGGCTCCGAACTGCCGCCGGCTCATGCCAGGCATAGAGCGGGCGAAATTCTGGCGCGAGCAGGAGGACGGCACGGTCGCCTTCAGCGCCAACGGCGTCGATCCGATCGTCACCTTCGCGGTCGCCGATGGCGACGGCTTCGAATCCTACGCCCCCGCGCTGCCGCTGCTGTCGCTGGCGGCGGCCTGGGACCCGAGCACCGACGACTGATTATTCCGCCGCCGCGCGGGCGCCGGCTTTGGCAGCCGCATGCAGGCGAACCGCATCGCCGAAGGCGCGGAAGATCTTGGCCGAGTTGCTGTCCGACTTGACCCAGTATTCGGGATGCCACTGGACGCCCACCGCGAAAGCGCGGGCATTCTTTACGGAGACCGCCTCGACCGTGCCGTCAGCGGCGACAGCCTCGATATCGAGCTTTGAACCAAGCCGGTCGATTGCCTGGCGGTGCAACGAGTTGACTTTGATGGCCCCGGCGCCGAACACGCCGGCGAGACAGCTGCCCGCCTTGATCGAAACGGTCTGGTGAATCGCGAAACGTTCGTCCTGGATATCGCTCACCGGCGCGCGGTGGTCGAGCGAGCCTTCACGCTCCTGGATCTCGGTGCCCAGCGTGCCGCCCAGCGCCACGTTCAGCTCCTGGATGCCGCGGCAGATGGCAAGCAGCGGCACGCCACGCTCGATCGCCTTGCGGATCAGCGGCAAGGTGGTGGCATCGCGTGCCGGGTCATAGGGGCCGTTCGCCTCGCTGGCATCGCCGCCATAGAGCGAGGGGTTCACGTTGGATTTCGAGCCGGTCAGCATGACGCCGTCGACCGACGACAGCAGCTCATCGAAATCGAGGCGCTCGCCGAACGAAGGCACCAGCACCGGGAACACGCCGGCGCCGGCGATCGCCGCCTCCAGATATTGCTGTGGGGCGGCATGCCAGGTGTAGTTGTCGAATTGACGGACGTCGGTCGATATGGCGACGAGCGGCTGCTGCATTTTGGCTTTGTTTTCCATCTGGGCCGGGGAATCCTGGCTTCAAAATAGGCGATCCCAGCACATTTTTCCATGACAAGTTTCGGTCTGTCGGATGGGCCACCAAACGGCCCGTTAGACTATAGTTGCAAGGCCCTGCGCACACGCCGTCAAATCGGGCCGCCACGCTGGACTCGACTCCTTGCCCGTGTATTGTTTCGCCCAGCCGTGCGGGGGCATCAAGCATCCCCGCACGTCGGTTTTGTTGATCCAAAAGGGAGGACTTCATGGATCGTCGTTCATTCATCCGCAAGGCCGGGACGACCGGCGTTGGCGCCGCCGCGGCCGCCGCCACGCTCGCCGCGCCGGCCATAGCCCAGTCCAATCCAAAGGTGACGTGGCGGCTGGCGTCGTCCTTTCCCAAATCGCTCGACACGATCTATGGCGGCGCCGAGGTCTTCTCCAAGATGCTTTCGGAAGCTACCGACGGCAATTTCCAGATACAGGTCTTCGCCGCTGGCGAACTGGTGCCCGGCCTTCAGGCGGCCGATGCCACCACCGCCGGCACGGTCGAGGCCTGCCACACGGTGGCATACTATTACTGGGGCAAGGACCCGACCTGGGCGCTAGGCGCGGCGGTTCCGTTCTCGCTCAACGCGCGCGGCATGAATGCCTGGCACTATCATGGCGGCGGCATCGACCTGTTCAACGAATTTCTCGCCACGCAAGGCTTGTTCGGCCTGCCTGGCGGCAATACCGGCGTGCAGATGGGCGGCTGGTTCCGCAAGGAGATCAACACGGTGGCCGACCTTTCCGGCCTCAAGATGCGCATCGGCGGCTTCGCCGGCAAGGTTGTGCAGAAGCTCGGCGTCGTGCCGCAGCAGATCGCCGGTGGCGACATCTACCCGGCGCTCGAAAAGGGCACCATCGACGCAGCCGAATGGGTCGGCCCCTATGACGACGAGAAGCTCGGCTTCTATAAGGTCGCGCCCTACTACTACTATCCAGGCTGGTGGGAAGGCGGTCCGACCGTCCACCTGATGTTCAACAAGGCGAAATACGAAGAACTTTCGCCGACTTACAAGTCGCTGCTGCATACCGCCGCGCAAGCCGCCGATGCCAACATGCTGCAGAAATACGACTACCTCAATCCTGCGGCGGTGAAGCGGCTGGTGGCAGGCGGCGCCAAACTGCGTCCGTTCAGCCAGGAGATCATGGCCGCCTGCTTCGAGAAGGCCAATGAGGTCTATGCCGAAATGGAAGCCTCGAACGCCCCGTTCAAGAAGATCTGGGAATCCATCAAGGGCTTCCGTAAGGAGCATTATCTCTGGGCGCAGGTGGCCGAGTATAATTACGACACCTTCATGATGGTCCAGCAGCGCAACGGCAAGCTGTAGGTAGGGATTGGTCCCTTCTCCCCGTCACTACACGGGGAGAAGGTCCCGGCAGGGGGATGAGGGGCAGCGCCGGCTTCGGCGATTGAATCGCCCGGGCTTAGGTCTAATGCATGTCGCCCAGAAGCGTGCAGCGGTTCCGGGACATCGACATGCATCAAACAGAGACTTGAAGCGCGTCGCCTGAATCCGTTTCAGCGCGACGCGCTTTAGGGGCTGAAGGCCAACCCTCGTGTCTTATCCATCCACCATTGGCGCTGCCTCTCACCTGCCTGCCGGCATCCTCTCCCCGTAGAGTGACGGGGAGAGGGGAGCTGTCATCGACGGTCTCGCCAGTGGCCAACGTTGCAAGACTTTAGGCTCCGCCCGGCACCACCACCACCTTGACCTCGCCGACGGCAGGCGGGTTGGCGATCACCGTGGCCGCCTCTTCCAGCGGCACCTGCCGGGAGATCAGCCGGTCGATCTCGATCGCGCCCGAAGCGATCAGCTCGGCGGCGCGGCGGTGCGTGTAGGGATTGAGGAAGGAGCCGAGAACCTTCAACTCGCGAAACAGAAGATCGAAGGGCTCGAACGCCGCCTTCATGCCTTGCGGCACCACGCCGACAATGACGACCGTGCCGCCGGCCCTCGCCAGCCGCAGCGACTGCTCGACCGTTTCCTGGACACCGGCACATTCGAGCACCACGTCGACGCCGCCGGGCACCAGTCCGGCTGGACCGGCGATGGCATCGATGACGTCGGCTGCGCTTGCGTCGACCGTTGCCGTCGCGCCGAGCTCTTTCGCCAGCGCGCGCCGCGAAGCCTGGCGCGTCGACAGGATGATGGTGGTCGCTCCCGCAAGCCTTGCCAGTTGCACGGTGAGCAGGCCGATCACGCCGCCGCCAAGTATGGCGACAGAGGAGCCCGGTCTGATCTGGGCCAGGTCGATGCCATGCAGGCAGCAGCCGAGCGGCTCGCAGAAGGCGCCATGCGTTGGCTTCAAGTCCGCGGGCAGGATGAAGGCCTGTTTCTGCGGCAGCACGACGTAGTCGGCGAAGCCGCCGTCGCGATGGATGCCGATGGCATTGAGATTGCTGCACAAATTGACGCGGCCGGCATGGCAATGGCGGCAGCGTCCGCAAGCGATGTTGGGATCACCGGTGACGCGGTCGCCGATCGAGAAGCCGCTCACGGAAGGTCCCATCGCCTCGACGATACCGGAGAACTCATGTCCGGGCGTCACTGGCGGTCTGCAGGGAAACTCGCCGTGGAAAAGATGCCGGTCGGTGCCGCAGACCCCACAGGCCTCGATGCGCACCAGCAGATCGTCAGGCCCGGGAACGGGCTTGGCGACCTCGCGCAGCGTGATGCTGCCAACCGATTCCAGCCGCACCGCTTTCATGGTTTTGCGACCTCCGGCATCAGTTGAAGCTCGGCGGCTTCGACAGGTCCGGCTGTGGTGCCGCCGGTTTGGCGGGCGTCGTGTCGCCGAAGTTCGGCGGCTGCGACAAGTCGGGCGCGGCAGGCGCGGCGGGCGGCGCGGCGCCGTTGCCGGGCGCGGTGCCGGTCCCGGCCGGCGGCGTGCCGAGCGGCGTCAGTCCCGGCACCCCCGGCACCGTATAGTCGATCGTACCGGAATCGACCGCTGTGCCCTTGTAGTGCATCACCATTTGCGGGAAGGCGATGGTGAGCCCGATCATGATCACCTGGATGCAGACGAACGGCACGGCGCCCCAATAGATCTGGCCCGTTGTCACCGGCGCGATCTGCTTGCCGGTCAAGCGGTCGAGATAGGGCACCCGGGCGGCGACCGAGCGCAGGTAGAACAGCGCGAAGCCGAAGGGCGGATGCATGAAGCTGGTCTGCATGTTCACGCCCAGGAGCACGCCGAACCAGATCAGGTCGATGCCGAGCTTGTCGGCGGCCGGCGCCAGCAGCGGCACGATGATGAAGGCCAGCTCGAAGAAATCGAGGAAGAAGGCAAGCACGAAGACCAGGATGTTGACGCCGATCAGGAAGCCGACCTCGCCGCCCGGCAGCGAGGTCAAGAGATGCTCGACCCAGATATGGCCGTTGACGCCGTAGAAGGTGAGGGAGAAGACGCGCGCGCCGATCAGGATGAACAGCACGAAGGACGACAGCCTTGTCGTCGAAGCGAGCGCCTGCTTGACCACGTCGAGCGACAGCCGACCTTTGATCGCCGCCATTGCCAGCGCGCCGACAGCGCCCATGGCGCCGCCCTCGGTTGGAGTGGCGATGCCAAGAAAAATGGTGCCCAGCACCAGGAAGATCAACGCCAATGGCGGGATCAGCACGATCACGACCTGCTGCGCCAGCCGCGACATCATGTTGATTTTCAGGCGCTGGTCGGCGATCGCAACGATATAGATCACGGCCACGCCGATGCTGGCGCCGAGAATGTCGGCATTGTCGCCGTGGGTCGGTGCGAGATAGCGGTAGGCCGCGTAGGAGATCGCCACCGTTGCCAGCAGCGCCACCAGCAGCGACACGACGCCGTGGCCGAGCGTGCGTGCTTCCAGCGGCAGCGCCGGCATCGAATTCGGCCGCACGATCGTCATGACCAGGATATAGAGCATGTAGAGGCTGGTCAGCACGATGCCGGGGATCAGCGCGCCCGCATACATGTCGCCGACCGAGCGGCCGAGCTGGTCGGCGAGCACGATCAGCACCAGTGACGGCGGGATGATCTGAGCGAGCGTTCCGGAAGCGGCGATGACGCCGGACGCCAGCCGGCGATCATAGCCGTAGCGCAGCATGATCGGCAGCGAGATCAGCCCCATGGCGATCACGGATGCGGCCACCACGCCGGTCGTGGCGGCCAGCAGCGCGCCGACGAAGATCACGGCATAGGCAAGCCCGCCGCGGATCGGCCCGAACAACTGGCCGATCGTATCGAGCAGGTCTTCCGCCATGCCCGATCGCTCGAGCACGATGCCCATGAAGGTGAAGAACGGAATCGCCAGCAGCGTGTCGTTCGACATCACCCGACTGCCGTAGAAATTATCCGGCAAGGCATGCAGCAGCGGCCAGGCGAGGTTGATCGAGCCGCCCGAATAGGGCGAGACCAGCACGCCGATGAAGAAGAACAAAAGCCCGTTGGCGGCGAGCGAGAAAGCGACGGGATAGCCGATCAGCAGGAAGAGGACCAGCGAGGCGAACATGATCGGCGCCATGTTCTGGGCGATGAACTCGATCACGAGCGTACCTCGCCAAGCGCCTTAGCCTCGTCTGCCAGTGCCTTGGCTTCGAGTTCCGCCTGCTCATGCGCGGATATGAACGGAGTGGGGTCGTCCATGTCGCCGCGCATGATGGCGATCTTCTTGATGATTTCGGAGATGCCCTGCAGCGCCAGCAGGAAGAAGCCGACCAGGAGGATCGCCTTTGCCGGCCAGATGATCAGCCCGCCGGAATTGTTCGACATTTCGCCGCTGCGGAACGAAAGCGACACGTAGGGGACGAAATAGATCACCATCAGCGTCACGAACGGCATCAGGAAGAAGACGTGGCCGAGAAGGTCGATCCAGTGCTGCACGCGGCGCGGGAACAGGCCGTAGACGATGTCGATGCGGATATGGTCGTTCTGCTTCAGCGTATAGGCCGCCGCCAGCATGAAGGCGGCGCCGAACAGGTACCATTGCAGCTCCAGCCACGCATTCGATGAGATGTCGAACACCTTGCGGATGGTCGCGTTGGCGGCGCTCACCAGGATCGCCAGCAGGATCAGCCACGATATCCATTTGCCGATGAACTCGTTCACGCGATCGATCGCCCTGGATAGAGCGAGAAGCCCTGCCATGCATTCCTCCCTTGTTGTCCGAGGCGCGACGGCTCCCCGTTATTTTACGCCGCGCCGCTGTGGCCTAACCGTATGCCGTGCGTGGCAGGACGGGTCAACACAGGAGCGACGCCGGCAACGCGGTTGTGAGACGAGGGAGCGGACAAAGCGCCGGCCGGCGGCGCACGGCTCGGAAAACCGGAACCGGCCGCCGGCAGGGTTCGCGGGTAAAAATCAAAGCATTAAAGGCGACCGTTTCGCACCCGAAACAAGCTATTGGAGGCGCGCGTCATGCAACCAAAGTCTGATGCGGATCACGCGATCTTGGTCTGGTCGCGACCGGCGCCGATCAGCACCAGCATGGCGACGAGGAACAGGTACATCCACGCGTCGCGCCATTCCACGGGGAAATAGCCGGCCCATAGCGATTCGGCCATGCCGAAAGCGGCAGCGCCCAGGGCCGCCCGCGGCGGCGAGAGATAGCCGCCGACCGCCGTCACGAACAGGATCTTCAGCCCGTAGACAAGGCCGGATCCGAAACTGACATTGCCGTAGTAGAGGCCGGCCATGACGCCGGCGAGCGCGGCGCAAAAGCCACCGAAAAGCACGGCGTGGCGGAACACGGCGCGCACGTCGACACCGCACATGGCGGCCGCCTTGGGATCGTCGGAGACGGCGCGCCAGCGCCGGCCGAAATTCGAATGGGCAAAGGCCCATGCCGCAAGCGCTACCGCGGCCAGCACCACGGCGCAGTCGAGCAGTTGGATCAGCGTCAATGTCGCCTTGAAGCCGGCATTCTGTGCGAAAACGACAGGCTGCGCCAGCATAGGCGGCAGCCACAGATCATGCGTGTCGGCGGCAATGCGGCTTGCTTCCGACAAAACCAGCAAGATGCCGAGCGTGGTCACCACGATCGCGTTGGGCGAGCGGTCGGCCAGCGGTTCGAAGACGCTGCGCGACAGGACGTGGCTTATGAGCGCGGCATAGAGGAAAGCCGCCGCGACGCCGAGCCCCACCGCCGCCGTCAGCGTCAGCCACAGCACCTGGTAGCCGAAGGCGGCGGTCAGGATCATCGTCTGCCCGCAAAAGGCGAACAGCGCGCCATAGGCCAGGTTGGTGCGGTGCAGGATGCCGTTGGTCAGCACATAGCCGAACGCCAGCAGCGCATAGAGCGCCCCCGAATGCAGCCCGTTCAGGACCTGCTGGAAGAAATACAGCATGCGAAACCCTCGGAGCATGTCGCCCAAAGTACACGGCGGTTTTGGGACAACGAAGCGCTCCAACAAAGAGCGGCGATACCACCCCTGAGCAAGACTTGCATCGGCGATTCTAACTTGTCAAACGCGATTTATCGGTTAGATTTCGGCCATGACGGTATCCTGGATCCCCCACCGCTTCACCGGCGGCCTGCTCGCGCTCGACACGGCGAACACCGTCGTGCTGCGCGCCGATCCGGAGAGGACCTTCGACCGTTTTGATGATCGGCGCGAGATCGCCCGCTTCGCGGACGCGGCAAGCGGCTTTCGCGCCGCCGAGCTTGGCGGCAGGCGGCTGGCGGTCTTCGCGCCGGCTGCAATCGCGCCTGTCGTGCTGGCGATCCGCGAGGCGACGGACCGGTTGTTTCGCCACGCCGTGTCGAAGGGCGCCGTCGCTACCGATCATCTCTCCGGCTTGCTGGGAGCCTGCGCTGACGGTCTTGCCGGCAGCCGGACCGAGATCGCAACGCCCGGAAAACCGTTCGGCGATCCGGCAACGCCGATCGCTTTCGAGGCGGCACTGGCGGTTTCCGCCCTGTCGCTGCTGCGCGAGGACACCGTCGCGAGGCTCAGGATCTGTCCCAATTGCTCCTGGTTGTTCGTTGACCGGAGCCGCAATTCCAGCCGCCTTTGGTGCGACATGGCGGTCTGCGGCAACCGCCAGAAGGCAAGCCGTCACTATCGCCGCCGCAGGGCGGCCAATGAGGTCAACAATGTCCAGGATTAGCTCTCGTTCAGCCCTGCTCGGCATGGCGCTGATCGCGGCGATGGCGCTCGGCGCCTGCCGCGACACCGGCAAGGACGGTGAAGGCAGGTTGTTCGAGATTTCAGGCAAGATATTCGTCTTCAACTACCGTCTCGCCCGGGCGACCTATGTCGTGACGCTGCGGCCCTTGCAGCCGATGGGAGAGGGCCAGGTCGCGGTCGCCAGCTTCCAGGATCCGGCCGGCGGTGCGCCGTTGGTGGTCGAGCAGAAGGTCTGGCCCAAGCTCGACAAGGTGACGTTGGAGAGCCCGGCTTTGACCTGCGTCGTCAAGAACAAGCCCTATACGATTGCCATCAGCATCAAGGGCTCCGACGGCGCGGTCCTGCAGAAGATCGACACCACGCTGATGTCCACCGAAGACCAGTCCATCCTGCCCGACCGGCCGCTCGTCATCGACCAACTCTACACCGCCAATCCCGATCTCGTCGGCCATCCCGACGGCAAGCTGCCGGGCGAGCCGAAGCCGGACTGTTCCAAGGGCACCTGACGCTCGCCGCCAAGCCCGAAGAAAAGCGAAATTTTCGTGCGCCGGACGTTGCTCGCGGAGCGATTTCATACCAGGCAAGAGATGACGGCGGATCGTTCGTTGCGCGTTGCCTGGCACGTCCGATTTCGTTTGACCTGTCTTGCAAGGGGAGAAAGGATGCGTCATCCGATCCCGACGCTGGCTGCCTGCCGCCCACGCGGCCTCCGCAGAGGAAATGCCTGATGACGCTGCACGACGTCGCGCTCGACGACAAGTTCGACCTGGGGAAGGAGCGCATCTTCCTGTCCGGCGCGCAGGCGGTCATTCGCATGCTGCTGATGCAGCGCGAGCGCGACCGCCGCGCGGGCCTGAACACGGCCGGCTTCGTCTCCGGCTATCGCGGTTCGCCGCTGGGCGGCCTCGACATGCAGCTGTGGAAGGCGAAAAAACAGCTCGCCCAGGCCGACATCGTCTTCCAGCCCGGCCTTAACGAGGAACTCGCCGCCACCGCCTGCTGGGGATCGCAGCAGACGGAACTGCTGGGCGAGGGCACCCATGACGGCGTTTTTTCGGTCTGGTACGGCAAGGGTCCGGGAGTCGATCGCTCCGGCGACGTCTTCCGCCACGCCAATCTGGCCGGCTCGTCGAAACATGGCGGCGTGCTCGCTTTGATGGGCGACGACCACATGGCCGAATCCTCGACCAACGCGCATGCTACCGAATTCCTGTTCGTCGACTCCATGGTGCCGATCCTCAATCCGGCCGGCGTCCAGGAGATAATCGATTACGGGCTCTACGGCTTTGCCATGTCGCGCTTCGCCGGCACATGGGCGGCTATCAAATGCGTCAAGGACAACATCGAATCGACGGCCTCGGTCGATGCCTCGATCGAGCGGCTGAACATCGTCATCCCCGAATTCGACATGCCGCCCGGCGGCCTCAACATCCGCCACGAGATCGACATGCTCGGCCAGGAGGAGCGGCTGCATGAGTACAAGCGGGCCGCGGCGTCCGCCTTCATCCATGCCAACGGGCTGAACAAGATCGTCTATTCGGGCGGCCGCAACCCCAGGATCGGCATCGCCACCATCGGCAAGAGCTATCTCGACGTGCGCCAGGCGCTGGAGGATATCGGCATCGACGAGGCGGCCGCCAACCGCATCGGCGTGCGGCTGTTCAAGGTGGGTTGCCCCTGGCCGCTCGATTTCCAGCACATTGCCGACTTCGCGCACGGCCTCGACACCATCGTCGTCGTCGAGGAGAAGCGTTCGCTGATCGAGGTGCAGCTTCGCGAGAACCTTTACGGCACCGCCACGCAGCCCGTCATCGTCGGCAAGAAGGACGAGCGCGGCGACTGGCTGTTTCCGGCCAAGGGCGCGCTCGACCCCAACGAGATCGCCATTGCCCTTGGCGAGAGGATCGTGAAAACCATCGGACCGTCGGAAGAGATTTCAGCGCGGGTGGCGAAGCTGCGCCAGTTCCAGGCCATGCTCGCAGACGCGTCGGATATCGGCTCCCGCACCCCCTTCTTCTGTTCCGGCTGTCCGCACAATTCCTCCACCAAGGTGCCGGACGGCTCGATCGCCGCGGCCGGCATAGGCTGCCATTTCATGGCGCTGTGGATGGACAGGAATACCGTCGGCTTCACCGCGATGGGCGGCGAGGGGGCGCAGTGGGTCGGCCAGGCGCCCTTTTCCAAGCGCGACCACATTTTCCAGAATCTGGGCGACGGCACCTACAATCACTCCGGCACGCTGGCGATCCGCTTCGCGCTGTCGTCGGGCGCCAATATCACCTACAAGATCCTCTACAACGATGCGGTGGCCATGACCGGCGGCCAGCCGCATGAAGGCGGCCTGACGGTGGACATGATCGCCAGGCAGGTGCGGGCCGAAGGCGTCGAGCGCATCGCCATCGTCACCGACGAGCCCGACAAATATGCCGGCAAGGTCGAGTTCCCGGCCGGCGCCACCATCCATCACCGCGACGATCTCGATCTCGTCCAGCGCGAGCTGCGTGGCGTCAGCGGTGTATCGATCCTGCTCTACGACCAGACCTGCGCCGCCGAAAAACGCCGTCGCCGCAAGCGCGGCACCTTTCCCGATCCCGACAAGCGGGTCTTCATCAACGAACTGGTCTGCGAGGGCTGCGGCGACTGCGGCGTCCAGTCGAACTGCGTCTCCATCCAGCCGGTGGAGACCGAGTTCGGCCGCAAGCGCCGGATAGACCAGTCGAGCTGCAACAAGGATTTTTCCTGCGTCAATGGCTTCTGCCCGTCCTTCGTCACCGTGCATGGCGCCAGGATCCGCAAGGCCGAAGGCATCGCCGGCAAGACCGATCCGCTCGACGGCGTTCCAGCAGCCGCCGAATTCCCGCTCGGCGAACAGGGCTGGGCGGCGATCATCGACGGCGTCGGCGGCACCGGCGTCGTCACCGTCGGCGCCGTACTCGGCATGGCGGCTCATCTCGAAGGCAAGGGCTGCGGCATGATCGACATGGCCGGCCTTGCCCAGAAGGGCGGCTCGGTGTTTACCCATGTCCGCATCGCCCGCACGCCCGATGACATCCACGCCATCCGTGTCTCGGCCGGCAAGGCCGATCTCGTGCTCGGCTGCGATCTCGTCGTGTCGGGCGCCAAGAAGGTTCTGGCCGCGGTGCGCGAGGGCCACACCATCTTCCTCGCCAACACCGCCGAGATCATGCCGGGCGAGTTTGCCCGCTCGGCCGATTTCTCGCTGCCCATCGAGCGCCTGAAGAGGGCGATCCGCACTGCTGCCGGCGACGACAAGGCGCATTTCTTCGACGCCACCCGCACCGCCACATCCCTGTTCGGCAATTCGCTGGGCGCCAACATGTTCATGCTCGGCTTCGCCTTCCAGCATGGCGGTCTGCCGCTCTCGGCGCAAGCCGTCGAAAAGGCGATCGAATTGAACGGCGAGGCGGTGGGGATGAACATCGCGGCCTTCCGCTGGGGCCGCCGCGCCGCGCATCAGCCGGATTTCGTGCGTGGCCTCGTCGCCCAGCCGGGCAAGGACGGCCAAGCCGCCACGATTGCCCAGACGCTGGACGAGATCATTGCCCGCCGGGTCGCTTTCCTCTCCGCCTATCAGAACGCCGCCTATGGTAAGCGCTACGCCGGCAGGATCGCTGCCCTGCGCGCGGTCGAAGCCAAGGCCGCGCCCGGTTCGACCGCCGTGACCGAAGCGGCGGCCAGGAACCTGTTCAAGCTGATGGCGATCAAGGACGAATACGAGGTGGCGCGGCTCTATACCGACGGCTCCTTCGCCGCCGAGCTCGGCAAGCAGTTCCAGAGTTACGAAAAACTCGAATTCCATTTGGCGCCGCCCATCCTGGGCCGTCGCGGCAATGACGGCAAACCGAGGAAATCGAGCTTCGGCCCCTGGATGATGAAGGGGTTCCGCATGCTGGCGGCGATGAAAGGCCTGCGCGGGACGCCGTTCGACCTGTTCGGCTATTCCGCCGAACGGCGCATGGAGCGGCAGTTGCTGGCGCAATATGAGGCCGACCTGCAACGCGTCGCCAACTCGCTGGCGCCGGGCAACATCGAGGCCGCCACGGCCCTCATCTCGGTGCCGGCACTCATCCGCGGCTACGGCCATGTCAGGCAAGCCAGCGCTCAAAAGGCGGCCGGTGAGCGCCAAAGGCTGCTCGAGCGCCTGTCCGGCATATCGGCGAGGGGAGAACTCCAAGCCGCCGAGTGATGGATACGGCTTGTTTACCTGAACTTGAGTTTCACTACATTCCGTAACGTCACCCGCCTTGACGGCACGGGCAAAGCGGCCGTTCTAAATCTTTCTTAAGGCGAATATGACACTGCTTGACTCCCCAGGGTTGGGATTCAGGCGTTGAATCTGAGAAAAAAGAACGAGATCCCTGTCGACGTCTACATACCGTTCGTGGAAACCTTGTTTCGCGACGGCCTGACGCTGTCGATCGGATTCTTTGCCCAGACCCTGCTGGTGGTGCTCGTTTACTGGAAGACCAGGGATCCGGCCTATCTCGCCGTGACGGTTGGTTTTCTGACGGTTGCTTTCCTGCGCCTGCGCAACATCCGAAAATACCGGAATGCACCGTCGCCCAGGAGCTGGGAAGAAGCGCGCCGCCGCGAGAACGACTACATCCTCTACGGCTCGATGCACGGTTTCATGCTGGGCACGTTCTGCCTCGTCGGCATTTATCTTGCCTATGACGGCTTCGCCGAGATCGCGGCCGTCTGCGTGACGCTCGCCTCCGCCACGTCGATCGCCGGCCGCAATTATGGCTCGCCCAGGATGGTGATGATTTTCATCATGACCATGACCTGGCCCATTTCGCTGGGTTTCATCCTGCGCGGGGACCCTTATCATTTCATTCTCGGCCTGCTTTCGGCGCCGTTCCTGTTCGCCATCAAGCGCTTCGCCGACCTTGTCCGCGAGGTGCTTTTCGCCGCTTTGTCCGAGGAAAAGAAGGCGAACCGCCTCGCCCAGCGGTTCAATCGCGCGCTGAACACCATGTCGCACGGTCTGGTCATGCTTGGCCCGGACGGCCGGGTGGCGGTCGCCAACGCCGAGGCCGCGCATCTGATGTCGCTGAAGTCGGCCGATGCGCTGCTCGGGCGCTCGATCCATGGCTTGCTGATGCGCGGTGTCGCCGGCGGCATGCTGGC
Source organism: Mesorhizobium sp. CA13 (assembly GCF_020165235.1). Taxonomy (NCBI): domain Bacteria; kingdom Pseudomonadati; phylum Pseudomonadota; class Alphaproteobacteria; order Hyphomicrobiales; family Phyllobacteriaceae; genus Mesorhizobium; species Mesorhizobium sp. CA13. The sequence goes on along the minus strand of NZ_JAIUHS010000018.1, from coordinate 3,452 downwards.
GCCGAAGGACTGCCGCTACATCGAAGCACAGCTGACGCGGGCGCTGCGCGAGGGCCGCGACCGCAAGGTGCTCGTTTCGCTCGCCAACGGCCAGCACTACGAATTCTCCGCCCGCGAAGGCAGCCAGGAGCTGGGGGTCATCACCTTCGAGGACGTGACGGCGCGCGTCGAGGCGGAAGACAAGATCCGCTTCATGGCACGCTACGACAGTCTCACCGGCCTGCCCAACCGCGCCTATTTCCACGAACAGGTCGGCGAGGCCATGGCGTCGGGCGACCGCGACCGCCTCTGCGGCCTGGCCGTGCTCGACCTCGACGATTTCAAGAGCGTCAACGACACGCTCGGGCACCCGATCGGCGACGGCCTGATCTACGCGGTCGCCGAGCGGCTTGCGGCCATTGCCGGGCCAGGCTTGACCGTCAGCCGTTTCGGCGGCGATGAATTCATGATCTTCTTCGACCGCATCGAGGATGAGAGCCATCTGGCCAGCCAGCTCGACGTGATATTCGCCGCCCTGCAAGGGGAGGTGGACGTCGCCGGCCATGGGCTGCGTATCCAGGCCAGCGGCGGTGCCGTGCTGTCGCGGGTCAGGGATACCGACGTCGACGCCATGATCGTCAAGGCGGACCTGGCGCTCTATAAGGCCAAGGAGCTCGGCAAGAACGGCTGGCGGCTGTTCGAGGCCGCCATGGACGCCGCTTTCCGCAACCGCCAGCTGATGAAGGCGGACCTTCGCAGCGCGGTGGAAGGCAAGGCCCTGCGCGTCGTCTACCAGCCGATCGTGGCGATGAACACGATGCGCATAGCCAGCTGCGAGGCGCTGTGCCGCTGGGACCATCCCGATCTCGGGCCGATTTCACCCGGCGTCTTCATTCCGCTGGCGGAGGAAATGGGCATCATTTCCGAGATCAGCACCTTCGTGCTGCAGGCAGCCTGCACCGAATGCGCCAAGTGGCCGGACCACACCAGCGTCTCGGTCAATCTCTCCGCCAAGGATTTTCGCAACCGGGACGTCATCCAGAAGGTTCGCGACGCGCTGGCCAGCTCCGGCCTTGCCGCCGGCCGGCTGGAGATCGAGGTCACCGAAACGGCGCTGCTCGACGACAAGTCGCTGACACGCCAATATATCGAGGAACTGAAGCAGATCGGTGTGCGCATCGCACTCGACGATTTCGGTACCGGCTATTCGAGCCTGAGCTATCTGCACAAGCTGCCGCTCGACAAGATCAAGATCGACCGCTCTTTCCTGATGGACGTCACCCAGAGCAAGCGCTCGCTGGAGCTGCTGAAGGGCATTGTCAATCTGTCGCGGCCGCTTGGGCTTTCGGTCACCGTCGAAGGCGTTGAGACCTTCGAGCAGCTCAAGATCCTCGCTTTGGAGGTCAAGCCGGATCTTGTGCAGGGCTTCCTGTTCGGTTCGGCGCTCAGTGCCTCCGGTATCGAGACCATGTCGAGCACGGTTTGGCCTTTCGCCAAGGAGATCAAGAGTGCCAGACGGGCGGCTCGCGGCTGACGCGGCTGCGGAACGTTCTGATTTTAGTAAAATTTGGCTGGTAGTTAACGTTAACGATCAGTAAAGAGCGTTCGGCTCATTTTCATCTTTACATACCGTGGTGCCGTCGTAGTGTTGAGACACGGCGGCATTTACGGGGTTAGTTCATGGATGCGAAGTTGACGGCGCTTCGCCAAGTGGCAAGCGTGAGCGAAGAAAACTCCTCCGACAATATGTCGAGCTTTGCCAGAAATATTTCGGCAATGCTGGAGCGCACCGAGTATCGCCGTTGCGACAAGGGCGAGGACCTCGAGGATATCTATCGGTTGCGCTACAAATCCTATCGCTTGAGCGACATGGTTCCGGAGAATCCGGATCATATTATCCATGACGACCTCGACGAAGCCGAGAACTGCTCGAAATTCGGCATCTACATCGATGGCGAGCTGGTCAGCACGTTACGCATCCACCATGCGTGCAGCGCGACACCGCAATCGCCGTCCACCACGGTCTATGGCGACATATTGCGGCCGATGCTGGCCGCCGGCGCGCATTTCGCCGATCCGAGCCGCTTTGCGGCCGATCCGGACTGGTCGAGGGCCTATCCCCAGATCCCCTATCTGACGCTTCGTCTTGCCGGCATGGCCTGCTTCTATTTCGACGCGCCTTACTGCCTTTCCACCATCCGCCCCGAGCATGCTGGCTTCTATCGCCGCATCTATTGCTCCGAGCAGATCGGTGAATTGCGCGACTATCCAGGCCTGAACTACAAGGTCGTGCTCTATCGGGCCAACGTCGAAGAGATCCGCGAGCGCTCCTTCTCCCGCTTCCCGTTCTTCCGCTCGACGCCGATGGAGCAGCGTATGCTGTTCGAAACGCCGGGCGCGGGCGAACTGGCGCCGCTGACCATCCTGCCGACGGCAAAATATTTCCGCGAAGCCGCCTGATGTCGCTCATCCGCGCACCCCGGCACTGCGCCAATGTCGCGGGCCGATGGAGCTTTTCGGTCGCTGCGACGTTTGGTTGACGCGCTGGCGCCAATCGTCCGCGCAAATGAGAAGCTTTGTCTCCTTCAGCAGGCCAGCGCCGAAAGGAAGCCCATATGACCATCTCCACCCTCGCGCTCACTCCGCTCATCTCGCTGATCGCCGGCGTGCTGATCCTGGTCATGCCAAGGCTGCTGAACTACATCGTCGCGCTGTATCTGATCATAGCCGGCCTGCTTGGATTGTTTCCCCACCTCGCCGGCTGAAGCCGGCCAGCACGGTTGACGCGCCAGCCGGCTTCGTCCGCGATTGCGCGAAAACAAGCAGCCGGAGCGGTTCGGCGATTCTGCCGAAGGCAGGGCGGCTTTGTTTCAAATTTCCCTTGAGGAAGTTGTCGGCTGCGATGCGGCAATAGCGCCATTGCTCTCGGCGCGGCTTTTCGCTATGTGCCTGAAAGATGTCTTCGAAGGGGTATTCCTATGGCTGAGCACACGCCGACCGGTCCTGTCGAACTGGGCGCGAAGATGGACTATGCCGAGCACGACCGCACCTATGCGGGCTTCCTCATGCTGGCCAAATACGGATCGCTCTTCTGCGGCGCCATACTTCTGGCGATGGCTTTCGGTTTCTTCGCGGGCGGCTTCTTCTCGGCGACTGTCCTGTTCGTCCTGATCATGGCCCTCGGCGCCTTCATTCTGCGATAGTCTTTCCAAAACCCCATTGCCTTTGACGTCGCCGGACGCCCCGGCCGACATTTTGCGCAAACAGGTTCCAGCCGAAAGGATCATGCGGTGGGACAGACGGTTTTCATCCCTCGTGAGCTCGATGCGAACGAGCCGCGCGTCGCGGCCTCGCCCGATACGGTGAAGCGGCTGGCTGGCCTGGGTCTTGAGGTGGTTGTGGAGGCCGGTGCCGGCACGCGGTCGCGCATTCCCGATGAGGAGTTCGCCAAGGCGGGCGCTTCGATCGGCAAG
>NZ_JAIUHS010000017.1:0-107410 GCF_020165235.1 Mesorhizobium sp. CA13 | reverse complement strand
GTAGGGGAGTAGGGGAGTAGGGGAGTAGGGGAAGTATTTCCGGGCGATCTCTCTCCTACTGCCGTACTGCCCTATTCCCCTACTGCCTTAAATATCAAATGCCTTCGCCGGCGAGCTCTTCCGAAAGCGTGCCGACCTGGTCCTGGGCGCTGCGCAGCATCGGATAGATGGCAAGGACCTTCTGCCAGGCCTCGAGCGCCGATTGCTTGCGTCCGGTCACGGTCATGATCTGCGCCAGGCCAGACAGCGCGCCGAAGTGGCGTGGCTCGAGTTGCAGCGCATGATCGATGTCGGACATCGACTTGCCGTAGTTCTTCATCATGAAATGCACCGTTGCACGCCGGTTCCAGCCCTCGGCATACGCTGGCTGCAATGTCACCACCTGGTCGAGGAAATCGAGCGCGACGTCGAACTTCTGGTTCTCGATCGCCTTCTGCGACCATTGCATCATCAGGTCGATCGAGGCGCTGCCCGACTGGGACCATTCGTTCCAGATGATGCCGGCGATACGCTCTGCCGCCTTTTCGTTGCGCTCGCGCTTGAGATCGGCAAACAGCTTGTCGAGCCGGGCCTCCCTGGTCATTGCGGGAGGCGGGGCTTCCGGCGCCGGCTGGGCATCCGGAGGCGCCGGCTCCGGGGCCGTTTGCACGGTCGCCCGATCATCGGCCCGCGCCGGCAACGAGACGGCGCTGCAAACGAGGATCGTCAGAAATGCAAAAAGAATCCGCATCGCCCGAATCTAGTCCCGGGCGGCGGAACGTCAAACCGATTTTAGCGTGAAAAGCCGGCGGACCGACGATAAACACCAACTGTGGAGGCAAAAAGCCTCGCGACGAAGCTCAGCCCTGGCGCGCCTTGTAGCGCGGGGCGGTCTTGTTGATGATGTAGACGCGGCCCTTGCGGCGAACCAGACGGTTGTCGCGATGACGCGCCTTCAGCGCCTTGAGCGAATTCTTGATCTTCATGGTCTTGCCTGTCGGTGTGGACCCGGTCGGGTCGAAATTTTAAGGCGCGCCAGAAGACGCGCCTTTGAACTGTGGGTGGCTCATAAACGAGGAGCCTTGTCCGTGTCAACCGCAAGCATGCCTGGTAGCGGAGATGAATGCCCGATGCCGTCAAATATCCGCAGCCGGCCCATGGCTCGGCACCGGCTGGTATGATGTGGTGGTCGCCACGTGACTGGGGGACACCATGCGCCGAGTTTTCCTGCCCAGTAGCTCGCGGTGTCGCTGTCGCTGTCAGGCGCGGCGGCTGATCCGGGTGAAATGGCCCATCTTGCGGCCGGGCCGCGCCTCGGCCTTGCCGTAGAGATGCAACATCAGCTCTGGCTCCGCCAGCAATTCCGGAACGCGCATGATATCGTCGCCGATCAGGTTCTCCATCACGCAGTCGGAATGGCGCCGCGGGTCGCCGAGCGGCAGCCCGGCCACGGCGCGGATATGCTGCTCGAACTGCGAAACGGTGCAGGCGGCTTCCGTCCAATGACCTGAATTGTGGACGCGGGGCGCGATCTCGTTGGCCAGCAGCGAGCCGTCGGCCAGCACGAAGAACTCGACGCCGATGACGCCGACATAGTCAAGCGCCGACAGGATCTTCACCGCCGCCGTCCGGGCCGCCTCGGCTGTCTGGGGCGCGATCACGGCCGGCACGGTCGATGTGTGGAGAATGCCGCTGCGGTGGACGTTCTCGGCCGGATCGTAAGCGGCGACGACGCCATCGATGCCGCGCGCGGCGATGACGGAGACTTCGCGCTCAAAGGAAACGAAAGCCTCGAGGACCAGCGGCACGTTGCCCATGGCCTCGCAGGTGCCGGCGAAGCCGCCGGCTTCCATGTCGCGGAAGACGCGCTGGCCCTTGCCGTCATAACCCATGCGCCGCGTCTTCAATATGCCGCTGCCGCCAAAGGACTTCAGCGCCGCCGTCAGCTCGTCGTCATTGTCGACCGCGCGGAAATCCGCCGTGGCAATGCCGATGCCGTTGAGAAATGTCTTCTCGGTCACCCGGTCCTGCGCCACATCAAGCGCGCGCGCAGGCGGATAGACCGGCACCTTGGCGGCGAGCGCCTCGGCGGCGGCAACCGGAACGTTCTCGAACTCATAAGTGACGACGGCACTTGCCGCGACCAGTTCGGCAAGCGCGGCGGGGTCGTCATAGGCGGCCGTGACCTGACGGTTGGCGACCTGCGCTGCGGGGCAATCCGGCTGCGGCTCCAGCACCACGGTGCGGTAGCCGAGGCGAGCGGCCGCCATTGCCAGCATGCGGCCGAGCTGGCCGCCGCCGATGATGCCGATGGTCGATCCGGCGGGCAGGCTCACGGCGCGTCCGTGGGTTCGGCCGCGACCTTGGCGGTCTGGGAGGCGCGCCAGGCATCAAGCCGCCCGGCAAGCTTGTCGTCGTGGAGCGCCAGCACGGCGGCGGCCAGCAGGGCTGCATTGGCCGCACCGGCCTTGCCGATGGCCAGCGTCCCCACGGGAATGCCGGCCGGCATCTGGACGATGGACAGCAGCGAATCCTGTCCCGACAGGGCTTTGGATTCCACCGGCACGCCGAACACCGGCAGCGGTGTCATCGCCGCCGTCATGCCGGGCAGGTGCGCCGCACCGCCCGCACCGGCGATGATGACCTTGTAGCCGGCGGCCTTGGCGCCCTTGGCGAAGTCGTAGAGTCGGTCGGGGGTGCGGTGCGCCGAGATGATCCGCCTGATATGCGGGATGCCAAGCGCCTCCAGTGTCTCGGCGGCATGGCGCATGGTCGCCCAGTCGGACTGGCTGCCCATGATGATGGCGACGTCGGCGCGTTGATCGTCCAAGCTTCTGCTCCCGGCGACAAAGGCGCGCCTTAGCGGAATTCGGCGGCGGCGGCAAGGATGCGAGGCATTGCCGGTCGTCCGGCCGGGAGATCGGCCTATGCCGCAGCCTTGCGGAAGCGGGCGACGAAATCGTCGAGTTCGGGCCGCTCCATGTCGGAGATAGCCCAGTAGGAGAAGGCGCCGTCGCTCCACTGCACCAGCGAAAAGCCGCCGGAGGACAGATCGTCAGGCCCGCTGACCTTACCGTCCTGCTGCGGTTCGGCGACCAGCGTGATCAGATGTTCGCGGTGGCGGTAGACAAGTGCCGGCACGGGCCGGCCGGCGATTACTTCGACGCGGCCGCCGATCAGTGCGTAGCCGTCCTGGGCAAGATCAGGTGCCGGTGGTGACACGCCGATCCGGGCGTCGAGCCAAGGCTTTACCGTATGGCGATCCGACGAGACGATGTCGATCGGGCTGGCGGCAAGCAGGCTGCGGCGATGGCCGCTGGCGACCGCGGCGGCAAGGCCGTCTTCCGCACCGCTGAACATCACCCATTGCGTCGCCCCGCTGGCGAGTACCGCGCTGATCATGATCGACGCGGCCATGGCCCGCCAGTCGAACGAGCCGAAGCGGCGCGCTCGACTTGGCGACAGCCGCGGATCGGCATTTCGCCTCTGCCCTCCCCCGCTAGGGGCAAGCATCCCCGGCAGCGCCGGTGAGCCCTGCTGCGGTTTGACCGTTTCGCCTGCCTCCGGCTGCGCGGTGGCCGCAGCGCCAATGGCCGCGATGCGAGCCCGAAAGGCATCGCTGATCTCGGAGTGCGGCAAGTGGCCGATCGCGCCCTGCAAGGCCACGATGCGGGCATGCTCGGCGGCAAGCCGCGGATCGGCGGCGAGGCGCCGCTCCACCGCAAGCGCGGCCGCTGCATCAAGTTCGCCGTCGACGAGGGCGTGGATCATCAGCCTGATGCCTTTCGGATCATTGGGCAGTCCGTCGTCATGCATGGTCATGGCGCTCTCCCCAGTTCAGACACAAGCAGGCTCCGCGCGCGGGCCAGCCTGGACATCACCGTACCCATCGGCACGCCGAGCATGGCCGCCATCTCGCGGTAGCTGAGGCCGTTGATGTCGCGCAGCACAAGCGCCTCGCGGAACGGCTGCGGCAAGGCTGCTATAGCCGCTTCAAGTGCCGCCGTATCCGCCTTGGCGATCAGGCTTGCCTCCGGACCGTTTTCGTCCGGCAGACTGGTGCCGTGTGCCGCCGCCATCTCATCGAGGTCGCCGAGATCGCCGACAGCCAGCATGCCGCGCGGCCGGTTGCGCGACATCCAGGTATAGGCGGTGTTGCGCACGATGGTCAGCAGCCAGGCGCGGGCATTGCCGCCGGCATAGCCTGATATGCCGGCATGCGCCTTTATGCAGGCGTCCTGCACGACGTCCTCGGCATCGGCGCCATTGCCGGTCAGCCAGCGGGCAAGCGCGAGCGCGTCGCCGAGATGCGGCAGCACCACCTCGTTGAAGCGCTCGGCCCTGGCCTTATCGCTCAAAGCAGCACCATCCGATACTCCGCGAGGAACAGGCCGGGCGCTTTCAGGCAACGCGGGTGATCTCGTCCCGCTCGCCCGGGCGAAACCCGCGGCAACAGGCAGAGCCGCCTGCCGTGGCGAAAGTGAATTCATCTGCGTCACCAGTGTCAAGCGCAATGGGAAAGCCCTGCATCATGGGAGAAGGCCGGCTAAGGTCATGCGCTCGAGCAAATGGCGGCCGCCGACGCGGCGGCCATGCTCGCTGTCGTTTTCGCAATGACGGGCATGCCGGTCTCCTCAACGCCTGTAGCGGCCTATGTCGAGGAGACCCGTTGCGGCCGAGATTTATTCCCGGCGCGTACGCATCCGGCTGTTCACGGTCACGTGATCAGCCCATGCTTCTGTTTCGTTGGTCCGCTTGGCGCTCAATCCGGCCAGCGCAAGGCGCCGGAAGAATCCTTGCGAGCAATCCTCATGGCGTCGGCGGGCCGGTCCTTCGCGGTCAACAGGGCACGCAGCCGTTCGGCGACAATCTCCGCCTCTCCGGGATGAAGATTGCAGGGGTCGAGGAAGAAATGGCCCCGTTCGACCTCGTGGTTGCGCACGATGATGGGCGGCGATCCCCCGGCAAGCGCCGAGGCAAGGCCGGCGGCGGTGAAACCGCTTTCCGGCCGCACGAAGACCTGCAGCCGATCAAGTGGGTTGGCGGTCGGGTCGGGAATGATCTCCGCGCCAATGCCCGGGATACCTTGCAGAGCATCCTTCCAAAGGTTGAGGGCGGCCTCTTCGCGCCGGCGGATGCCGGCGTGGTCGCGCTTCTCCCAGGCCTCGAGCGCGGCCATGGTGCCGGCGATGCTTTCCTTGCCGACCTTCATGGCGCGGGCGACGCCGCGGTTCTGCAGATAGGCTGATCGCACCAGATCCTTGCGTCCGGTGACGATGCCGCTGGTCGGGCCGCTCAGGAATTTGTGGCCGCTGTAGATGACGATGTCGGCGCCGCGCGCCAGGAAGCCGCGCAGGTCATATTCGGAAGCCGCGTCGACGATCACCGGCACCCCCTTGGCGTGGCAGATTTCGCAGAATTCCTCCAGCGACAGCATGCCGTACTGCACGGTGTGATGCGCGACGACATAGAGGCCTGCCGCCGTGCGGTCGTTGATCGCGTCCCGGACATGATAATCCTGCGTCACGCTGACCGTGCCGGCAGGCACGACCTTGGCGCCGGCCACCCGGACCGACTGGTCGATCGGCGCCCCATAATTGACGATGTGGCCGAGCTGGACGATGACTTCGGACTTCAGGCCTTCCGTGACGTCAGGCAGGCGTTCAATGGCGAGCAGGTTGGTTCCCGTCATCGCGCCGGCGATCGCCATGGTGATGCCGCTGGCGCAGCAGGCGGTGATGAAGCCGGCCTCGCCGCCGGTGAGGCGCGCGACGACGGCGCTTGCGGCGCGCTGCAGATCATCCATCTCCACCCATTGCGATGCCATTTCAGACATGGCGCTGATCGCTTCAGGTACGATGATCGATGCGCCGAGCGCCGTCATCGTGCCGGAGACGTTGATGATCGGGCGAAGGCCGAGCCGTTCGCGGATCGTGGTGTTGGAGCCGGTGTCGGAATAGGTTTTCATCTCTGGATCCCATTTCTAGCAGGTCAGGCGGCGATCTCGACGACCGCTTCGATTTCGACGGTGATGTTTCCGGGCAAGGAGCCGACGCCGATCGCCGAGCGGGCATGCCCGCCGATCGTGGCGAAAACGTCGGCGAAAAGATCGGAGCAGCCATTCACCACTTTGGGGTGATCGCTGAAGGTCGGCGTGGCGTTGACGAAGCCGAGCAGCTTGACGACGCGCACGATGCGGCCGAGATCGCCGGCGGCAGCATGCATGACGGCAAGCAGGTTAAGGCCGGTGAGGCGGGCATGCTGATAAGCCTGCTCCACCGTCACATCCTCGCCCACCTTCCCGGTGCAGAGCGTGCCGTCAGCTCGCAGCGGTCCCTGGCCGGACAGGAAGATCAGCCGGCCGCTCTCGGCATGGGTGACGAAGTTGGCGATGGGCGTCGGCGGCTCGGGCAATGTGAGGCCGAGTTCGGCGAGCCTGGTGTAAGGCGTCATGGAAGAAGGCTCCTTGGGATGGCGTCGACCATCCGATGTCAGAAGTGCGAGGCGCGGAAGCGCGCCAGGAAATTGCGCAGACGCTCATTGTCGGCGTCTGCTGCGAGAATCTCCTTCGGCGGGCCGACCGCGCCGACGCCGCCATCGGCCATGAAGACGATGCGGCTCGAGGCGTCGCGGGCAAAGGCCATCTCATGCGTGACCATCACCATCGTCATGCCGTCCTCGGCGAGGCTGCGCACCACTTCGAGCACCTCGCCGACGAGTTCCGGATCGAGGGCGGAGGTTATCTCGTCTAGCAGCAGGATTTTCGGCCCCATGGCCACGGCGCGCGCAATGCCGACGCGCTGCTGCTGGCCGCCCGAGAGCTCCGCCGGCAGGCTGTCGGCCTTATGGGCAAGGCCGACGCGGCCGAGCCAGTGTTCGGCAATCGCGCGCGCCTCCGCGGTGCTTTTGCCGCGCACCTTGGTGAGGCCGAGCATGATGTTGCCGGCGGCGGTGAGATGCGGAAACAGGTTGAAACTCTGGAACACCATGCCGGTCTCGGCGCGCATCGCGGCAAGGTCGCGTTCACTGCGGCGCTGGCGGGCTCCGGTTTCGCGGAAGCCGACCTCCTTGCCGTCGATGCGGATGGACCCGCTGTCATAGCTCTCCAGGAAGTTGACGCAGCGCAGCAGCGTGGTCTTGCCGCTGCCCGAGGGCCCGATGACCGTCACCACCTCGCCGCGCGCCACGCGCAGGCTGACCGAGCGCAGGACCTGGACGGCGCCAAAGGATTTGGACACATCGCGGATATCGAGGAGGGCCGGGGCATCGTTCGAGCTTGTGGACATTGCTATTCCCGGATGAAGGAGAAGCGCCGCTCCAGCCGCCGGCTGGCAAGCGAAAGCGCATAATTGACGGCGAAATAGATGAGGGCGCCAAGGATGTAGAGCGGCATGGCCTCATAGGTGCGGCCGATGACCTGGTTGATGGCCTGCATGAGATCGGTGATGCCGAGCAGCGAAACCAGCGCGCTGCCCTTGACCGCGTCGGTGACGCCATTGATCCAGGGCGGCAGGAAACGCCTGAACGCTTGCGGAAAGATGACATGGGCCAGCCGCTGGCGGAAGGTCAGGCCGATCGCCATCGCGGCCTCCGATTGTCCCTTCGGGATGGAGCCGACGGCGCCCCGCAGGTATTCGACGACCTGGGCCGTCTTGAACAAGGTCAGCGCCAGCACGGCAGCCCAGAAGGACGGCAGGTGAAGCCCGACGGCCGGCATCCCGTAATAGACGAAGAAGATGAGAACCAGGATCGGTATGCCGCGGATCGTGTCGCTGAAGATGCGCACCGCCCAGCGTGCCGGCGCCGGGCCATAGACCAGGCCAACGCCAAGGACGACGCCGGCGACGAGCGAAAACGTCACGACCAGCAGCGACACCCAAAGCGTCAGCGCAAAACCCTGAGCCAGGAAAGGCAAGGCGTAGGCGATCTGGCCAAGCATGCTAGTGCACCACCTTGAACCAGCGTTCGACGAGCCGGAGCGCGTAAAGCAGGGCGTAGCCGGTCAGCAGATACATCGCCGTCACGACGAGATAGACCTCGACGATGCGGAAGGTGTTGAAGTTGATCCATTGCGCGCCGAAGGTCAGCTCGGGCACCGAGATGACCGAGGCGACGGAGGTGTCCTTGAACAGCGATATGAAGGTGTTGGAAAGTGCCGGCAGCGTGATGCGCAGCATGGTCGGCAGGCGCACATGCAGCAGCCTTTGCCAGGGCGTCAGGCCGATCGCCTTGCCGGCGTCGAGCTGGCCGCGCGGCACCGCTTCGAGACCGGAGCGGAACACCTCGACCAGATAGGCGCCGCTGTAGAGCGCCAGCGTGGCGACGAACGAGGTTTGCGCGCTGTAGGCGATGTCGACCACGGTCGGCAGACCGTAGAAGACGAGATAGACGAGCAAGATCAGCGGCACGTTGCGGATGAATTCGACATAGGCGGCGATGATGCCGCGCACCATGCGTCCGGCCGACACGTACCAGACCGCCAGGACCAGGCCGATGACGATGCCAATGGCGATCGAGATGACCGCGAGTTCGAGGCTGAGCAGCAGGCCGCCCCACAGCTTGTCGAAATGCCGCCAGATCAGGTTGAAATTAAGCGCATAACCCATGCGTCGGCCTCAGTGCTCCCGATGTGACGCAAAGCTGGCCGCGTCGCCAGGAAAAAGGCGGAAGGGCGCCGGCGGCGCCTATCCGCCGATGACGTCAGATAACCGGGAAGCCGGGATGGCGCGCCGGCGGCTCCTGCCCGAAATAGTCCTTGAACGCCGCGTCGTAGAGCGCCGTTTCATGGCCGAACATGGCGATGGTGAAGGTCTGGTTGACGAAGGTCAGCCAGTCGAGATCGCCTTGCCGGAGCGCTGCGCCATAAAGCATCGAATACCAGCTCTTGCCGGCGTCGAAGTATTTGTCAGGATTGCGCGAGGCGAGCCAGCGCACGGTGGAAAGGTCGACGGCAGCGGCATCGGCACGCTTGGATTCCAGTGCCTGCAGCACGTTGGCCTGTGTATCGATCTGCATCACTTGCGCCTCCGGCAAGGCAAAATGCACCGAAGATTCGGCGTCGACATTCTGCAGGATGGAAACGCGCGTCGCGGAGCCTGCGGCAAGCAGCTTGTCGAAGGTCTTGTTCTCGGCGCCGGGCAAAGTCAGCAAGGCGACGCCCTCGACGTAGTAAGGCCTGGAGAAGTTGATCAGCTGCGAGCGCTGCGCGGTCATGGTCATGAACTGGATGGTGATGTCGACCTTGTTGGTCGTCACGTTCGGAATGCGCTGCGCCGGGTCCTGCATGACGAACTCGACCTTGGCCGGGTCATCGAACAACCCCTTTGCGAGAATGCGTCCCATGGTGATGTCCATGCCGACGAGTTCGCCGGCATCGTTCTCGAAATGCCAGGGCGCATTGGTGCTTCCGGTGCCGACGATCAGCTTGCCGCGCTCCAGCACGGTGCGCAGCAGGCTATCGGGCGCAGCCTGCGCCGCCGCCTTCTGCACGTCGACCGTAGCCGCCGCGCTCATGACGCCGGCCGTTGCCAGTCCGGCCATGCCCAGTTTCAGAAAATCACGCCTTTTGGATGTGTCGTTCACAGCGACCTCCTTTCGTGTTGTGTTCCCCTACGCACAGGCAATACACGCGCCCGAAATCATTCAGAAATTGTCTCTTACAAGGGACGTGTGTATCCTGTACAAGACAGATACTAACATCAGGAATCGACAATGCAAGATGGCAGCGCCTTGGCGGTCTCAGCGGACGCAAAGATTTCGGCCTCTCGGGAGAAGGGCCTCAACCGGGTGCTCGAGATTCTGGAGTTCCTTCATTCGACACAGCGCGCCATCGGCATCGGCGACCTGGCCAAGGGGGTCAACGCGCCGCGTTCGACCACCTACACGCTGGTGCGATCGCTGGTCGATGCCGGCCTCCTGGAAATGGCCGGCGACGGCAACCGCGTCTATTTCGGCAAGAAGCTCTATCTCTATGGAATGGATTATGTGCGCGGCAACGACCTCTTGAGGCGAGGACGCCAGGAGGTCGACAACCTGTCGCGCGAGACCGGCGAGACGTCCGAACTGTGCATGCTGCAGAGCGGCCGCTATACGATCGTCCACTCGAGCCCGGGCACCCGGCCGTTCCGCATCAGCTCCGCCACCGGATTGCAGATCCCGCTGCCCTGGACCGCCTCAGGCAGGCTCCTGCTCGCCGGTCTCGAACAGGCCCGGATCGAGGCGATGATATCGGAAGACGATCTCATCCTGCCCGATGGCCGCAGATTGCGGCTGGACGATTTCATCGCCGACATAGCGACGGCGCGCGCCACCGGCTATTGTATCACTTCGGGGCTCGTCGACGCCTATACGAAATGCCTCGCCGCGCCGGTGTTTTCAGCGCCCGGCACGGTCGAGGCGACGATGTGTCTGGTGGTGCCCATCGACACGTCGCAGGAGAAGACAGGCGAACTCCTGGCCCTGCTGCGCGAACGCGCGGCGAGGCTTTCGATCGCGGCCTGGACCTGAAGTCAGGCGATGATGTCCGGGATGATCTTGTCTTCCAGCTTCATCAGCCGATCCTTCAGCGCAAGCTTCTTCTTCTTCATGCGCTGGATCTGCAGCGGGTCGCAGTTCATGGCGATCATCGCATTGATCGCAGCGTCGAAATCGGCGTGTTCCTGCTTCAGCCGGGAAAATTCGAGGCGAATATCGGCCTGTTCCTGATCGGACATTCTCTACCGTCTGCACGTCTGCGGCGCCCAAAACTGGGCCTGATTGGGCGGGGGCGGCTCGTTTTGCCACCGGCGCGCAGCCCATATCACATTTCACAGTGCCGTGGAATGCTACCACGGATCATTCGACATCGCTGCGCGAAGGTGGCACACTGTCATTGTGCCGTCACAGAGCGAGCCTGCGGTGGACGCGCCTTTGGCGGCTGCAATCGAGGAAACCATGAAAGGGAGAACCAATCATGTCTCTTGCATCCCATCTTGATGAGTTGCAGCGGAAACACGGCGACATCGAACGCGAGCTCGATGATGCGATGAATCACCCGTCGGTGGACGACCTCGAAATCGTGAATCTCAAGCGACGCAAGCTGGCAATCAAGGACGAGATTGAAAAACTGAGGGCCAAACCCACGACGCATTGATGCCCCACTGACATAACCGCTCACCATCCGGGTCTTTCCTGCCGGCGGCAATTGCCGCCGGACTGGTGGTTTTGATTTCCGTTTCAGGTCGGCCATCACAGATATCCGTACCAGGCCGAGGCCTTCCGACTTCGGAATCCGAGGACGAGCAGGAGTGAAGCTCTGCGCAGGAACCCCTGAATCTATGCGGTAACTCTTGACCGAAGAGCCATGGCGCTCTGAGGTCAGGGCTTGGATTCTGGCTGTGCTGCGTCGCTCTTCTCCTTGCTCCTCCCCGGAATTCATTCCCGGAATGGTGAAGCGATTGGGGCCTGCCAATCGCCAGGTAGCCGATTGGCCAACGCAAGCGACCGGCAAAAAATCGGGTGCCAAGGAACCGGCGGCGGGATGATTGCGGCCAGTGGCGACCTGTCGCCATTGACAAGCCATCTTTGCTCCTCCACCTCATGCCCGGACTTCAGCGCATCGGCCCGGAGCGCGCTTTTGTGCGTCCAAGTGGACGCGCGGCGCCCCAGAGATTAAAGGCTGCCGGCATGACCGGATATTATTCCTTCCCCTTCCCGCGCCGCACCTCGGTTGGCGTCGATGTGGGCGGCGTGGTGGTTGGCGGCGGTGCTCCCGTCGTCGTGCAGTCGATGACCAATACGGATACCGCCGATGTCGACCAGACGGTCGCCCAGGTCGCGGCGCTGCATCGCGCCGGCTCCGAGATCGTGCGCATTACCGTCGACCGCGATGAAAGCGCCGCCGCGGTGCCGCGCATCCGGGAGCGGCTGGCGCGGCTCGGTATCAACGTGCCGATTGTCGGCGACTTCCACTATATTGGCCACAAGCTCCTGGCCGATCATCCGGCCTGCGCCGAGGCGCTGGCCAAATACCGCATCAATCCCGGCAATGTCGGTTTCAAGGACAAGAAGGACCGGCAGTTCGCGGCAATCGTCGAAATGGCGATCAAGCATGACAAGCCGGTGCGCATCGGCGTCAACTGGGGCTCGCTCGACCAGGAACTCCTGACCCGGCTGATGGACGACAACCAGGCCCGCGGCTTTCCGTTGACCGCACAGCAAGTGACGCGCGAGGCGATCGTGCAGTCGGCGATCCTCTCGGCCGAGATGGCCGAGGAGATCGGCCTTGGCCGCGATAAGATCATCCTCTCGGCGAAGGTCAGCGGCGTGCAGGACCTGATCGCCGTCTACACCGAGCTTGCCAGCCGTTCCGACCATGCGCTGCATCTCGGCCTCACCGAGGCCGGCATGGGCTCGAAAGGCATCGTCGCCTCATCCGCCGCCATGGGCATCCTGTTGCAGCAAGGCATCGGCGACACCATCCGCATATCGCTGACGCCGGAGCCGAACGGCGATCGCACACGGGAGGTGCAGGTATCGCAGGAATTGTTGCAGACCATGGGCTTCAGGCAATTCGTGCCGATCGTCGCCGCTTGCCCCGGCTGCGGCCGCACAACCTCGACCGTGTTCCAGGAACTGGCGCAGAACATCCAGGCTGATCTCAGAAAGAACATGCCGGCGTGGCGTGAGAAATACCCAGGGGTCGAGAACCTCAAGGTCGCGGTCATGGGCTGCATCGTCAACGGCCCGGGCGAGTCCAAACATGCCGATATCGGCATTTCGCTGCCCGGCACCGGCGAGACGCCGACGGCGCCCGTCTTCGTCGACGGCAAGAAGGCGGCGACGCTGCGCGGACCGTCGATCGCGCAGGATTTCGAAAAGATGGTCACCGACTATATCGAACAACGATTTGGTCGCGGCAAGGCCGCGGCAGAGTAGGTCGAATGCTGCGCTTCCTCCCGGTGGCGCTGATCCTGCTGTGCGGGTGGCCGACCCTGGTCCAGGCCGATCCGCCGCAATCGGCCAAGCAGCGGCTGATCGACAAGGTCTGCAATCTGATCCAGGCCCATGCCGACCAGAACGGCCTGCCCAGGGATTTCTTCGCCCGGTTGATCTGGAAGGAAAGTCGGTTCGATCCCAACGCCGTCAGTCCAGTCGGCGCCGAAGGAATCGCCCAGTTTATGCCGGGGACCGCCAGGATGCGCGGGCTCGCCAATTCCTTCGACATCAACCAGGCGATCCCGGCCTCGGCGAAATACCTCGCCGAGATGAAGACCAGCTATGGCAATCTCGGCCTGGCGGCCGCCGCCTACAATGCCGGCGAAAACCGGGTCTCGCGCTGGCTGGGCTCGGGCGGCTTCCTGCCGATGGAAACCGAAAGCTATGTCTTCGACATCATGGGCGAGCCGGTCGATAAGTTCGCCGACCGCGCCTATGCCGGAAGCGTACGACCGCTCGACGCGAAATCCGATTTCGTCGCGGCCTGCCGCAAGCTCCCGGTGATCATGTCGCGGACGGTGGCGATGGCTTCCATCAACATAAAGCCGTGGGGAGTCCAGGTGGCCGGCAATTTCCGCCGCAGCGCCGCGATCAACCAGTGGCTCAGGGTGAGAGGCCGCTTCCCGGCCCTGTTAGCCGGGCATGATCCGGTGGTCAGCCGGGTGCGGACGCCGATCGGCCGACGCGGCATCTACGCGGTCAGGATCGGGGTCGACGACCGTGCCGCCGCCGGCGCCATCTGCCAGAAACTGCAAAGTGTCGGCGGGGCATGCGTGGTGGTGCGCAACCGTTAGCGGGTCGTCCAGGACCGAGGGGGATTGCCATGACAACAGCAGCCAGGATCGTTCTGCTCAACGGCGCCGGCAGTGCCGGCAAGAGCTCGATCGCCAGGGCGCTGCAGGAAATAGCGACCGAGCCTTTCCTGCATGTCCAGATGGACACTTTCATCGAGATGCTGCCCGAGACCCTGCAGGATCATGCCGACGGTTTTTCCTATGAAACCGTCCTTCGGGACGGCAAGCCCGCGGTCGTCATCAGCGCAGGGCCGGTGGGGGCGCGAACCTTGCTGGGCATGCGCCACGCCATCGCCGCCATGGCCGGGCAACGCAACAACATCATCGTCGACGATGTGCTCTGCGATGGCGAGATGCCGCAGTATCGAAGGCTGCTTTCGGCCTTCGAGCTCTTTCTGGTCGGTGTATTCGCGCCGCTGGAGGTGCTTGAGGCACGCGAGCGGCAAAGATCCGACCGAATGCCGGGGCTGGCGCGCTGGCAGTATGAGCGTGTGCACAAAGGCATGGACTACGATCTCGAAGTCGACACCAGTCGGCTCACGCCGCTCGAATGCGCCCGTCGCATCTGCCTGCAATTTCGGCTATAGGCGACCCTGGATCGGCCGGAATTGCCTTGCCTCCGACGAGCAACAGGGGCCGCAGGATGGTCGACGGATACATTATCTGCGGCACGCCCAGAACCGGAAGCACCTTGCTGTGCAAACTGCTGGCCTCCACGAAGGCGACGGGCGATCCTCATTCGTTCTATCGGCGGCAGGACGTGCCCGAATGGGCCGAAGAGTGGGGGCTGCCCGGCCGCGACACGATGAGCGAACTCGAATTCGATGCCGCCTATCTCAATGCGGCGATCGCCGCCGGCAAGGGCAGGACCGGCATTTTCGGCCTGCGCCTGATGCGAGAGAATCTGGATGAACTTTCAGCGATACTCGACCGGATTTTCCCGGGGCTTGTCTCAGACGAAGCTCGTTTCGAGAGGGCGTTTGGCCGTGTTCTCTACATACATCTGTCACGCCAGGACAAGCTTGCGCAGGCCGTCTCCCTGATCAAGGCGCAGCAAACCGGTCTTTGGCACGTCGCTCCCGATGGCACCGAGCTGGAAAGGGTGGGACCTCCCGAAGAACCTCAATATGATTTCGGGCGGATCAAGGATGAGGTTGCCGAGCTCGAAGCTTATGACGCTGCCTGGAACATGTGGTTCGCGAAGCAAGAGGTAATCCCGCTGCGGATCGGCTATGAGCGCCTGTCGAGCGATCCGGTTGCAACGTTGGCGTCCATTTGCGACGCCTTGGGGGTTCAGTCACCGGACGCTGGCGATATAAAACCCGGCATCGCAAGGCTTGCCGACGAGACAAGCCTCGACTGGATGCGCCGTTATCATCTGGATGCGGCGTCTGAGGCGTCGACGGTATAGCTATGCCGTCTTCGCCACCACCGTTTCGCTGAGCCAGGTGCCGATCTTGGCGCCGAGGCGGTCGGGTGAAACCGGCTTCGGCAGATAATCGTCCATGCCGGCTTCGATGCACTTGTCGCGGTCGCCCTTCAGCGCATGCGCGGTGACGCCGATGATCGGGATGTGGCTGCCATCCGAAGCCTCCGTCGCCCGGATGGTGCGGGTCGCCTCGTAGCCGTTCATTTCCGGCATGGAGACGTCCATCAGGATCAGCCTCGGGCGCAGCGAGCGGTACATCTCGACCGCCGTGCGGCCGTTGCCGGCTATGCGATAGCTCAAGCCCAACCCGTTGAGGATTTGGCCGAACACCAGCTGGTTCACCTCATTGTCCTCGGCGATGAGGATGTCGATCGGACCGTTCGGCGCGACCGTCGGCTCCGGCACGGGGACAGCCGGCATTGCCGGGCCGCGGATGACGGTAAAGGCGGGCGGCGCCGCTTGCGGCAGGGTCGGTACCGGTTCGCGAACGAACTGCGCCCTGCCGAGCTGCGAACGGGCTTTCTGGACGACCGAGATGACGGTGCCGAGCAAAACCGCGGAGCGTGCCGGCTTGGTCAGGTGCGCGGCAATGCCGAAATCGATGATCATCTTGCCGAAATCGACCTGATCGACCGAGGTCAAGAGCACGACCGGTATGGCCGACAGCCGGCTGTCGGCGGCAATGGCTTTCGCGACATCGGCGCCGTTCATACCGGGCATCTGGTAGTCGAGGATAATGCAATCGACGGCGGCTCCCAGCTGGCAGGCGCGGTCGAGGAAAGCCAGGCCGACCGCACCGCTTTCGGCGGCGGCGCAGTCGAAGCGCCAGCTCCTGAGCTGTTCGAGCAGGATCTCGCGGTTGACCGGATTGTCATCGATGACCAGAACGCGCGCGCCGGTGACGTCGACCGGCACGATCTCGTCGCGAGCCTCGGCACGATGCACGGGCAGGGGCACCGCGAACCAGAATACGGAGCCGCGGCCGATCTCGCTCTCGACGCCGATCTTGCCGGCCATCAGGTCGACGAGGCGGGCGGCGATGGCGAGACCGAGGCCGGTGCCCTCGTGACGGCGGGTCGAGGAGCCGTCGACCTGGGCGAATTTTTCGAACACGTTCTGCAACTTCTCGGCCGGGATGCCGATGCCGGTGTCCTCGACGCGCAGCTTGAGCTGGACGACATCATTGACGGTTTCGCCGCCGACGTCGATCAGCACATGGCCCTTCTCGGTGAACTTCACCGCGTTGCCGAGCAGGTTGGTGACGATCTGGCGGAACCGCCCGGCGTCGCCGACGACGTAGGCCGGCAGGCGCGGGTCGACGCGCACGATCAGTTCGAGGTTCTTTTCGGCGACGTGGGCGGAGACGAGCGTGGCCACATCCTCGACCGCCTCGGCAAGGCGGAACGGCGCCGGGTCGAGCGTGAGCTGGCCGGCATTTATCTTGGAGAAATCGAGGATGTCGTTGATGATGGTGAGCAGAGCGTTGCCGGATTTGACGATGACGTCGGTGAAGGTCTTCTGGCGCGCGGTCAGCTCGGTCTTGGCCAGCAGCTCGGCCATGCCGAGCACCCCGTTCATCGGCGTGCGGATCTCATGGCTCATATTGGCGAGGAATTCCGATTTGGCGCGGTCGGCGGCCTCTGCCTTGAACAGCGACTCGGCGGATTCGGCGAAGGCCCGGCGGATGGCCTGCTCCATCGGCCGGAAGATCCAGAAAGCGGCGATGGAGAGCACCGCGAACAGCAATCCGCTCGCCCACAGCAGCAGCCGGTCACTGGAGGCGTCGGCCAAATGGCGCTCGTCGTCCATGGCGGTGCGGACGCGGACCAGCATCGGCTGGGCAAACAGGTCGTTCTGGTTGCGGATTTCGCGATAGCTCCACTCGTCGACCTTTTGCGCCACCGACATGAGGTTGAAGTTTCGAACCATGTCGCGCGGCGACCAGAACAGGTCGCCATTGACCGAAGCGGATTCGAGCTCGTTGATGGTCTTTGTCGACAGGCGTGGACGCAATGCGGCGATCTGGGCCGCAAGCGTCCCAATCTCGCGGGAGAGGCGTTCCGAATGGCCGCGCGCCGATGCGGCCAGCGCATCGCGCGTCTCCGCGCGCCAGGCGGTTCTCGTCGTTTCGGCGAAGCTGGTCGCGTTGCGCAGGTCGCGGGTGAATATTACAAGGTTGCTGCTCAGGGCATCGATCTGGTGGCGGAAGGAATTGACGCGATCAAGTGCAACCATGATCGCGAGCGAAGCCAACGCGAAGATCAGCAATCCTGAGAGATAACGGGTCCGGATGGACCGTATGAAGGAAGAATATTCCGGCATGCGCAACCCCAACACATACGCATTATTTTAACGGTCGGGATTACGCTTGATTTACATTAAGATTTCGTTCTGGCGACCGAGAATCTCGGATTCCCGCAGAGCCTCCCATGTATCCCGCCGGCTGAGCCGAGATGAAGGGCCGCGGCACTTCAAGGAACGGTCAACCTTCGGATATTCCTTCAATCCGCGGACCGTTTGTGATGCCTGGATTCCTGGTTCGAGCCGCGAAGCATTTCGCGGTCGTCTACATCGACCAGATCGACGTCGCCGCCCCTGAGCGCCTGGCCCTGCTGGCGAGCCGTTCTCTCCTGCTTCGACCGCTTCAGTTCGTCCTCGGCATTGAAATTCTTGTCCGCATTCTTGGTGTTCACCCGCTCCTCGATGATTTGCATCTGCTGTTCGTGGGTCTTCTTGCCGGTCATGGGATATCTCCCTCTACTTGTTCGTCCGGCCGGTCTGGTCGGGGTTCACACCGCCTTGTGGGGTGGTGTCGTTCTCGACATCGCCCCGAAAAGTATTTTCGCCGTCGAGCTCCTCGTCGTCGTCAAGGATATCGCCACCTTTGATGGTGCCTTTGGATGCGCCGATGCCGGGATCGCTGCGCAAGTCGCGATCGCTTGGCCTTGGCTGTTTGCGATGCTTGTTGTCGTTCATGGGTTGCCTCCTGCTTCTGGTCCCGAACGTCGCGACGGGCGCAATGGTTCCCGAAACGCGAATCCCCCAACGCTCTGGCGGGAGTGAGGCCACCGCAGTCGTGTATCTCCGAACAGCGGAATGCTGCCACGCGTGACGTCAGCTCCGCGTCAACCGAGTATCGATCGGGCAGCATTTGGCCCGCCGGCCTGTTCGGCGCGGCGGATCAGATCGACGCTGTGATGCCGCCGTCCACATAGAGAATATGGCCGTTTACGAAAGAGGAGGCGTCGCTGGCCAGGAAGACGCAGGCGCCGACCAGTTCCTCGACCTTTCCCCAGCGGCCGGCCGGCGTGCGCTTTTCCAACCAGGCGCTGAATGCCGGGTCGGCGACAAGGGCCGCGTTGAGCGGCGTGTCGAAATAGCCGGGTGCGACGGCATTGCATTGCAGGCCGTGTTTGGCCCAATCCGTAGCCATGCCCTTGGTCAGGTTGCCGACCGCGCCTTTCGTTGCCGTGTAGGGCGCGATGCCCGGACGGGCGAGCGCGGTCTGCACGCTGGCGATGTTGATGATCTTGCCACGGCCGCGGCCGATCATATGGCGCGCCACGGCCTGGCCGACATGGAAGACGCTGGCGACATTGGTCTGCAGCAGGCGCTCGAATGCATCGGCGGGAAACTCCTCCAGCGGCGCGCGGAACTGCATGCCGGCATTGTTCACCAAAATGTCGATCGCTCCGCCGCCCAGTTCGAAACCGTCGATCGCCGAGCGGACCGCTTCATGATCGGTAGCATCGAAGGCCAGCTTTTCCGCTTCGGGAATCTGCCTGACCGCCGCGGCGAGCCTCGCCTCGTCACGGCCATTGAGGATCACCCTGGCGCCGGCTTCGGCCAAACCCTTGGCCAAGGCGAAGCCTATGCCTTGCGAGGAGCCGGTTACGAGCGCGGTGCGCCCGTTGAGATCGAACAATTTGGTCGACATCGAACCTGATCCTCCCCATTGCCCTGTTAAGCAGAAACCTTCACGCCAAGCCTCGGGGTCTGCCCCGATCTCAATTGTTGCGCGTCGCCACGAAGGTCGCGGCTGCCTTCAGCAGGCCGGCCTGCTCGCCATAGGGTTCGAGCAGCGCATGCGCCTGATGGACAAGGCCATGCAACTGGGCGCGTGCCCATGCCTCGCCGTGCAGCGCCACCAGCGTTGCCTTGCCGGCGGCGGCGTCCTTGCCCGTCGCCTTGCCCATCTGTGCGGCATCCGCGGTCAAATCGAGAAGATCGTCGGCAAGCTGGAAGGCAAGCCCGATCGCCGAGCCGAACTCGGCCAGTCTTTCGCGATCCCCGGCAGGCACGCCGGCCACGACCGCGCCCGCCTCGCAGGCAAAGCGGATCAGCGCACCGGTCTTCATCGCCTGCAGCCGGATGATCCCGGCCTCGTCCGGCGCGATGCGCTCGGCCTCGAGGTCCAGCGTCTGGCCGCCGACCATGCCGCCGGTCCCGGCGGCGCGGGCGAGCGCCAGCACAAGGGCGGCCCGCCGCTCCGCCGGCATCGCCGTTGTCTCGTCGGCGACGATGTCGAAGGCAAGCGTCAGCAGGGCGTCGCCGGCCAGGATGGCGGTCGCCTCGTCGAAGGCCCTGTGCACGGTAGGCTGGCCGCGGCGCAGATCGTCGTCGTCCATCGCCGGCAGGTCGTCATGGATCAGCGAATAGCAGTGTACGCACTCCAGTGCGGCCGCCACGCGCAGTGCCGCTTCGCCGTCGGCGGAAAACAGCGCCGCACTTTCCATCACCAGAAAGGGGCGCAGGCGCTTGCCGCCGTTGAGCACGCCGTGCCGCATCGCCGCCATAAGGCGCTTGGGCCGCGCGATCTCGCCCGTGAGCGCGCTGTCGTCGAGCAATCGCCGCAGCAACGTCTCGACGGCGGCGGCCCGTGCAACGAGCGCCGTTTCGAACGCCATTTCATTGTCATTCGTCATGGCCCGGACCGGTAGCCGACACTCAGACGTTGCGCAAGAAGACAACCGCCATTATGCCGGGGGAAGGAGAGACACGGGTTGGGCGACTTGGCGGAACCGATCGTCGATCATGAAACCGAAAAGCTGGACATGGCGACGAGATCCCGTGGCGTGAACCGTCGTGCTCTCAAACGCTGGGTCCGGCGCGGTATCGTCGTGGCTGCCGTGCTGGCGCTTATCCCCACGGTGCTGACGTTCCTCTACCTGCCGTCTTTCGTGCATCCGGTGTCGACGCTGATGCTGAAGGACCTTGCCACCTTCTCCGGCTATGACCGCCGCTGGGTTTCGATCGACGACGTGGCACCGGTGTTGGCCAATTCGGTGATCATGTCGGAGGACGGACAGTTCTGTTTCCATCGCGGCGTCGACCTCGGCGAATTGCGGGGTGTCGTCGACGACGCGCTGGCCGGCGAGGGGACGCGCGGCGCTTCGACCATCACCATGCAGACGGTGAAGAACCTGTTTTTGTGGTCCCGTCCGCTGGGCACGGTTCGTAAAGTCGTCGAGTTGCCGCTGGCCGTGTACTTCGACGCGGTGATGTCGAAACGGCGCATCATGGAAATCTACCTCAACATCGCCGAGTGGGGGCCGGGCATTTACGGCATCGAGGCGGCGGCGCAGCACCATTTCGGTGTTTCGGCAAAACAGCTGTCGCGCCGGCAGGCCGCGCTGCTTGCCGTCAGCTTGCCAAATCCGATCGTCCGCAACCCGGCCAAGCCTGGGCCGGGGCTGAGGAGGCTGGCCAACCTGATCGAGCGGCGCGCCGGCCGATCCGGTGCTTATGTCGGCTGCCTCCAGTAGCGGACATAAAAAAATTCGCGGGCAGCGCTGGCCAAAACGGCACCGGGCGTGTATAGGCACCCGACTTTCTCAGATTCCGGCCCCTGACACGGCCCTTTCACGAGGGCGGGCGGGGCTTTTGACCATGTAATGGAGCATATCCATGGCCGTTCCGAAACGAAAAACCTCTCCGTCCAAGCGCGGCATGCGCCGCTCGGCAGACGCCCTCAAGGCCCCGACCTATGTCGAGGACAAGAATTCCGGCGAAATGCGCCGCCCGCACCATATCGACCTGAAGACCGGCATGTATCGCGGCCGCCAGGTGCTGACGCCCAAGGAAAGCTGAGGCCAGCTTTCCTGATGTTGAGCTAAAAAGACCGGCCGCTGGCCGGTCTTTTTTTGCGTCTGTCGGGTCCGACGATCGACAGCGTAGCTGCGTCTCCAGGCCTTGATCTCCGATCGGCCCGGACGCCGCCTCCTCGTGCTTCCTCGAGGCATGGCCGATTACGTGCCGGACATCGCCATCGACTTCGGTCGACACGACTTTTCCCAATGATCGAACCGTGAGCCCGATGCCCGGCGCCCGCCGGAGGCAGCGTCGCTCGGTGTTTTTCGCAATCTGTGGGATTGCCATAGATGGTTTCTTATGTAATTTTTGAATTTATAGTCGGAAATCGACACAGATTGGGAATTCGATGTGGGATTTCGTCAGCACAAGTGATCTCGACGATACTGAGCAGGCCGTGCTTTCCCAACTCAAGGTCGATGGGCGGATGTCGAGCGTGGATATCGCCAAGCGCATTGGCGTCACCGAAGCGACGGTGCGGCGGAAAATGGCCCGTGTGCTCGAGGACCCCGATATCTGCATCCAGGCGGTCGTGCGCCCTTTGCGCAGCGATGTCGGCATTGCGGCCATTGTCGGGCTCGACGTCGACCGCGAGCACATCATCAGCGTTGCTCGAAAACTATCGGAATACTCGTTCGTCGACAGCGTCTACGCCATGACCGGGCCGTTCGACATCATCATCCAGCTCACTTTGCCATCCACGACCAGCCTGCACGATTTCCTGGTCAGTGAGCTGGCCAACGTTCCCGGGATCAAGGATTCCGAGAGCTACATGATCGGTCGCGTCTTCAAGCATAGCGGCCGGGCTTACCAGCACAGCAAAACCGAAGAAAAAAGAGGGTAACAATGGGTGAGTTTCTTTCCGCTTCGCGCCGCCGCGTTCTGGCCCTTCTTGCCGCCGCGCCGCTCCTCCTGCCGTTCGCAACCGCCGCCCATGCCGATGGGCTGGTCGACCAAATCAAGCAGCGCGGCACCATCCTCGTCGGAACCGAGGCCGCGTTCGAGCCGTTCGAATTCGTCCGCGACGGCCAGATCGTTGGCTATAACAAGGACATTCTCGACTATGTGGTCAGCCAGCTCGGCGTGAAGCTCGACCAGCTCAACCTGCCTTTCCAAGGCTTGCTGCCGGGGCTGCTGGCCAAGAAGTTCGACCTGATGGCGACCTCGACCGGCATCAACGCCGAGCGGGCGGCAAAATACGCCTACACGCGGCCGACCGGTTCGTTCGAGAACGTCATCGTCGTGCGCGTCGACGAGGAGCGCATCAAGAAGCCGGAGGACATCAACGGCATGGTGGTGGCCACGCAACTCGCCTCCTCCGTGCAGCCCATCATCGAGGCCTATGACAAGGAGCTCAAGGATAAGGGCGGCAAGGGTGTCGGCGAGCTGAAGTTGTTCACCTCCTTTCCCGAGACCCATGTCGCTCTGGCCTCCGGCCAGGTCGACGCCATCGTCATCGCCTCGCCTTCGGCGGCCGTTCTGATGAAGAACGTTCCCGACACCTACAAGGTCGTCGGCTCGATCGGCGAATTCTCCTATCTGTCCTGGGTGGTGCGGCCGGAGGACAAGGATCTGCGCGCCTTCATCAACGCCAAGATCGGCGAGCTGAAAGACAGCGGCAAGCTGAAGGAGCTTCAGCTCAAATGGTTCGGGTTCGAGATGAAGACGCCCGACGAGGGTTATCTGCCGCCTGGCGCGCTCTAAGCCCCAACTAGGCGCCCGGCGCTGCCGGACCGGCGGTTCCAGTCATTG
Organism: Mesorhizobium sp. CA13; assembly: GCF_020165235.1. Taxonomy (NCBI): domain Bacteria; kingdom Pseudomonadati; phylum Pseudomonadota; class Alphaproteobacteria; order Hyphomicrobiales; family Phyllobacteriaceae; genus Mesorhizobium; species Mesorhizobium sp. CA13. The sequence goes on along the minus strand of NZ_JAIUHS010000017.1, from coordinate 84,391 downwards.
GACGCGCCGGCCTCGGATCGGCCGGACGTTCAGGGATCATTCGAGCTGAAAAATGTTCCATTTTTCAAAGACGCTGACCTTCCTGCCGGAATTCCTGGCCGGCGCCGGCATCACGCTGGGTGTCTCGGCGCTGGGGTTTCTGGTGGGCACATTGATCGGCTTCGGCCTGCTCGCATGTGGCAGGTCGCGCTGGCGCGTGATCCGCTGGATCGGCGCGCTCTACACCAGCTTCATCCGAGGCACGCCGCTGATCGTGCAGATCTTCATGGTCTACTACGTGCTGCCGGGCCTCGTCGGCATCGACCTGCCGCCGCTCCTGGCCGGCGTGCTGGCGCTCAGCTTCAACAGCGCGGCCTTCGTCGCCGAAATCCTGCGCGCCGGGCTGACGCGCATTCCCGCCGGCCAGTACGAGGCGGCCAAGGCGCTCGGGCTGAAGCCTGCCGTGACCTGGTTCAAAGTCATCCTGCCGCAGCTCTTCCGCGCCATTATCCCGCCGATGGTCAACGAGTTCACCATGCTGGTGAAGGCATCCTCGATCCTGTCGGTGATCGCGGTGGTGGAACTGACCCGCACCGCGCAGAACATCATGAATGTGACCTACCGGCCGGTCGAGGCCTTCTGCATCGCGGCGGTGCTGTATTTCGTCGTGCTGCTCTCATGCAGCCTGCTGACCAGGCATCTGGAATTCAAGGCGCGAGGCGCACGCGCATGAGCTTCGATTTTTCCGTCATAGCGGACAACTGGCACATACTCGCCAAGGGCTTCGGCAACACGGTGCTGATGTGCGCTGTCGCACTGCCGTTCGGCTTCGCGCTCGGCACCGTGCTAGCGCTGATCCGGCTGCGCGGCGGACGGGTGCCGGCGGCAATCGTTTCCGCCTATGTCGAAATATTCCGCAACATTCCGTTCCTGATCCAGATATTCCTTTTGTTCTACGCCTTGCCGATATTCGGTGTCAGGCTCTCCCCGGTGGTTGTTTCGATCGGCGCGCTGTCAGCCTATGCCAGCGCCTATTCCGCCGAAATCATCAGGGGCGCGATCCAGTCGATTTCGTACGGCCAGGTCGAGGCCGGCTACGCGCTGGGGCTGCGCTACCTGACCATTTTCCGCAAGGTCCTGGTTCCGCAGGTGCTCGGCTACATCCTGCCCGCGGCCACCAATCTCACCATCACGCTGATCAAGGAATCGGCGATCCTGTCGGCGATCACCGTGCCGGAACTCACCTACATGGCCCAGAACATCATCGGCCGCACCTTCTCGCCGGTGGAGATCTTCACCGCCATCGCATTGCTGTACTGGGGGCTGACGGCCTTCGTGGCAGCGATCTCGCGCAGCCTGGAGCATAGGCTGCAGCCCCATCTCGCAGCCCGCCGTGGCGCCTGATCCAAAAAGCTTTCAACGCAGAGGAGTCCCCATGTCCAAGCTCACCACCGCGCCGCGCGGCGTCTTCCAGACATTCATGAACTTTCCGCTGGTCGAGGATCTCGACACGCTGAAGGCCGATGTCGCCATCATCGGCATGCCCTATGGCGATCCCTACACGATCGACGAGCTGATCAACGACCAGACCAATGCGCCGACCGCGGTGCGACGCGCCTCGCAGCGGATCAGCCAGGCGCTCGACCGCTATGATTTCGACATTGGTGGGCCAGTCTTCGACGGCAAGGACATCAAGGTGGTAGACGTCGGCGACGTTCCCGGCGCGGCGGCCGATCATGTCGGGCACTACGGCAGAGCCGAAGCGGCGATCCGCAAGATCCGCGCCGCGGGCGCATTGCCGATCACCATCGGCGGCGACCACGGCATTCCGATCCCGATCTTCCGGGCGCTCGATGGCGAGGGTCCGATCACGCTGGTTCAGCTCGACGCCCATCTCGACTGGCGTGACAACGTCAACGGGGTCAAGGAGGGCTATTCCAGCACCATCCGGCGGGCCTCGGAAATGGCGCATATCAAGGATATCTTTCAGGTCGGCGTCCGCGGCCAAGGCAGCGCGCGCACCGAGGAGGTCGAGGCCGCCCGCGCCTATGGCGCCAACATCATCACCACCAATGAATGGCAGGACATCGGCACCGCGGCGCTCCTGAAGCGAATTCCCGACGGCGGCCGCTACTATCTCACCATCGATGCCGACGGCCTGGACCCGGCGGTGATGCCGGCGGTCGAAGGGCCACAGCCGGGCGGCGTCAGCTACCGGCAGACGATTGAACTCATCAAAGGGCTGGTCGGCAAAGGAAGGCTGGTCGGCATGGATATCGTCGAGATCGCGCCGGCGCGCGACGTCAACGAGATCACCTCGATGACGGCCGGCCATATCATCCTCAACGTCATCGGCGCGGCCGTGCGCGCCGGCTACTTCAAGCGCTGATCGCGAGCGGGGTGCGCGTTCACGCATCCCGCGGCTCGATTTCAGAGATGTCGGCCGGACAACCGGCTGACATCGTTGTTGCATCCGGTCTTCTAGCGTGTTCGGGGCGTGCTGCGAAAATTCTTGACGGCGTGCCGCTGGCGCACTCTACAAAAGAGGTGCCCCCAAATGGAGACGCCAGATGTTCGGTGCCGTCCCGCTGCTGATCGTGCCTTTTGTTCTCTACAATCTCGGGCTGCTCGGAATATTCGGCAGCGGTGACGATCCGTGGACGAGCGAGGTCTTTTCCGTCGGCATGATGTCGGGCGGGGTGTTCTCGATGACGCTCGGCGACCTGATTGTGCTGATCGGGCTCATCTTCCTCTTCGTCGAGATCGTGAAATCGGCGCGCACCACGAATGCCTCGATCATGGACCATCTGTTATCGACGCTGGTCTTCGTGGCCTTCCTGATCGAGTTCCTGCTGGTCAAGGGCGCCGCGCACTCGGTCTTCTTCACGCTGATGATCATCGCGCTGTTCGATGTGCTCGCCGGCTTCTCGGTGTCCATGCGGTCGGCGAGCAGGGATATCAACCTGAATTAACCTCAGCCCGGATCGGCGGTGAAGCCGGCGGCCTCGATGCCGGCGATGGCCGCGGCTTCGTCATTGTCCGAGCTGTCGCCGGAAATGCCGACGGCGCCTATGATGCTGCCTGCCTTGTCGCGGATCAGCACGCCGCCCACGACCGGCAACACGCGTCCGCCCGAGACGTCGGAGATGCCTGTCATGAGATGCGGACGCTCCTTGGCGAAGGCCTCGACGCGGCGCGAGCCCATGCCGATGGCGAGCGCGCCATAGGCCTTGCCGGCGGACATTTGCGGGCGCAGGAACGAGGCACCGTCCTGGCGCTGGAAGGCGACGAGATGGCCGCCGGCGTCGAGCACCGAGACGCCGAGCGGCCTAAGCTTGAGCTCCGCGCCCTTGGTGAAGGCGGCATCGATGATCTCGAGGGCTTTGTCGAGCGGCAGTGCGGTCATGGCGATCTCCTATTGAACGGACAAGCATCGGCAGCCAGCCGGACGAGGCAATCCAGGTTCCGGTTGAAATTGCTTCGCGCTGGAAAGCGGGTGAAGGCGCCAATTCGATCGCGCTGACGCCGCGATCCCAATGCGATCAACGGCAACGGTTCAGGGCCGGCAACGAAGCGACCGGGGAGCGGCGTGCTACTTCTTCTTGGCGCGGGCGGGCTTCTTGGCGGGCACTGCCGGCGCGTTGGCAAGGTCTTCGGCTTCCTTGGCCAGCCGCAGCGCCCGCAGCTTGTCGGTCTTGACCTTGCGAGCATCGCTCTCGGCGACATACTCGGCCATCGCCTTCTGTCGGACCGTGGCCGCTTCTTCCTGCTTCTTGAAGCGCAGATCGGCGCGCGCGCGGGCAGTATCCCTAGAGTTCTCAACCAAGAGTCTGTTCCAATCTCGTGACGTGATTTTCGGCCTCTTGTAGCAGAGCCGGCCACTCAACGGGGAAAATAGTTGGTCATGCGGCCGTGTCGGTGCTGAGAGCCTTGCCGGCGACAACGGCCTCATAGGCGGCCTGCAGGGTCGCGCGTACAGAGGGGCCGGACGCTGGATCGAGAGGTGTGCCGAGATGCTCATGGCGCAACTCGTCCATGAATTTCTCCCAGAGCGGTGGTCCGCCCTTCTCCAGAAGCTCGGCGCGGATCGACAATTCCTCGCTGACCGGCAGCCAGACGCGGCCCCAGGCGCCGAGATGGGCCAGGATCGGCACCAGGGTGATCGCCATTTCGGTCAGGCTGTAGATCGCCTTCTGCTTGTGCGAGGGATCGTCGGCCTTGGTCAGCATGCCCAGATCCATCAGCCGCTTCAGCCGGTCGGCCAGTATGTTGGAGGCAATGCCTTCCATCGATCCGTTGAGCAACTCGCGAAAATGGCGCCTGCCGCCAAAAATCATGTCGCGAAGGATGATCAGGCTCCAGCGGTCGCCGAACACTTCCAGCGAGAGATTGATCGGGCAACCCGAGCGGCGATCGATGTTCATTCGATGTCTCCAAAACCGGTTGCATTATCGTATCGGTTTTATTATGGTGCAACCGATTGCAAAATGCAAGCAGATGAGGAGGCCACGCGATGACGAAGACCGGACGCCCCGATATCATATCCGAAGCCTTTGGCGACCCCGCCGACCCCGCTCTGTTGCTGATCATGGGAGCGATGGCCTCAATGCTGTGGTGGCCGGAGGCGCTTTGCCGGAAGCTCGCCGGCGCCGGACTGTTCGTGCTCCGCTACGACAATCGCGATACCGGCCGATCGACCAAATACCCGCCTGGGGAGCCACCCTACACATTCGACGACATGGCCGACGATGCGATCGGCGTTCTCGACAGCCACGGCCTCGACAAGGCGCATATCGCCGGCATGTCGATGGGCGGCATGATCGCGCAGCTTGTGGCATTCAAGCATCCGTCCCGCGTCGCGTCGCTGACCGTGATCAGCAGCTCGCCCCTGGGAGTGGACACCTCGAACCTGCCGCAGACCAGCGATGCCTATATCGAACATTCGGCTGAAGGCGCGCACATCGACTGGTCGGATCGCCGCCAGGTCATCGACTTCATGATCAAAGATACCAGGGCAATCGCCAGCACAGCGCATCCCTTCGACGAGGGCCGCATGAGAGCCTTCATCGAGCGGGATTATGATCGCTCCGGCGGCTTGCTCAGCGCGACCAATCATTTCCTGCTCAAGGGCGATAGCGACCGATGGAGCGGCCGGCTGCACGAGATGAAGGCGCCGCTGCTGGTCATCCATGCTACGGTCGATCCCCTCTTTCCGGTCGAGCATGGCGAAGCGCTGGCCGGGGCGGTCGCCGGCGCGAAACTCCTCCGGGTTGAGGGCGGTGGCCACGAACTGCATCCGGAGGATTGGGATGTGATCGTCGCCGGCATCGTCGCTCATATCCGGGCCGATTGGCACTCAAAGCGCGGTCCTGACGCCACAAGTTTGGGCAATAGTTAAGTGAACATTTCAGTATAGGCGACGTGAACCCCGAGACAGGTGAGCAAAAATGTCCCTGACGCTTCACTACCACCCGCTGGCCTCGTTCTGCTGGAAGCCGCTGATCGCGCTCTACGAGAACGGCACGCCGTTCGCGTCCGTCATCGTCGATCTCGGCGACCAGCAGTCGCGCGCGGCCTTCCTGGAGATAGCGCCTTCGGGCAAGATGCCTGCCTTGCGCGACGATGCGCGCGATCGCACCGTGCTGGAATCGACCATCGTCATCGAGTATCTGGCCATGCACTATCCCGGGCCGGTCGAACTCGTCCCGGCCGACATCGACCTCGCCATCGCGGTTCGCCAGGCCGATCGCTTCTACGATCTCTATGTGCAGGAACCGATGCAGAAAATCGTCGGCGACCGGCTGCGCCCGGAAGGCAGGACCGATCCGTTCGGCGTCGAACAGGCGCGCGACCAGTTGCGCAATTCCTACGCGATCATCGAACAGGAGGTGGCGTCGAGGAGCTGGGCTGTGGGTGATGCCTTCACCATGGCCGATTGCGCGGCATCCCCGGCTCTGTTCTATGCCAACAAGGTCGAGCCGTTCGGCGACAAATATCCTGCCGTGAAGCGCTATCATGACCGGCTGTTGCAGCGGCCGGCCTTCATCAGGGTGATCGAGGAGGCGCAGCCCTATTTCAAGCTCTTCCCGTATAATGATGGCTGATCGTGGTGCTTGATCGGGCGTTTGAACAGGAATGATCAATCCTGCCAGAATTGGTCGAGCCAGATGTTAAGTTTCAGGAAGCCGGCATTGCTCACCGTATAGACGCGCCGCGTGCCTTCGGCCTTGGCGTGGACAAGGCCGGCATCGAGCAACACCTTCAGATGCTGCGATACCGCCGGGCGTGAGACCGGCAACCCGGCTGCCAGTTGATTGACGGTTTTCGGGCCGCGTCGAAGTTCTTCCAGGAGATGGCGCCGGTTGGGATCGGCGATCGCCACGAACGCGTCGGAAAGCATCATGCCTCATTTGTGGGGCAAAGTTCTTCGAATCTCAACCGTTTGCTTCTGCTTTTCTTCTTGGGTCGAGCCGCAATGCTTCCGGCGTCACCGAACGGTCGGCGGGCTGCGTCTTGAAGGCATCGCGGTCCTCGATCGGTACCGGCGCACGGCGGCTGATGCGCAGCAGCGTGTAGCCTGCCAGAGAAAGATGCGCGAACGCGGTCGCAAGGAACAGGCCCTCGGGGCGCATCCAGCCCATCAGGGCGGCCGCCAGCAAAGGGCCGATCATGGTGCCGAAGCCGTAGAGCAGCAGGAGGCCGCCCGAAACCTTGACGAAGTCCTCGGCACTTGCGTGATCGTTGGCATGCGCCACGGCGATCGAATAGAGCGTATAGGCGAAGGCACCGTAGGCGGCGGTGAAGACGATGACGAAGACGCCGGAGCGCGGCTCGAACAGGAAGATCAAGAGCGCGAACAGCGCCGCGCCGAAAGCGGCACCCGCCAGCACGAAGCGCCGGTCGGTCTTGTCGGAAAAACGCCCGGCCGGAAGCTGCATGGCGGCGCCCGCCACCACCACCAGGCTCATCATCAAGGCGATCTCGGCGGTGGAAATGCCGATGCGGGCGCCGTAGACGGCGCCAAGCGTGCCCCATGCGCCGTTGGCGATGCCGATGAGGACGCAAGCGATGGCCGAGACCGGCGAGTTGGCGTAGAGTCCCTTGACGTCGAGCTTGACGTCCTGGAGCGGCTTGGGGTGCGACGCGGTCGATACCGCGGTCGGGATCAGCGACAAGCAGAACAGGATGCCGGTGATCATGAAGAGCGAGGCCGATTTCACGTCGCCGCCGGCCACGATCATCTGCCCGCCCATGATCGAGGCATAGGTGACCATCATGTAGAGGCCGAAGACGGTGCCGCGATTCTCGTTGGTGGCCTTCTCGTTCAGCCAGCTTTCGATAACCATGAAGGCGCCGGCCATGGTGAAGCCGGTGAAGGCGCGCAGCAGGATCCAGACATATTCGTCGATGACCAGGCCGGTGAGCAGCGCGACGATGGCGCCGGACGCGGCGAAGGCGCCGAAGGCGCGTACATGGCCGGCGCGACGCACGATGCGTGGGGCAAAGAAGCAGCCGGTGACGAAGCCGCCGGCCCAGGCCGTGCCCATCAGGCCGAGAGATGCGGTGGAGAAGCCTTCCACCTGGCCGCGCAGGGGCAACAGCAGGCCGTGCAATCCCGACGCTGCCAAAAGGAAGGCGGTGCCGCGAAGCAGCGAAAGGATCGGTCTGTAGGCTGCGAGCATTTTTTGATCCGGCTGAAATCGAGGAAAGACGCAGAGTCTGAAGACAGTCGCATTCGGGCTTTTCGGCGGCGGATCTTTCCAGCCTTATCCGCGGCGGAACAGCGCCTCGGCCGCGGATTTGGTGCTGTCCTTCGACTTGAGTTCAGCCTCCAGCCGGGCGATCTCGTCACGCAGGATGCCGATCCGTTCCGACAACTCGCCGACGGAGAGCAGCGACAGGTCCTGGCCGATCTCGTGCGGACGCGCCTTCTTCTTGGGTTCGTCGTCGAAGATCGCCATTTGTGCTCCTCCTCCGCCATACCGATTGGCCATTTGCCTGATTTGCCAATGAGCATACATAGGACAGGGGCGTCGATGCAAACAGCCGGTAAGAATGCGGCGAGGAAAGACGGGAGATTTCATGGCGAGCGGATATAAAATTCCGGCAAGGATGACGGCCATCGCGATCTCGGAGCCGGGTGGGCCGAGGGTGCTCAAACCGGAGACGCGCGATGTGCCTGTGCCCGGTCCCGGCGAGATATTGATCAAGGTGCGCGCCGCCGGCGTCAACAGGCCCGACGTGCAGCAGCGCAAGGGCGCCTATCCGCCGCCGCCCGGCGCGTCGGACCTGCCGGGCCTGGAGGCGTCGGGCGAAGTGGCCGCGCTGGGCGACGAGATCTCTCGCTGGCGTCTTGGCGAGCGCGTCTGCGCGCTCACTCCCGGCGGCGGCTATGCCGAATATGTCAAGGTTCATGCCGGCAGCGTGCTGCCGCTGCCGGCCGGTTTCACCCACACGGAAGCGGCGGCCGTGCCGGAAAACTATTTCACCGTCTGGCACAATGTGTTCGAGCGCGGCGGCTTGAAGAAAGGCGAAACGCTACTGGTCCATGGCGGCTCTTCGGGTATCGGCACGACGGCGATCCAGCTTGCATCTGCCTTCGGCGCCCATGTCATCACCACGGCCGGCAACAAGGAGAAATGCGATGCCTGCCTGAAGCTCGGCGCCGACCGGGCGATCAACTACCGCGAGGAGGACTTCGTCGCGGCGGTCAAGGAAGTGACGGGCGGCAAGGGTGCCGACGTCATCCTCGACATGGTCGGCGGCGACTATGTGGCGCGCAACTACGAGGCCGCGGCGGTCGAGGGCCGGATCGTCCAGATCGCCCTGCAAGGCGGCGCGGTGGCGAGCGCCGATTTCTCGAAAATCATGGTCAAGCGGCTTGTTCATACCGGTTCGACACTGAGGCCGCGCACCGTTGAGTTCAAGGCGGCGCTGGCAGCCGCGCTCGAAGCGCAGGTGTGGCCGTTGCTCGGCACGCGCCGGATCGCGCCCGTAATGGACATGATCTTCCCGCTCGCCGATGCCTGGCGGGCGCATGAGCGTATGGAGGAAGGCGATCATATCGGCAAGATCGTGCTCGACGTCGGCTGACGCCAACATTGCCGATGCCGGCCGGCGGAGGCGGGCTCATACCCGCGACCCGGTCCCTGCCTGTAAGCCGAACAAAAGCTTAATGGTGCAATGCAGCATTTGCATCATTGCTATGCAAAATCAGCCATTCAAGTGCCGCTCGATGATGACTATTTGAGCATCATCGAAACGAACACCCCATTTGGAGGACTGACATGAACCCGATCCGCGCTTTCCGTAACTGGCGCATGTACAACGAGACCGTGCGCGAACTGAACCGCCTCAATGCGCGCCAGCTTAGCGATCTCGGCATCAATCGCGCCGACATCGAAAAGATCGCCCGCCAGGCGATCTGATCTCAAGAACCACCCTGTCGCAAGGCAGGGTCGCAAAGCAGAGCCGCCGCAGACGCTTGCTCGTCGCCGGTTCCGAACCCGCCGGACCTTGTCCGGCGGGTTTTGTCTTTCTGGATCCCAAACATATTCGCGGCGCCATTTGCGTGCCGGTCCTGATCGATCCGCCCCCGGTGTGGCTGCCAGATCGACGCGCGTTCCCAAAAACGCATTCCCAAAAACGTTGCGGAAGCGCCGCAGAGCGGTTATATAACCCTCGAATTTCCCATTTTGGTGGCTCTAAACCACCGCCCGCGCGGGAACGCGGGCGAACGAGAAGGATTTTTAAATGGCCAACACCCTGCTGATGCCCAAGGCGACCGCCGTCTGGCTGGTCGACAACACCGCGCTTTCCTTCGAGCAGATAGCACAATTCTGCGGGCTGCATCCGCTCGAGGTCAAGGCGATCGCCGACGGCGAATCGGCGCAAGGCATCAAGGGCATGGATCCGATCATGACCGGCCAGCTTACCCGCGACGAGATCGCGCGTGCCGAGAAGGATCCGAACCAGCGGCTGAAGCTCTCGGACCCCAAGGTGCGGGTGCCGGAATCCAAGCGCAAGGGGCCGCGCTATACCCCGCTGTCGAAGCGTCAGGACCGGCCGAACGCCATTCTCTGGCTGGTGCGCAACCATCCCGAATTGAAGGACGCGCAGATCTCGCGTCTGGTCGGCACCACCAAGTCCACGATCGAGCAGATCCGCGAGCGCAAGCACTGGAACTCCGCCAACCTGCAGCCGATGGACCCGGTGACGCTCGGTCTCGCCTCGCAGATCGATCTTGACATGGAAGTCAACCGTGCATCGCGTGGTCGCGAGCAGGCACAGCCGGTCGGCGACACATTGCTGCCGGCGGCGCTGACCGAGCGCCTGGTTCCGGCTCCCGAAAAGCCGAAGGACGAGGATGCCGAACTCGACGCCAACGCCGTGTTCGCCAAGCTCTCGGCTCTGAAGTCGAAGGACAAGGATAACGACGACGAGGAGTAGAATTCTCGTGAATTCGATGGAAAAGCCCGCTTCGAGCGGGCTTTTCCATGTGGTCGGGAGATGTCAGCTTCGCGCCGCGCGGTCCGGCGCCATGCCGTAATCCTCGCTGCGTTCCACCGCCCGGTAAAAATCGGCGAGCTGCTTGCCGCGCTCCGGCTTGAAGACGCGGCCTGCGATGACCACGGAGGCGATGCGATCGATGCGGAAGGCGCGGAAATCGTCGCGCATCTCGCACCAGGCGACCAGCGTCCAGACCTTGCCCCAGAACCAAAGGCCCAAGGGCCTGATGTCGCGGGCGGTGCCGCGGCCAGCTTCGTCCGAATAGTCGATGGTCAGCACCTGGCGCTTCTCGATGGCGCGCTCGATCAGGTCGATCGCCTCGCGCGCGGCGTCGCTCACCACCCACATCGGCGTGTGGATCTCGGTGCGGGCGATGCGGTCCTTTTCGGCATCGGGCAGCACCGCGCCGATCTTGACCAAAGCCTCATCGGCGGCCCGGGCCATGGCCGCACCGCCAAAGGCACGCACCATGCGGGCGCCGGCGACCAGCGCCACGATCTCGTCACGCGTGAACATCAGCGGTGGAAGGTCGAAACCCTCCCTCATCATGTAGCCGACGCCCGCTTCCCCGTCGATCGGCACTCCGGTCGACTGCAGGTCGGCTATGTCGCGATAGATGGTTCGCTCGGAAACCTCGAGCCATGTGCCAAGCTTCTGCGCGGTGACCAGACGGCCACCGCGCAAATGCTGCACGATCTGGAAGAGCCTGTCGGCGCGTCGCATCGTATGGTCCCTCGATGTTGTTCCTATGCATGTCGCCCAAAACCGGTTCCCACTTTTGGACTGCATGCATCGTGTTCTTGCGCATGCCTTTATTCCGAAACCGTAGAACACTCGGCGGCATGCATCATGGTTTCAGGCCTTCGCACTTGCGCTGCGCGGCCACAAATTCCGCGCCGAAGGACAATTTCCTCGTTGTCGGCGTCATTGGCATCGAGCACGCGCCAGAAGGGCGCGACATCGCTCAGCGTCATGCCGCGCCCGAGATCCTCAATGGCTGCTTCGGCAACGGTACGCCGATAATAGCCCATCGCGACCGGGCATGTCACTTCGGCGCCATGTTCAAAGGCAAGCCCCGTGCGCAGCGCGCGAACGTCCATCTCGACGCCTTTGGGAATAGAGGGGATGAATTCGTCGACCTGTCGCGCCGTCGGCATCAGGATCGTCTGGTCTTCGGCTCCATCTTCCACCGTGCGCGGGGCCGGTTTGATGCCGTTGACCCCCGGCGTGTTCAATCTGTCGGTCCAGCTCTTCATCGCTCGTCCTCTCGAACGCTCATGCATCTATGGCATGGCGCTCCTGACACCATTCTGTCAGGAGCGTTCAGCATACTCGCTGGCGAATAGCGTCCGCATCTCGGCAAGTTCGCCGTTTCGTTCAGGATAGAGCGACTTCAGGAAGGCCAGCGCGAAGGTGCCGGGCGCCGAACCTGGCGCGGAAACGATCTTGCTGTCGGACACGGCATGCGGCACGTCCTGATAATTATGATTGCCGGCATAGCCGGCAATGTGGTGATTGATCCAGTCGCGGCCATTGCTGGTATGCCTCGCCTTCTCGAACATGCCGGCTCGGGCCAGCGCCAGCGTTCCGGCGCAGATACCGCCGACCACACCGTCCCGCATCGCAACGGCCCTCAGCAATTCCGCGACCTCGGGCGGCGCCTCGCCCGCCCATCGGTCGGAGCCAATGACGGCGATTGCATCGAGATCGGCATTTTCATCGGCGCCGGCCGAGCGGTCGGGCGTCAGCCGGAAACCGCTGATCCCGCTCACCGGTCCGCCGTCCGGCGTCAGCGAAACCGCGCGGGCGCCGAACCATTCGACCGCCGAGGCGGCCAGCAGGCCATATTCCCAGTCGGCGAAGCCTTGGATGAACAAAAAGCCGATCGTCTTTTGCTCAGGCATGCGTTTGCTCCATTCCCAGATGCGCAGCCCCCGGCGACAAGCTGCACTCGTTCAGTTCGCCTTCGCCGGAAATCGCATTACTTGCTTGCCTGGACTTGCTATCTGGGTGCGGCAATCCCGGCCTCCAAGCCTTGCCTGAAAAAATCGCCTCAATTGTCGCGGATATGAAGGCCATCATACATGTCCGGCCAGCCGATATCCTTGCGGACGTCCGCCGGCAATGCATTCAGGAACCGCCTGGTGCGGATCTCATTGCGCATCGTGCGCACCTTGCCGACATAGTGCTTCATATTATGCAGAATGGTGAACCCGTTCATGGCTATCCTCCTCTTGCTTCGATGAGCCACTATCGCACACCCCTCCTGACAGCAGTCTGTCAGGAGGATGTCAGCCTACCGAAGTGAGGGCCGATCAGCGCCGGTATGGCCCGGTTTCGGCCCTTGCGAGAGGCTTTGACAGCGGGTTCCGATGCTGGTCAAAGGCGGCATGTCGAAACTCCTCGCCCTCGTCATCCTTGGCATCATGGTCATCCAGTTGATCAAGCCGCTCGGCTGGCCGGGGCTGAAACGGCGCAGCGACTTCTGGAAGCTGGCGCTCCTGGCCATGGCGGCCATTTCGATAACGGCCGTGCTTGGACATTGGACGTAGCGCAGTTCCAGGAAGGTGTCTGGCGGTTTTCCGCCCGTAATGCGTAAGATGTCGGCCGGCACGCAGCCGGCGGCAATCACTCTTCGATCACGCAGCCGACGAGGTGCTCGGCCCAGGCCCGGTAACCGGCTTCCGAAGCATGAAATCCGTCCGAGGCGAAGCCGGCTTCGGGATTGGTGATCGGCAAGCGCGGCGCCGGCACCGCACCGCGTTCGAGGCAAAGACGTTTGCCCATCCGGTTCATCTCACCGGCGCGAATTTCCAGGATCCTGCCGAGCAGCGACGGCATTGCCGGCGCTTGCGTGAACTCCAGCACAGGAGACCACACGACGCGGGCCTCGGGCCATTTGGCGCGCAGCGCGTAGAGCAGGCCGCCGAACGCCTTCTTGAAACGGGGCACGGAGTGGAAATTCTTGGTATCGTTGGTGCCGATGGCGAGCACGATATGCGTCCACGGATCGGCCGAGAGATTGGGCAGGACGTGGTCGCGGATCTGCCCAGAGGTCGCCGAATTGAACCCAGCGGCGCGCCAGCGCACGGCGCGGCCGGTGCGCTGCGAGATCAGGGCGGCCAGCTGCGCGGCCAGGCCATTCTCGGATTTTTCGATGCCGACCGAGGCGGCGGAGGAATCGCCCAGCACGAGCAGCCAGACCGCCGGGTGCCCGCCGGCGATCTCATGCATGACCGGGCCTTGCGCGGGCAGCATGCGCGAGGTGCGTCGGCGCACGCCAAGCCCCTGCCAGACATAGACAGGGAAGGCGAGCCAGGTGAGGAGAGCCGGAAAGCGTCGCATCGAGCAGCATTTAACGCATGTTGCGCCGGAGGTGAACGATCCTTGCACCGGTGGCGGACGCCTTCAAGCGTTCAATGTTCGATGGGATCGCTGAATGTCCTAAGCCCTGTCCGCTTGCGACCTGTTTCCATACTGGTCGTGCAGCCGCACCCAGTCCATCAAGGTTCTGTAAGGGCCGGTCTCGTCGCGCCCTTTCGGCGCAAGGTCGAGATATTGATAGGCGCCGATCAGTTGTTCGCTGCCGCGGGCGCGCGACATGAAGGTCAGGAAGATGTCGCCGGTCTCGTCCCGGTAGAACACGGTGGTGCCGGGCAGGTCTTTCGATTTCAGAACGGGCGTCTCGAAATTGTAGATCGCTTCACCCGATGCGATCTGCTTGTCGGTGAACGACACCTGCATGTCGAAGTTGAAGTCCGAGGCATAGGATGAGACCCAGTCGAATTTCCAACCCATGCGCTCTCGGTAGGGCAGCAGCTCGGAGGGCGGCGCGCGTGACACCACGACAAGCGACACGTCATGATGTCTCAGATGCTGGTTGGCGCCGTCGATGTGGTCGGCGACGAACGCACAGCCTTCGCAATGATGGGTCGAGCCGGGACCGAACACGAAATGATAGACGATCAGCTGGCTGCGGCCGGCGAACAGTTCGGCCAGGCATCTTGGACCCTGCTCGGTTTCGAAGACGTAGTCCTTTCTCACCTTCAGCCAGGGCAATTCGCGCCGTTCCGCCGCGATGCGCTCGCGAAATCGCGTCAATTCCTTCTCGCGCGCCAGATGCGTTTTGTGCGCCCGGAACCAATCCTCGCGTGAAACGACCTTGTTGCGATGCATGAACCTCTCCCTGGCTTCATCCCAAGGACGTTCGGGACGGGCGTGAGCCGACATCGCGCCGGCTGCGCTGGAGAGAAATAGGGATGGAGGCGCTTTATCCCAAGTCCGGCGGAGCGCAGCAAAACCCGGGCGCATGGCCCGGGTCCGATAGAGACGGAAAACCGTGGTCAGGCAGCCTGCTCCATGCTCGGCCTCCATTGTCCAAGCGCCGCCAGATGGTTCATGTGGGCGCGGTGGGTGAAGGCGGCCTGGCCCGCGGCAACGTTGGATGCCTTGCCGCTCCAGGCCTTCTGCGGGGCAGCCTGCAGGGCGCGGCCATAGGAGAAGGTCAGCTTCCACGGATGCGGGCCAATGGCGTTGATGGCGTTGAGGTTGGCGGTCGCTTCCTCGTCCTCCTGGCCGCCGGAGAGGAAGGCGATGCCCGGCACCGCGGCCGGCACGGCCTCGCGGAACAGTTTTATGGTCTTTTGCGCGACCTCTTCAGGACTGCTCACCCTGCCCGACTTCCTGCCGGCCAGCACCATATTGGGTTTCAGGATCGTGCCTTCGAGCACGACGCGGGCCGCATAGAGCTCGTCGTAGAGCTTCGTCAGCGTCGCCCTCGAGATTTCATAGCATGTGTCGATGTCGTGGGCGCCGTCCATCAGCACTTCCGGCTCCACGATCGGCACGATACCGGCCTCCTGGCAAAGGGCCGCATAGCGGGCGAGCGCGTGGGTGTTCGCGCTGATCGAGGTGACCGACGGCACGCCCTTTGCCGTGTCGATGTCGATCACGGCACGCCATTTGGCGAAGCGGGCGCCGAGCTTGTAATAGTCGGCGAGCCGCTCGCGCAGGCCGTCGAGGCCCTCGGTGACCGTGTCGCCGGGAAAGCCGGCCAGAGGCTTGGCGCCGGCATCGACCTTGATTCCGGGAATAGCGCCTGAAGCTTTGATGATATCGACCAACGGCGTGCCGTCGGCCGCTTTCTGGCGAATGGTCTCGTCATAAAGGATGACGCCGGAAATATACCTGGTCATGGCGTCACTGGTGCGGAACATCATCTCGCGGTAGTCGCGCCGGCTGTCCGCGGTCGATTCGACGCCGATGACGTCGAACCGCTTCTTGATCGTGCCCGAGCTTTCGTCGGCGGCCAGCAGGCCTTTGCCGTTGGCCACCATCGCGGCGGCAATGTCTTCGAGACGTTCGCTCATCGTGCTTCTCCTGGACGGTGTTGTTCTGTGCCTAGAGCGGTTCACCGTTTCCCGGAAACGGCGAACCGCTCTAACTCTTTGTTTTGACGCAATTCCGGACGGAAAGCCGTACACACTTTTCCTGGAATTGCTCTAGCAGAACACTACCGCCAAAGGATTGACGCCGGAAAGCTCGAATCGATCGAAAGTCCCGGCAACGCCGCGCGCTCGAGTTGATCGTCTCAACGCTTGAGCACGTCGACGCCCGGCAGCGGCTTGCCTTCCATCCATTCGAGGAAGGCGCCGCCGGCAGTCGAGACATAGGTAAAATCGTCGGCAACCCCGGCCTGGTTGAGCGCCGCGACGGTATCGCCGCCACCGGCCACCGAAACCAGCTTGCCAGCCTTGGTGCGCGCCGCCGCATGCCTGGCTGCCGCCATCGTCGCGCGGTCGAAGGGGTCGATCTCGAACGCGCCGAGCGGGCCGTTCCAGACCAAGGTCGCGGCGCGATCGATCCAGTCGGCAACGGCCCTCACGGTCTTTTCGCCGACATCGAGGATCATGCCATCCGCCGGCACGTCGGCTATGGCCACGGTTTCGCTGGCCGCACCCGCCTTGAATTCCTTCGCCACGACACCGTCGACGGGCAGGATGATGGCGCAGCCGGCCTCGGCCGCCTCGATCATGATCTGCTTGGCGGTAGCGGCGAGGTCGTGTTCGCACAGCGACTTGCCGACGTCGGTGCCGCGTGCGGCGAGAAAGGTGTTGGCCATACCGCCGCCGATGACCAGCGCGTCGACCTTCTTGACCAGGTTCATCAGCAGGTCGATCTTGGTCGAGACCTTGGCGCCGCCGACAATGGCGACCACCGGGCGGACAGGATTTCCAAGGCCCTTCTCCAGCGCTTCCAATTCAGCCTGCATGGTGCGACCGGCAAAGGCCGGCAACAGATGCGCCAGTCCCTCGGTCGAGGAATGCGCCCGGTGGGCAGCGGAGAAGGCGTCGTTGACGAAGATATCACCATTGGCGGCGAGCCGTTCGGTGAAGGCCGGGTCGTTCTTCTCCTCGGCCTTGTAGAAGCGGGTGTTCTCGAGCAGCAGCACGTCGCCCTTGTTCATGGCGGCGACGGCACTTCCCGCCGTGTCGCCGACGCAGTCGCCAGCAAAGCCCACGGGGCGGCCGAGCACCTCGGACGTTGCCCTGGCGATCGGCTCCAGCGAGAATTCCGGCGAGGGACCGTCCTTGGGTCGGCCGAAATGGGCGAGCAGGATGACCTTGGCACCCTTGCCCGACAATTCAGCGATGGTCGGCGCGATGCGTTCGATACGGGTCGTGTCGGTGACCTTGCCGTCAGCGACGGGAACGTTGAGGTCGACGCGCACCAGCACGCGCTTGCCATTGATGTTGCCGATATCGTCCAGTGTCTTGAAGCTGGCCATGCTGGTTCCTTTCGCTGAGAAATCGCCGGGACCATACCCCGCACCGACGACGATGCAAGACTTGGCTGGGGAGGGCGCGAAATTTTCAAGGCGAAGGCGTTGACGTCGCGTAGCGTCACGGCAGGCGGATGGCTGCGGCGCAAAGGATCGCCGTTGTCAGCTCTCGGTCGTTGCCTTTTCCGCCGCCGGCTCTGTTTTCTCGTCTGCGCGTGCCGGGGGGATCGGTGTTTCCACCGGCTTGCGCCAGGTTTGGACGAAGGCCTTGATCCGGTCGGCGATCTCGCCGGCGCTGAGGAAGACCGGTACCCGCGCCACGGGCGCGGTCGGTTCGAAGGAGAGGCCCAGGCCTGTGATCCTGCCCTTGTCATCGACGTCACGCACGATCAGCTCGATCGGGCCGATCAGCACGCGGTCGGCGTATTCGACATGGCCGCCGAGCCGAGCCGTGACCAGAGCGCCGACGGTCAGGTTCTGTTCCGCCTCGCTCAGGCCCGGCGCGTAAGCGGCTTCCAGTTCGGCAGCGGAACGCGCCGGATCGACAGCAAAGGCACCGAAGAAATCGGCATCCTCGGGGTCGACGACGGCGCGGCTGGCGAACAGCTTGTCGAGCAGGCGTGGATAGCGGTCCGGCACGAAGATGTAGACCTGGTCGCCGGCGGCAAGCCTGCCCATGTCCTGGAAACGCATCGAGCGTCCGTCGCGCAACACCAGCGAGGGCCGCGCCCAGCGAGGGATGCGCTCGCCGCGCGCCACCGGGCTGCCCGGGGCGACGCGGTAGGCGAGGAGCTCGTGATGGGCCGAGCCCGGCAGTTCGAGCTCGACCTTGTCCAGAGGTCCGAGCCGCGCCGGCACGATCAGGCCGAGACGGCGCGCCAGCGGACCAACGGTCCAGCCCTGGATGACGAGTGACACCAGGACGATGATGAAGGCGGCGTTGAAGATCGTGCGGCCATTCTCCAGCCCGCCGAGCAAGGGAGTGATGGCAAGCAGGATCGACACGGCGCCCCGCAGGCCGACCCAGGAAACGAAGGCGACTTCGGGGCGCGGCAGACGAAACGGGATCAGGCAAAGCCAGACCGCGATCGGCCGGGCGACGAACATCAGGAACAGGCCAAGCAGCACCGCAGGCACCATGATCGCCGGAAATTGCGAGGGCGTCGCGAACAGGCCGAGGATCAGGAACATGATGATCTGCGCCAGCCAGGACATGCCGTCCTGGAAGCGTTTGAGGATAGTGACGGCGCGGATATCGGAATTGCCGGCGATGAGGCCGGCAAGATAGACCGCCAGGAAACCGGAGCCGCCGATGGCGCCGGCGGCGGCGAAGACCATCAGCGACAGGGTCAGCACGAAGATCGGCAGCAGGCCATGGTCGAGATTGAGCCGGTCGACGAGGCGCACGATGGCGAGGCCCCCCAGCACGCCGACAATGGCGCCCAGGCCCATGTTGATGAGGAAGCCGAGGACGAGATTGGTGGCCAGGACATTGGCCTCTGGGTCGGCGTGGGCGGCTATGATCTCGACCAGGGTGATGGTCAGGAAGATGGCGATCGGATCGTTGGTACCGGACTCCACCTCCAGCGTGGAGCGCACGCGCTCGCGCAGATTGATCTCGCCGGCGCGCAAAAGAAAGAACACGGCGGCCGCGTCGGTGGAGGCGACGGCGGCACCGAGCAGGAAGGATTCCAGCCAGGTGAGGTCGAGCAGGTAGTAGGCGGCGGCGCCGAACAGGCCGGTGGTGAGGACCACGCCGAACGTGGCCAGCGACAGAGCCGGCCCGGCCGCCTGCCGCAAGGCATTGAGAGGCGTGCCGAAGCCGGAATCGAACAGGATCACCGCCAGCGCCAGTGAGCCGGCAAAATAGGCGATGCGGGCGTTGTCGAACTCGATGCCGAGGCCGTCGGTTCCGGTGGCGAGGCCGATGCAGAGAAACAGAAGCAGCAGCGGTGCGCCGAAGCGGAAGGCGATCAGGCTCGAAAACGCGGCGACGACGACAAGCGCGGTGCCCACCAGCGTGACGAGATAGATCGCATGCTCCATCCGTGATTTGTCCCCTGCCTCTTCTCTCGATTCAAGGAAGAGTGGGGCGAAGGCATGGCCGGCGCAAGGCGGGAGAGCGGTTTTTTGGCCGAGGCCCTACAACTTCGTCATGCTTGGGGATAGCAGGAGCGAAGCGACGCCTTGCCGAGCACTCCGACGAAAAACGCCCGGACGAAGCCGGGCGTTTCAAGTCTGTGGAAGATGGGCCCGCGATCAGGCGATGGTCTTGCCGAAGGCGACCGCGGTATCGCCCATGCGATTGGAGAAGCCCCATTCATTGTCGTACCAGGACAGCACCGAAACGAAGTTGCCGTCCATCACCTTGGTCTGGTCGAGGGCCACGATCGAGGAGTGCGGGTCGTGGTTGAAGTCGATCGACACGTTCGGATGATGGGTAACCGACAGGATGCCCTTGAGCTTGCCGTTGGAGGCGGCGATCACCGCTTCGTTGATCTCCTGCGCCGACGTCGAGCGCTTGGCGATGAACTTGAAGTCGACGAGCGAGACGTTCGGCGTCGGCACGCGGATCGAGATGCCGTCGAGCTTGCCCTTGAGCTCGGGCAACACCAGGCCGATGGCCTTGGCGGCACCGGTCGAGGTCGGGATCTGCGAGAGTGCCGCGGCGCGGGCGCGGTAGAGATCCTTGTGCATGGTGTCCAGCGTCGGCTGGTCGCCGGTGTAGGAATGGATCGTCGTCATCATGCCCTTTTCGATGCCGACCGTCTCGTGCAGGACTGCGGCCAGCGGCGCCAGGCAATTGGTGGTGCAGGACGCGTTCGAGATAACGATGTGGTCCTTGGTCAGCTTGTCGTGGTTGATGCCGTAGACGACAGTGAGGTCGGCGCCTTCGGCCGGCGCCGAAACGAGGACGCGCTTGGCGCCGGCGGTCAGGTGCGCGGCGGCTTTGTCGCGGGCAGTGAAGATGCCGGTGCATTCGAGCGCGATGTCGACGCCGAGCTCCTTCCACGGCAGCTGGGTCGGATCCTTGATCGCGGTGACCTTGAACGTCTCCTTGCCGACGGTGATCTGGTCGCCGGAAACCGACACTTCGTGCGGGAAGCGGCCGTGCACGCTGTCATAGCGCAGGAGATGGGCGTTGGTTTCGACCGGGCCGAGATCGTTGACGGCGACGACGTCGATGTCCTTGCGGCCCGATTCATGGATGGCGCGCAGGATGTTGCGGCCGATGCGGCCGAATCCGTTGATGGCAACTCTGACGGTCATTTTTCTCTCCTTGGGAGCTGGAGGGCAGACGATTGGTCCGCAGCTTCATAGCGGCGGAAGCGGAAAGAATCCAGCCGCGGCGACGTGGATTTAAATCGATTAGGTCAGGCCAGTCCGGCGGAACCGCTGTACGCGGTTTCGCCAAGCGTTTCTTGTTTCATACATGTCGCTGTCCCAAAATCGAGATACACTTTTGGGCAACATGCACGGCCTTACTTGCCATGCAGGCGGGCTTCCGCCGCTTTGGCGGCCGCCTCGGCGGTGATGCCGAAATGCGGATAGAGCTGCTCGATCGTTCCCGAGGCGCCGAAGCCGGTCATGCCGATGAAGATGCCGTCCGAGCCGATGAGATGATCCCAGCCCTGGCGGATGCCGGCTTCGATCGCCATCTTCACTTTCGCATTGCCGATCGTCTTGCGGCGGTAGTCCTCGCTCTGCTTGTCGAACAGTTCGAAGCAAGGAACCGAAACGACGCGGGTCGGATGGCCGTGCTTCTCCAGGAGGTCGCGGGCGCCGAGCGCGATCTCGACTTCCGAACCCGTGGCGAAGATCGTCACCGCGGCTTCGCCGCTGGCGGCGGCGAGTTCATAGGCGCCCTGGCTGCTCAGGTTCTTCTCGGTGAATTCGGTGCGCACGGTCGGCAGGTTCTGTCGGGTCAGCGCCAGCGTCGACGGCGTCTTTTCCGATTCAAGGGCCAACTGCCAGCATTCGGCGGTCTCGACCGCATCCGCCGGACGGAAGACATTGTGATTGGGGATGGCGCGCAGGGCCGCCACATGCTCGACCGGCTGATGGGTCGGGCCGTCTTCGCCGAGACCAATGGAATCATGGGTCATGACGAAGATCGAGCGGATGCCCATCAGCGAGGCCAGCCGCATCGAGGGGCGGGCGTAGTCGGAGAAGCACAGGAAAGTGCCGCCATAGGCGATCACGCCGCCATGCAGCGTCAGCCCGTTGATGGCGGCAGCCATGCCGTGTTCGCGGATGCCGTAGTGGACATAGCGCTGGCCGTAATCGTCCGGGGTGATGTTCTTGGTCTGGCTGGTCTTAGTGTTGTTGGAGCCGGTGAGATCGGCCGAGCCGCCGATGGTTTCCGGGACGGCGCCGTTGATGACTTCCAGCGCCATTTCGGAGGATTTGCGGGTAGCGACCTTGGGCTTGTCGGCGGAGAGCTTCTTCTTGTAGTCGGTGATGACGGCGTCGAAGTTGGACGGCAGCTTGCCGGCAACGCGGCGCTCGAACTCTGCCCTGAGCTTGGCGTCGGCCTTGGCGAGGCGGCCTTCCCAGTCGGCGCGCGCCTCGGCGCCGGCCGTGCCGGCGGTGCGCCAGGCATCGAGGATGTCGGCTGGAACCTCGAAGGGGGGTGACTCCCAGTTGAAGAACTTGCGCGCGCCGGCGATCTCGTCGGCGCCGAGCGGCGAGCCGTGCGCCTTGTTGGTGCCGGCCTTGGTCGGGGCGCCGAAGCCGATGGTCGTCTTGCAGGCGATCATCGTCGGCTTGTCGGAATGGCGGGCGGCTTCGATCGCATAGGCGATGGCTTCCGGATCCGTGCCGTCGATATGGCTGGCGTTCCAGCCGGAGGCCTGGAAGCGGGCGACCTGGTCGGTGTTGTCAGCCAGCGATACCGGACCGTCGATCGAGATGTTGTTGTTGTCCCAGAACACGATCAGCTTGTTGAGCTTGAGGTGGCCGGCAAGAGCGATGGCTTCCTGGGAGACACCTTCCATCAGACAGCCGTCGCCGGCCAGCACATAGGTGTAGTGGCTGACGAGGTCGTTGCCGAAGGCGGCGTTCATGATGCGCTCGCCGAGCGCGAAGCCGACAGAATTGGCAAGGCCCTGGCCGAGCGGGCCGGTGGTCGTTTCGATGCCGGCGGCGTGGCCATATTCGGGATGGCCGGCGGTTTTCGAGCCCAACTGGCGGAAGTGCTTGATCTGGTCGATCGTCATGTCTTCGTAGCCGGTCAGGTAGAGCAGCGAGTAGAGCAGCATCGAGCCATGGCCGGCCGACAGGATGAAGCGGTCGCGGTCGGCCCAATGCGGCGCCTTGGCGTCGAATTTCAGGAAGCGGGTGAACAGCACCGTGGCAATGTCGGCGCAGCCCATGGGCAGGCCGGGATGGCCGGAGTTCGCCTTCTCGACCGCGTCCATGGAGAGAAAGCGGATCGCATTGGCCATCCGGTCATGTTGTTCACGCGACGTCATGGTTCCTCCGGGGTGGGGTTCGGGGCCTTGGGAGAGCCCTTGAAAAGCGTGCGCGACACATAGCAGGCGCGCACTTTTAGTCAACAAACCGGTGCGCATTTGCCGGCCTTGTGATGCCGCGGGCAGGCCTATATTAGCGTTAGCAGGGGACAGTCGCGAGAGCTTTGTTGACGTCGCCTTCACCCGGTGCCTAATGTTTCAGAGATAACGCGTTCTGAACGCGAACGATTCGGTGATGGGCAGGGCACAGGACGAGGCCATGACCGGGGAAACGACACTCAAGGAAGTCATCGCAAGGCTGGGCAAGGCCATGGAAGGCCTGGAAAACGCCGTCGCGGCCAAGCTCGAGCATGAGCGCGATTATTCGGAAGCCGAGGCCGAGGTGCAGCGGATGAATGCCGACCGCTCGCGGCTGGCGCAGGAGCTCGACAATTCCGAGGCGCGCGCCGAACGGCTGGAGGACGCCAACAAGGAAGTGTCGCGACGACTGGTGACCGCCATGGAAACCATCCGCGCTGTGTTGGATAGGTAGGCTCATGGCACAGGTCACGGTTTCCATAGACGGCAAGCAGTATCGGATGGCCTGCGACGAAGGCCAGGAAGAGCATCTGATCGATCTCGCCGAGCGTTTCGACCGCTACGTCTCGCATCTGAAGGATTCATTCGGCGAGATTGGCGACCAGCGGCTGACGGTCATGGCCGGCATCATGGTCATGGATGAACTTTCGGAGCTGCAGAAGCGCGTCAAGGGCATGGAAAGCGAAGTGCTGACCTTGCGCAAAACCCGCGACGAGGCGCTGACCAAGGCCGACAAGAGCGACAGCGTGCTGACCAACGCGCTTGGCGCGCTGGCGCAGCGCATGGAAGATCTTGCGGCGACGCTGGCCGTCAACAAGGCATAAGCGGTCTCCCCGGAAATTCCTGCCGAACTTGGCGGTAAGAAGAGAAATTTTTTCGCGGGCGCGACGGGCGCCTGTGGGTTTAGGCATTTGTGGGTTGCCGCCGAGGTGTTAAAAAGATTTGAGCGCTCGCCAGCCGTTGCCGGCAACATTTCAAGGGTAGGGAAACATCATGAGCCTTCGCATCAACGATATCGCCCCGGATTTCACCGCCGAGACCACGCAAGGACCGATCAGCTTTCACCAGTGGATCGGTGACGGCTGGGCGGTGCTGTTCAGCCACCCGAAGAATTTCACTCCCGTCTGCACGACCGAGTTGGGCACGATGGCGGGACTCGAGGGCGAGTTCAAGAAGCGCAACGTCAAGATCATCGGCATTTCGGTCGATCCGGTCGAAAGCCACGGCAAATGGCAGGACGACATCAAGACGGCGACCGGCCATTCGGTGAACTATCCGCTGATCGGCGACAAGGATCTCAAGGTCGCCAAGCTCTACGACATGCTGCCTGCTGGTGCCGGCGAGACCTCGGAGGGCCGCACGCCCGCCGACAATGCCACTGTGCGTTCGGTCTATGTCATCGGGCCCGACAAGAAGATCAAGCTGGTGCTGACCTATCCGATGACCACGGGCCGCAACTTCGACGAGATCCTGCGCGCGGTCGATTCCATGCAGCTGACCGCCAAGCACCAGGTAGCGACGCCGGCGAACTGGAAGCAGGGCGAGGACGTCATCATCACCGCGGCCGTTTCCAACGAGGACGCCATCAAGCGCTTCGGCGCCTATGAGACCGTCCTGCCCTATCTCCGGAAGACCAAGCAGCCTTCCGCGTAGAGCGGTTCACCGTTTCACGAAAACGGCGAACCGTCTCTTTGTTTTGCGCAGTTCTCTGGGCAAAGCGCCACGCGCTCTTCCCGGGATACCGCTTGGATTTGCTCCAGTTTCCCGGATGGCATTTTTCGACTTCCGCAGCTTTTTCTGGCAAGGCGTGCTTGACGGCAACGTCCTGCTAGACAAGCATGCTCTTATGTTGCTCTGGCAGAGAAAATCATTCCTGTCCCGTTAACAGGAGGGGAAGTCGGATTGGACATAGGTTCGGCAAAGCCTGAAGTCACCGGTTTCCATGACAAGCCGACCGGCGCCGTCCAGTATGTCGTCGCCGACCGGGTGACGAAGCGGTGCGCCATAATCGATCCGGTTCTCGACTTCGACGAGAAGTCCGGCGCAGTTTCGACAGCCAATGCCGATGCGCTGCTGGATTTCGTCAGGGCGGAGGGACTGAGCGTCGAATGGATACTCGACACCCATCCGCATGCCGATCATTTCTCGGCCGCGCAGTACCTGAAGCAAAGGACCGCGGCGCCGACGGCGATCGGCGAGAGGATCGTCGAGGTCCAGAAATTGTGGAAGGCGATCTACAACTGGCCGGATTTCCCCGCCGACGGCTCGCAGTGGGACCGGCTGTTCGGCGACGGCGAGGTTTTTCGGGTCGGAACGCTTCCAGCAAGGGTGCTTTTCTCGCCCGGGCACACGTTGGCGTCGATCACCTATGTGATCGGGGACGCGGCCTTCGTCCACGACACGCTGTTCATGCCCGACAGCGGCACGGCAAGGACGGATTTTCCCGGCGGCAGCGCCGCGCGCCTGTGGCACTCGATCCAAGGCATTCTGGCCCTGCCGGAGGACACGCGCCTCTTTGTCGGCCATGACTATCAGCCCGGCGGGCGCCAGGCGTTATGGGAGAGCACGGTTGCCGCGCAGAAAGCCGGCAACATTCATCTTGCCGCCGCGTGCAGCGAGGCCGAGTTCGTTGCGCTCCGCGAGGCCCGCGACCGGACATTGCCGATGCCGAGGCTGATCCTGCATGCGCTGCAGGTAAACATGAATGGCGGACGCCTACCGGAACCGGAAGCCAATGGACGACGGTATCTGAAATTTCCGCTGGATGGGCTTTGAAGCAATCACGAAAAAGGCGGCGCCAGTTTCCTGACGCCGCCTGGATGTTTCGTTGCCGAACGTGGCTTTTAAGCCGCCGGCTGCGCCTCGATGGTGCGCAGCGCCTGGGTCTGGCGCTTGGCGGCGGCCTTGACCGCATCCTGTACCTTCTCGAAAGCGCGCACTTCGATCTGGCGCACGCGCTCGCGGCTGATGTCGAACTCGGCCGACAGTTCTTCCAGGGTCAGCGGCTCATCGGCGAGGCGGCGCGCCTCGAAGATGCGCCGTTCGCGTTCGTTGAGCACCGCAAGGGCGCCCGACAGCATGCCGCGCCGGTTTTCCAGCTCATCCTGCTCGATCAGCATCTCTTCCTGGCTTTCGTGGTCGTCGACCAGCCAGTCCTGCCATTCGCCGGACTCGCCTTCCGTCGCCCGGATCGGCGCGTTGAGCGAGGCGTCGCCCGACAGGCGGCGGTTCATCGACACGACTTCCGCTTCCGAAACGTTCAGCCGCGTGGCGATCTCGGCGATCTGGTCGGGCTTGAGGTCGCCGTCGTCAAGCGCCTGGATCTTGCCCTTCACCTTGCGCAGGTTGAAGAACAGACGCTTCTGGTTGGCGGTCGTGCCCATCTTGACCAGACTCCACGAGCGCAGGATGTATTCCTGGATCGAGGCCTTGATCCACCACATGGCGTAGGTCGCGAGGCGGAAGCCACGCTCGGGCTCGAATTTCTTGACGGCCTGCATCAGGCCGACATTGCCTTCCGAGATCACTTCGCCGATCGGCAGGCCGTAGCCGCGATAGCCCATGGCGATCTTGGCGACGAGCCGCAAATGGCTGGTGACGAGCTTGTGCGCGGCGGAAGTGTCCTCATGCTCGGCATAACGCTTGGCGAGCATGTACTCTTCCTGCGGCTGAAGCATCGGAAAGCGGCGGATCTCTTCCAGGTAGCGGCTGAGGCCGCCTTCGCCGGAAACGATACTGGGTAGTGACTGGGCCATGATAGCGCCCCCTCTCTATTGGAGTGATGCCCCCGAAACGCGGCGGGCATGTGACGCGAGCACCAAAGGCTCGCTCGCGACATCGGATATATACAGGAACAAAACCAGAAAAGACAGGCATTTGTTCAACACGAAACAGTGTGTCACGCTGAAGTGAACAACGCCAGTCAGGTTTTTTGATGGTTGATTTGAAGCTTGCCGGTGGCGGATCACAGACTGCGCAAGCCGCCGACGAGTTCCTCCATGTCCCTCGGTATCGGTGCCTCGAACCTCATCGATAAATGGGTAGTCGGATGGCGAAATTCAAGGAGCCAGGCGTGCAAAGCTTGCCGGGAAAATGCCTTGACCTGGCTTCTCAGCGGTTCGGGCAACCGGTTGGCCTTGGTGCGAAAGGCTTGGCCGTAATCGGGATCACCGAGTACCGGATGACCGATATGGGCCATGTGGACGCGGATCTGATGGGTGCGGCCGGTCTCCAGCCGGCATTCGACCAGACTTGCGGTTGCGAATTCCTTTTGGTTTTCGCCGAAGCGCTCCTGCACCGCAAAATGGGTGACGGCGTGGCGGGAATCGTCGCGTCCTTCGGGTACCACGGCGCGACGCACACGGTCGGCGGCGCGGCCGAGCGGGGCATCCACCGTTCCGGCCGGCCGCTGCGGTATGCCCCAGACCAGCGCCAGGTAGGCGCGCTCGAGATCGCCTGTCAGGCCGTGATCGGCAAAGGCCTCAGAAAGCGCCTTGTGGGCGCGGTCGGTCTTGGCCACGACCATGACGCCGCTGGTTTGCTTGTCGAGACGATGGACGATGCCCGGCCGGCGCACGCCGCCGATGCCGGACAAGCTGTCGCCGCAATGATGGATCAGCGCATTGACCAGCGTGCCGGTCCAATTGCCGGCGCCGGGATGGACGACAAGCCCGGCGGGTTTGTTGATGACGATCAGTTCGTCATCTTCGTAGAGGATATCGAGGGCGATGTTTTCCCCCTGTGGCTCCGCCGGTTCCGGCTCCGGCATGGCGACCGAGACAGTTTCGCCCGGCGACATCTTGCGCTTGGTCTCGACAACGGTCTTGCCGTCGACCAAGACCGCGCCCTGCCTGATCAGCATCTGCACGCGACTGCGCGACATGTCCGGGCCGAGCCTGCCTGCCAGCCACTGATCGAGGCGCTGGCCGGCACCGTCGGCGCCGGCCACGAGCACGGTCGGTTCTGCCTGCATGAATTGGTCCTCTATCAATCGGGGGGCCTCTTCGCTATGAGCGCTCATCGAGAATCGTTCCGGAATGTTTGCCATGGCCCGCCCCGCCGCCGACGAAGACGCCGTTGTTGAAGGCGGGGAAAAGCCGCTCAACCCCGAGATCGAAAAGGTGCGCGGCAGGCTCATCCGCTTCATGGCCATCAATCTCGGCCTGCTTTTGCTGGCTCTTATGGTGGTGATCGCGGCGATTGTCTACAAATCACGCAAGGCAGCGCCGGTGGGCCCGCCGCTGGCCGGCGACATCCAGGTGCCCGCCGGCGAACCGCTCAGCGGAGACATCGTGCTGCCGGTCGGCGCCAGCGTGGTCAGCCAGTCGCTGTCGGGCAATCGCGTCTCGATCGACGCCGAACTCGCCGATGGCAGCCGCACGATCTTCGTCTACGATATAGGCGAGCGGCGTATAATCGGCCGCTTTGCAATCCGCAACAAATGAAGCCCGGCGCGCAATGACCGGCTTTGCCGAAAACCGTAATATCGCCACCGTCGCGCTGGTCGTCGACAGCTATGACGAGGCGATCGACTGGTATGTCGGGCGGATGGGCTTTGTGCTCCTGGAGAATATGGACCTCGGCGGCGGCAAGCGCTGGGTGACGGTCGCGCCGGCCAGCGGGCGCGGCGCGCGGCTGCTTCTGGCCGAGGCCTCCGACGAGGCACAAAGGAAGAGTATCGGCAACCAGACCGGCGGGCGGGTCTTTCTCTTCCTCGAAACCGACGACTTTGCCCGCGATCACGCGGCGATGGTGGCGAAGGGCGTCGAATTTCGCGAGCCACCGCGCTTGGAGCCCTACGGCACGGTGGCGGTTTTCGCCGATCTCCACGGCAATCTATGGGACCTGATCGAGCCCAAACGCTAGCACCGGCCGGCTTTTGCTCGATCCCGGGAAAGCTGGCGGAACCCCAGTTGCTTTTTCTCCGCCGCCAGCCTATATCGCCGGTTCTTGAACGCGCCCATCGTCTAGCGGTCAGGACACCGCCCTCTCACGGCGGGAACAGGGGTTCGATTCCCCTTGGGCGTACCAAGAAAAACGGCTCAGCCGTTGATCTCCGGCATCGAACAATATTCAGCCGCCCCGCTCGAGCGCTCCGTCATATGCAGTGCATGGAAGCTGGCTGGAGCCGGGCTCGGAGCTATGGCGTGGAGGCGGGCGTCGGTTAAGGTTTCGTTTACCTATAACCTGTCTACTGGAGACAATTCACCCGCGACCACGGATGTACTGGCGCTGCGGTGAAAACAAAGGTCGGCCCACGCCGGCCTTTTGTTTTTTCGGCCGGCTGTTGCGGTAGGCCGTCTCCAATGCTTTCGGCAATACCTTCGTCAAAGCATATTGCCCTTGCCATTTCGGGCCCTACCATCAATCCTGCCGATCGCACGCGGGCTGGAGAGGGTCGAAGGTCGAGGAATTGCAATGAAAAACATGGCTGGAATGCTCCTGATTGCCGGCGCGGTGGTGATGGTTGCCACATCCCCGTCGGCTGCCGCCCAGCTCAACACGATGGACGAAGTCGGCACGGCGATCCAGGCATGCTGGACGCCGCCGGCGGATGCTGGAAATTCCATCGTCACGCTGAGCTTCAGCTTCAAGCGCGACGGCACGCTGCTTGGTCCGCCACGGCCGACCGCCGCCAAGGTGGCCGGCGACGACAAGGCGCGAAAGTCGTTTATCGACGCCGCAACGGCCGCGGTGAAGAATTGCACGCCGCTCAACCTTTCGCCGCAACTGGCGCAAGGGATTGCCGGCAACGTGTTCACCTTGCAATTCGTCTCTCCCAAGCAATAGCTGTTCCGCGGCTCTCCGCACAGGGCGCGCCGCGGCTCAATGTGCTAGAACCGTTCGGCGTTCGGCGGATCGCCGATCCCGCTTCCATTTACGCAATTCCTGACGGAAAACATCTGCCAGCGTCAGCGACCCGCTCACGTAGCGATTAGCACCAAACCATCACCGCCTTCACCGGTCAGTGGCTGGTACGCCGCGCCTCGGCGTGCCGCGCCAGTTCGGGCGTCTCGAAGACATAGTCGTTCCAGGCGGATTCCGGGATTTGCCCGGCCAGATAGCATTCCAGCAGCAGGTTTTGCTCGGCGCTCAGGGGTCTCGGATCAAGCCCCAGGGAATGAAAAAGGCTTCTTGTCAGTTCCGATACCGTGATGTGGATCGACATCTGCGTTCTCCTTGGCGCTTCAACGCGAAAGGCCGGCAAAGGTTTCAGGACCCGTTTCCGGTAACGCCGGAGTGATCCGGCAGGCCTGCCAGCCCTCCGTTCGGCTGCATTGTTTTGCAGTTCGTCTCAATCTTGAAATAAAAATGCAATATTGAATTCACAGAGGTTCTTCTATTAACCTAGAGGCAAGTGTCTAAATGCATGGAGACTGGAAAGATTAGATAAAACTTATTTAGTGAAAGCTTGGTGAAGTCGAAATAGTTGTCATTCCAGGTTCTCAGCAACAAGGACCTCGTCGTTCCGATGATCCGTTTCTGGTTCTCCATGATGATCGCGCTCGTCATCCTGACGGTGCTGGCGCTCGGAATGTCCAGTTCTTATGCCGACAGTTGCAGTGCGATAAGAAATCAATTGTCGTCGGCCGGCCGTGGCGGCGGCACGAGCGCCGAGCTTGCGCAGTTGCACCGCCAGCTTGCCGCGATCCAAGGGCTCGAGAGGCAGCGCAAATGCACGGCGAAAAATTTCCTCGGTGGTTTCTTCAACGCGTGCGCCGATCTTGCCAGGAACAGGAGCGAGGTGCAGCGCCGGATCGCGGCGGCCTCCAATTCAGGCCGGGACATGTCGGGGCTGCGGGCGCGCTTTGTCGCGCTTGGCTGCGCGCCAGCGGCAAAGGAGCGCGCCGCGGCGAAGACCCAATCGGCGTCTGCGACGGCGCCAGCGGCGAGGGCAACGGGCGCCGGCAACGCGATGCTGTTCTGTGTGCGCCTTTCGGATGGATATTTCTTCCCAGCACCCAAGTCGCAGTTCGCCGGCAGCGACGATGTGAAGGATATGGCCGATCAATGCCGCTACATCTGCGACGAGCCGGGGGTCGACCTCTATACGCTCAGCGACATCAGCCTCGAAACCGAAAAGATGGTCGCTCTCGACACGCGCAAGCCCTACACCGATCTGCCGACCGCATACCGCTACCGCGACGACGTCAATTTCAAGGCATGTGACCTAAAACGCTACTACAGCAGGGTCACCGAATTGAGGGCCAGAACGGTAACGCCCACAAACATGACCAATGCCATCATCCCCTTGCCGTCGGCCAAGCCGGACCTCGGCAGCGTCGCGGCAATTCCCGCGGCGGGCGCCGAAGCTTCCGGGGCGGCCCAGCATCAGTCGATAGAGGCCGGCAAGCGGCCGGTGAGAATAGTTGGCCCAGCCTTCTTCCCAGCCGAATGATCATCCGCTCCGGGCGTAGGCGCCGGTTTCCCAGCCAATGTCAATTTCGGGTGGCATCCATCAGTCGCAGACCATGCGAACCCTCTTTCCGGGTTCGCTGACATTCCTGCATGCCAGGGGCTTTTCCTCACCGGAGGACGGTGGAGGTGGTCTCGAAACTCTTGAAAGATGACGTCTCGGCGCGGCGCGCGGCGCGGGCCTGCGCTCGGAAAACCGGGTTGGCGGTTGTGGCGGCGCCGGAAAAGCGCCGTTTTCCATTCCGGACGGCCCGTATTCCACATTGGGCGGCGGCCGGTCCCAGAAACGCCGGACATCGAGCGGGCGCGGAATGACGACGGTGCCGTCATAGCTGCGCGAACAGCCGCTGCCGAAAAGCAGCGCCGCGCTCAGCAAGCAAGGCACAATCCGTCCAAACATCAGCAACACCCCCGTATGGGCTTATAGCGCGGCTTCGATCCGGCCGACAACCGGGCGCAATGGCGCAGGCCAGGCCTGTCCGGTGCGCAACGGCTTGTTAAGGTTAGCGGATCGTTAATGCTTCTCGGGCACATTCCGCCGACGAACCGCGGAGGGAGGGTTCGGCCTTGGATTCGGGGTGGGGACGGCATGGCTGAAGCGAACGAGACAGCCGGCGTGCGCGGCGGGCGCGGGTCGGGCGAAATGGCGGTGAACGATGCGGCCTCGTTCGCCGAGGGCATGGATTTGGCCATGCTACGCCAGCTGGTCGAGACGGGCTCGGACTGGATCTGGGAGACCGATGCCGAGCTGCGATTTTCCTGGCTTTCGCACAACTACCAGGCAGTCACGGGCATCGACCCGGCCGCTGTGCTCGGCCGCTTTCGGTTCGATTTCCTGAAGCAGGTCCTGAACGGCAACCGCAGCGCGGCAATGCATCTGGAGGATCTGCAGGCGCATCGGCCGTTCCGTGACTTCGTCTACGAACTGAAGGGAGGTCGCGCCGATTGCCGCTGGGTGTTGACCTCAGGCTTTCCACGCTTCGACGATGAGGGGAAATTTGCGGGCTACCGCGGCATTGGACGCAACGTCACGGGATTGGCGGGCGCCTTCGAAGAACTGGAACAGAAGCAGCAAGAGGCGTCCTCGGGAGGCCTTGCCGACCTTCGCACGATGGTCGATTCGATGCCGATCGGCATCATGGTCCTCGACGCCGACCTGCGCGCCGAAGTGATCAACCAGGCCTTCTACAATTTGTGGAAAATCGATCCCCAGCGCGCCGGGATCGGCTCGGGCTTCCGCGAGTTGATGGAGGCCAGCCGCGCCGTCGATCCCTACGGCGGCGACGACGTTGCCTGGCAACGCCATACCGCCGAGCGCGAGGCCGAGATCAGGGCCGGCGTCGCCGGCTCGAGACAATTGCCGCGCAATGACGGGCGAACCCTGATCGCATCGCTGGCCCCGCTGGGCGGCGGCAAGCGGCTCATCTCCTATGTCGATGTCACCGACATGAAGGACCGCGAGGCCGAGCTGGCCGACGCGCTGGAAAAGGCGCGACTGGCGGAAGCGGTGATCAACGGCGTCAAGGATCCGATCTTCGTCAAGGACGACGATCTGCGCTTCGTCTTCGTCAACGAGGCGTTCGCGGGCCTGTTCGGCCAGAAGCCGCAAACCATGCTTGGCAAGCCCGGCGGCAATTTTCTCGCGCCGGCCGAGGTTGCGCTGTTCGAGGAAAGCGAGCGCGCGGTCCTGGCGACCGGGCGGCCTTACGAGGTGGAGGAAAGTTTCGAGGTCGACGGCGTCAACCGCTCGCGCGTCGTCAGGAAGAACCGCGTTAGAATGGCAAGCGGCCGCAACTACGTGGCCGGCTTCCTCTTCGACGTCTCGGACATGAAGGGTCGTGAGACCGAGGCGCAGGACGCCCGCAAACACCTGGCGAGCGTGCTGGAATCGCTGCCGGCCGCCGTGATCATCTACGACCGCGACGACAATTTCGTTTTCGCCAACCGCAAGATGCAGGACACGCTGCCAGCGTTGAAGCCGGCATGGCAGCCCGGCCGCACCTTTCGAGACGCGCTGTCGCTCGGTCATTCGGCCGGCTATTTCCGCTCGAGCGGCGATCCGCGGATCGATGCGCTCTATGATGGCGATCTCGATCCCTGGCTGGACAGCATCCTCGCCCGCTACCGCCTGCCATACTCATCCTTCGAACGTCTCAATCCCGACGGCCGCTGGTATCAGGTCTACGACATGCGCACCGATGACGGCACGTTCATCGGCGTGCGTCTCGACATCTCCGAGATCAAGAACCGCGAAAAGGCACTGCACGACTCGATGCGGCAGATCGACCTGTTCCGGCACGTGCTGGACGAACTGCCCGTGGCCGCCTTCATCAAGGCGCAGGATCTCAGCATCGAGTTCGTCAACAAGGCGTGGTGCGCGATCACCGGGTTCGCCAAGGAAGACGTCATCGGCCGCACCGATCGGCAGCTGTTCGGCGCCGGGGATGGAGAAAGCTACAGCCTTGACGACACCGAGGTCGCTCTCACCGGCAGCGTCAGGGAGGTCGAGGAGCCCGTCACCCATCGCGACGGCACGGTGCGGCAGTTGATGACGCGCAAGAGCCGGCTGGTGGCGCTGGACGGATCGGTGCATCTGGTCGGCTCCAGCACCGACATCACCGAGGTCAAGGCGCGCGAGCGGGCGCTGGAAGAAAGCATGCGCGAGAACGAGGTGTTCCGCAGCCTGATCGACAACGTGCCGGTGTCGATCTACGCCAAGCGCTCCGATCTCAGGCAATTCTACGTCAACAAGGGCTGGTGCGATCTCACCGGCTTCAGCAAGCAGGACGCGATCGGCAAGACCGACATCGAAATTTTCGGGCCGGACGGCGAAGCCTTCGTCAATGGCGACCTCGCGGTGCTGCGCAGCGGCGAAACCCAGGAGGTCGAGGAGACGGTGACACTTCCGGACGGCAGCGTGCGCCACCAGTTCGCCCGCAAGGGCGCGATGATCGCGTCCGACGGGTCGCTCTACCTGATCGGGTCGACCACCGACATCACCGAATTGAAGCTGCGCGAGGCGGAACTGCGCGAGGCGCGCCAGCGCGCCATACTTGCCGACCGCGCCAAGTCGGAATTCCTCGCCAATATGAGCCATGAGATCCGCACCCCGATGAACGGCGTGCTGGGCATGGCCGAACTCCTGGCCAAATCCGATCTCGATCCGAAGCAGAAGACGTTCACCGACATCATCGTCAAATCGGGCAATGCGCTGCTCACCATCATCAACGATATCCTGGATTTCTCCAAGATCGATGCCGGCCAGCTGGTGCTCGATCCCGCTCCCTTCAATCTCGCCGAGGCGATCGAGGACGTGGCGACGCTGGTATCGACACGCGCCAAGGAAAAGGATCTCGAGCTCATCGTGCGCATCGAGCCTGGGCTCGAAAGCCTGTTCATCGGCGATGTCGGCCGCATCCGGCAGATCGTCACCAACCTGCTCGGCAACGCGGTGAAGTTCACCGACGAAGGACATGTGCTCGTCGACGTCACCGGCGAAAGTGTGCCGGACGGAACCAGGCTGACGATCTCGGTCACCGACACCGGGATCGGCATCCCCGAGGAAAAGCTGAAACAGGTGTTCGAGAAATTCAGCCAGGTGGACACCTCCTCAACGAGGCGGCATGAGGGCACCGGGCTCGGGCTCGCGATCACCTCGCGGCTGGTCGAACTGATGGGCGGCGACATCGGCGTGGAAAGCGCCGAAGGCAAGGGGTCGACCTTCTGGTTCGCGGTCACGCTGCCCAGAGCCGGAGAACAGAACGCGCAGCGCATCATGCCGGTGGATGTGACCGGCGCGCGGGTGCTGATCGTCGACGACAATGCCGTCAACCGCGCCATCCTGACCGAGCAGATGACGTCATGGACCTTCGATTCCTGCGCGGCCGAGAGCGGCGCCGAGGGACTGAAAGTGCTGATCGCTGCCGCCGCCTACGGCGTGCCGGTCGATTGCGTCGTACTCGACTATCAGATGCCCGAGATGAGCGGCGCCGAGATGGCAGGTGTCGTGCGCAGCACCGCCGGGCTTGCCGACACGCCGATCATCATGCTGACCTCCGTCGACCAGTCGCTGGCCAACACCAGTTACCGCGATCTCGGCATTGATGCCCAACTGATCAAGCCCGCACGCTCCTCGGTGCTCCTGGAAACGCTGGTCGCTACCATCCAGCGGCATCGCCACGCTAGCGATGTCGCCCGGCCGCTTGCCGTCGAGGGAGGCGGGGGGAACGGTCCGCAACCATCGCCAGCCGCGGCATCGGGGCAACGCGCGTTGCTGCAGCCGCCGCCGGTCAGGCCTCGGCTTGCCGCGAACGGCGGCGAGCAGCGGCTGGACATACTCGTGGCCGAGGACAATGAGGTCAACCAGATGGTCTTCACCCAGATCCTCGGCGAGACCGGCTACGGTTTCGAGATCGTCGGCAATGGCCGCAAGGCGCTGGACGCCTTCGGCAGGCTCAATCCGTGCATGATCCTGATGGACGTCTCGATGCCGGAGATGAACGGGCTCGAGGCGACCGCCGCCATTCGCCGGCTAGAGGAGGAAACCGGCACGCATGTGCCGATCGTAGGGGTCACCGCGCATGCGCTCAAGGGCGATCGCGAACGCTGCCTTGACGCCGGCATGGATGATTATCTGCCCAAGCCGATCAGCCCCAGGGCCCTGCTCGAAAAGGTCGAGCGCTGGGTCGGCGCCGGTCGCCAGGCCCGGCGCAACGCGGGATAGGCTTCGCGCCTTCCACGGGATTGCGGCGAGAATCAGTCGGGGTCGGCCGCTGCCCTTCGAGCAAGACTATGGTGCGATCGCACCATATCAAAGCCGGCGTCCAGCCGGGACAATGACGGCATCGAATTTCCGCTCTCTTCTAGTTACGGGCGGGAGCAGCGACCGCCAGTATGAAGCAGCGTCAATCTACCCCAACGGACCTGTTTTTGGCGATGGCCCGGCCAAGACATCCTCTGGCCTCGAGCAACGCGCTCCCGTCCGGCTTTTCTTCGGTCAGCGATCCACGCCGAATCCGATGGCTGTTTGGGTGGCCGGATAGCGCAAGTCCCTGATTCCCGAAGGCAAACCGGCGCCATGCCGCAGCCGCCGATCGCCATCGCCTTTCCAAGCGGCGGCGACGCGTTACCGGGCTGACACGAAACTGTCATGCGACTGTTATAATCGAACGCTATTGGCCTCAGCGGGCGCTGGCAAGGAATGGCGCCGAGAGACCATCTTCCGAACAGGAGCAGGCCACATGAGACATTTCATCCGCTCGGCGGCCGTTGCGATCGCAATGGCTGCGGCGTCCACCCTCACCCTTTCAGCGGCAATGGCAGCTGACATCTCCGGCGCCGGCGCCACCTTCCCTTACCCGATCTATGCGAAGTGGGCCGATGCCTATAAGAAGGAGACCGGCATCGGTCTCAACTACCAGTCGATCGGCTCGGGCGGCGGCATCAAGCAGATCAAGGCCAAGACCGTCACCTTTGGCGCTTCCGATGCGCCGCTGAAGGGCGAAGATCTCGAAGCCACCGGACTTGCACAGTTCCCGATGGTGATGGGCGGTATCGTTCCGGTCGTCAATCTCGAAGGCATCAAGCCGGGCGAACTGGTGCTCGACGGCCCGACGCTGGCCGATATCTTCGTCGGCAAGATCACCAACTGGAACGACGCGGCGATCGCCAAGCTCAATCCCGACGTCAAGCTTCCCGACCAGGCGATTGCGGTCGTTCATCGCTCCGATGGTTCGGGCACCACGTTCAATTTCAGCTACTATCTGGCCGACGTCAGCGCCGATTGGAAGTCGAAGGTCGGCGTCAACACCGCGCTCGAATGGCCGGTCGGTATCGGCGCCAAGGGCAATGAAGGCGTCGCCAACAACGTCTCGCAGACCGGCGGCTCGATCGGCTATGTCGAATACGCCTACGCCAAGCAGAACAAGCTGACCTATGCCGACATGATCAACAAGGACGGCAAGAAGGTCGAGCCGACGGCGGCGGCGTTCTCGGCGGCGGCGGCCAATGCCGACTGGAGCTCGCAGCCGGGTTACGGCGTCATCCTGGCCAACCAGCCGGGCGCCGAATCCTGGCCGATGACGTCGGCCACCTGGATTCTGGTCTACAAGAAGCCCGGCGACGTGGCTGCGACCGGTGAAGCGCTCAAGTTCTTCGCCTGGTCCTACGCGAAGGGCGACGACATGGCCGGGGCGCTGGACTACGTTCCGATCCCCGACGCGGTCGTCAAGAGCGTCGAGGACATGTGGGCCAAGGACATCGTCGGCGAAGACGGCAAGCCGCTCTATTCCGCCATGTAATCCCTGCTGAATGAGGAGGGCGCTTCACGGCGCCCTCCCTGTCTTCCTTGAAACGCGAGGGCCAGATGACCGCCGTCTCCGAAGCCATGCCATCGTCGGCCGCCATGCGGGCCAGGGAAGCGACGGTCCGGCGCTTCGCGCTCACCGATACGATTTTCCGGGCGGCGACACGCTTTTCCGCCATCCTCGTCCTGCTCATCCTCGGCGGCGTGGCGATTTCGCTGTTTGCCGGCTCGTGGGAAGCGCTGTCGAAATTCGGGTTCTCCTTCCTGACGACCGAATCGTGGAACCCGGTTACCGAGAATTTCGGGGCGCTGGCCCCGATCTACGGAACCATCGTCACCGCCGCCATCGCTATCCTGATCGCCGTTCCCATCGGCATCGGCATCGCCATCTTCCTTACCGAACTCTGCCCGCGGCCACTCCGGCGCCCCATCGGCATCGCCGTCGAGCTGCTTGCCGGCATACCCTCCATCATCTACGGCATCTGGGGCCTGTTCGTGTTCGCGCCGTTCCTGCAGACGACGGTGCAGCCCTTCATCATCAAGCTTTTCCACGACGTGCCGGGGCTCTCCAGCCTGTTTGCGGGTCCGCCCTACGGCATCGGCCTTTTGACCTCGGCGCTGATCCTTGCCATCATGGTCCTGCCCTTCATCACCTCGATCACCAAGGATGTCTTCGACACGGTGCCGGCGGTGCTGAAGGAATCGGCCTATGGCATCGGCTGCACGACCTGGGAGGTCACGCGCCGCGTCGTCATCCCCTATACCCGCGTCGGCATCATGGGCGGCGTCATGCTCGGCCTCGGCCGCGCGCTCGGCGAAACCATGGCGGTAACCTTCGTCATCGGCAACGCCCACCGCATCAGCGCCTCGCTTTTCGCGCCCGGCACGACGATCTCGGCAACCATCGCCAACGAATTCACCGAAGCCGACGGCGATCTCTATACGTCTTCGCTGGTGGCGCTCGGCCTGATCCTGTTCGTCATCACTTTCCTGATCCTTGCCCTTGCGCGCTACATGCTGCTGCGCATGGACAGCCGCACGGGAGCCTGACCGATGTCGACGGCCACATCGCTTCACAATCGACGCAAGCGCAGGAATGCCGTGATGATGACGCTATGCGTCACGGCGGCGGGCGTCGGTCTGGCCTGGCTGGCGCTGATCCTCGGCGCACTGCTCTATAAGGGCCTGTCGGGTGTTTCGCTGTCTGTGTTCACCGAAATGACACCGCCGCCCGGCGATGCCGGCGGCCTGCTCAATGCCATCTACGGCAGTATCATGATGACAGTCATCGCCGTCATCGTCGGCACGCCGATCGGTGTCCTCGCTGGGACCTACATGGCCGAATATGGCCGCTTCTCGCGCCTCACCACGATCGTGCGCTTCATCAACGACATCCTGCTGTCGGCACCCTCGATCATCGTCGGCCTGTTCGTCTACGAGCTGCTGGTGCGGCCGATGGGACATTTCTCGGCGATCGCCGGTGCCGTCGCGCTGGCCATCCTGGTCATCCCGGTCGTCGTGCGCACCACCGAGGACATGCTCAACCTCGTGCCTAACGCCTTGCGCGAGGCCGGCGCCGCGATCGGCGCGCCGCGTTGGGTGGTCATCCGCTCGGTCGCCTACCGTGCGGCGCTGTCGGGCATCGTCACCGGCATATTGCTGGCCATCGCCCGCATTTCCGGCGAGACGGCGCCGCTGCTCTTCACAGCGCTCAACAACCAGTTCTGGTCGAGCAATCTCAACGCGCCGATGGCCAGCCTGCCCGTCACCATCTTCCAGTTCGCTCTCAGCCCCTACGAGGAATGGCAGCAGCTGGCGTGGACCGGCGCACTCATAATCACCCTTACGGTTCTCGGGCTGAGCATCTTGGCCCGCAGCCTTACCGGACGCAGAGAGGACAGATGAAGCCGATGTTGTCCACCGAGTTGAACACGCCCGAAGTCGCGGTCGAGAAAGCCAAGATCGAGGTCAAGAACCTCAATTTCTACTACGGCCAGTCGAAGGCGCTGAAGGATATCAGCCTGTCGCTGCCCGAGCGCAGCGTCACCGCCTTCATAGGGCCTTCGGGCTGCGGGAAGTCGACGCTGCTGCGCGTCTTCAACCGCATCTACGAGCTTTACCCGAAGCAGAGCGCCGAGGGCCAGGTGCTGCTCGACGGCCAGAACATCCTCGACCGTTCGCAGGACCTCAACCTGCTCAGAACCAAGATCGGCATGGTGTTCCAGAAGCCGACGCCGTTCCCGATGTCGATTTACGAGAACATCGCGTTCGGCGTCAGGCTCTATGAGAAGCTCAGCAAGGCCGAGATGGACGGCCGTGTCGAGCAGGCGCTGAAGCGCGCGGCACTGTGGAGCGAGGTCAAGGACAAGCTCAACGCCAGTGGCCTCAGCCTTTCGGGCGGCCAGCAGCAGCGCCTCTGCATCGCCCGCACGGTGGCGGTGAAGCCAGAGGTCATCCTGCTCGACGAACCTGCCTCGGCGCTCGATCCGCTGTCGACCGCCAAGATCGAGGAACTGATCGACGAGCTGCAGGCCGATTATACGATCGTCATCGTCACCCATAACATGCAGCAGGCGGCGCGCGTGTCGAAGCAGACCGCCTTCATGTATCTGGGCGAGCTGGTCGAGTTCGACCGCACCGAGAAGATATTCACGTCGCCCCGCGAGAAGCGCACGCAGGACTATATCACCGGCCGCTTCGGCTGATCCCAGGCATACGAGGACCAAGATCATGGCCGAACATACAGTCGCAGCCTTTGACGAAGATCTCGGACAGATCAGCAGGCTGATCCGCGACATGGGCGATCTCGCCTCATCGATGGTCGGCGGCGCCACCAAGGCGCTCCTGAATTCCGACAATGCGCTCGCCCAGCGCGTCGTCTCCGACGACGCGATCATGGATGCGCGCCAGCGCGAACTCGACGACCGCGCCATCACGCTGATCGCCAAGCGGCAGCCCATGGCGGACGATCTGCGCCATGTCGTCGGCTCGATCCGCATGGCGGGCGATCTCGAACGCATCGGCGATCTCGCCAAGAACATCGCCAAGCGCGTCGGCACCGTCGGCCTGGCCGCCACGCCGCGCGACCTGTCGCACTCCATCGACGCCATGGCGCAGCTGGTGCTGATCCAGGTGCAGGGCGTGATCGAGGAGTATGGCGCCCGTGATGCCTCGGCGCTAGCCAAGCTGCGTGCCGACGATGAACGCATCGACGTCAAATACACATCGGTGTTCCGCGAGCTGCTGACCTACATGATGGAGGATCCGCGCAACATCACCGCCTGCACGCATCTTTTGTTCTGCGCCAAGAACCTCGAGCGCATCGGTGATCACGTGACCAACATTGCCGAAAATGCCTATTATGTGCTGACCGGCACGCAATTGCCCGCCAATCGCCCGAAGCAGGACGAGACGGCGATGTCGGCGCCAGTGGCGTGACGGCAGGGGTGACCAGTCGATGATCGCGCCACGCATCATGGTGGTGGAGGACGAGGAGCCGCTGGGTGTGTTGCTCCGTTACAATCTGGAATCGGAGGGTTACCAGGTCGAGGTGGTGACGCGCGGCGACGAGGCCGAGATCCGCCTACAGGAGAATGTCCCTGACCTTCTTGTGCTCGACTGGATGGTGCCGGTGGTTTCCGGCATCGAGCTCTGCCGCCGTCTCCGGATGCGGCCCGAGACCGAGCGGCTGCCGATCATCATGCTGACGGCGCGCGGCGAAGAGAGCGACCGCGTGCGCGGTCTCTCCACCGGCGCCGACGACTATCTGGTCAAGCCGTTCTCGACGCCGGAATTCATGGCACGCGTCAAGGCGCTGCTGCGCCGGGCCAAGCCGGAAGTGCTGTCCAGCGTGCTCAAGGTCGGCGATATCGTGCTCGATCGTGAATCGCACCGGGTCTACCGCAAGAAGAGCGAGATCCGGCTCGGCCCGACCGAATTCCGCCTGCTTGAATTCATGATGCGCCATCCCGGCCGCGTGTTCTCGCGCAGCCAGCTGCTCGACAATGTCTGGGGCGAAACGATCTATATCGACGAGCGCACCGTCGACGTGCATGTCGGCCGGCTGCGCAAGGCCGTCAACAACGGCCGCATGCCTGACGTGATCCGTACTATCCGTGGCGCGGGGTATGCGATCCGCGAAGACTAGGGATATGTCACGCAACATTCTCGCCCACGCCTGATTTCGCCTGTGCCCCCGGTGCGAAAATTTCCTGGTCGACGAAGGTCAGCGCGCGCATGGCGCAGCCCTCGCGGATCAGCGGCAGTTCGTTCGGCTCGGTGTCGAAGGAAATCGATTTCGAGTGCTGGCCGCCGGCGGTCTGGGCAATGGCTTCGCGCAGAGCCGGCTCGATCAGGTCGAAGGCGGCGGCGCTGACGCCGACCATGGCGACCGGCGCCGGATCGATCAG
Organism: Mesorhizobium sp. CA13; assembly: GCF_020165235.1. Taxonomy (NCBI): domain Bacteria; kingdom Pseudomonadati; phylum Pseudomonadota; class Alphaproteobacteria; order Hyphomicrobiales; family Phyllobacteriaceae; genus Mesorhizobium; species Mesorhizobium sp. CA13. The sequence goes on along the minus strand of NZ_JAIUHS010000017.1, from coordinate 42,442 downwards.
GGCGAACAGGCTGCCAAGGCCATAGCCCAGCGCCTCGCCGGCCTTGCGGTAGGCTTCGCGCTCCGGCCCGTCCTTTTCGCGCGCCGAGGCCGCCAGCGCACGCATGTCGGCGTCGCTGACGTCGACGGGCTCGGTGTCCTCGCCAAGCTGCCTCGCGTTGCGCCAGATGGCATAGTTCCCGGCATAGGCCTCGACGCAGCCGCGCCGGCCGCAGCGGCAGAGCGCCCCGCCCGGGCGATGGATCATGTGGCCGAACTCGCCTCCGGATGAATGGGTACCGGTGAACAGTTCGCCCTTCAGCACCAGGCCCATGCCGATGCCGTGCGACAACAGGATGGCGATGAAGTCGTCGCGGTAGCGCCGGGGATCGCGCCAGCGCAGCGCCACCGCCATCATGTTGCAATCGTTCTCCATGGTGGCGGGAATGCCGAACTCGGCCTCCAGTATGTCGGCGAAGGCAATATTGGTCTGCGGCGTGATCGGCGACCACAGCATGGCGCGCGCATCCGTGTCGGTGATGCCCTGGATCGCCAGAGCGATACGGGCGATGCTGGCGACGTCGAGGTCGGGATCCTCGAACCGTCGCCTGACGATGGCTACGCATTCGCCGATCAGCGCCTCGCGCGACAGGGTCAGCGTGTCCAGCCGGCGCTGCTCTTCCGATATCACCTGGCCGGCATAGTCGATGACGGCGACGGAGAGGAAATTCAGCGACAGCACCACGGTCATCACCGCAGCGGCTTCAGGGTTGAGGCTGAGGCCGACCTGCGGCCGGCCGCGTTTCAGCGCACCGGCCTCGCTCGGCTTGCTCTGCGCCAGGATGCCTTCGCCGATCAGGTCGGAGGAGATCGCCGATATGGTGGAATGGCTGAGCCCGGTGGTCGCGGCAATCTCGGTGCGCGAGGGCTGCCCGGCACGGCGCACGGCCGCGATCACCATCGCCCGATTGCGTCGGCGCAGATCGTCGTGGCGGATTCCGACCGACATGTTTCTCGCATCCTCCCGGTCGCCGTCTTCTCTCCCCAGGCCCAGCGACCGCCAAATACTGGCAGAACCGGCCCTGGCTGTCATTATTTATTCCGGAGCTCGAAAAAAATTCACGAGGACATCAAAATACATCAGAATCGACGTTGACAGCGTTCCGACGATGGACCAGTGTTTTTTCGAGGCTCGAAAAAATAGAGCCTTTGTGCCGGCCTTCGGGCCTGTTTGGTCGCGCCATACGCGGCGCAGGGAGGATAAGATGAAGAGATTCACAGCCGCTATCCTGGCGGGTGTCGCCATGTCGCTGACGCTCGCGCCGGTCGCGCAGGCGAAGGACAAGGTCATCGGCGTTTCCTGGTCGAACTTCCAGGAAGAGCGTTGGAAGACCGACGAGGCCGCCATGAAGAAGGCAATCGAAGCCGCCGGCGACAAGTATATTTCCGCCGACGCCCAGTCCAACCCCGGCAAGCAGCTCACCGACGTCGAGAGCCTGATCTCGCAGGGCGCCAATTCGCTGATCATCCTGGCGCAGGACGCCTCCGCCATCGGCCCGGCGGTGCAGAAGGCGCTCGACGAAGGCATTCCGGTCGTCGGCTATGACCGCCTGATCGAGAACAAGGACGTCTTCTATCTGACCTTCGATAACAAGGAAGTCGGCCGCATGCAGGCCCGCGAGGTGTTCAAGGTGAAGCCGGAAGGCAACTACGTCTTCATCAAGGGCTCGGGTGCCGATCCGAATGCCGATTTCCTGTTCTCGGGCTCGATGGAAGTGCTCAAGGACGCCATCGACAGCGGCAAGATCAAGAATGTCGGCGAGGCCTATACCGATGGCTGGCTGCCGGCCAACGCCCAGAAGAACATGGAGCAGTTCCTGACCGCCAACGACAACAAGGTCGACGCGGTGGTCGCGGCCAATGACGGCACTGCCGGCGGCGTCGTCGCGGCGCTGACGGCTCAAGGTTTGGCCGGCACCGTGCCGGTGTCGGGCCAGGACGGTGATCATGCCGCGCTGAACCGGATCGCGCTCGGCACGCAGACCGTGTCGGTGTGGAAGGACGCGCGGGAACTCGGCAAGAACGCCGCGGAGATCGCCTCGCAACTGGCCGACGGCAAGAAGATGACCGATATTGCCGGCGTCAAGGACTTCACCACGCCCGGCGGGAACACCGTCAAATCGTTGTTCCTGACCCCGGTTGCGATCACCAAGGACAATCTCAACGTCGTGATCGACGCTGGCTGGATCAAGAAGGACGAGGTCTGTGCCGGCGTCGCGGCGGGCAGCGTCGCGGCCTGCAACTGATCTTCCATTTCAAGCGATGAACGCCGCGGCTGCCAAGCCGCGGCGTTTTTTCAAGAAGATTTGTTTTCCGCCCCGGGGCGGGTAACTTCTAGGCTGGGTTCCGGCATCCGCGTCAGACGGGCAGGCCGGTGGGAGAAAATCATGACCGACACGACGTCCAACCCGCAGGCCGACACCGCGCGTGCGTCGGAGCTCGGCGCCGTCGCCCGGTTCCTGAAGGCGACCGAGATCGACACGCGTATGCTTGGCATGATCGGCGCGCTGCTGCTGATCTGGATCGGGTTGCATGTCCTGTCCAGCCTGCGTCTCGGCGTCAATCCGCTCGATTTCGACAGCCGTACCTTCCTCACGCCGCGCAATCTGTGGAACCTGTCGGTGCAGACCTCGGCCGTCGCCATCATGGCCTCAGGCATGGTGCTGGTCATCGTCATGCGCAACATCGATCTGTCCGTCGGTTCGGCCGAAGGGTTGATCGGCATGGTCATGGGCTTCGCCCAGGTGCATTTCCTGGTGCGGATGGTCGGACTCGAGCTCGGCAACCCATGGATCTGGGTCCTGGCGCTGGTCATCGGCCTGGTGCTCGGCCTGTTGATCGGCGCCTTCCAGGGCTTCGTCATCGCCTATCTCGAAGTGCCGGCCTTCATCGTCACGCTGGGCGGATTGCTGGTCTGGCGCGGTGCCGCCTGGTGGGTCACCAGCGGCCAAACGGTGGCGCCGCTCAACACGACGTTCCAGCTGATGGGCGGCGGCCCGGCCGGATCGATCGGCGCGACCTGGAGCTGGGTGGTCGGTATCGCCGCCTGCCTTGCGGTGGTGCTTGCGCTGTTCAACGGGCGGGTGCAGCGCAAGCGCTTCCGTTTCCCGCTGCGTCCGATCTGGGCCGAGACGCTGATTGGCGTGGTGACCTGCGCCGTCATCATGGGCGCGGTTTGGCTGGCCAATTCCTATCCGTGGCCGGTCGGCATCGTGAACAGATATGCAGCCGCCAACAACATCACCGTGCCCGAGGGCGGCCTGTTCATCGCCCACGGCATCGCCATACCGGTGCTGATGGCCATCGCCGTCGGGCTGGTCATGACCTTCATCACCAAACGCACCCGTTTCGGCCGCTATGTCTTTGCCATCGGCGGCAATCCGGAAGCAGCCAACCTCGCCGGCATCAATACGCGCTGGATCACGATGAAAGTGTTCATGATCATGGGCGTACTGGCCACGATCGCCGCCGCGATCTCGTCTGCCCGGCAGAACTCGGCCACCAACGTGCTTGGAACGCTGGATGAATTGCTGGTGATCGCGGCGGCCGTCATCGGCGGCACGTCGCTCGCCGGCGGTTCGGGAACCATCATCGGCGCCATGCTGGGCGCGCTTTTGATGCAGTCGCTGCAATCCGGCATGGTGCTGCTCGGCGTCGACTCGCCGCTGCAGAGTATCGTCGTCGGCGCCGTGCTGGTGATCGCGGTGTGGCTCGACACCGTCTATCGCAAACGCGTTTGAGGGAGGAGGACAATCATGGCTGACAGGATCGCTCCCGCCGGCAACCCGCTGGTCGACATGCGCAACATCTCAATCGCGTTCGGCGGCATTCGCGCCGTCGACGATGCCTCGATCGATCTTTTCCCCGGCGAGGTCGTGGCCCTGCTCGGCCACAATGGCGCCGGCAAATCGACGCTGATCAAGATCCTATCGGGCGCCTACAAGCGCGATGCGGGCCAAATCTTCGTCAACGGCGAGGAGGCCTCGATCTCCAATCCGCGCGATGCCAAGAAATACGGCATCGAGACGATCTACCAGACCCTGGCGCTCGCCGACAATGTCGACGCCGCCGCCAACCTGTTCCTCGGCCGCGAGCTGAGAACCGCCTGGGGCACACTCGACGACGTCGCCATGGAGGCCGAGGCGCGCAAGGTGATGGGCAGGCTCAATCCCCGCTTCCAGCGCTTCAAGGAGCCGGTGATCAAGCTGTCGGGCGGACAGCGGCAGTCGGTGGCGATCGCACGCGCGATCCTGTTCAACGCCCGCATCCTGATCATGGACGAGCCGACGGCAGCACTTGGACCGCAGGAAACCGCCCAGGTCGGGGAACTGGTCAGGCAGCTCAAATCCGACGGCATCGGCATCTTCCTGATCAGCCATGACATCCACGACGTTTTCGAACTGGCCGACCGGGTGTGCGTCATGAAAAACGGCCAGGTCGTCGGCACTGCCCGCACCAGCGATGTGACCCAGGACGAGGTGCTCGGCATGATCATCCTGGGCAAATGTCCGCCCGGCGCCATTCCCGGACCAGGCGCGCTGAAGATCGCTGCCTGAAGCCTGTCCGGTTGCCGCCTGGTCGCAAGATCCCGATCTGCCGGTCATGTGATATGCCAGCCGCCGGGATGGCTTGGCCTTGCCATTGTATTGGCAAGGCGACTTGCCCATAAAGGGCGCACATGCTGATGGGCCGCATCATCCGTTGAAGAAGCTTTTTCCAATCGTCGCTTTCGTTGCCGTTGCGCTGATCAGCATGACGATGGCGGGGTTCGCCTATTTCGCGACGCAGGAGGCGGCTCGCATCAAGTTCGACGCGACCGCGGACGACGCGCTCAACCGAATCGAGAGCCGGATCGACCTGCAGCTGTCGCTGCTGCGCTCGTCGCAAGCATTGTTCGACGCCCGTAATGGCGACATCTCGCAGAATGAGTTCAAAGCGTTCTTCGACGCGCTCGATGTCGATACCAATTTCGCAGGCCTGGGCGGCATCGGCGTTCTCCGGCTGGTGAAAGCAGGCGACGAGGCGACGGTCGAACGCGATATGATGCATGACCAGGGCATCAGGCGTCCGATCTATCCGGATACGACGCAGCCATGGCGCACACCCATTGTGCTGTTCGAGCCGCTCGGCCCGTCCAACAAGGCCATCATCGGCTACGACATGTTCACCGAGCCGGTGCGGCGCGCAGCAATCGAAAAGGCAATGGGCGATGACCAGCAGCACGCGAGCGGGCTGGTGCAACTCGGCCAGGGCACGGGCGCGGCGCAGACCTTCACCGGCTTCTACGTCTTCGTGCGGCTCAACGTTGAAACCGCACCCTACGCCTTAAACGCATCGCGATCCTCGACTGTAGGCTTTCTCTATGCGGCCTTCCGGGCCCGGGATCTGTTCCAGATCGCGCTCAGCCGCGCGCCGCTGCTGCCGGTCAACACCGAAATCTACGATGGCGCCGTCGATCCGGATCATCTGCTGTTCCGGTCGGAGACGCCGCCAGTCTCGGGCTTTGGCGACAGGCTGCTGGTCACCCGCAAGATCAGCGTCGCGGGCCGACCGTGGACCGTGCAGTTCAGGCCGACCAGCGCCTTCTCGCAGCCATCGTCGCGGGCCATCCCGGTCATGCTCGGCCTGTTCGGGCTGCTGCTGGCCGGCGCCATCGCGCTCGTCGCGCGCTATCAGGAGCGGGCCTACGAGGCGGCATCGCTGCTGCACGAGACGACGGAAAAGAGCCTGCTCGAAAAGGATTTGATGCTGCAAGAGATGAAGCATCGCATCAAGAATTCGATCACGCGGGTGCTGGCGATCGCGCGCCAGACCGCGTCGCGCGCCAGCGACGTCAATGAGTTCTCGGCATCGTTCTCGGCCCGGCTGCAGGCAATGGCCGCGTCTCAGGACATGCTGACGCGCTCGCGCTGGCAGAAGGCGGATCTTGGCGACCTGCTGCGCATCGAGCTTGGCCAGGTGTTCGGAAAAGAGCTGCCGGAAGAGCTTTTGTCCGGGCCGGAGGTGCTGCTTGACGAAACCACGACGCAGGCTCTGGGCCTTACCTTCCACGAACTGGCGACGAATGCGCTGAAATATGGCGAGGCCGGCAATACGGTCGGCGCCCTCAGGATCGAATGGTCGGTCGAGGGGCGTGGGCGTGACCGGGTCCTGGCTCTGAGCTGGCAGGAAACCGGGCAGAAGAAGGTCGACGCGCCGGCCACGACCGGCTTCGGCACCAAACTGATCGACCTCAATGTCACGCGTGAACTGCGTGGCACGATCCACCGCGACTATCGCGATGACGGATTGAATGTGGAAATCAGGATTCCGCTGCCGGGGTGAATGCCATCGGCCCTTGCCGGAATCGCTCCAGGCCCGCCGATAATTGCCGCACCGCTGTCGGGTTCGCCAAAGAGCCTGACAGCGGTGCGGTTCACTATGCCCGGAGCGGTTCAGCGTCCGATAGAAGCGCCGACCCGCTCAAGCTCTTTGTTTCGCAATTCCCTAGCTAGGGAAAGCGCTACGCGCTTTCCCGGGAAATGCTCCACGCTTTTCCTGGAATTGCCTTAGTTGCAGCGCGCCGTGTAGATACGACCCCGATGATCGCGATACTGGCAGTAGCCATTGCGCAGGTTGCGGACCAGCAGGCCTGAGCCGGCACCGACGGCCGCGCCGATCAGCGCGCCCTTGCCGCCGCCGACCAAGCCGCCTACGCCGGCGCCGATCAAGCCGCCCCCGACGACATCCTGCTCGGTCGAGGTGCAGCCGCTGACGGCGACCACGGCAGCCATGGCAATAAGAATTTTCCGCATAGGGTCACTCCTCACTTTAATAAGCTCCAGCCGTCACTTAGCATGAAAAATCGGCTTTTGCTGCTCCAATTTATTGTTGGTGAAGAGAGTCTTTTCCGGGCACATGGATTTCTGATGGCGCGGATCCGGAAATTGCGGGCGACGCGTGAGCCAAGACAGGAGCGGGAATTTCGATCAGGTCAGCTGGGATAGGGCGATCAGGACAATTATCGCCACCAGCGGGGCAACGATGCGCAGAATGCCATGAGCAGCCGGCGATGCCGCGGATAGCCCGGGATCCTGGAATTCGCCCATCGAAATGCGGGCGGCCTGCTCCAGTCTGTTCATGTCGGCGATCGTCAGGATGCTCCTCCGCTGCCGCAAAGCCGTCGAAAGCATGCTCCTCGACTCGGCAGTTCCCGTCGGTATCTGGGAAACACAGCATCTACCTTTATGGTGAACAGCCGGTTAAAAGCATGGCCGGATCCCCTAGCTAGTCCGTCTCGAAATTGCCGTGCGGAACGACGAGACGGTATTCGAGGCGACCATCCGCGATCTCGAGTCGCGCCGTTCCGTTCAGGGAAGAGGGCACCACGCGTTCCAGTGCGACGCTGCCGAAGCGCTTCTTGCCCTCTTGGTTGCTGTCGGTTCCTACGGTTTCGGCCCAGGTCAGCGACAGGGCAATGTCGCCATCGGTGGAGGCGTCGAGGACGGCGGTCACTTCGACGAAGCCCTCCGGCCGCGACAGGGCGCCGTAGCTGACCGAGTTGACGGCAAGCTCATGCATCGCAAGGCCGATGTGCAGCGCGGCATTGGGATTGAGGTAAGGATTTGCGCCGCGGAAGCGAAGGCTGTGCGACGCGCCGGTTCCGTAGCGGCCAACCTGACCCGCCACGAGTTCGCGAAGGGCAGCACCGCGCCAGTTGGAGGAGGTCACCAGATCCTGGGAGGAGGCCAGCGACTGAAGCCGACCGCGAAAGCGCGTCAGGAAATCGCCGATGCCATCGGAATAGCGCCCCGTCTGGGTGGCGATGCTCTGGATGATCGCCAGCAAATTCTTCGAGCGGTGCGTGACTTCGCGCAACAGCGTCGTCAGCGTCTGTTCGCGGCGCCGCTGCTCCGTCGTCTCGACCATGGTGGTGACAACGCCTTGCACGTCGCCGGCCTCGCCATGGTCGGCGTCGATCCAGACCTGAAACCAGCGGACGCCGTCCTCCATCGGAACGCCGATCTCAAGGCGCTGCGGATTGCCGCTTGCGACGACATCGCGCTTGGCAGCGCCGATGCGGTCGGCCTGTGCCGGCGGCAGGACGCCCTCGCCCTCGCTGCTGTCGGCGGCCCAGGGCGCACGCATGTTGCGCGCCCAGACCGTTTTCATGTCGCGGTCCTGATAGAGGACGGAAATGCCGGCATTGTGCAGTGCGTGGAGAAGCGCCCGGCCGAGTTGCATGCCGCTTTCGGCAGGATGCAGGGCGATAACCTCTTCGCCCCGCTCGTTTTTCTTGATATCTCGACCCCTGGAACGCATCCGACCTGTCCACCCCAACTCAGGCTGAACGGCTCACCGTCCAATGGGTTCCAAGCAGGTTACGGGAACCAGAGGCCTAAAAGCGGTCCGCCGGGCGGCGTCCTTGTGGGACACTACCCGGCGGTGGCTGGAAACCGTTTGAGGGGTGCGGCTTCCAGTGTTCGCCCAGTATCGCTCACGCCCGTTTGAACAGGCCGGCGAGAAGCGAAATGATGAGGAAAGCCAGAAAGATGAAGAACAATATCTGTGCTATCCCGGCAGACGTGCCGGCAATGCCGCCGAAACCAAGCGCGCCGGCGATGATTGCCACGACGAGAAATACGAGCGCCCAGTAAAGCATGGTTCCATCTCCTTCCAACTGTGCAAGAAAAACGTGGGTGGATGCGGTTTGTTCCACTATTTGCCGAAAAAGACGATCCCCCGGGGCACCATTGTGGCGCGAAAAAACAGGGCACGGCCAGCGGAACCTCCGGCTGGCCGTGCCCTGCTTTTTCGCGCGTGTGCGGCGACTTCAGATGCGCATGGCTATGCGGCTGCCTTCGCCTGCCGGTCGAAGAACAGAGCCTGGCTGATCAGCGCCTTGACCATGTCGGGGTTGAACGGCTTCGTCACCAGGAAGGCCGGTTCGGGACGCTCGCCGGTCAGGAGCCGCTCGGGAAAGGCGGTAATGAAGATCACCGGCACGGAAGTCGACGACAGGATCTCGTTTACCGCCTCGATGCCCGAGCTGCCGTCGGCGAGCTGGATGTCGGCCAGCACCATCTTAGGCCGCGTCTTGCCGAACATCGTCACCGCTTCGGCATGGGTGCGGGCCGTGCCGACGACGCGATGGCCCAGGCTCTCGACCATCTCCTCTATGTCCATGGCGATGAGCGGTTCGTCCTCGATGATCAGAACGTCGGTCGCCACCTGACGGGAAATCTCATTGCTCGCCTGAGCAAGCAGCTCTGAGAATTCCTGTTCGCCGACGCCGAGGATTTCGGCCGCCTCATCCTCGCTGAAACCCTCGACGGCAACCAGAAGGAAGGCCTGGCGGGGAAGCGGCGCGATCGCATTGAGATTGGCCGCGGCGCGCTGTTCCCATGCCGACTGCGCCTGCTCCTGTGGAACGCGGATGGCGACGGACGTGAACAGTTTGGCGAAGACCTTGTACAGCGCGATGCGGTCGCTGGATGCCTCGGGAAAAATGTCCACATCGGCGATGATGGCCTCGAGCATCGCGGCAACCAGCGCGTCGCCGCTCTCCTGCGATCCCGAGACGGCACGCGAGAAGCGGCGCAGGAACGGCAGGTGCGGAGCGATGGTGGCGGATAAACTCATGACGGACGTCTCCCTCAGATGACGTGATTGACTAAAAATGCAGGTCAAGCCCCATTGCAAGCCCCAACGACATAAACGCGCGCCTTCGTAAAAAGTTCCGGCCTGGGAACCAATGCGCTTGAACGGCGTTTGAGTTGGGGATGGGCAACCAGATGAGGATGCCGCTTGCCTTGTGTTGAGTGTATGTTGAGCGGCTTTGGGGCTGGATTAAAGGGCGAAATGAAGGAAATGACGAAAGATGTCTTGACTGGCGCCGCAAGCAGGCGCCGGAACGGCGCGGGCGACCCGCTCGGGCCGAATTCCGAAATCGGACGCAAACTCAAACAATATTATGACGAGCTGGTCTCCGACGATGTGCCGGATCGCTTCGCGCAGTTGCTCAGGCAACTGGAGCGGACCGAGCCCGCACAGAAGAAGGACTGAGGCATGGCAACGGTCTCACAAGGCTTCAAGACCGATCTGCTTGGGGCAATACCGAGCTTGCGCGCCTTCGCAGTGTCCCTGACGCAGAATGCCGATAAAGCCGATGATCTCGTACAGGAAACGCTGGTCAAGGCATGGGACAAGCATGAGAGCTTTCAGCCCGGCACCAACCTCAAGGCATGGCTCTTCACCATCCTGCGCAACGAGTTCTATTCGCAGATGCGCAAACGCGGCCGCGAGGTGCAGGATAGCGACGGCATCATGACGGCCAGGCTTGCGGTGCATCCCGCCCAGCACGGCCAGCTCGACCTCAAGGATTTCCGCGGTGCACTCGAGCAACTGCCGGAAGATCAGCGCGAGGCCATCATCCTGATCGGTGCCTCGGGCTTCTCCTACGAGGAGGCGGCGGAGATCTGCGGCTGCGCGGTCGGAACGATCAAGAGCCGCGTCAGCCGAGCCCGCACGCGCCTGCAGGAGATACTGAAAATCTCCGGTGAGGACGAGTACGGTCCCGACGCGATCTCAGCACAGGTCACGGGAACGGCGGCGCACTGAAGCGCGTCGCCTCGAAACGGCAGGGAGAATCGCCATCGCCTCTCTGACCACTACGCAATTTGGCGCTGTCAGGCGGGTGGAACTCGCCCGCAGGCCAGGGCCAACGCTTCCACAAGATCTTCGCCCGAATAAGGTTTGCTGACCAGCCTTATCCCTGGAAAGGCAGCTTTGATCTCGTCTGCATCCGAATAACCGGAGGCAAAGACGAAGGGGACTCCCATTTCGCGCAGGCCTGATGCAAAGTCGAAGGTCGGGGTGCCGCCCAGCATGAGATCGATGATCGCCGCATCGAATTGGGTGGCAACCTGTCGACCATCGATCTCGGCCAAGTCGCGGACGATCACCACTTCGCGGGCGCCATGGTCGCGGCAAAGCTGCTCGACATCCATGGCGATGAGAAATTCATCTTCCAGGACAAGTATGCGCAATCCATCAAGCAAAGGGGGCACAGGCAATGGCTCCTTGAAACACAGCGAGTCATGATCGCTATTTGGCGCGCTGTCATTTAAAAAAGACGTGCCATCGTAGCGGCTGAGCCCGCGGTTCTCGAGGAGCGCTCGAAATGTCAATCCAGAACGGTCTTGCTAGCTCCAGCCGTCGGTTTGATTGCGAGAATTGCCCATTGTGGCCGCTGGCGGGTTTCCGCAAATTCGAGAGATCGGAACTGGCCTTTATCGATAAATTGAAGAAAGGCGAACTCGCGGTCGACAAGGGCGCAACGGTGCTGGTGGAAGGACGCCGCAGCGCCCACTTCTACACGGTGCTGTCGGGCTGGGGTTTCCGTTACAAGCTGTTGTCGGACGGCCGCCGTCAGATCCTCAACTACGCCATTCCCGGAGATCTCATCGGGCTGCAAGGCAGCGTGATGGGCGAGATGCAGCATTCCGTCGAAGCCCTGTCGCCGATGCTGCTTTGCGTGTTTGAGCGGGAGTCCCTGCATGAGCTCTACCGCAACCATCCGGGGCTGGCCTATGACATCACCTGGATCGCGTCACGCGAGGAGCGGATGCTGGACGAGAACCTGCTCAGCGTCGGCCGCCGCAGCGCGATCGAGCGCACCGCCTATCTCATCGCCTTCATCGGCAGCCGTGCCAAGGCCGTCGGCCTCAATAGCGGGCGGCTCACCCGGATCGCGTTCACGCAGCAGCACATCGCCGATACGCTCGGCCTGTCGTTGGTCCATACCAACAAGACGATTCGCAAGCTGATGGATCGCAAGCTGATCGCCTGGCGCGACGGCGGCTGCGAGATCATCGATGATGAAGGGTTGAAGGAGCTTGCCGGCTGGGAGGGGCTGGGCGAGGGACAGCGGCCACTGATCTGACCGGATGCAGGAGGACCCGTTTTGAGCTAAGGTTCGATATCGATGGAACCGGGATGGCCTCTATCCATTGGAGTGAGCGTGATCTTTTCCGCAAACCGATACCCGCTTTGCGGGATCATGCCCGTTTATCCGAACCGCTCGGAACCTTGAGACATGCAGCGCGTTGAAACCAAAGCAATCACAAGGAGTTAAGCAATGGCAGCTGCCGCAGGAAAGAACGCAAGCGAAGCCCGCGCGAATTCGGACCTCGAAGCCGATATCAGGCAGTTGAAGGCCGATATCGACAAGCTTACGAAGCAGTTGGCCAAGACAGGCGAGCATGGATATGGCACCGCCCGCCGCGCCGCTGCCGAAGGCGTCGAGCATCTGCGCGCCCAAGGCGAGGCAGCCTTTGACAGCCTGCGCAGCAACACCAGGGATATCGAGGCGCAGATAGCGGCAAGCGTGCGCGAGAAGCCGGTGACATCATTGGCGATCGCCGCCGGCGTCGGCTTCCTATTCGCGCTCCTGGCACGCCGCTAGTACCCGCAAATGGGAATGCTGGCTTCCCTTGTCTCGGGCCTGGCTTCGGGCGAAACCGTTGCAGCCATGCGCCGCGCGCGCACGGCTGCAATCGTCTATGCGCTTGCCGCGCTCGCGGCGCTGTGCGGTCTCGGCTTCCTGATCGGAGCCGGCTATATATTGGCTGCGGGCCGGTATGGACCGCTCGCGGCGGCTTTGGGATTCGGCGTCGGCTTTCTGATCGTCGCTGGCCTGATTCTGCTGGTTTATCGTTTCTCGGCCGGGTCACGCGCACGGCGCCGGGCAGAACGGCGCAAGGCCGACATGACGGCGATCGGCGTCACCGCCGCACTGGCGGCGCTGCCGGCGCTGCTCAAGGGTAAGGGCGGCCTCGGAGCCATTCTCGGTCCCGCCGTGGCGCTGGCGGCCTATGCCATCTACCGCGAGAACGTGAAACCAGGTCCCGGCGGGCCGGCTGGCGGCGACCCGGATTAAGGTCGGGGGCCCGTTACTTGGAGAGATCCTCCAGCGGCATGGATATTTCGGCGAAAACGCCTTCCGGCCGGAACTCATGCGCCACTTCGCTGGACATGACCTTGGCCAGGCTGCGGCGGATCAGGATCGAGCCGAAACCATGCCGCTCGGGCGGGGCAACCGCGGGACCGCCGCTTTCGCGCCAGGTCAGGACAAGGCGGCGGCCGCCTTTTCTGCCTTGTGTCTTCCAGCTCAGATCGACCTTGCCGGATGTCGCCGACAGCGATCCATATTGTAGGGCGTTGCTGGCCAGTTCGTGCAGGATCAGGCCCAGTCCCACTGCCTGGTCGGGCGACAGCAACAGATCGGGACCGGTGATCGTCATGCGCAGCTGCTCGGCGGTGTCGAAGGGCCTCACCTCGATCTGGACGAGTTCATGGATGCCGATGCCGCGCCATTCCCGGTCGGACAGGAGATTATGGGCGATGCCGAGCGCTTGGAGCCGGGCGCCGAAGGCCTCGAGGAACGCGCTCGGCTGGCGGGCATGGCGCACGGTCTGCGTCGCCAGCGCCTGAACGGTCGCCAGCGTGTTCTTGACGCGGTGATTGAGTTCGCGCAGCAGCAGCCGCTGTCGTTCTTCGCCGAGCTTGCGTTCGGATATGTCGTAGCTGACCCCGAAGATCAGCGTCGGCCTGCCGTCGGCATGGCGCTCGATGACGCGGCCGCGCGTTGCCAGCCAGCGCGGCGGATGGAAGCCTTTCACACGGTACTCGCCGAAATAGTCGTCGCCGCCGGCCAAGGCGTCGCGGAAGCGGGTTTCGGTCTGGTAGGCGTCACGCGGATCTATCGCCATCACGATGTCGCGCGCCCGCAACCGGTTCGATCGCGGCAGATTGAACAATTCCGGCAGCAGAACGTCGCATTCGATCATGTCGGTGCGGATGTCCCAAGCCCAACTGGCAAGCGATGCCGCGTCGAGCGCTATGGCGCGCCTTTTTTCTTCGCGGACCAGCGCCGCCTCGGCGATGGCGCCGCTGCGCGTCGCGTCCTTCAGCGTGAACAGGCTGGCGGCGAGGCCGGCCAGTTTCTTCAACTGGTCGAGCCTGACGCGCGATGGATAGGAACGGGGTTTGCGGTCGAAAACGCACAGAGTTCCGATCCTGGCGCCCGCGACGGTCACCGGGGCGCCCGCAAAGAAGCGGATGTGATGCTGGCCAGTGACCAGCGGGTTGGCTTTGAAACGCGGATCCAACGTCGCGTCCATTACCACCATCGGTTCTTCGCCTGCGGCAATCGCATGGGCGGAGAAGGAGATGTCGGTTGCGGTTTCGGTCTCGTCCAGGCCGACCCGCGACTTGAACCACTGCCGCTCGACGTCGACGAGCGTGACCAGCGCGATCGGTGTGCGCATGGCGGCTGCGGCAAGGCCGCTGACGCGGTCGAAATCGGCGTCGGCCATCGTATCCAGCGCCTGCAAGCCATGCAGCACGGCCAGCCGGCCGGCGTCGTTGACGACGCGCAATACTTCGGCCGGCAGGCCCGGAGCCAATTTGCCCGCTTTGTTCACCAGCGCTCCCGCGAGCCTTCCGTCTTCGCTCTGCCGACTTGCCGGCGAAGGGCTTGGCCAAACGCGGAACCTTCGTAGCAAGGAACCGTTACCCGATGATGTTTTGCCAGAGTCCAACCCGTCCAAATCGCATCGAGGCCGGCCATGCCCAAGACCATTCCTGAAAACAAAGCGCGTCAAGGGCACTGGGGCTGGCACGGCTTGCGAATCCTGATTGCCGGGCTTCTCCTGGCTTTCGTCGTCTGGGGCGTTGTTGAGATTTATGGCGAGTACACGAAATCGCCGACGACCGAACAAGGCAGCGCTCCGAGCGGCTAGTCGTCGATCTCTCGTCGGCTGCCTTTGCATCAGGCCGCCTTCGCCCGCACACCGTGCCGCGGCACCAGCACGTTCAATGCGCCCGGATGGATCTCGATGGTGATTTCGTCCTCGAGCTTGATGAGTTCACCATCCAGGACGGCGCGGAATTTCCTGGCCGCCGACCGGATCTTCAGCACAGCCCGCTCCGTCTGATGGATCTCGACATGTTCATTGTCACGCCATTTGCCACGCGCGACGTTGAACAGGAACTTGATCAGTTCGGCGCGTTGCTGCGCGACCGTGACATAGATGCCGAGCACGCCGCCCGCCGGATTGTCGGCAAAGGGCAAGTGTCCCTCGCCAAAGAGGTTGTTGGTGATGCCGACGCCGGTGGTTCGCGCCGTGATCTCGGCTTCACCGATAGTGAGGGTGACCGTCATCGCCGGCGGATTTTTGATCGTCGCCCAAGCCGCCTTGACGGATGCTCGCATCTTTCCCAGCCGGGATCCAAACTCCATCTTCTGGCGTAGCTGCACCATCTTGGCATGCATGCCGATCGAGAATTGATGCACGAAAGGCCGGCCATTGGCGGTGGCGATATCGACGGCCATTACCTCGCCATCGGCGAAGGATCGCAAGGCCGTGTCCAGCGTCTGCGGTATGCCGAGTCCGCGCGCGAAGAGGTTCATGGTGCCCGCGGGCAATATGGCCAGCGCCTTTTTCTTGCCCATCAGCCGCGCCGCCGCCGCCGAGATCGTGCCGTCGCCGCCGCCGGCGAGCACCACGTCGACGCCGCGTCGCGAAGCCGCCTTGTCCAATGCGGGCACGATATCCTTGCCGGCAACCACGTCGACATCGATGGAATGGCCTGCCGCCTCCAGCATGTCGCGCATGCGATCGCAAAAGGCCTCAAGATCAGTGGTGCGTAAGGTGCCACCGTCCCGGTTCAGCACCGCCGCAAACCGCATGCCTGCTCCATGTTCTCAAGACAACTCCAGGCCGGAGAAGCTCCAGCCGCCGGCTGAACGGCGCAAGTGGCAAAAAGGTTCCGTACGATCGAGGGAATTCCGTTTGCGGCATACAATTCGCAGGCGCTGTTGGCGGTGAATATGAGCGGCCGCTTTTGTCGGAACAACAAGGTGGTCACGACGTTGTGAACAGGCGAATGCCGCGCCATTCGTCGCCTGCGACGGCGCATGACGGGCGGCATACATGAAATCAGGCACGAGGAGACATCATCATGATCCGCAATCTTTTGGCCACCACAGCTCTCGCCATGCTTGTGGCGACGGGCGCCAATGCGCAGACGACCCCGACACCGGCTGCGCCTGGCGCGGAGGAACCCGCCGCCCCGGTGGTGCACGCCGAGGGCAGCATCGTCACCAACATCATTGGTGAATCAGTCTACAACGGCACCGGCGACAATGCCGAGAACATCGGCAAGGTCAGCGATGTCGTGTTCGACAAGGACGGTCAGGCGAAATCCGTCATCATCGGTGTCGGCGGTTTTCTCGGCGTCGGAACGAAGAATGTCGCTTTCGATTACGACAAGCTGCAATGGGCCGAAAAGAACGGCGATCGCTGGCTGGTCGCCCAGACGACCAAGGACGAACTGACGGCGCAGCCGGAGTTCGACACCAAGCCTTATTCTCCGGCACCTGCCGCATCGACGGCTGCACAGGCGCCGTCCACATCCGCGTCGACCGATACTGCGCAAGCGCCCGCCGACATGAACGCGGCTCCGGCGGAACCGGTGAAGCGGGCCGACGGCAATCTCGCCACCAATATCATCGGCGAAAGCGTCTATAACGGGACCGGTGACGACGCGCAGAACATCGGCAACGTCAACGACATCGTCCTGAGCAAGGAAGGCAAGGCGCAATCGCTGGTGATCGGCGTCGGCGGCTTCCTGGGCATCGGCGAGAAGAACGTCACCTATGATTTCGGCAAGGCCCAGTGGGCCGAGAAAAACGGCGACCGCTGGCTGGTTGCTCAAACCACCAAGGAAGAGCTCCAGGCATTGCCGGACTTCAACCGCAAGGCCTATGATCCGGCTCCGGCCACGACCGCTTCCAATGCGCCGGCAGCAACCACGCCGGCCGCCACCACGGCACCTGCCGCGGCTCCGGCCGACAAGACGGCCGCTGCTCCGGCAGCTACGGCTCCCGACCAGACGCAGACGGCCGCCATCGACAAGTCGACGCTGACCGCCATGCCGGTCGGCGAAATCAGGGCAGACGATCTGAAGGGCACCACCGTTTATGGCGCCAACGATGCCAAGGTCGGTGAGATCGGCGACGTCGTGCTGACGCCCGACAACAAGACCGACGCGGTCATCGTCGATGTCGGCGGTTTCCTCGGCGTGGGCGAGAAGGAAGTCGCCGTCGGCATGGACAATCTGAAGTTCATGACCGACAAGGACGGCAACAAATATCTCTACACGACCTTCACCAAGGAGCAGCTCGAGGCCCAGGCCGCCTATGACAAAGGCAGCTACGCGCAGAACCGCGAGCAGCAGCGGATGATCGTGAGATAGCAACGGCAGTAGGGCAGTAGGGCAGTAGGGCAGTAGGGCAGTAGGGCAGTAGGGCAGTAGGGATTCCCTATTCCCCTACTGCCCTACTACATAGCCCACAACGCCATCGCTGGTCAGTTCCGCCAGCGCCAGCGACTGGTCGAGATGTTCGGCCCGCCAGGCAAGCAGCCGTTCGGCGAATTCCAGCCTGACCGGGAGATAGGCGGGATCGGCGGCGAGATTGGCAAGCTCGGCGGGATCCTTCTCCAGGTCGAACAGCAATGGCGGCAGGCCGCCGCCGAAATGCACATATTTGAATTTTTCCGTGCGGATCACGGCGAGGTTGCACTGGCGCGACGCAAGGCCGAAATGCCGTTCGGCTTCCCCGTCCGCGATCGAACGGAAATCGAATTCCCAATGCGCGGCATCGCGCCAGTCCGACGGCTCCTCGCCGGCGATGAACGGCCGCAGCGAACGTCCGTCGAGATGCGGCGCGGGTTCCCCTCCGAGCAGCTCGAGCAAGGTCGGCAATATGTCCACCGCCTCGGTAAAGCGGTCGACGGCCATGCCTGCGGTTCGGTCGTGACGCGGGTCGCGGATGACCAGGGGGATATGGTAGCTGGCATCGAAGAAGCCGCCTTTGCCCAGCATGAAATGGTCGCCCATCATCTCGGCATGGTCGGAGGTAAGCACGACAACAGTATCGTCCCACGCGCCCGCCGCCTTGACCGCCTGCCAGATCCGGCCGAGCTGCGCATCGACTTCCGAGATCATGCCGTAATAGATCGCGCGGATGCGGCGGAAATCATCCTCGCTCCAATCGTGGACCTTGCCCGCGGCGCCAGGACGAAACTTGTGCTTTTTTTGCCTGCCGAAGTCATAAGCGAGATAGGGATGGCTGTCCGCCTCGTCGCGCCAGCCCGCCGCGCGGCGAAAGCCGGGGCCGTCGGCGGGGTCGTACATACTGTCGTATGGCGCAGGCGCGATGAAGGGCGGATGCGGGCTGATGAAGGACAGATGCGCGAACCAGGGCGCGGCATGCTCCTGTTCGCCCAGCCATCGGATGAATTCGCCGGCAAGAAAAGCCGTCGGCGTCTGCTCCTTCGAATAGACGGGCGGCGCAGTCGTCACCGAGCCGGCATCGCCTGCCCCTTTCGCCGGTCGATGGATCGCGGGGGAGCCGGCGTCGGTATCGATGCCCTGCATTCGCAGCCATGACAACCACTGCCTCTGATGCTCGGGCAGCAATTGGCGCACCGTGAAACCAGGCAGTACGCCTTCATAGCTTCGCAGCCGCGGGTCAGCCTGAGCGAGCCGGCGCGGATCCAGCGACACGTCGGTGTAGCCGAACAGCGTCGGATCGTAGCCCAGCGCGCGCGCCGAAAGCGCTATATTGCCGTGACGGGCATCGAGCGGCGTGCCATTGCGGCAAACCCGGTTATTCATCTGGTAGAGGCCGGTATAGAGGCAGGCACGGGCCGGCGAGCAGGGTGCCGCGCCGCCATAGTGCCGCTTGAACAATACGCCTTCCGCTGCCAATGCGTCGGCATTCGGCGTCTTCACCAGGGGATGGCCAGCCGCCGAAAGGCAATCGCCGCGCCATTGGTCGCATGTGATCAGGAGAACGTTCGGACGCCTGCCTTTTCCGGTCACTGGGCGATATCCTTGGCTAATGTTCGAGCGTCGCTCATGGAACCGAAATCCGCCCCCGGCGCAAGCCCGGGCTGCTGGTGGATCGGTGAACAAACTGCTTTTGATTGTTCACTTCCAGAGTACAGTCCATCCCGCCTTTGTCGCCTTTGACGGGAACAGGCCGATGCTCATATTGGCGGGGACAGCGGCAGGGGCCGCGACACAACAAGGGAGCAGCACTCATGCTTGACCAGATCAAGGGTTTGCATCACGTCACCTCGATGGCCAGCGATGCCCGCCAGAACAATGAGTTCTTCACTGGGAAGCTCGGCCTGCGCCGGGTCAAGAAAACGGTCAATTTCGACGCGCCCGACGTCTATCACCTCTACTATGCCGACGAGCTTGGTACGCCTGGTTCGGTGATGACCTATTTTCCGTTTCCGAACATCGGCAAGGGCCGTCACGGCGTCGGCGAGGTCGGCACCACCGCCTATTCGGTGCCGCAAGGCACGCTCGCCTATTGGGAACAGCGCTTCGCCGAGAAAGGCATCACCGGGCTGTCTCGCGACGAGACCTTTGGCGAGAAGCGTCTGGCCTTCGCCGGGCCGGACGGCGACGGTTTCGCGCTTGTCGAGGACAGCGCCGACACGCGCGCGCCATGGGCGAAGGGCGGTGTTCCCGCCGACGAGGCGATCCGTGGCTTTCACTCCGTGTCGTTGCGCCTGAAGGATGGCGGCGCCACCGAGGAGTTGTTGAAGTTCATGGGCTATGAGGAGGTCGACAGATCCGGCAATGTCAGGCGGCTGGCGGTCAGGAACGGCAATGGCGCCGACGTCGTCGACATCGAATCGCTACCCGGTGCCGCCTTTGCCGATCTCGGCGCGGGCTCGGTCCATCACGTCGCCTTTGCCGTCGAGGACCGCGCCAAGCAGCTCGAAGTGCGCAAGGCGCTGATGGATACCGGCTACCAGGTGACGCCGGTGATCGACCGCGATTACTTCTGGGCGATCTATTTCCGCACGCCGGGCGGCGTTCTGTTCGAAGTCGCCACCAACGAGCCGGGCTTCGACCGCGACGAGGACACCGCCCATCTCGGTGAAGCCTTGAAGCTGCCGGCGCAGCATCAGCACCTGCGGCCCTATCTCGAAAAGCACCTGCAGAAGCTGGAAGACTGAGGGGCGGGGTCATGAGCACAGACAGCTACATCCACAAGGTGCTGCCCGGTTCGCCGGGCGGTCCGCTGCTCTTCGTCTTCCATGGCACCGGAGGCGACGAGGGCCAGCTCGTCCCGCTGGGGCGCGATCTCGCGCCCCAGGCAACCATCATCTCGCCACGCGGCGATGTGTCTGAACAAGGCGCCGCGCGCTTTTTCCGTCGCACCGGCGAGGGCGTCTATGACATGCAGGACCTGGAGCGCGCGACGCGGAAGATGGCGGGCTTCGTCAAGGCGCAGATAGCAGCGGCGAAGCCGTCGGCGATATACGCTCTCGGCTACTCCAATGGCGCCAACATCCTGGCATCGCTGCTGTTCGAAGCTCCTGACCTGTTCGACGCGGCGGTGCTGATGCACCCGCTGATCCCGTTCGAACCGGAGGTGAACGGCAGTCTTGCCGGGCGCCGCATTCTGGTGACTGCCGGCAGGCGGGATCCGATCTGCCCGCCGAACCTGACTTCGCGGCTTGAAGCCTATTTGCGCGCCGATGGCGCCGATGTCACAGTGGAGTGGCATGAAGGCGGGCACGAAGTGCGGCCAAACGAAATCGAGGCGGCGCGGCGGCTCTTTGCCGGCGTGGCCCAAGGAGTAAGTGATGCCTGACCAACTGCCGGAGATCGAACTCCAAGATCGTGGTTCCAAGGGCCGCTACGTGCTGCGCGGTCCGGGCGGCGCCGAGGCGGAGATGACCTTCACCAGGATCGGCGAGCACCAGATCATCATCGACCACACCGAAGTGCCCGACGCGTTTCGCGGCCAGGGTGCCGGGCTTCGGCTCGTCACCCGCGCCGTCGAGGACGCGCGCGCGGCGGGCAAGAAGATCATCCCGCTCTGTCCCTTCGCCAACGCCCAGTTCCGCCGTCATCCGGAGTGGGCCGACGTGCTGAAGGGGTAGGATCAGCCGGCGCTTTACCAGTCGGGACCCGCGGGAGTAAAACAGTGTGATAGGCCAGCACGGCTTTGGCATTTGCACGCTCGGCCCATCTTGCCTAAGTAGATATGATATATCGCGGGCGGCGTGCGACACATCGAACCGAATGATCCCTTCATGACCGAAACCGATCTCGTTCCCGTCTTCGACGGCCATAACGACACGCTGCTCAGACTCTATCAGTCGAAAGACCCGGACGTCGAAAAGCTGTTCATGGAAGGGAAATCGGGCGGCCATATCGATCTGCCGCGCGCACGAGCCGGCGGGTTTGTGGGCGGCATGTTCGCGATCTTCCCGCCGCCTGTCGAGAGAGGTCGGCGCGGCGCTGTCCCGTCGACACCCAGCGACACCGAGCCTTTGCCGCCCGAACTCCCGCACAGCGATGCGCTGGTCTCGACGATGGCGATGGCCTCGATCCTGTTCAGGCTGGAACGCGCCGGAGCGCTGAGCGTCTGCCGCAATGCCGCCGATGTGCGCGGCGCCATGGCGCGCGACTCGATCGCCGCGGTATTCCATATCGAAGGGGTCGAGGCGATCGATCCCGAACTCACCATGCTCGACGTGCTGCATGCCGCCGGCTTGCGCTCGCTCGGCATCGTCTGGAGCCGCCCGAACGCTTTCGGCCATGGCGTGCCGTTCCGCTTTCCGTCCTCGCCCGATACCGGTCCCGGCTTGACCGATGCCGGCAAGGCGCTGGTCAAGGCCTGCAACCAACTCAGGATCATGATCGACCTGTCGCATCTCAACGAGAAGGGGTTTCGTGACGTCGCCGCGCTCAGCGATGCGCCGCTGGTCGCGACCCATTCCAACGTGCATGCGATATGCGGCCACTCCCGCAATCTCACCGACTGGCAGCTCGGCGCGATTCGCGAAACCGGCGGCATGGTCGGGCTGAACTTCGCCACCGGTTTCCTGCGCGAGGACGGAAAGATGAACGCCGATACCGGCCTCGACATCATGGTGCGCCACATCGATTCCCTGCTGCAGGCGCTGGGTGAGGATGGGGTTGGCCTCGGCTCCGATTTCGACGGAGCCATGATCCCGGCCGTCATTGGCGATGCCGCCGGCCTGCCGAAGCTCATCGATGCGCTCGCCGCACGCGGCTTCGGCCGCGCGCTGATCGAAAAGATCGCCTACCGAAACTGGCTGGCCATGCTGGAGAAGACCATAGGATAGGAAGTTCAGCCGAATCCCATGCGCTTCAGCCAGTCCTTGCCGACGCCGCGGTCGCGGATGATCGGCAGCGGGTCTTCCGAATCGAGCCGCGCGCAGATGCGGTAGACCTCAAGCGTCTCGGCGCTCATCTCGCCGCGCTTGTAGAAGAACATGGCGGCGGCATAGCGTGTGCGGCCGGACCATTTTTCGCCGAGTGGCGTGTTGACCAGTTCCCACTGTTCGGCCGCCTCTTCTTGCTGCTTGTCGGCTTCCTCGCCCATGGTCAGAAATCCGCCGGCGGATTGGCGGTGCGGCGATCGAGCTTGATGAACGGCCGCGGCACCACCTTGGCCCGCTTCATCAGCTTCTGGTATTGCAGCTCGCGCATGGCGTAGATCTCGACCCAGAGGTCGTCGACGACGGTATCACCATATGGTCGCGCCAGCGAAGCGATGGCGATGTTGCGCTTGGCCATCGGCGACCACATGGCGGCACTGACCAGCCCGACCTCCTGGCTCTTTCTGTGATACACGATGGCGTGTTCGGCCGGGATGTTGCCTTCGATCTCCAACCCGACCAGCACATGCCGCAGCTTGCGCTTGGCGCGCGCCTCGAAGATGGCGCGACGGCCGTTGAAATGGGCCTTTTCCAGATCGATCATGAAGCCGAGCCCGATCTCGTCGGGCATGCGCAAGCGGTCGGCGCGGATGGCGTGTTCGGCTGTCGTGAAGTCCGCATTGGCGACGATCAGCCCGGCCTCGAGCCGGGCGCGGTTGAGCGGGGTGTAGCCGATGGCGCGGATGCCGCGCAATTCGCCGGCCGCCATCAGCCGGTCCCACAGGCTCAGCGCTTTGTCGACCGGTACGAACAGTTCGTAGCCGAGATCGCCGGTGAAGCCGGTGCGCGAGATGGTGACGGTTTCGCCATCATGCGGGAATTCGGCGAGGTCGAATGCCTTCAGCTTTCCGACTCCGGCAAAACCGGCATCACGCAGCACGGCGAAAGAGGTCGGACCCTGCAATGCCAGGCCCGCGACGGCGTCGGTTTCTTCTTCCACCGTCACATCGAACCCAATGGCGCTGTCGAGCAGCCAAGGCAAATGCCGCTCCTGCGAGCACAGCCGGAACCGCATCGGCGAGAGCCGGAACAGCGTGCCGTCATCGAGGACGAAACCCTCGTCGTCGCACCACGCGGTGTAGTGGACGCGGCCCGGCCTGAGCCTGGTCACGTCACGCAAGGTGACACGATCGAGGAAGGCTTCGGCATCCGTGCCCTCGATACGGTATTTGGTCATAGGCGAGATGTCGAAGAGTGCCGCCTGGCTGCGAATGGCGAAATATTCCAGCTCCTCGTCCCACAGCGAATGGGGGGCGCGGTAGCCCGCCCAGTTGTACCAATCCTGGGTCCTGGCCAGAGCATCGATGCGCGGCTGGAACGGCGTGCCGAGACGCAACGTGCGGAAGTGGGATTGGGCGGCGATGCGGGCGGATGGTGGAGGGATGGTGGGTTGATGATTCATGCCGGCGATCCTTCGCGCCCCCCGTAGAACTCAGCCTTGGCGAATTGCGAAATCATGCTCACCCCTTCATCGCGATGACGCGTCGCGCGGCATTGAGCCCTGGCGCGCCGGAGACGCCGCCGCCGGGATGCGAGCCGGCGCCGGCGAGGAACAGCCCGTCGAACGGCGTGTCGTAACCGGACCAGCCCGAGACCGGGCGCGAGATCAGCATCTGGTCGGCCTGCAATTCGCCGTGGTGCCAGTGGCCGCCCGGCATGCGGTAGCGCGTTTCGATGTCGGCGGGCGTCAAAAGCTCGGCATGGACGACGCTGTTGCCGATGCCGGGTGCGTAGGCCTCGAGCTGCGCCATGACCGCCTTGAGGAATTTCGGCTTGCCGGCATACCAGCCTTCTCGGAGCGCATAGGGAGCGTATTGCACCACCGCCGACAACACACAGGCGCCGTCGGGCGCGAGCGATGGATCGGCGAGGCTTGGCAGCGTGATCTCCATCACCGGTTCGGGCGAGAACGCGCCGTATTTGGATGGATTGAAGGCGCGCTCGACATGATCGGGCGAGGGGGCGATAACCAGCCGCCCCCTGTGGCCGGCGGCATCTACATCTGTGAATTGCGGCGGCCTGTCGAGCGCCAGGTGGAGCTTGGCGACATCACCCTTCATGCGGATGTTGTTCACCTTGCGCACGAAGCCGGTGTCGAGTTCGCGTGGACCGACAAGGTCGAGCAAAGTCGTCGCCGGATTTGTCGCGGAGACGATCGTCCTGGCGCGCAGCAGCTCGCCATTGTCCAATGCGACACTGACGGCGCGGCCTTTCTCGACAATGATCCTTGCGACAGGCGCCGATGTGCGGACGTTCACGCCGGCCTTTTCGGCCGAGGCGCGGATGGCGGCGATCACCGCGCCCATGCCGCCCTTCGGCATTATCTGCGCGCCGGCCGAACCGCCGGCCTCGCCGGCCAGCCGGTAGTAGAGGCCGAGCAGCGAGGTGGGCGAGCGCGGACCGAGATGGCTGCCGAGCGTCGCGTCGAAGGCAAGCAGCCCTTTCAGCCTGGTGTCGGCAAGCTGCTCGTCGAGCAGGTCGGCGACGTTCATCAAGAGTACGCGCAGGAAATCGCGCATGTCTTCCTTGCCGAGCCTTTTCAGCGCCAGAGCGGTCTGGCCGAACGCCGCCGTCTCCAGCAGCGACATGCCGGCCAGATCGGGCGGACGACGCGAGAGGAAGGGTTCCAGGATGCCGGCGTAGCGCAGCAGCTGCGCGCGCAACTGCTTCCACGCGGATTGCTCGGACGAACTTGCGCCGGTGAGCATTTCGCCATAGGCGCCGTGCAGGATGAGCGAGGGGCCGTCCATCGACAGCGCAACCGACGGCACGAAGTCGTCTGGGGTGATCCGCAGGCCATGCTTCTCCAGCTCCAGCGTCTTCACCACGTCGGGATGCAGGCGGTTCAGCAGATGGGCGATCGACGAGACATGAAAACCCGGCGCGAATTCCTCCGTGCGCGCGGCGCCGCCGAGATCGCTCCCGGCTTCCAGCAGCAGCACCTTGCGCCCGGCCTTCGCCAACGTGGCAGCAGTGACGAGGCCATTATGGCCGCCGCCAATGACGATGGCATCAAATGACGTCATGGGCCGGGCTCATATGCGAGGTCGATTTGGCGAGGTCGCGCAGGATTTCGGCCGCGGCATTGCGGCCGGGCGCGCCCATGACGCCGCCGCCGGGATGGGTCGAGGAGCCGCACATATAAAGCCCGCCGACCGGCGAGCGGTATTGTGCGTAGCCCGGCACCGGACGATTGAACAGAAGCTGGTCGAAGGTGAGTTCGCCCTGGAAGATGTTGCCTTCGGTCAGCCCGACCTCGGCCTCGATTTCGCGCGGCGTGCGCACCTCCATGTGGACGATGCGGTCGCGAAAGCCGGGCGAGTAGCCGGCAATCTGCGCAATCACGCTTTCGGCGAAGCCGTCGCGATCGGCGTCGGTCCATTCATGGCCGTTCACTTTGGGCGGCGCGTATTGCACGAAGCAGCTCATGAAATGCTTGCCGGGCGGCGCCATGGTCGGGTCGAGCGTTGTCGGGATGACCATGTCGAGGAAGGGATCGGCCGACCAGCGTCCGGCCTTCCAGTCGTCATAGGCGCGCTCCATGCGCTCCATCGAATCGGTGAAGTGCATGTCGCCGCGATAGACCGGCGAATCCTTCGGCAATGCCGGGAATTCGGGCAGCGAATCGAGCGCGATGTTGACCTTGCCGGACGAGCCTCGGATCTTGAAGTTCCTGACCCGGCGCAGGAAAATCTCGGGCAGTTCCTTTTCCTCGACCAGTTTCAGGAAGGTTCGCTTGACGTCGGCATTGGAGACGACGAGCCTGCCACGGATCTCCTCGCCGCCGGCCAGCACCACGCCTTTGGCTTTCCCCCTGCCGACCAGCACATGATCGACCTCGGCGCCGGTGCGAATGGTTCCGCCCGACGCCTTGAAGGACGCCGCCAGCGCCTTGGTCACCGCACCCATGCCTCCGCGCGCATAGCCCCAGGCGCCGACCGAGCCGTCGACCTCGCCCATATAGTGGTGCAGCAGCACATAGGCAGTGCCGGGCGACATCGGCCCGAGCGCCGTGCCGATGATGCCGGACAAAGCGAAATTGGCCTTGATGACATCGGTCTCGAAATATTCGTCGAGGAAGTCCGAGATCGACATGGTCCAGAAGCGCAGCGTCAGCGCCATTTCCTCCGCCGACAGGCCCGCGAATTTCCTGCCCAGATAAAGCAGTTCGCCGAGGTCGCGCGGCCGCAGGCTGGTCGGGTCGGGCGCGGTGCGCATCAACAGCGGCTGGATGAAACGGCACTGGCGTGTCACATCGCGCGCATAACGGTCATAGGCTTCGGCATCGCGTCGGGAGAAGCGCGCAAATTCGCGCCGGTGCGCATCGTGGTCCCGGTAATTGGCAAGATAGTCGCCATCCCTGGTGAACACCGCGCCGCCCTCATAGGCAATGACCTGCAGGCCGAAGCGCGGCAGTTCGAGGTCGCGCATGATTTCAGGGCGAAACAGCGAACAGACATAGGAACAGTTGGAATAGAGGAAGCCCGGCGTCAACTCCCGGCTGGTGGCGGCGCCGCCGACCCAGGGATTCTTCTCCACCACCAGCACGTCGAGGCCGGCGCGCTGGAGATAGCAGGCGTTGACCAGGCCGTTGTGTCCGCCTCCGATGACGATCGCATCCCAAGCTTTCATTTTGGCCCAGTCTTTCCATGCGATCCGCTGTTCATTTGGCGCAATCCGTCCTCTTAACGCGCGAAATTTGGCATGGCAGTTGTCGTTTTGTCCAGCCATATTGAATGAATGTTCAACAAATGATATTGCGTTTTCCCAGACATGGGCTAGGCTTTGCAGGCGTTCGAGACGGACATTCATCGATTGGGGATCGAGGGTTGATGATCGAAACGGCCGAGGCCGAGCCGGAGTATGACGATGCCGCCATCCGCTTCCTCGAGGCGCTGTGGGGAGACGGCTACCTGTCGCCGGGCGGGCCCGACGAAGTCGACCGCGTGCTCGAGGGACTTTCGCTCGCAGGCAAGACCATCCTTGACATCGGCTGCGGGTCCGGAGGCATCACGCTGCATCTGGTCGAACGGCATGGCGCTGCGCACGTCACCGGCTTCGATGTCGAGCGGCCGGTGATCGAAACGGCCAGGCGGCGGGCAGCCTCCCGCGGGCTTGCCGACCGCGCCTGCTTCATCCAGGCGCCGCCTGGGCGGTTGCCTTTCGAGGATCAATCCTTCGACGTCGTCTTCTCCAAGGATGCGCTGCTGCATGTCGCCGACAAGGATGCGCTGTTTGCGGAGATATTCCGCGTGCTCAAGGCCGGCGGCGCCTTTGCGGCATCAAACTGGATGATCTCGCATGACGGCGAACCATCACCTGAGATGAAGGCCTATGTCGCCGCCGAAGGGCTGTCCTTCGCCATGGCCTCGCCGGTGCGCTACGCACGGGCGATGCGCCAGGCGGGCTTTGCCGAGATCGCGGTTCGCGACCGCAATCCCTGGTATCGCGAAGTGGCGCGGGGCGAACTGGAAAGGCTGAAGGGGCCGCTCTATCCGACGGTCGCGGCGGCGGTGGGCGCCGCCTATGTCGACAAGAACATACGAACCTGGGAGGCCATGCAGAAGGTGCTTGACAGTGGCGAGCACCGTCCCACTCATCTTCGCGGGCAAAAACCGAAGATGGTCGGCTAGCCGGCGATGTGGAGCATGACCGTACCCATGAAAATTGCAGCACGCCAAGAGCAGTCCGCCGAGGCATCGAGCGAACCCGAGAAACGCGGGCGCAAGGCTTCCAAGGAGGTCAGGCAGCTTCAACTGATCGAGGCGACGATCGATTCGCTGGCCAAGCGCGGCTATTCGGAGACGACGATGGCCGACGTCGCCGATGGCGCGGGCCTGTCGCGCGGCATCGTCAATTTCCATTTCGAGAGCAAGGAAAAACTGCTGATCGCGACCTTGCAACATATGTATGACGAGTACTCGGCGCATTGGCGCAATGCCTTGGAGAAGGCGGGGGACGACCCCGCCGACCAGCTGCGGACCCTGGTCGCGGCCGATTTCGACCGTTCCATCTGCAACAAGCGCAAGCTGGCGGCCTGGTGCGCCTTCTGGGGCGAGGCCAAGTCGCGACCGACCTACCAGGCGCTGAGCAGCGCCCGCGATGCCGTCTACCAGAACATCTTCATCGAGCTCTGCGCGACGCTCAAGCAAAGCGGCGGCTATGCCTATGAGCCGCAGGTCATGGCGCTGGCGCTCAGCGCGATGCTGGAGGGGCTGTGGCTGCGCTTGATGATGGGCACCGAAGACACCACCCGCGAGAGCGCCTTGCAGGCAGCCAATGAATTCCTGTCGGCCGCATTCCCCAAACATTACCAGGGAGCAGCCGCCACCCGTCGCAAGGCATGAAGCAATCGATAAAATAAAAGAGGATGGAACAGCAATGAGGACATCAATCCAGCGACTGACATTGGCCCGACGCCTGACATTGACCCTGGCATTGACCGGTGTGCTGGCGGCCTCGGCCGCAGCCATGGCGGTTGCCGCCGACAAGGACCTGGTCGTGTTCGACTGGTCCGGCTATGAGGATCCGAGCTTCCATCCGAAATATGTCGAGAAGAACGGCGATTCGCCGACCTTTGCCTTCTTCGGCGACGAGGACGAGGCGTTCGAGAAGGTGCGCTCCGGTTTCAAGGCCGACCTCGGCCATCCCTGCTCGCAGAGCGTGGTGAAATGGCGCGAGGCGGGCCTGCTGCAGCCGCTCGACACATCGAAGATCACAGGCTGGAAAGATCTCAATCCCGGCATCATGGCGATGAAGGATCTCGCCACGACCGCCGACGGCAAGGCCTGGTTCATGCCCTGGGACTGGGGCAATACGCAGCTCACCTATAATTCCGAAAAGGTCGACGCCAAGGACGTGCAGTCGCTGAAGGCGTTCGCCGATCCGAAGTACAAGGGCCGGGTTTCGATCGGCGACAATGTCGATGATGCCTATGCGCTGGCAAGCCTCGCCATCGGCGTCAAGGACTGGACCAAGATGACCGACGACCAGTTCAAACAGGCGTCGGATTTCCTGCGCCAGGTGCATAAGAACGTGCGCTCCTACTGGACCGACACAACGGACGTGGTGCAGCTTTTGAGCGGTGGCGAGGTCGATCTTGCCTGGGCGTGGAATGACGCCACCGTGCAATCGGTCGCCGCCGGCGTGCCGATCAAGGCCAAAAAGGACACTGACGAAGGCATTTCGACCTGGGTCTGCGGCTATGTGCTGTTCAAGGACGCGCCCGGCAATGTCGACAAGGCATATGATTATCTGAACGCGGTCAACGATCCCGACATCGCCAAGGTGCTGGTCAAGGACTGGGGTTACGGTCAGGCAAACGCCAAGGGCATGGCCGGTGTCGATCAGGCCGTGCTGAAGGAAAAAGGCTATGACGATGTGCAGAAATTCGTCGACAAGACGCTGTTCCAGTCGCCGGTGCCGTCGCAGCTCAAGCTCAAGATGATCGCCGAGTTCGAGAAGATCAAAGCCGGCTATTGAGCCGGTTCGGCCGCCCGTCCGCCTGCGGAGATGGTGGGCGGACGGGCTCGCCAAGAGAGGCGAATTCTCCTAACCTCGCGGCAGCATTTTCGCGACGGGGAATTCGCACCATGAAGCCAGTGCTACGCCGCCTTGTCCTTGCCGCCGCCTGCGTGATCGGCGCCGGCGCCGTCTGTGCCTGGGCGGAAGGTGGCGGCGACCTCGTCGTGTTCGACTGGTCCGGCTATGAGGACCCGCTGCTGCACCCCGCCTATGCCGCCAAATACGGCGCCGAGCCGACCTTCGCCTTCTTCGGCGACGAGGACGAAGCCTTCGAGAAGATGCGAGCCGGCTTCAGGGCCGACATCGCGCATCCCTGTTCGCAAAGCGTGGTCAAGTGGCGCGAGGCGGGCATGCTGCAGCCGCTCGACACGTCGAGGATAGCAGGCTGGAAAAACCTCAATCCCGGCATCATGGCGATGAAGGATCTCGCCACCACCAACGACGGCAAAGCGTGGTTCATGCCGTTCGACTGGGGCAACACCTCGCTTCTCTACCGCACCGACAAGGTGACGCCGGAGCAGGCGCAATCGCTCAGGATCTTCGCCGACCCGAAGTTCAAGGGGCGCGTCACCATCGGCGACAATGTCGACGACGCCTATGCGCTGGCGAGCCTGGTCATCGGGCTGAAAGACTGGACCAGGATGACCGATGCCCAGTTCCGGGAGGCGTCCGCCTTCCTGCGCGACGTGCACAAGAACATCCGTTTCTACTGGACCGACGACACCGATCTCAACCAGGCCTTCATCGGCAATGAGGTCGATCTCGTCTGGGGCTGGAACGAGACCTATGTGACGCTGAAGGGGCAAGGCCTGCCGATCGCCATGAACCGCGACAGCAAGGAGGGAATCTCGACCTGGGTGTGCGGCTATGTGCTGATGAAGGACGCGCCGGGCAAGCTCGACCAGGCCTATGATTTCCTGAGCGCGGTCAATGCGCCCGGGGTGTCGGACTATATGGTCAAGACCTTCGGCTACGGCCATGGCAACGGTGCCGGCATGGCCGCGGTCGATCACCAGGTGCTGGCCGACCGCGGCTTCGACGATCTCGATAAATTCCTCGACAAGACGCTGTTCCAGCAGCCGGTGGCGCCGGAGCTCAAGCAACGCATGGTCGCCGAGTTCGAGAAGATCAAGGCCGGCTATTGAACAGCGAATCCGCACGAGCCGATGTCGTCATCATCGGCGCCGGCTTCACCGGGCTGTCGGCCGCGCTCGAGCTGAAAAAGGCCGGCGTCGATTTCGTGCTGCTCGAGGCGCGCGACCGTGTCGGCGGGCGCGTCGAGTCGATGGAGATCGGCTCCGGCGAGCGCATCGACAGTGGCGGCCAGTTCCTGTGCGAGGACATGCCGGAGCTGATGGCGCTCGTCGGCGCGCGCGGCAAGACGCTGGTCGAAACCTATGTCCATGGCGAGTTCATTGTCCAGCCGCCGATCTCCGCCGCCGAGGCAAAGCGAACCTATTCTGGTTCGATGGCGATCCGCGAGCGGATGAACGCGATCGCGCCGGACGATCCCTCGATTGCCGGGCTGACCGTTGCCGCCTGGCTCGACCGGCAGGACGATGCCGATGCCGCCAAGGCAGCCTTCCGCTCGATGATCGAGGGCCTGTGGTGCCTGGCGCTGGAGAAACTGCCGCTCTGGCACCTGATCGACAATGACCGACGCATCACCAATGAGGTGCCGGAGCTGCAGTATTTCCTGCGCGAGACGATGCAGTCGCTGGCCGAGGACCTGGCCGGCGATCTCGGCGACCGGCTGTGGCTCAACGCAGCCGTTTCATGCATCGAGCATGGGCCGCAAGGCGTTCGCATCGTCTCGGCGGCGGATATCATTGAAGCACGGGCGGCACTTGTCGCGGTGCCGCCGGTCATAGCGGCGAAACTGGACTTCGCACCCGCTCTGCCCGAATCCCTGGCGAAGGCGCTCGGCGTCTGGGAAAGCGGCGCCGTGATCAAGGTGCTGGTGCGCTACCCCGCTGCCTTCTGGCGCCGCCGCGGCTTGAGCGGCATGGTGATGTGGCGCGACCCGCCGGGGCTGTTCGCCTGCGATGCCAGTCCGGATGAAGGCCGCGCGGCGCTGGTCGTCTTCGTCGGCGGCCCGCTCGCCCTGCGCTTGGGTGAGCTTGGCGAGGCTGCGTTGCGCGCCGAAGTGACCGGTAAACTCGTGGAAGCCCTCGGCCCCGACGCGGCCGAAATTGCGGGTTTCAGCCAGCGCGACTGGACGCATGACCGCTGGAGCGGCGGCGGCTACAGCGACCTCATCGTCGACGTCGCGGCGACCGATGCCGAGCCCGTGCTCCTGGCTGGCGCGCCGCCTGTTCATTTCGCGTCGTCGGAGCTGTCGCCGTCATTCCCCGGCTATGTCGAAGGGGCGATCGTTGCCGGTCGCATTGCGGCGCGAAAGATCATCGCGGACCGTCAATCCGCCATCGCCACCAAGGCTTCGGGATCGTAGGCAAGGCGGATCGAAGTGCCGACCGGAATATCGTCGGCGCCGAAATCGTTGGTCTCGGTTACCGACAGCGGCTTTTCCAGGCCGGGGATCTCGACGATCAAATGGGTGATCTCGCCGAAATAGTGGCGTTCGACCACCTTTCCGGCAACCTCGAACTTGGCCGTCGCATTGTCCCACAACACGCGCAGGCGCTCCGGGCGGATGCCGAGCGTGGCGCCGCCGCCATTGCGCACGAAGGCTTTTGGCTTGTCGGTCTTCACACGGCCGAAGCCCAGCGTGTCGACGACCAGTGAGGCGCCGTTCTCCTCGACGATCTCGGCCTTGACGAAGTTCATGCCGCCGAGGAAGTCGGCCACCTGGCGGTTGACCGGCCGCTGGTAGATCTCCTTGGGCGAGGCGACCTGCGCGATCCTGCCGCCGAACATCACGGCGATGCGGTCGGACATGGCCAGCGCCTCATACTGGTCATGGGTGACCAGCACGAAAGTGATGCCGACGGCCTGCTGCAGGCGGCGCAGTTCGACCTGCATCTGCTCGCGCAGCTTCTTGTCGAGTGCCGACAGCGGCTCGTCGAGCAGCAGCACCTTGGGCCGCATCACCAGCGCGCGGGCAAGCGCGACGCGTTGCCGCTGGCCGCCGGACAGTTCAGTGGCGAGCCGCTTGCCGAGACCGGTCAGCGAGACCTGCGCCAGGGCTTCATCGACGCGGCGCTTCTCCTCGCCGCCCTGGAGCTTCAGCCGCTTCAGGCCATAGGCGACGTTCTGCTCGACGTTGAGATGCGGGAATATCGCATAGCTCTGGAAGACCATGTTGGT
Organism: Mesorhizobium sp. CA13; assembly: GCF_020165235.1. Lineage (NCBI taxonomy): Bacteria > Pseudomonadati > Pseudomonadota > Alphaproteobacteria > Hyphomicrobiales > Phyllobacteriaceae > Mesorhizobium > Mesorhizobium sp. CA13. The sequence goes on along the minus strand of NZ_JAIUHS010000017.1, from coordinate 9,285 downwards.
CGGCCGGCGATTGGGTGCGATGCCTTCCATCGGCTGGCCGCCGACCGAAATCGAACCGCTGGTCGGGTTGTCGAAGCCGGCGATCATGCGCAACAGCGTGGTCTTGCCGCAGCCGGACGGGCCGAGCAGCGAGAAGAATTCCCCCTCGCGGATGCTCAGGGAGGCATCGTCGAGCGCCTTGAAGGCGCCGTAGCTGCGGGTGACGCCGTTGATCTCGATCATCGTCCGTTCGGACAGGGCTCGTCCGGATGAAACCTGCTCAGGCATAAAGCCCTCCCTCGTTCTGGGTGCGTCTGGCGGCGCGGCGGCGCAGGATTTCGGCGACGGTCATCAGCAGGAAGGAGGCGACCAGCAGCAGCGTGCCGAGCGCGAGCACGCCCGGCAGTTTGGCCGCGAAGCGCAACTGGCCCCAGATATAGATCGGCAGCGTCGCCTCGGTTCCGGTCAGGAAGAAGGCGATGATGAACTCGTCCAGCGAAATGGTGAAGCAGACCAGCAGGCTGGAGATGATCGCGGGCGCCACCATCGGCAGCGTCACCCGCCGGAAGGTGCCGAAGGCGCTCTCGCCGAGGTCGGCCGAGGCCTCCTCGAGGCTGCGATCGAAACCCTCGAAGCCGGAGGTCAGCACCGTCATCGAATAGGGGATGCAAACCAGGACATGGCCGAGCACGACGGTAAACAGGGAGAGGCTCAAGCCGAGCTGCAGCATCACCAGCAGCATCGAGATAGCGACGATGACTTCCGGCAGCACGAGCGGCGCCATGATCAGACCGTTGATGGCCCGCCGGCCGGGATAACGGTAGCGGGTGATCGAGCGGGCGGCGAGGATGCCGAGGACCGTCGAAAGGACGGACGCCGAGACGCCAACGATCAGGCTGTTCCAGGTGGCGTCGAGCAGCGCCGGCGTGTTGGGCAGGTCCTCGTACCATTTGAGGGTGTAGCCGGTCAGCGGGAATTTCGGCGTCGCGGCCGTGTTGATCGAAAAGATCGGCAGGAAGATCACGGGCAGATAGAGGAAGACGATATAGAGGAAGGCGTAGGCCGACAGCCAGCCGCCCGGCAGCAGGCGTCGCGCCGCACTCATCGCGCAAGCCTCTGGGCGGCACGAATGACCAGCACCGTGACACCGGCCATCAATGTCACGACCAGCATCGTGGTGACGGAAAGGGCGGCGCCCAGCGGCCAGTTCGAGGCCTTGCCGAACTGCGCCTGAATGGCGTTGGCGATCATGACGCCGTCCTTGCCGCCGACGAGCTTGGGGGTGACATAGTCGCCGACCGTCGGGATCATGACGATCAGCGCCGCCGAGATGATGCCCGGCGCCGACAGCGGCAAGGTCACGCGAAGGAACGAACGAAAGGGACCGTCGCCGAGGTCCGTGGCCGCCTCCACCAGGGTCCGGTCGATCTTCTCCAGCGAGACGAAGATCGGCAGGATGGCGAAGGCCGCCCAGGCGTGGGTCAGCGTGATGATGACGGCGCTCGAATTGTAGAGCAGCGCTGTCGACGGCTCGTCGATAATGCCGAGGCCGATCAGCCCGGAGTTCAAGACGCCATTATAGCCGAGGATGACCTTCCACGACATCACGCGCAGCAGGTAGCTGGTCCAGAACGGGATGGTGATGAGGAACAGCCACAGGCTCTTGTGGCGGCCGCCATGGAAGGAAATGAAATAGGCGATCGGATAAGCCAGGACGACGGTGAAGAAGCTGACCGTCAGCGAGATATACAGCGAGCGCCACAACAGATCGCGATAGATCGGCTCGGTCAGGGCGATGCGGTAGTTTTCCAGCGTGAAGGTGCGGTCAATGGTCAGATAGTTCTGCGTCCAGAAGGAGTGGGCGATAACCACCAGGATCGGCAGAACCAGGAGGATGAGCGCGTAGAGAAAGGTCGGGCTGATCAGGGCAAAGCCCTGCACGGGTTCGGATTGCAGAAGGGCGTTTCGTCTGGCCCGCGTCATGCGCAACGGGGGCGACCCTTCCGCCGCCGCCGTCATTGCCAGACTCCGGAGGGCAGGGCTCCGGCTGTGATCTCGGTTGCTGGCCTGGAGCGTCCCGCCATGCGGTATCCCATTGGACTGACGCCGGCTGTTTGTTCCCAATTTTGTTTTGGAGCGCGATCGAACGCAAAACCGGTGACCACTTTTGCTGATCGCGCTCCAAGCTTGCCGGCTTTCTTTCATCATGCCCGCATCCGCGGATTGAAATCAAGCGCTATTTCTGAGATATTGATTGAACGGACATTCAAAATAGCGCGGATTATGCCGGATATTTCCGGCACTGCCGGCCAAATTTCGAAATCCTGAATTCGACGAATGATGTGGAGATGACAATGGCGGCTGCGAGGGACCTGAAGGCGAGCGACATGGCCGAAGCTGGAGCCGCCGATGCCGTCGAGTTGGCCAGGCGCCATCTCGTCCAGCCCTGGCCGTATGCCGGTTCGGTCGGCGCGGAAGCGCGCGCGCTGATCGGCGAAGGCGACGGCATCTACATCACCGACGGCACCGGCAAGCGGTTGATCGACGGGCCGGCCGGCATGTGGTGCGTCAATGTCGGTCATCGGCGCGAGGAACTCGCCAGGGTGATGTACGACCAGGCGATGGCGTTGTCCTACAACACCCCGTGGTACACGATGAACGTGCCTTCAGCGGAACTTGCCGGTCGCATAGCCGGTCACGCGACCGGTGATCTCAGCCACGTCTTCTATACCACGGGCGGCTCCTCGGCGGTGGAGACGGCTCTGCGCTTCATGCAGTTCTACAACAATGTGCGGGGCCGGCCGGAGAAGAAGCTGATCCTGTCGCGCGGCGGCGCCTATCACGGCTCGACCTATCTGTCGGCCTCGCTCAATGGCCGCCCGCGCGACCGTGACTGGATGGACGGCGCCGACGAGCTGGTGATCAAGCTGTCCTCGCCCGATCCGTTCCGTCGTCCACAGGGCATGAGCATAGCCAGTTTCACCGACTTCCTCGTCGACCAGTTCCGCGGCACCGTCGCGCGTGTCGGCGCCGACAGGATCGGTGCTTTCGTCGGCGAGCCCATACAGGCTTCCGGAGGCGTTGTCGTGCCGCCGGACGGCTATCTCAAGCGCATCCGCGAGATCTGCCGCGACAACGACATCCTCTATGTCTCCGATGAGGTGGTGACGGGCTTTGGACGGCTGGGCCATGTCTTCGCCTCGGGCGATGTGTTCGGCATCGATCCCGACATGATCACCTTCGCCAAGGGTGTGACGTCAGGCTATTTCCCGCTCGGCGGCGTCATCATATCGGAACGGCTGCTGGAGGAACTGCGCCGGTCGAACCATCCCGACGCGATGTTCGGCCATGGCCTGACCTATACCTCGCACCCGGTCGGCTGCGCGGTGGCGCTCAGGAATCTCGACCTTCTGGAACAGGGGATACTTGCCCACACGCAGGCGGTCGCGCCCTATTTCCAGGCGCAGCTGAAGACGCTGGAAGAATTGCCGCTGGTCGGCGAGGTGCGCGGCCTGGGATTGATGGGCTGCGTCGAATGCGTCGCCGACCGCGAAAGCAAGGATCCGCTGCAGCTCGATAAGGATGTCGGCAAACGCATCGACGCGCATTGCCACGAGCTCGGCCTGCTGGTGCGACCGCTGATCAACATGTGCGTGATGTCGCCGCCGCTGGTCATCACGCGCGAGCAGATCGACGACATGGTCGGCATTTTGCGCGAGGGCATTTCGCGCACGATGGATGATCTCAGGAAAGAAGGGGTGTGGCGGGGGTGATTGGCTAATCTCCCCACGAGGGGGGAGATCGGCAGCTTCGCCGTCCCGCCTACCCCCGCGACCTGAGCGCGTCGTTCAAGTTCCACATGTCCTTCTCCTCCGGCGCCGTTTCGAGCCCAAGCACGGGGATCTGCCTGCGCAGATGGTCGTGGTGGGTGCGCACTCCGTATTCGAGGTCGGAGAGATAAAAACCCTCGAAGGCTTCCGACAGCATGGATTCGTTCGACCACACCGAAAGCTGGACATCCTCCGACATGGTGTCGCGGTCGATGCGGAAGGAGAGGTAGCGGGCCGCGGCCTGCTCGCGGCTTTCGTCGCGATAGCGGTAGATGGCGCCGCGCAGCAGGGTCTCACCCGTCGACAGCGGGAACTCCTGATAGAATTGCACCGATTCCGGCATCACCGAGAGGACCGCGTTGGGGAAGATGCCGTAATAGACCCAGGCCTTCTTCAGATAGTCCGGCAGATGCGCCGGCTCCGGCGCGATCTTGACGTAGTTCCTGACGCTCCAGCGACGGCCGGCATGCGGGTTGTAGCTGGCGAAGGAGCGCGACACGCCGTTGACGAAGGGTTCGTCGAAATAGGTCGCGCCATAGAGGTCCTGCAGAGCCGGGTGCGCCATGGCGACGTGATAGCCCTCATTGTCGACGTCGCGCACCGACTTCCAGTTGACCGGAGTTTTCTGGGTCCAGATGCCCCAGGAGGGCACCATGTCGGCGGCCTTGTAGTGCGAGAATTCGGGCTCGATCGGCTTCATCAGCTCGGCGACGGACGGCTGCGGGCCGCCAGCGCGGAAGCGGATGAAGATGAAGCCCATCCAGACCTCCAGATCGAGCGGCATCAGGCCGAACTCGGTCTTGTCGAGATCGGGAAAGGAACGCGGGCGGGCAGCGCCGCGCAACGTGCCGTCGAGATTGTAGACCCAGCCGTGGAACGGGCACACAAGCGCGTTCTTGCAGTTGCCCTGGCTGTCGGCGACGACACGGCTGCCGCGATGACGGCACATATTGTTGAAACCCCGCACGACGCCGTCCTTGCCGCGCACGATCAGAGCGCGTTCGCCGACGACGTCCATGGCCAGGTAGTCGCCGGCGTCAGGGATGTCGCTGACATGTCCGGCGATCTGCCAATGGTTGCGGAAAACGTGCTCCTTCTCGAGTTCGAGAAGGGCATCGGAATGGTAGCTCCAGCCAGGCAGTCCCCGCCGGTCCCAATCGTTGGGAATGGCCACGTCACGGAGATGCGGGTTCATAAAACGTCTCTTCTTTTTATTGAATATCCGTTCAATATAATCATATTTTTCATTGAAATGCAATGGCTTGTGCAAACAGTCGTACTTTGGAAAAAAATTTGCGTGCCGATTGCGACCCGATCCGATGTGACGGTCCGCCCCGAAAACCCCGGAGAATCCGGGCGTTAGGTCGGGTTTCAAAGCTAGGTTCCGGTATGGTTTCCGAAGCAAATCCCTGCCAGCAGGGAAGCCGAGGCAAAAGGGCGCCACGCGTCTTGCCCGCTTGCCGATCCGCCGAGCCGGGATCGGCAAGCAGGCGCGTGATGTCCCCTTGGTGGAATCTGGCCGCGAAGTGCCGTTTCAAGGCGGTTACAATATCAAATCCACGCCAGCTTTCCGCTGATACAGAGCGCGACTAAGTTCGTTTCATCCAAAAAAGAACCTTAAACGAAGGGGATGATGATGCATGCGAAAGTTCAGATTGCCAAGAACGACTGCCGGGCCCAGGCTCCGGAGCGCGTTAGCCGCCGCCCGAAGCTGGCATTGCGCCAGCGCGCCAGCGACCACCCCATGGCAATGTTCATGGCGCTGGCTGCTTGCGCCTTCGCCGGCATGGCGTTCACGCCGACGGTCGGCCCCGCCTTTGCTTCGCTCAATCCACCGGCCAACGTCGTCGGCGGCGCAATGACCACCACCAGAACCGCACGCCTGCCGGTGCCGATGATCGACTTTGCCTGCAAGGGTCAGGCGTGGGGCGCCGAGAGCGTCGATTGCCTGCGGGCCATAGCCGAGCAGTCCGGAGCGCACAAAGCCCGTGCGATCCGGATGATCGCCAATGCCGCGCCACTGACCAATACGCCGAACGTTTTCTGAGTACTCGCTGAAACATGGTTCCGAAGCGGCTCCGCTTAGGATCATGTCGCGGCGCTCCCCGAGCGCTTCCAGCGCTCCCTTCGGCTCCCGCCGCTTTGTCGGTCGGGGGCCTTTTTTAATACCGGTCGGCGCGGCCTATCCCTTCAAAGCCGCCTGTTCGGCGATGGCGGAAAGCACGCTGCGCACATCCAGTGTGCTGAACGGTTTCTCCAGGATCTGCGGACGCTGCAAGGGCGGCAACGCCTCGATTTCGGCCTTGGCGCCGATCAGGTCGCCAGTGACCAGCACGAAACGCCGCGCCAGTTCCGGCCTTTCGGTAAGCAACTCTCGATAGATGGTTATGCCGCTTGTTCCAGGCATGCGCAGGTCCGAAAAGACGATGTCGGGCGGCATGTGGCCAGCCAATATGGTTGTGGCCGTGTCCCAGACGAGCGCGATCCGTGACTTGATGCCCATTAATTCGAGTATGTCGGAGAGCGAACCGGCGACGTCAGGCTCATCATCGATGATCAAGGCGTGGCGCAGCCCGCTCGATCGCGGCTGGCTCTGGCCGGCAATGGCGATGCCGGCTGCAATGGCCGGCAGCTGGACGACGAAACGGGCGCCATTCGGCAGCACTTCCTCGAACCAGACATTGCCATTGTGCCGCTCGATAATCGATTTCGAGATGGACAGGCCGATGCCGGTGCCGACGCCGACCGGTTTGGTGGTGAAATAAGATTCGAAGATGCGGGACCGGATCGTTTCCGGCACGCCAGGCCCATTGTCCTCGACCGAGAAACCGGGATCTCCGCGCTCGCTGCGGAAGGTCCGCACCTTGATCAGCCGGTCGCCGCCTACGCCGGCCAGCGCATGCTGGCTGTTGATGAGGAAATTGGCCGCCACCTGGGTGACGTGATCGGCGTCGGCCATGGCCAGCAACGGGCCAGGCGCGAAATCGGTATCGATGATGATGCCGCTCGAGCGCGCGCCGTAGGCAGTCACCTCGAGCGCCGCGCGGATCACCTGGTTGAGGTCCGTCTCGGCCCGCTCCGTGGGATGCAGCCGGACCATCGACAGGAAGCTCTTGACGATACGGCCGCAACGCTCGGCGGCGGCGCGCACTTTCTCGGCGCGAACCTTGGTCTGCGGATCGGAGGCGAATTCGTGCAGCAATGTCGACTGCGCGACAACCACGGCCAGCGGGTTGTTGAGCTCATGCGAGACGCCCGCAAGCAGCGAACCCATCGCCGCCATCTTCTCGTTCTGGTGCAGCTTCTCGCGCTGCCGGTTGATCTCCTCCTCGGCGCGCAGCTTGTCGCGCAGGTCTCGGATGGAGCCGAAGATCAGGCGGCGGTCGGCGACCCGCATCTCGGTCGCCGTCAGTTCGATGGGGAAAATCTCGCCGGCGGCGTTCTGGGTCACGGTCTCGAGCCGCTGCCCGACCATCGGCGCGCCGCGCCCGGACATATATTCGGCCCCCGAAGCATAGCCCTTGCGGTAGTAGATCGGCACGATGGTATCGAGCAGGTCCTTGCCGAGGATGTCGCTGCGCAGGAAGCCGAACATCTTCTCGGCGGCCGGATTGAATTCGACGATCGAGCCGGTCTCGTCGATGACGATGATGGCATCGAGCGAGGCCTGCAGCATGGTGCGGCGGATGACCTCGCTGGCGTGGGCGTCGGAGGGCGAGCGTTCGATGGCATCGCCGATGGCCAGCGCGATGATGTGCAGCGTCGCCTCTTCCTCGTCGGTCCATTCGCGCTCCTCGACGCAATCATTGACCGCCAGCGTCCCCCAGAGATGGCCGTGCGCGAAAACGGACACGGACAGGAACGATTTGATGCTCTGTTTTTCGAAATCGGCTCTCAGGAAGCCTTCGAGATCGCGCGTATGGCCGGCGAAAATCTTGCCCTGCCGTTCATCCTCCTGCAGGCGTTCCAGCAACGGATCGGCGTTGATGATCGACTGCACGATCACCGTCGGCGAGGCCAGCTCGCCACCGAACACGGGATCGATCCAGTAGGCGGCCACGGATTGGGCAAATCCCTGGCCGGGCAGTTCGCGCAGGCGAAACAGGATGCCGCGCTGGCAGTCCATGGCGCGGCACAGCGTTTCCAGTATGGCGTCCATCTCGCGCTGCCAGTCGCCGGCCTCGCGCAGCCGGCGGACCACACGCACTGCCGCCATCGCCGCGCCTTGCCGGCCGTCTTGCATGTCCGTGCCTGCTGCTTCAGCGGTCATTTTCAGCCATTGTTGCGGTGCCAAGCGGATTTCATGCGCCGCGTTTCAAATCCTTGTTTTATACCTTGTCCCAAACCGAGAGCGTTTTTGGACGGCAGGCATTTGCGTCGGATCCGTCCACAGACCAGCACGGGCGAAGGAGGAATCTCCTGCGCCCGCTCAGTTGCCGTCGCCGGCCGGCAGCGAGAAGATATAGCCTTCGCCGCGCACCGTGCGCAGGAATTTCGGGTTGGCCGGGTCCGCCTCGATCTTCTTTCTCAGGCGCATGATGCGGATGTCGACGGCGCGCGAGGATTCGGGATCCTCGGTGAAGCCGATCGCCTCCGAGATCGCGGCGCGCGTCAAAAGCCGGTTGGCGCGGGTGAGGAAAATCTCCAGCACGTCGAATTCGCTTTTGGCCATGTCGATTACCGCACCGTTGGCGCCGGTGACCAGCCTGCCGTCGAGATCGGCCCGGAACGGTCCGAAGGCAACGGAGCGGCGCTCCGTTCCGGCTTTCCTGTCCTGCGATTCCGTTGGCTGCGGGACGCGGCGCAGCACGCTGCGGACTCTCGCCAGCACCTCGCGCAACTCGTATGGCTTGACGATATAGTCGTCGGCACCGAGTTCCAGGCCGACGATGCGGTCGAGCGCGGTGCCGGCGGCGGTGGCGTAGATGATGCCGATCGGCAGTCTCGAGCGCAACCAGCGGCCGAGCGATAGACCATCCTCACCCGGCATGGCGATGTCGAGGATGGCGAGATGGAACGACTGCGTTTCGACCAGGCTGCGCGCGGCGGCCGCGGTTTCGGCGGTCGCCACGTCATAGCCGGCGGCGCCGAGATATTCGGCAACCGCCTCTCTCAGATCGGGCTCATCCTCGACAATGACAATTCTCGCCCGCACGATGCGCTCGCTCCCACTTTCGGTGGAAAGTAGATTGGGTATAAACATGATGTCCAGCACTCATATCGGGTTGCCAGGAAACGGTTGGAAAACATGGCCGCACGCGCCGTCATCGGGCTTATCTGCGTCGCCGACGTGGTGGCGACCGAACTCGCCGATCACCTCGATCGCCGGGGCCACGACGTGCGTCAGGCGCGCCAGCCCTGGGAAGCGGAATCGATGCTGGCCGGAAAGGACGTCGACGTCGTCGTCGTAGGTGACAGCCTCAGCCAGGCGGAGGGACGTGATCTGCTCAGGCGTTATGGCGGCCAAGGCGGGGGT